>NZ_LOCM01000122.1 GCF_002887775.1 Streptococcus penaeicida | reverse complement strand
CCTCTGCTTGTAAGGCAGATGCTCTCCCAGCTGAGCTAAACTCCCATTGAGTGTTCCTAAGCTAAGCGACTTCCGTATCTAACAGGGGGCAACCCCCAACTACTTCAGGCGTTCTAGGGCTTAACTACTGTGTTCGGCATGGGTACAGGTGTATCTCCTAGGCTATCGTCACTTAACTTTTTAGTCCACTCAAAATTGAATAACTATATCTTAACAAGAAGTCTACCTCTATGTCAATAAACTTTTCTATTATCAAAATTGTACTCGGACTAAAAAGCTAGTCAATTA
>NZ_LOCM01000121.1 GCF_002887775.1 Streptococcus penaeicida | reverse complement strand
GGAAATCCTATCTCTATCGACTCCGCCAGTAGGACTCGAACCTACGACATCATGATTAACAGTCATGCGCTACTACCAACTGAGCTATGGCGGATAAAAGCTAAGCGACTTCCGTATCTAACAGGGGGCAACCCCCAACTACTTCAGGCGTTCTAGGGCTTAACTACTGTGTTCGGCATGGGTACAGGTGTATCTCCTAG
>NZ_LOCM01000120.1 GCF_002887775.1 Streptococcus penaeicida | reverse complement strand
AATTGACTAGCTTTTTAGTCCGAGTACAATTTTGATAATAGAAAAGTTTATTGACATAGAGGTAGACTTCTTGTTAAGATATAGTTATTCAATTTTGAGTGGACTAAAAAAGTTAAGTGACGATAGCTAGGAGATACACCTGTACCCATGCCGAACACAGTAGTTAAGCCCTAGAACGCCTGAAGTAGTTGGGGGTTGCCCC
>NZ_LOCM01000119.1 GCF_002887775.1 Streptococcus penaeicida | reverse complement strand
TGTATCTCCTAGGCTATCGTCACTTAACTTTTTAGTCCACTCAAAATTGAATAACTATATCTTAACAAGAAGTCTACCTCTATGTCAATAAACTTTTCTATTATCAAAATTGTACTCGGACTAAAAAAGCTAGTCAATTAGATAAAATGTCTTGAGACTCCGTAGTCTCTACGCCATTTTCCTAAATTGTTACGCTTTTTTT
>NZ_LOCM01000118.1 GCF_002887775.1 Streptococcus penaeicida | reverse complement strand
ACCGTGCGCCCTTATTAACTTAACCTTATTTCCAGTCTTTCGACCTTCTTAATTTTTTTTAATATGTTCGCGTTTATCTTTTTTTTCGGTTTATTTCTTGTTACTTTTCTACAATCATTTTCATGATCGTGGAATTTGATATAGTTATTCAATTTTCAATGGACTATTATGATTTTTTTTAATTATGTTTCGCGTTTTATCT
>NZ_LOCM01000117.1 GCF_002887775.1 Streptococcus penaeicida | reverse complement strand
TAATTGACTAGCTTTTTAGTCCGAGTACAATTTTGATAATAGAAAAGTTTATTGACATAGAGGTAGACTTCTTGTTAAGATATAGTTATTCAATTTTGAGTGGACTAAAAAGTTAAGTGACGATAGCTAGGAGATACACCTGTACCCATGCCGAACACAGTAGTTAAGCCCTAGAACGCCTGAAGTAGTTGGGGGTTGCCCC
>NZ_LOCM01000116.1 GCF_002887775.1 Streptococcus penaeicida | reverse complement strand
AAATGATAATCCCAACCATCCGGATGCGTGTAGGTATCACTAACCTCATCGTAAAACCAATTATCTAGATTCTTTGTAGACTGTTTCTGCTTTCTTTTCTGCTCCTTATCAAACATACCATATTTAATCAGGTGCTCAACTCCTAGTTGGTCAAGTCTAGTTAAGTTTTCTTCACTACCATAACCTGCATCCGCAACAACCATC
>NZ_LOCM01000115.1 GCF_002887775.1 Streptococcus penaeicida | reverse complement strand
TTAAAATGAAGAAAATTATTATAACTGGGTAACTGATTGATAAGATGTCGAAACAGAATTTCTAGGTAAAAGAATTGAAAATCATAACCACCCGTCTAACGGGTGGTTTGAACAAGGGCTATAAGCCAGAATACAAGCCAGCGTCTAAAGGCGCTGGCTTTCACTTTGTTCAATCGAAACAGAATTTCTAGGTAAAAGAATTGA
>NZ_LOCM01000114.1 GCF_002887775.1 Streptococcus penaeicida | reverse complement strand
TCAGTAAGCTTTAAGTGGCTATCTTAACTCTGAAAGGAATGGTTTGAATTGTGCCCGTTCTCAGTAACTTAAACTCTATAATCATAACCACCCGTCTAACGGGTGGTTTGAACAAGGGCTATAAGCCAGAATACAAGCCAGCGTCTAAAGGCGCTGGCTTTCACTTTGTTCAAGCCTTATTGCTCTTGACTCGTCACTTGCCTCTC
>NZ_LOCM01000113.1 GCF_002887775.1 Streptococcus penaeicida | reverse complement strand
CCTAATTTTCTACAGAAATTTCGGCTAGCCGAACATCTCTTTGTATCCTAGATAATGGAGCCTAGCGGGATCGAACCGCTGACTCCTGCGTGCAAAGCAGGCGCTCTCCCAGCTGAGCTAAGGCCCCACAAGACCTCTCAAAACTAAATAAGACAATTCCAAATGTTTCCATTTCCTTAGAAAGGAGGTGATCCAGCCGCACCTTCCGA
>NZ_LOCM01000112.1 GCF_002887775.1 Streptococcus penaeicida | reverse complement strand
CCTAATTTTCTACAGAAATTTCGGCTAGCCGAACATCTCTTTGTATCCTAGATAATGGAGCCTAGCGGGATCGAACCGCTGACCTCCTGCGTGCAAAGCAGGCGCTCTCCCAGCTGAGCTAAGGCCCGACTAATAAACTGGTTGTTTCATTATTAGTGGTGTACTATTCTATTACGTGAAGCTTAATTGTATTCGAACTAAAATCTTAGT
>NZ_LOCM01000111.1 GCF_002887775.1 Streptococcus penaeicida | reverse complement strand
TCCTAATTTTCTACAGAAATTTCGGCTAGCCGAACATCTCTTTGTATCCTAGATAATGGAGCCTAGCGGGATCGAACCGCTGACTCCTGCGTGCAAAGCAGGCGCTCTCCCAGCTGAGCTAAGGCCCGACTAATAAACTGGTTGTTTCATTATTAGTGGTGTACTATTCTATTACGTGAAGCTTAATTGTATTCGAACTAAAATCTTAGT
>NZ_LOCM01000110.1 GCF_002887775.1 Streptococcus penaeicida | reverse complement strand
TTCCTAATTTTCTACAGAAATTTCGGCTAGCCGAACATCTCTTTGTATCCTAGATAATGGAGCCTAGCGGGATCGAACCGCTGACTCCTGCGTGCAAAGCAGCGCTCTCCCAGCTTGAGCTAAGGCCCCGACTAATAAACTGGTTGTTTCATTATTAGTGGTGTACTATTCTATTACGTGAAGCTTAATTGTATTCGAACTAAAATCTTAGT
>NZ_LOCM01000109.1 GCF_002887775.1 Streptococcus penaeicida | reverse complement strand
AAAAAGCTAGTCAATTAGATAAAATGTCTTGAGATCCGTAGTCTCTACGCCATTTTCCTAAATTGTTACGCTTTTTTTAACGTCCTTAGTTACTTATTTTTGGATAAGTCCTCGAGCTATTAGTATTAGTCCGCTACATGTATCACTACACTTCCACTTCTAACCTATCTACCTGATCATCTCTCAGGGCTCTTACTGATATTAAATCATGGGAATCTCATCTTGAGGGGGCTTCGCACTTAGATGCTTTCAGCGCTTATCCCTTCCCTACATAGCTACCCAGCGATGCCTTTGGCAAGACAACTGGTACACCAGCGGTAAGTCCACTCTGGTCCTCTCGTACTAGGAGCAGATCCTCTCAAATTTCCTACGCCCGCGACGGATAGGGACCGAACTGTCTCACGACGTTCTGAACCCAGCTCGCGTGCCGCTTTAATGGGCGAACAGCCCAACCCTTGGGACCGACTACAGCCCCAGGATGCGACGAGCCGACATCGAGGTGCCAAACCTCCCCGTCGATGTGAACTCTTGGGGGAGATAAGCCTGTTATCCCCAGGGTAGCTTTTATCCGTTGAGCGATGGCCCTTCCATGCGGAACCACCGGATCACTAAGCCCGACTTTCGTCCCTGCTCGAGTTGTTGCTCTCGCAGTCAAGCTCCCTTATACCTTTACACTCTGCGAATGATTTCCAACCATTCTGAGGGAACCTTTGGGCGCCTCCGTTACCTTTTAGGAGGCGACCGCCCCAGTCAAACTGCCCGTCAGACACTGTCTCCGATAGGGATAAACCTATCCGGGTTAGAGTAGCCATAACACAAGGTAGTATCCCAACATCGCCTCAAACGAAACTGGCGTCCCGTTCTCGATGGCTCCTCACCTAYYCTGTACATGTGGTACAGATACTCAATATCAAACTGCAGTAAAGCTCCATGGGGTCTTTCCGTCCTGTCGCGGGTAACCTGCATCTTCACAGGTACTAAAATTTCACCGAGTCTCTCGTTGAGACAGTGCCAAATCATTACGCCTTTCGTGCGGGTCGGAACTTACCCGACAAGGAATTTCGCTACCTTAGGACCGTTATAGTTACGGCCGCCGTTTACTGGGGCTTCAATTCAGATCTTCGCTTGCGCTAAACCCTCCTCTTAACCTTCCAGCACCGGGCAGGCGTCACCCCCTATACATCATCTTACGATTTAGCAGAGAGCTGTGTTTTTGATAAACAGTTGCTTGGGCCTATTCACTGCGGCTGTCATCGCTGACAGCACCCCTTCTCCCGAAGTTACGGGGTCATTTTGCCGAGTTCCTTAACGAGAGTTCTCTCGATCACCTGAGGCTACTCGCCTCGACTACCTGTGTCGGTTTGCGGTACGGGTAGTATGCAATTAAACGCTAGAAGCTTTTCTTGGCAGTGTGACATCACTAACTTCGCTACTTAACTTCGCTCCCCATCACAGCTCAATGTATCAGGTATAAGCATTTTACTCATACCACACCTCACTGCTTGGACGTGCTCTTCCAGTCGCACGCTTTAGTTAGCCTACTGCGTCCCTCCATCACTTTACATACTAGTACAGGAATATCAACCTGTTGGCCATCGAATACACCTTTCGGTCTCTCCTTAGGTCCCGACTAACCCAGGGCGGACGAGCCTTCCCCTGGAAACCTTAGTCTTACGGTGGACAGGATTCTCACCTGTCTTGCGCTACTCATACCGGCATTCTCACTTCTATGCGTTCCAGCACTCCTCACGGTATACCTTCTTCACACATAGAACGCTCTCCTACCATCCCTTACGGGATCCACAGCTTCGGTAAATTGTTTTAGCCCCGGTACATTTTCGGCGCAGGGTCACTCGACTAGTGAGCTATTACGCACTCTTTGAATGAATAGCTGCTTCTAAGCTAACATCCTAGTTGTCTGTGCAACCCCACATCCTTTTCCACTTAACAATTATTTTGGGACCTTAGCTGGTGGTCTGGGCTGTTTCCCTTTCGACTACGGATCTTAGCACTCGCAGTCTGACTGCCGATTATATCTACTTGCATTCGGAGTTTATCTGAGATTGGTAATCCGGGATGGACCCNTCACCCAAACAGTGCTCTACCTCCAAGAGACTTAACATCGACGCTAGCCCTAAAGCTATTTCGGAGAGAACCAGCTATCTCCAAGTTCGTTTGGAATTTCTCCGCTACCCACAAGTCATCCAAGCACTTTTCAACGTGCCCTGGTTCGGTCCTCCAGTGCGTTTTACCGCACCTTCAACCTGCTCATGGGTAGGTCACATGGTTTCGGGTCTACATCATGATACTATGCCGCCCTTTTAAGACTTCGGTTTCCCTACGGCTCCGTCTCTTCAACTTAACCTCGCATCATAACGTAACTCGCCGGTTCATTCTACAAAAGGCACGCTCTCACCCATTAACGGGCTCGAACTTGTTGTAGGCACACGGTTTCAGGTTCTATTTCACTCCCTCCCGGGGTGCTTTTCACCTTTCCCTCACGGTACTGGTTCACTATCGGTCACTAGAGAGTATTTAGGGTTGGGAGATGGTCCTCCCAGATTCCGACGAGATTTCGCGTGTCTCGCCGTACTCAGGATACTGCTAGGGCTCAATTYAATTTTAAGTACGAGGCTGTTACTCTCTTTGGCTTACCTTCCCAGGTAATTCTTCTATTAAATTAAAGTCCCACGTCGCAGTCCTACAACCCCGAGGAGTAAACTCCTCGGTTTGCCCTCCTGCCGTTTCGCTCGCCGCTACTAAGGCAATCGCGTTTGCTTTCTCTTCCTGCAGCTACTTAGATGTTTCAGTTCACTGCGTCTTCCTTCTCATGACCTTAACAGTCATGGATGACATGCATTACATGCCGGGTTCCCCCATTCGGACATCTCTGGATCAGCGCTTACTTACAGCTCCCCAAAGCATTTCGTCGTTAGTCACGTCCTTCATCGGCTTCTAGTGCCAAGGCATCCACCGTGCGCCCTTATTAACTTAACCTTATTTCCAGTCTTTCGACCTTCTTAATTTTTTTTNAATATGTTCGCGTTTATCTTTTTTTCGGTTTATTTCTTGTTACTTTTCTACAATCATTTTCATGATTGTGGAATTTGATATAGTTATTCAATTTTCAATGGACTATTATGATATTAAGAACCGGTACGACTTGTCGTAAAACTTGCGTAAAATAAGGAACAAACCAGTGATGTGTCCTTAGACACGAGATGGTTTTGACTTATTTCTAGTAAGTTTAGGTTCGTATTCAAATATCATTTATCTAGTTGAACACGAGATTAATTTCTTAGGAAAATAGATAATCT
>NZ_LOCM01000108.1 GCF_002887775.1 Streptococcus penaeicida | reverse complement strand
AACAACCAGTTTATTAGTCGGGGCCTTAGCTCAGCTGGGAGAGCGCCTGCTTTGCACGCAGGAGGTCAGCGGTTCGATCCCGCTAGGCTCCATTATCTAGGATACAAAGAGATGTTCGGCTAGCGAAATTTCTGTAGAAAATTAGGAATCTGACACCGTGTGCTTGCACACAAGGAAGATTATCTATTTTCCTAAGAAATTAATCTCGTGTTCAA
>NZ_LOCM01000107.1 GCF_002887775.1 Streptococcus penaeicida | reverse complement strand
AACAACCAGTTTATTAGTCGGGGCCTTAGCTCAGCTGGGAGAGCGCCTGCTTTGCACGCAGGAGGTCAGCGGTTCGATCCCGCTAGGCTCCATTATCTAGGATACAAAGAGATGTTCGGCTAGCGAATTTCTGTAGAAAATTAGGAATCTGACACCGTGTGCTTGCACACAAGGAAGATTATCTATTTTCCTAAGAAATTAATCTCGTGTTCAAC
>NZ_LOCM01000106.1 GCF_002887775.1 Streptococcus penaeicida | reverse complement strand
TTGCCCCCTGTTAGATACGGAAGTCGCTTAGCTTAGGAACACTCAATGGGAGTTTAGCTCAGCTGGGAGAGCATCTGCCTTACAAGCAGAGGGTCAGCGGTTCGAACCCGTTAACTCCCATAAAAAGTCCCGTAGTGTAGCGGTTATCACGTCGCCCTGTCACGGCGAAGATCGCGGGTTCGATTCCCGTCGGGACCGTTTTATAAGTCTGGTGGACT
>NZ_LOCM01000105.1 GCF_002887775.1 Streptococcus penaeicida | reverse complement strand
AGATTATCTATTTTCCTAAGAAATTAATCTCGTGTTCAACTAGATAAATGATATTTGAATACGAACCTAAACTTACTAGAAATAAGTCAAAACCATCTCGTGTCTAAGGACACATCACTGGTTTGTTTCCTTATTTTACGCAAGTTTTACGACAAGTCGTACCGGTTCTTAATATCATAATAGTCCATTGAAAATTGAATAACTATATCAAATTCCAC
>NZ_LOCM01000104.1 GCF_002887775.1 Streptococcus penaeicida | reverse complement strand
TCTCGAAATAATAAGTTGATTTAGCTAAGTTTACTGCTTTGAGAAGATATTTTATGTGATATCCTTTTTCTTTAAGTTCCTTGACGATTGCCGCTTTTTTCGCCTTGAGTAGCGCAGCTTCCTTTTTGTGTCTCAAGGCGATTAATTTTTTTTATTGCTTCATTTTCTGTTTTTAAATAGCTGTTTCAGCTCTTAATCTTATTAATTCTTCTCTTTCTGTA
>NZ_LOCM01000103.1 GCF_002887775.1 Streptococcus penaeicida | reverse complement strand
TAAGATATAGTTATTCAATTTTGAGTGGACTAAAAAGTTAAGTGACGATAGCCTAGGAGATACACCTGTACCCATGCCGAACACAGTAGTTAAGCCTAGAACGCCTGAAGTAGTTGGGGGTTGCCCCTGTTAGATACGGAAGTCGCTTAGCTTAGGAACACTCAATGGGAGTTTAGCTCAGCTGGGAGAGCATCTGCCTTACAAGCAGAGGGTCAGCGGTT
>NZ_LOCM01000102.1 GCF_002887775.1 Streptococcus penaeicida | reverse complement strand
ATTTTCAATGGACTATTATGATATTAAGAACCGGTACGACTTGTCGTAAAACTTGCGTAAAATAAGGAACAAACCAGTGATGTGTCCTTAGACAGAGATGGTTTTGACTTATTTCTAGTAAGTTTAGGTTCGTATTCAAATATCATTTATCTAGTTGAACACGAGATTAATTTCTTAGGAAAATAGATAATCTTCCTTGTGTGCAAGCACACGGTGTCAGA
>NZ_LOCM01000101.1 GCF_002887775.1 Streptococcus penaeicida | reverse complement strand
GGGGTTGCCCCCTGTTAGATACGGAAGTCGCTTAGCTTAGGAACACTCAATGGGAGTTTAGCTCAGCTGGGAGAGCATCTGCCTTACAAGCAGAGGTCAGCGGTTCGAACCCGTTAACTCCCATAAAAAGTCCCGTAGTGTAGCGGTTATCACGTCGCCCTGTCACGGCGAAGATCGCGGGTTCGATTCCCGTCGGGACCGTTTTATAAGTCTGGTGGACT
>NZ_LOCM01000100.1 GCF_002887775.1 Streptococcus penaeicida | reverse complement strand
ACCGCTGACCCTCTGCTTGTAAGGCAGATGCTCTCCCAGCTGAGCTAAACTCCCATTGAGTGTTCCTAAGCTAAGCGACTTCCGTATCTAACAGGGGGCAACCCCCAACTACTTCAGGCGTTCTAGGCTTAACTACTGTGTTCGGCATGGGTACAGGTGTATCTCCTAGGCTATCGTCACTTAACTTTTTAGTCCACTCAAAATTGAATAACTATATCTTA
>NZ_LOCM01000099.1 GCF_002887775.1 Streptococcus penaeicida | reverse complement strand
ATTTTCAATGGACTATTATGATATTAAGAACCGGTACGACTTGTCGTAAAACTTGCGTAAAATAAGGAACAAACCAGTGATGTGTCCTTAGACAGAGATGGTTTTGACTTATTTCTAGTAAGTTTAGTTCGTATTCAAATATCATTTATCTAGTTGAACACGAGATTAATTTCTTAGGAAAATAGATAATCTTCCTTGTGTGCAAGCACACGGTGTCAGAT
>NZ_LOCM01000098.1 GCF_002887775.1 Streptococcus penaeicida | reverse complement strand
TTTTCAATGGACTATTATGATATTAAGAACCGGTACGACTTGTCGTAAAACTTGCGTAAAATAAGGAACAAACCAGTGATGTGTCCTTAGACACGAGATGGTTTTGACTTATTTCTAGTAAGTTTAGTTCGTATTCAAATATCATTTATCTAGTTGAACACGAGATTAATTTCTTAGGAAAATAGATAATCTTCCTTGTGTGCAAGCACACGGTGTCAGAT
>NZ_LOCM01000097.1 GCF_002887775.1 Streptococcus penaeicida | reverse complement strand
TAAGATATAGTTATTCAATTTTGAGTGGACTAAAAAGTTAAGTGACGATAGCCTAGGAGATACACCTGTACCCATGCCGAACACAGTAGTTAAGCCCTAGAACGCCTGAAGTAGTTGGGGTTGCCCCTGTTAGATACGGAAGTCGCTTAGCTTAGGAACACTCAATGGGAGTTTAGCTCAGCTGGGAGAGCATCTGCCTTACAAGCAGAGGGTCAGCGGTTC
>NZ_LOCM01000096.1 GCF_002887775.1 Streptococcus penaeicida | reverse complement strand
TGTCTAAGGACACATCACTGGTTTGTTCCTTATTTTACGCAAGTTTTACGACAAGTCGTACCGGTTCTTAATATCATAATAGTCCATTGAAAATTGAAATAACTATATCAAATTCCACAATCATGAAAATGATTGTAGAAAAGTAACAAGAAATAAACCGAAAAAAAGATAAACGCGAACATATTAAAAAAAATTAAGAAGGTCGAAAGACTGGAAATAAGGTT
>NZ_LOCM01000095.1 GCF_002887775.1 Streptococcus penaeicida | reverse complement strand
TGTCTAAGGACACATCACTGGTTTGTTCCTTATTTTACGCAAGTTTTACGACAAGTCGTACCGGTTCTTAATATCATAATAGTCCATTGAAAATTGAAATAACTATATCAAATTCCACGATCATGAAAATGATTGTAGAAAAGTAACAAGAAATAAACCGAAAAAAAGATAAACGCGAACATATTAAAAAAATTAAGAAGGTCGAAAGACTGGAAATAAGGTTA
>NZ_LOCM01000094.1 GCF_002887775.1 Streptococcus penaeicida | reverse complement strand
AAGCTAAGCGACTTCCGTATCTAACAGGGGCAACCCCCAACTACTTCAGGCGTTCTAGGGCTTAACTACTGTGTTCGGCATGGGTACAGGTGTATCTCCTAGCTATCGTCACTTAACTTTTTAGTCCACTCAAAATTGAATAACTATATCTTAACAAGAAGTCTACCTCTATGTCAATAAACTTTTCTATTATCAAAATTGTACTCGGACTAAAAAGCTAGTCAATTA
>NZ_LOCM01000093.1 GCF_002887775.1 Streptococcus penaeicida | reverse complement strand
CTTCTTGTTAAGATATAGTTATTCAATTTTGAGTGGACTAAAAAGTTAAGTGACGATAGCCTAGGAGATACACCTGTACCCATGCCGAACACAGTAGTTAAGCCTAGAACGCCTGAAGTAGTTGGGGTTGCCCCTGTTAGATACGGAAGTCGCTTAGCTTAGGAACACTCAATGGGAGTTTAGCTCAGCTGGGAGAGCATCTGCCTTACAAGCAGAGGGTCAGCGGTTC
>NZ_LOCM01000092.1 GCF_002887775.1 Streptococcus penaeicida | reverse complement strand
CCTAGCGGGATCGAACCGCTGACCTCCTGCGTGCAAAGCAGGCGCTCTCCCAGCTGAGCTAAGGCCCCGACTAATAAACTGGTTGTTTCATTATTAGTGGTGGTACTATTCTATTACGTGAAGCTTAATTGTATTCGAACTAAAATCTTAGTGAAAAAGATAAATCTCCTTGTGTGCAAGCACACATCGTCAATTTCCTATTTTCATACAGATTTCTTAACGTTCTCAT
>NZ_LOCM01000091.1 GCF_002887775.1 Streptococcus penaeicida | reverse complement strand
TAAGTTTAGGTTCGTATTCAAATATCATTTATCTAGTTGAACACGAGATTAATTTCTTAGGAAAATAGATAATCTTCCTTGTGTGCAAGCACACGGTGTCAGATTCCTAATTTTCTACAGAAATTCGGCTAGCCGAACATCTCTTTGTATCCTAGATAATGGAGCCTAGCGGGATCGAACCGCTGACCTCCTGCGTGCAAAGCAGGCGCTCTCCCAGCTGAGCTAAGGCCCC
>NZ_LOCM01000090.1 GCF_002887775.1 Streptococcus penaeicida | reverse complement strand
TGTGTGCAAGCACACGGTGTCAGATTCCTAATTTTCTACAGAAATTTCGGCTAGCCGAACATCTCTTTGTATCCTAGATAATGGAGCCTAGCGGGATCGAACCGCTGACCTCCTGCGTGCAAAGCAGCGCTCTCCCAGCTGAGCTAAGGCCCCGACTAATAAACTGGTTGTTTCATTATTAGTGGTGTACTATTCTATTACGTGAAGCTTAATTGTATTCGAACTAAAATCTTAGT
>NZ_LOCM01000089.1 GCF_002887775.1 Streptococcus penaeicida | reverse complement strand
TTCGGCTAGCCGAACATCTCTTTGTATCCTAGATAATGGAGCCTAGCGGGATCGAACCGCTGACCTCCTGCGTGCAAAGCAGGCGCTCTCCCAGCTGAGCTAAGGCCCCACAAGACCTCTCAAAACTAAATAAGACAATTCCAAATGTTTCCATTTCCTTAGAAAGGAGGTGATCCAGCCGCACCTTCCGATACGGCTACCTTGTTACGACTTCACCCCAATCATCTATCCCACCTTA
>NZ_LOCM01000088.1 GCF_002887775.1 Streptococcus penaeicida | reverse complement strand
TATCTCTGATTCACATAAAGACCTTTCTGAGGGGCTAAATCAGGATATTCTGCCTTATAAACTCTGATCTCTTGTTGGAATCCAGTAGATGTTCTAGTCTCTTTGATATAGTCAAATGATAATCCCATCCATCCGGATGCGTGTAGGTATCACTGACCTCATCGTAAAACCAATTATCTAGATTCTTTGAAGACTGTTTCTGCTTTCTTTTCTGCTCCTTATCAAACATACCATATTTAA
>NZ_LOCM01000087.1 GCF_002887775.1 Streptococcus penaeicida | reverse complement strand
TATCTCTGATTCACATAAAGACCTTTCTGAGGGGCTAAATCAGGATATTCTGCCTTATAAACTCTGATCTCTTGTTGGAATCCAGTAGATGTTCTAGTCTCTTTGATATAGTCAAATGATAATCCCAACCATCCGGATGCGTGTAGGTATCACTAACCTCATCGTAAAACCAATTATCTAGATTCTTTGTAGACTGTTTCTGCTTTCTTTTCTGCTCCTTATCAAACATACCATATTTAA
>NZ_LOCM01000086.1 GCF_002887775.1 Streptococcus penaeicida | reverse complement strand
GGGTGAAGTCGTAACAAGGTAGCCGTATCGGAAGGTGCGGCTGGATCACCTCCTTTCTAAGGAAATGGAAACATTTGGAATTGTCTTATTTAGTTTTGAGAGGTCTTATTTAAGTTATGAGAACGTTAAGAAATCTGTATGAAAATAGGAAATTGACGATGTGTGCTTGCACACAAGGAGATTTATCTTTTTCACTAAGATTTTAGTTCGAATACAATTAAGCTTCACGTAATAGAATAGTAC
>NZ_LOCM01000085.1 GCF_002887775.1 Streptococcus penaeicida | reverse complement strand
CCCCTGTTAGATACGGAAGTCGCTTAGCTTAGGAACACTCAATGGGAGTTTAGCTCAGCTGGGAGAGCATCTGCCTTACAAGCAGAGGGTCAGCGGTTCGAACCCGTTAACTCCCATAAAAGGTCCCGTAGTGTAGCGGTTATCACGTCGCCCTGTCACGGCGAAGATCGCGGGTTCGATTCCCGTCGGGACCGTTTTATAAGTCTGGTGGACTTATAAAATTTATTGAAGAAAATCAATTAAA
>NZ_LOCM01000084.1 GCF_002887775.1 Streptococcus penaeicida | reverse complement strand
TTTAATTGATTTTCTTCAATAAATTTTATAAGTCCACCAGACTTATAAAACGGTCCCGACGGGAATCGAACCCGCGATCTTCGCCGTGACAGGGCGACGTGATAACCGCTACACTACGGGACCTTTTTATGGGAGTTAACGGGTTCGAACCGCTGACCCTCTGCTTGTAAGGCAGATGCTCTCCCAGCTGAGCTAAACTCCCATTGAGTGTTCCTAAGCTAAGCGACTTCCGTATCTAACAGGGG
>NZ_LOCM01000083.1 GCF_002887775.1 Streptococcus penaeicida | reverse complement strand
GAAAAAGGAACCGCCTATGACTAAAAAATATAAGCCAGCTGATTTAACGCCTACAGAAAGAGAAGAATTAATAAGATTAAGAGCTGAAACAGCCTATTTAAAAACAGAAAATGAAGCAATAAAAAAATTAATCGCCTTGAGACACAAAAAGGAAGCTGCGCTACTCAAGGCGAAAAAGCGGCAATCGTCAAGGAACTTAAAGAAAAAGGATATCACATAAAATATCTTCTCAAAGCAGTAAACTTAG
>NZ_LOCM01000082.1 GCF_002887775.1 Streptococcus penaeicida | reverse complement strand
TTTTTTTCGGTTTATTTCTTGTTACTTTTCTACAATCATTTTCATGATCGTGGAATTTGATATAGTTATTCAATTTTCAATGGACTATTATGATATTAAGAACCGGTACGACTTGTCGTAAAAACTTGCGTAAAATAAGGAACAAACCAGTGATGTGTCCTTAGACACGAGATGGTTTTGACTTATTTCTAGTAAGTTTAGGTTCGTATTCAAATATCATTTATCTAGTTGAACACGAGATTAATTT
>NZ_LOCM01000080.1 GCF_002887775.1 Streptococcus penaeicida | reverse complement strand
TCTCGAAATAATAAGTTGATTTAGCTAAGTTTACTGCTTTGAGAAGATATTTTATGTGATATCCTTTTTCTTTAAGTTCCTTGACGATTGCCGCTTTTTTCGCCTTGAGTAGCGCAGCTTCCTTTTTTGTGTCTCAAGGCGATTAATTTTTTTTATTGCTTCATTTTCTGTTTTTAAATAGGCTGTTTCAGCTCTTAATCTTATTAATTCTTCTCTTTCTGTAGGCGTTAAATCAGCTGGCTTATATTTT
>NZ_LOCM01000079.1 GCF_002887775.1 Streptococcus penaeicida | reverse complement strand
GGAAATCCTATCTCTATCGACTCCGCCAGTAGGACTCGAACCTACGACATCATGATTAACAGTCATGCGCTACTACCAACTGAGCTATGGCGGATAAAAGCTAAGCGACTTCCGTATCTAACAGGGGGCAACCCCCAACTACTTCAGGCGTTCTAGGGCTTAACTACTGTGTTCGGCATGGGTACAGGTGTATCTCCTAGCTATCGTCACTTAACTTTTTTAGTCCACTCAAAATTGAATAACTATATCTT
>NZ_LOCM01000078.1 GCF_002887775.1 Streptococcus penaeicida | reverse complement strand
ATATGGCACAGAAGGCACATAGCTTATCACACACAAAGTGGATGTGCAAATATCACATTGTGTTCACCCCTAAGTATAGACGAAAAATAATCTATAATCAATACAGAAGTAGTCTCGGTGAGATTTTTCAGAGACTGTGTAGCTATAAAGGTGTAGAAATAATTGAAGGTCATTTGATGCCAGACCATGTCCACATGTTGGTAAGTATTCCCCCAAGAATTAGTGTTTCAAGTTTTATGGGATATTTAAAA
>NZ_LOCM01000077.1 GCF_002887775.1 Streptococcus penaeicida | reverse complement strand
AAAAATACCATTCCTATAAGGGTGAGGTAGGAAAGATTGCCGACAATATCATTGCTAGAAACTTTAGCACAACTGCGCCTTTACAAAAGTGGACAACAGATGTATCTCAGTTTAATTTTTCATGGGGGAAGTGTTACATATCGCCTGTTTTAGATATGAACACAAATGAAATCATATCATATGATTTATCTATGAGTCCTAATCTTGAACAGATAAGTAGAATGCTCGATAGAGCTTTCAATAAATTTCCA
>NZ_LOCM01000076.1 GCF_002887775.1 Streptococcus penaeicida | reverse complement strand
ATTTTATCTAATTGACTAGCTTTTTAGTCCGAGTACAATTTTGATAATAGAAAAGTTTATTGACATAGAGGTAGACTTCTTGTTAAGATATAGTTATTCAATTTTGAGTGGACTAAAAGTTAAGTGAACGATAGCCTAGGAGATACACCTGTACCCATGCCGAACACAGTAGTTAAGCCCTAGAACGCCTGAAGTAGTTGGGGTTGCCCCCTGTTAGATACGGAAGTCGCTTAGCTTTTATCCGCCATAGCTCA
>NZ_LOCM01000075.1 GCF_002887775.1 Streptococcus penaeicida | reverse complement strand
TCTCTTTGTATCCTAGATAATGGAGCCTAGCGGGATCGAACCGCTGACCTCCTGCGTGCAAAGCAGGCGCTCTCCCAGCTGAGCTAAGGCCCCGACTAATAAACTGGTTGTTTCATTATTAGTGGTGGTACTATTCTATTACGTGAAGCTTAATTGTATTCGAACTAAAATCTTAGTGAAAAAGATAAATCTCCTTGTGTGCAAGCACACATCGTCAATTTCCTATTTTCATACAGATTTCTTAACGTTCTCAT
>NZ_LOCM01000074.1 GCF_002887775.1 Streptococcus penaeicida | reverse complement strand
TAAGGTGGGATAGATGATTGGGGTGAAGTCGTAACAAGGTAGCCGTATCGGAAGGTGCGGCTGGATCACCTCCTTTCTAAGGAAATGGAAACATTTGGAATTGTCTTATTTAGTTTTGAGAGGTCTTGTGGGGCCTTAGCTCAGCTGGGAGAGCGCCTGCTTTGCACGCAGGAGGTCAGCGGTTCGATCCCGCTAGGCTCCATTATCTAGGATACAAAGAGATGTTCGGCTAGCCGAAATTTCTGTAGAAAATTAGG
>NZ_LOCM01000073.1 GCF_002887775.1 Streptococcus penaeicida | reverse complement strand
TGGAGGATTACCCAAGTCCGGCTGAAGGGAACGGTCTTGAAAACCGTCAGGCGTGTAAAAGCGTGCGTGGGTTCGAATCCCACATCCTCCTTTTTACTTATCGCGGGATGGAGCAGCTAGGTAGCTCGTCGGGCTCATAACCCGAAGGTCGTAGGTTCAAATCCTGCTCCCGCAATATACAATGTTTTGTATACATGGCTCGGTAGCTCAGTTGGTAGAGCAATGGATTGAAGCTCCATGTGTCGGCGGTTCGATTCCGTCTCGCGCCATT
>NZ_LOCM01000072.1 GCF_002887775.1 Streptococcus penaeicida | reverse complement strand
AATTTCGGCTAGCCGAACATCTCTTTGTATCCTAGATAATGGAGCCTAGCGGGATCGAACCGCTGACTCCTGCGTGCAAAGCAGGCGCTCTCCCAGCTGAGCTAAGGCCCCGACTAATAAACTGGTTGTTTCATTATTAGTGGTGTACTATTCTATTACGTGAAGCTTAATTGTATTCGAACTAAAATCTTAGTGAAAAAGATAAATCTCCTTGTGTGCAAGCACACATCGTCAATTTCCTATTTTCATACAGATTTCTTAACGTTCTCAT
>NZ_LOCM01000071.1 GCF_002887775.1 Streptococcus penaeicida | reverse complement strand
AAAATCTCACCGAGACTACTTCTGTATTGATTATAGATTATTTTTCGTCTATACTTAGGGGTGAACACAATGTGATATTTGCACATCCACTTTGTGTGTGATAAGCTATGTGCCTTCTGTGCCATATTTTGACTCCTTTCGCTTTACAATTGGCTTGAACACCTATATTGTACCGCGTTAGGAGTCTTTTGGGTATAACCTTTGATGCACACCCGCATAGCGGGTGGTTTTTTGTTTCACACCTTCGGAGTGAAACGGACTAAAAGTCACATAA
>NZ_LOCM01000070.1 GCF_002887775.1 Streptococcus penaeicida | reverse complement strand
CCTCTGCTTGTAAGGCAGATGCTCTCCCAGCTGAGCTAAACTCCCATTGAGTGTTCCTAAGCTAAGCGACTTCCGTATCTAACAGGGGGCAACCCCAACTACTTCAGGCGTTCTAGGGCTTAACTACTGTGTTCGGCATGGGTACAGGTGTATCTCCTAGGCTATCGTCACTTAACTTTTTAGTCCACTCAAAATTGAATAACTATATCTTAACAAGAAGTCTACCTCTATGTCAATAAACTTTTCTATTATCAAAATTGTACTCGGACTAAAAA
>NZ_LOCM01000069.1 GCF_002887775.1 Streptococcus penaeicida | reverse complement strand
CCCCTGTTAGATACGGAAGTCGCTTAGCTTTTATCCGCCATAGCTCAGTTGGTAGTAGCGCATGACTGTTAATCATGATGTCGTAGGTTCGAGTCCTACTGGCGGAGTCGATAGAGATAGGATTTCCTATCTTTTTTGATTTATTTTTAAAAAAGGTGTATACTGATTTTAGAAATATAAAGAGCACCCTTAGCTCAACTGGATAGAGTACCTGACTACGAATCAGGCGGTTAGAGGTTCGACTCCTCTAGGGTGCATCTTAATTCATAGAACATGACATC
>NZ_LOCM01000068.1 GCF_002887775.1 Streptococcus penaeicida | reverse complement strand
AAAAAAAGCGTAACAATTTAGGAAAATGGCGTAGAGACTACGGAGTCTCAAGACATTTTATCTAATTGACTAGCTTTTTAGTCCGAGTACAATTTTGATAATAGAAAAGTTTATTGACATAGAGGTAGACTTCTTGTTAAGATATAGTTATTCAATTTTGAGTGGACTAAAAAGTTAAGTGACGATAGCCTAGGAGATACACCTGTACCCATGCCGAACACAGTAGTTAAGCCCTAGAACGCCTGAAGTAGTTGGGGGTTGCCCCTGTTAGATACGGAAGTCGCTTAGCTT
>NZ_LOCM01000067.1 GCF_002887775.1 Streptococcus penaeicida | reverse complement strand
AAAAAGCGGCAATCGTCAAGGAACTTAAAGAAAAAGGATATCACATAAAATATCTTCTCAAAGCAGTAAACTTAGCTAAATCAACTTATTATTTCGAGATTGGCAAGATAGATGCTGTTGCGTTAAGAAACGAAGATTTACTTAACGAAATCAAAAGTATTTTTGAGTCAAATAAAAGTAGATATGGCGTTAGACGAGTCTATCAAGAACTGATTAATCGTGGATACAAGGTGAACCATAAGAGAGTTCAACGTCTCATGCATAAAGAAGGCTTATTAGGCAAACGTCCAAAGGAAAAATACCAT
>NZ_LOCM01000066.1 GCF_002887775.1 Streptococcus penaeicida | reverse complement strand
TAATTGACTAGCTTTTAGTCCGAGTACAATTTTGATAATAGAAAAGTTTATTGACATAGAGGTAGACTTCTTGTTAAGATATAGTTATTCAATTTTGAGTGGACTAAAAAGTTAAGTGACGATAGCTAGGAGATACACCTGTACCCATGCCGAACACAGTAGTTAAGCCCTAGAACGCCTGAAGTAGTTGGGGGTTGCCCCTGTTAGATACGGAAGTCGCTTAGCTTTTATCCGCCATAGCTCAGTTGGTAGTAGCGCATGACTGTTAATCATGATGTCGTAGGTTCGAGTCCTACTGGCGGAGTCGATAGAGATAGGATTTCC
>NZ_LOCM01000065.1 GCF_002887775.1 Streptococcus penaeicida | reverse complement strand
TAATTGACTAGCTTTTTAGTCCGAGTACAATTTTGATAATAGAAAAGTTTATTGACATAGAGGTAGACTTCTTGTTAAGATATAGTTATTCAATTTTGAGTGGACTAAAAAGTTAAGTGACGATAGCTAGGAGATACACCTGTACCCATGCCGAACACAGTAGTTAAGCCCTAGAACGCCTGAAGTAGTTGGGGGTTGCCCCCTGTTAGATACGGAAGTCGCTTAGCTTTTATCCGCCATAGCTCAGTTGGTAGTAGCGCATGACTGTTAATCATGATGTCGTAGGTTCGAGTCCTACTGGCGGAGTCGATAGAGATAGGATTTCC
>NZ_LOCM01000064.1 GCF_002887775.1 Streptococcus penaeicida | reverse complement strand
TATGGGAGTTAACGGGTTCGAACCGCTGACCCTCTGCTTGTAAGGCAGATGCTCTCCCAGCTGAGCTAAACTCCCATTGAGTGTTCCTAAGCTAAGCGACTTCCGTATCTAACAGGGGCAACCCCCAACTACTTCAGGCGTTCTAGGGCTTAACTACTGTGTTCGGCATGGGTACAGGTGTATCTCCTAGCTATCGTCACTTAACTTTTTAGTCCACTCAAAATTGAATAACTATATCTTAACAAGAAGTCTACCTCTATGTCAATAAACTTTTCTATTATCAAAATTGTACTCGGACTAAAAAGCTAGTCAATTAGATAAAATGTCTTGAG
>NZ_LOCM01000063.1 GCF_002887775.1 Streptococcus penaeicida | reverse complement strand
TTAGAATAAGAAGTTTCGAGGGCATTAGTGATATATGTCTTATGTTTTATGAAGGTCTTAAAGACTGTTTTAAAGTTTTTGTTTGTGACTGTTAAGTTCTCTTCAATCAAACTAAAAAATGCATCAACTCTCATCTCTTGAAAATGAAAAAGTAATAATTGATAGAGGTCATAGCAGTAACGAAGTTCCTCACAATGACTAAGAGCTTTATGAATCACTTCCTTCGGAGTTACAGTTTGA
This sequence comes from Streptococcus penaeicida, assembly GCF_002887775.1. GTDB lineage: Bacteria > Bacillota > Bacilli > Lactobacillales > Streptococcaceae > Streptococcus > Streptococcus penaeicida. Next base: position 101 of record NZ_LOCM01000063.1, on the reverse strand, counting down.
CCTAAGGTTCTGCAGTAAAAGGGTTTAACTGAGAGTTTACGCTGTCTTTCTGAAAGAATCGCCAATGGTATTTCAAGAGACGGTAAGTCTGAGATTTAGTA
>NZ_LOCM01000062.1 GCF_002887775.1 Streptococcus penaeicida | reverse complement strand
AGATTATCTATTTTCCTAAGAAATTAATCTCGTGTTCAACTAGATAAATGATATTTGAATACGAACCTAAACTTACTAGAAATAAGTCAAAACCATCTCGTGTCTAAGGACACATCACTGGTTTGTTCCTTATTTTACGCAAGTTTTACGACAAGTCGTACCGGTTCTTAATATCATAATAGTCCATTGAAAATTGAATAACTATATCAAATTCCACAATCATGAAAATGATTGTAGAAAAGTAACAAGAAATAAACCGAAAAAAAAGATAAACGCGAACATATTAAAAAAAATTAAGAAGGTCGAAAGACTGGAAATAAGGTTAAGTTAATAAGGGCGCACGGT
>NZ_LOCM01000061.1 GCF_002887775.1 Streptococcus penaeicida | reverse complement strand
TAGATATGGCGTTAGACGAGTCTATCAAGAACTGATTAATCGTGGATACAAGGTGAACCATAAGAGAGTTCAACGTCTCATGCATAAAGAAGGCTTATTAGGCAAACGTCCAAAGGAAAAATACCATTCCTATAAGGGTGAGGTAGGAAAGATTGCCGACAATATCATTGCTAGAAACTTTAGCACAACTGCGCCTTTACAAAAGTGGACAACAGATGTATCTCAGTTTAATTTTTCATGGGGAAGTGTTACATATCGCCTGTTTTAGATATGAACACAAATGAAATCATATCATATGATTTATCTATGAGTCCTAATCTTGAACAGATAAGTAGAATGCTCGATAGAGCTTTCAATAAATTTCCA
>NZ_LOCM01000060.1 GCF_002887775.1 Streptococcus penaeicida | reverse complement strand
GTCCCGTAGTGTAGCGGTTATCACGTCGCCCTGTCACGGCGAAGATCGCGGGTTCGATTCCCGTCGGGACCGTTTTATAAGTCTGGTGGACTTATAAAATTTATTGAAGAAAATCAATTAAAAACATTAAATGATGATAAGACTCGTTAGCTCAGTTGGTAGAGCAATTGACTTTTAATCAATGGGTCACTGGTTCGAGCCCAGTACGGGTCATCACAGCGGGTTTGGCGGAATTGGCAGACGCACCAGATTTAGGATCTGGCGCTTAACGGCGTGGGGGTTCAAGTCCCTTAACCCGCATAAAACTTTAGCCGGCTTAGCTCAGTTGGTAGAGCATCTGATTTGTAATCAGAGGGTCGCGTGTTCAAATCATGTAGCCGGCATT
>NZ_LOCM01000059.1 GCF_002887775.1 Streptococcus penaeicida | reverse complement strand
AAAAAAAGCGTAACAATTTAGGAAAATGGCGTAGAGACTACGGAGTCTCAAGACATTTTATCTAATTGACTAGCTTTTTAGTCCGAGTACAATTTTGATAATAGAAAAGTTTATTGACATAGAGGTAGACTTCTTGTTAAGATATAGTTATTCAATTTTGAGTGGACTAAAAAGTTAAGTGACGATAGCCTAGGAGATACACCTGTACCCATGCCGAACACAGTAGTTAAGCCCTAGAACGCCTGAAGTAGTTGGGGTTGCCCCTGTTAGATACGGAAGTCGCTTAGCTTTTATCCGCCATAGCTCAGTTGGTAGTAGCGCATGACTGTTAATCATGATGTCGTAGGTTCGAGTCCTACTGGCGGAGTCGATAGAGATAGGATTTCC
>NZ_LOCM01000058.1 GCF_002887775.1 Streptococcus penaeicida | reverse complement strand
CGCAACTCCTTGGTCTTGTGCAAGCACTAGACCTCAGCGTTCTACTTGCATGTATTAGGCACGCCGCCAGCGTTCGTCCTGAGCCAGGATCAAACTCTCATTTTAGTTTGAACTTACTCGTTCTTTTCTGTCGCTGACAGATTTATTGTTTTTTACTTCATTGACGGATAATATGCATCTAAACATATCACCCTCACATTTGGTTTTCTTGTCTTATTCAGTTCTCAAAGGTCTTTTCTCTATTAAAAAATAAAGAATATCGGAAGACAGGATTCGAACCTGCGACACCTTGGTCCCAAACCAAGTACTCTACCAAGCTGAGCTACTTCCCGAACTCATGCACCCTAGAGGAGTCGAACCTCTAACCGCCTGATTCGTAGTCAGGTAC
>NZ_LOCM01000057.1 GCF_002887775.1 Streptococcus penaeicida | reverse complement strand
TCTAGTAAGTTTAGGTTCGTATTCAAATATCATTTATCTAGTTGAACACGAGATTAATTTCTTAGGAAAATAGATAATCTTCCTTGTGTGCAAGCACACGGTGTCAGATTCCTAATTTTCTACAGAATTTCGGCTAGCCGAACATCTCTTTGTATCCTAGATAATGGAGCCTAGCGGGATCGAACCGCTGACTCCTGCGTGCAAAGCAGGCGCTCTCCCAGCTGAGCTAAGGCCCCGACTAATAAACTGGTTGTTTCATTATTAGTGGTGTACTATTCTATTACGTGAAGCTTAATTGTATTCGAACTAAAATCTTAGTGAAAAAGATAAATCTCCTTGTGTGCAAGCACACATCGTCAATTTCCTATTTTCATACAGATTTCTTAACGTTCTCAT
>NZ_LOCM01000056.1 GCF_002887775.1 Streptococcus penaeicida | reverse complement strand
TTTTTAGTCCGAGTACAATTTTGATAATAGAAAAGTTTATTGACATAGAGGTAGACTTCTTGTTAAGATATAGTTATTCAATTTTGAGTGGACTAAAAAGTTAAGTGACGATAGCCTAGGAGATACACCTGTACCCATGCCGAACACAGTAGTTAAGCCCTAGAACGCCTGAAGTAGTTGGGGTTGCCCCCTGTTAGATACGGAAGTCGCTTAGCTTAGGAACACTCAATGGGAGTTTAGCTCAGCTGGGAGAGCATCTGCCTTACAAGCAGAGGTCAGCGGTTCGAACCCGTTAACTCCCATAAAAAGTCCCGTAGTGTAGCGGTTATCACGTCGCCCTGTCACGGCGAAGATCGCGGGTTCGATTCCCGTCGGGACCGTTTTATAAGTCTGGTGGACT
>NZ_LOCM01000055.1 GCF_002887775.1 Streptococcus penaeicida | reverse complement strand
GGGGAAGTGTTACATATCGCCTGTTTTAGATATGAACACAAATGAAATCATATCATATGATTTATCTATGAGTCCTAATCTTGAACAGATAAGTAGAATGCTCGATAGAGCTTTCAATAAATTTCCATCAGTAGAAGGTCTTATATTTCATTCTGATCAAGGTTGGCAGTACCAACATCCTTATTTTAGAAATACATTACACCAACATGGTATTGTCCAGTCTATGTCACGGAAAGGGAACTGCTATGATAATTGTATAATGGAGACATTTTTTGGAAGGTTAAAAAATGAGATGTATTATGGCTATGAGAAAGACTATTCTTCATTTGAAGAATTCTCAAGAGCAGTTGAGGAATATATTGATTATTACAATAACAAAAGAATTCAGGCAAAAACAAAATGGATGC
>NZ_LOCM01000054.1 GCF_002887775.1 Streptococcus penaeicida | reverse complement strand
TAAGCTTCACGTAATAGAATAAGTACCACCACTAATAATGAAACAACCAGTTTATTAGTCGGGGCCTTAGCTCAGCTGGGAGAGCGCCTGCTTTGCACGCAGGAGGTCAGCGGTTCGATCCCGCTAGGTCCATTATCTAGGATACAAAGAGATGTTCGGCTAGCGAATTTCTGTAGAAAATTAGGAATCTGACACCGTGTGCTTGCACACAAGGAAGATTATCTATTTTCCTAAGAAATTAATCTCGTGTTCAACTAGATAAATGATATTTGAATACGAACCTAAACTTACTAGAAATAAGTCAAAACCATCTCGTGTCTAAGGACACATCACTGGTTTGTTCCTTATTTTACGCAAGTTTTACGACAAGTCGTACCGGTTCTTAATATCATAATAGTCCATTGAAAA
>NZ_LOCM01000053.1 GCF_002887775.1 Streptococcus penaeicida | reverse complement strand
GAGGCTGGGACAAAAGTCTTCATAACTAATAAAAACAGAGACTCACGTTTGATGTGATTCTCTGTTTTTAATTTCTTATCATTCTCTTATTGTATTTCAGTAGATTATTGGCCATGAGGACCAAACCCATATCAATTTTTACTTTCCCTTTTCCTCTCAGGTTACAACGTTTGTAACCTAAACAAGCCTTTATCTGACCAAAGACAGGTTCTACATCAATCTTTCGTTTCGCAAAGATGTGACTGCCTTCTTCAGATAAAAGCGCTTGACTCTCTTTTCTTTTTAACTCTTGGTATCTCTGATTCACATAAAGACCTTTCTGAGGGGCTAAATCAGGATATTCTGCCTTATAAACTCTGATCTCTTGTTGGAATCCAGTAGATGTTCTAGTCTCTTTGATATAGTCAAA
>NZ_LOCM01000052.1 GCF_002887775.1 Streptococcus penaeicida | reverse complement strand
CCCCGCTATGAGGTAGGTTACCTACGCGTTACTCACCCGTTCGCAACTCCTTGGTCTTGTGCAAGCACTAGACCTCAGCGTTCTACTTGCATGTATTAGGCACGCCGCCAGCGTTCGTCCTGAGCCAGGATCAAACTCTCATTTTAGTTTGAACTTACTCGTTCTTTTCTGTCGCTGACAGATTTATTGTTTTTTACTTCATTGACGGATAATATGCATCTAAACATATCACCCTCACATTTGGTTTTTCTTGTCTTATTCAGTTCTCAAAGGTCTTTTCTCTATTAAAAAATAAAGAATATCGGGAAGACAGGATTCGAACCTGCGACACCTTGGTCCCAAACCAAGTACTCTACCAAGCTGAGCTACTTCCCGAACTCATGCACCCTAGAGGAGTCGAACCTCTAACCGCCTGATTCGTAGTCAG
>NZ_LOCM01000051.1 GCF_002887775.1 Streptococcus penaeicida | reverse complement strand
TTTTCAGAGACTGTGTAGCTATAAAGGTGTAGAAATAATTGAAGGTCATTTGATGCCAGACCATGTCCACATGTTGGTAAGTATTCCCCCAAGAATTAGTGTTTCAAGTTTTATGGGATATTTAAAAGGAAAAAGTGCACTCATGATGTTTGATAAACACGCCAATCTCAAATATAAGTTTGGTAATCGACATTTTTGGGCTGAAGGTTATTATGTAAGTACAGTTGGATTGAATGAAGCCACAATAAAAAAATACATACAAGATCAAGAGAAACATGATATAGCAGTGGATAAATTAAGTGTAAAAGAATATGAAGATCCCTTTAGGGATAGTGGCAAGTAATACAAAGGCCTCTTTGAGAGGCAAGTGACGAGTCAAGAGCAATAAGGCTTGAACAAAGTGAAAGCCAGCGCCTTTAGACGCTGGCTTGTATTCTGG
>NZ_LOCM01000050.1 GCF_002887775.1 Streptococcus penaeicida | reverse complement strand
AACAAACCAGTGATGTGTCCTTAGACAGAGATGGTTTTGACTTATTTCTAGTAAGTTTAGGTTCGTATTCAAATATCATTTATCTAGTTGAACACGAGATTAATTTCTTAGGAAAATAGATAATCTTCCTTGTGTGCAAGCACACGGTGTCAGATTCCTAATTTTCTACAGAAATTTCGGCTAGCCGAACATCTCTTTGTATCCTAGATAATGGACCTAGCGGGATCGAACCGCTGACCTCCTGCGTGCAAAGCAGGCGCTCTCCCAGCTGAGCTAAGGCCCCGACTAATAAACTGGTTGTTTCATTATTAGTGGTGGTACTATTCTATTACGTGAAGCTTAATTGTATTCGAACTAAAATCTTAGTGAAAAAGATAAATCTCCTTGTGTGCAAGCACACATCGTCAATTTCCTATTTTCATACAGATTTCTTAACGTTCTCAT
>NZ_LOCM01000049.1 GCF_002887775.1 Streptococcus penaeicida | reverse complement strand
ATGAGAACGTTAAGAAATCTGTATGAAAATAGGAAATTGACGATGTGTGCTTGCACACAAGGAGATTTATCTTTTTCACTAAGATTTTAGTTCGAATACAATTAAGCTTCACGTAATAGAATAGTACCACCACTAATAATGAAACAACCAGTTTATTAGTCGGGGCCTTAGCTCAGCTGGGAGAGCGCCTGCTTTGCACGCAGGAGGTCAGCGGTTCGATCCCGCTAGGCTCCATTATCTAGGATACAAAGAGATGTTCGGCTAGCCGAATTTCTGTAGAAAATTAGGAATCTGACACCGTGTGCTTGCACACAAGGAAGATTATCTATTTTCCTAAGAAATTAATCTCGTGTTCAACTAGATAAATGATATTTGAATACGAACCTAAACTTACTAGAAATAAGTCAAAACCATCTCGTGTCTAAGGACACATCACTGGTTTGTT
>NZ_LOCM01000048.1 GCF_002887775.1 Streptococcus penaeicida | reverse complement strand
ATGAGAACGTTAAGAAATCTGTATGAAAATAGGAAATTGACGATGTGTGCTTGCACACAAGGAGATTTATCTTTTTCACTAATGATTTTAGTTCGAATACAATTAAGCTTCACGTAATAGAATAGTACCACCACTAATAATGAAACAACCAGTTTATTAGTCGGGGCCTTAGCTCAGCTGGGAGAGCGCCTGCTTTGCACGCAGGAGGTCAGCGGTTCGATCCCGCTAGGTCCATTATCTAGGATACAAAGAGATGTTCGGCTAGCGAAATTTCTGTAGAAAATTAGGAATCTGACACCGTGTGCTTGCACACAAGGAAGATTATCTATTTTCCTAAGAAATTAATCTCGTGTTCAACTAGATAAATGATATTTGAATACGAACCTAAACTTACTAGAAATAAGTCAAAACCATCTCGTGTCTAAGGACACATCACTGGTTTGTT
>NZ_LOCM01000047.1 GCF_002887775.1 Streptococcus penaeicida | reverse complement strand
TGAACACGAGATTAATTTCTTAGGAAAATAGATAATCTTCCTTGTGTGCAAGCACACGGTGTCAGATTCCTAATTTTCTACAGAAATTTCGGCTAGCCGAACATCTCTTTGTATCCTAGATAATGGAGCCTAGCGGGATCGAACCGCTGACTCCTGCGTGCAAAGCAGCGCTCTCCCAGCTGAGCTAAGGCCCGACTAATAAACTGGTTGTTTCATTATTAGTGGTGTACTATTCTATTACGTGAAGCTTAATTGTATTCGAACTAAAATCTTAGTGAAAAAGATAAATCTCCTTGTGTGCAAGCACACATCGTCAATTTCCTATTTTCATACAGATTTCTTAACGTTCTCATAACTTAAATAAGACCTCTCAAAACTAAATAAGACAATTCCAAATGTTTCCATTTCCTTAGAAAGGAGGTGATCCAGCCGCACCTTCCGATACGGCTACCTTGTTACGACTTCACCC
>NZ_LOCM01000046.1 GCF_002887775.1 Streptococcus penaeicida | reverse complement strand
GAAAAAGGAACCGCCTATGACTAAAAAATATAAGCCAGCTGATTTAACGCCTACAGAAAGAGAAGAATTAATAAGATTAAGAGCTGAAACAGCCTATTTAAAAACAGAAAATGAAGCAATAAAAAAAATTAATCGCCTTGAGACACAAAAAGGAAGCTGCGCTACTCAAGGCGAAAAAGCGGCAATCGTCAAGGAACTTAAAGAAAAAGGATATCACATAAAATATCTTCTCAAAGCAGTAAACTTAGCTAAATCAACTTATTATTTCGAGATTGGCAAGATAGATGCTGTTGCGTTAAGAAACGAAGATTTACTTAACGAAATCAAAAGTATTTTTGAGTCAAATAAAAGTAGATATGGCGTTAGACGAGTCTATCAAGAACTGATTAATCGTGGATACAAGGTGAACCATAAGAGAGTTCAACGTCTCATGCATAAAGAAGGCTTATTAGGCAAACGTCCAAAGGAAAAATACCAT
>NZ_LOCM01000045.1 GCF_002887775.1 Streptococcus penaeicida | reverse complement strand
TTTTTTTATTGCTTCATTTTCTGTTTTTAAATAGGCTGTTTCAGCTCTTAATCTTATTAATTCTTCTCTTTCTGTAGGCGTTAAATCAGCTGGCTTATATTTTTTAGTCATAGGCGGTTCCTTTTTCCTTCGGCGACCTCTTTTAAGGTTCAATCCTTCATACCCTTTTATTTTATATATTTGAACCCATTTAGACAATAGTCCAGTATCAATACCCGCCTTAATTGCAACACTTCTTTGAGATTCTCCAGATAAGACACGTGCAACTAGCTCATATCTTTCTTCAACTGTACGATTTTTAGATGAATTTGAATGTTTTAGAAAATCAAAACCATGTATTTCCGCAATTTTTGACCATTGGACAATTCTTTTTCTAAAGTTTTTTTGACCGATACCAACTGGAGTCTCTATCCACTGACCTGATCGATACATGTTTACTGCATTTAATTTAAAATTATAATTATATTTCATACAAAAACCCCTTTCACTGGATTAGTCCA
>NZ_LOCM01000044.1 GCF_002887775.1 Streptococcus penaeicida | reverse complement strand
TTTTCAATGGACTATTATGATATTAAGAACCGGTACGACTTGTCGTAAAACTTGCGTAAAATAAGGAACAAACCAGTGATGTGTCCTTAGACAGAGATGGTTTTGACTTATTTCTAGTAAGTTTAGGTTCGTATTCAAATATCATTTATCTAGTTGAACACGAGATTAATTTCTTAGGAAAATAGATAATCTTCCTTGTGTGCAAGCACACGGTGTCAGATTCCTAATTTTCTACAGAAATTCGGCTAGCCGAACATCTCTTTGTATCCTAGATAATGGACCTAGCGGGATCGAACCGCTGACCTCCTGCGTGCAAAGCAGGCGCTCTCCCAGCTGAGCTAAGGCCCCGACTAATAAACTGGTTGTTTCATTATTAGTGGTGGTACTATTCTATTACGTGAAGCTTAATTGTATTCGAACTAAAATCATTAGTGAAAAAGATAAATCTCCTTGTGTGCAAGCACACATCGTCAATTTCCTATTTTCATACAGATTTCTTAACGTTCTCAT
>NZ_LOCM01000043.1 GCF_002887775.1 Streptococcus penaeicida | reverse complement strand
ATTGATTATTACAATAACAAAAGAATTCAGGCAAAAACAAAATGGATGCCTCCTGTACAATACAGGATGACATCCATGGGTTCTGCCTAGTTTATAAGTATGTGTCCAGGATTCTGGGTACATATCACATTCTGAGGTCTTTTAAATGTAAAAAATTGTATTAAAAAAAAACTCTTCATAATGAAGAGTTAACGATAGTCCGTACGGGATTCGAACCCGTGTTACCGCCGTGAAAAGGCGGTGTCTTAACCCCTTGACCAACGGACCAAAGTTATAATGGGCACGAGTGGACTCGAACCACCGACCTCACGCTTATCAGGCGTGCGCTCTAACCACCTGAGCTACGCGCCCAAGCTTACGCTTGGAAAATATATTGTTTTTAAAAACAATGCCGGCTACATGATTTGAACACGCGACCCTCTGATTACAAATCAGATGCTCTACCAACTGAGCTAAGCCGGCTAAAGTTTTATGCGGGTTAAGGGACTTGAACCCCCACGCCGTTAAGCGCCAG
>NZ_LOCM01000042.1 GCF_002887775.1 Streptococcus penaeicida | reverse complement strand
AAAAAGCGGCAATCGTCAAGGAACTTAAAGAAAAAGGATATCACATAAAATATCTTCTCAAAGCAGTAAACTTAGCTAAATCAACTTATTATTTCGAGATTGGCAAGATAGATGCTGTTGCGTTAAGAAACGAAGATTTACTTAACGAAATCAAAAGTATTTTTGAGTCAAATAAAAGTAGATATGGCGTTAGACGAGTCTATCAAGAACTGATTAATCGTGGATACAAGGTGAACCATAAGAGAGTTCAACGTCTCATGCATAAAGAAGGCTTATTAGGCAAACGTCCAAAGGAAAAATACCATCCTATAAGGGTGAGGTAGGAAAGATTGCCGACAATATCATTGCTAGAAACTTAGCACAACTGCGCCTTTACAAAAGTGGACAACAGATGTATCTCAGTTTAATTTTCATGGGGAAGTGTTACATATCGCCTGTTTTAGATATGAACACAAATGAAATCATATCATATGATTTATCTATGAGTCCTAATCTTGAACAGATAAGTAGAATGCTCGATAGAGCTTTCAATAAATTTCCA
>NZ_LOCM01000041.1 GCF_002887775.1 Streptococcus penaeicida | reverse complement strand
AAAAAGCGGCAATCGTCAAGGAACTTAAAGAAAAAGGATATCACATAAAATATCTTCTCAAAGCAGTAAACTTAGCTAAGTCAACTTATTATTTCGAGATTGGCAAGATAGATGCTGTTGCGTTAAGAAACGAAGATTTACTTAACGAAATCAAAAGTATTTTTGAGTCAAATAAAAGTAGATATGGCGTTAGACGAGTCTATCAAGAACTGATTAATCGTGGATACAAGGTGAACCATAAGAGAGTTCAACGTCTCATGCATAAAGAAGGCTTATTAGGCAAACGTCCAAAGGAAAAATACCATTCCTATAAGGGTGAGGTAGGAAAGATTGCCGACAATATCATTGCTAGAAACTTAGCACAACTGCGCCTTTACAAAAGTGGACAACAGATGTATCTCAGTTTAATTTTTCATGGGGAAGTGTTACATATCGCCTGTTTAGATATGAACACAAATGAAATCATATCATATGATTTATCTATGAGTCCTAATCTTGAACAGATAAGTAGAATGCTCGATAGAGCTTTCAATAAATTTCCA
>NZ_LOCM01000040.1 GCF_002887775.1 Streptococcus penaeicida | reverse complement strand
AAAAAGCGGCAATCGTCAAGGAACTTAAAGAAAAAGGATATCACATAAAATATCTTCTCAAAGCAGTAAACTTAGCTAAATCAACTTATTATTTCGAGATTGGCAAGATAGATGCTGTTGCGTTAAGAAACGAAGATTTACTTAACGAAATCAAAAGTATTTTTGAGTCAAATAAAAGTAGATATGGCGTTAGACGAGTCTATCAAGAACTGATTAATCGTGGATACAAGGTGAACCATAAGAGAGTTCAACGTCTCATGCATAAAGAAGGCTTATTAGGCAAACGTCCAAAGGAAAAATACCATCCTATAAGGGTGAGGTAGGAAAGATTGCCGACAATATCATTGCTAGAAACTTTAGCACAACTGCGCCTTTACAAAAGTGGACAACAGATGTATCTCAGTTTAATTTTTCATGGGGAAGTGTTACATATCGCCTGTTTTAGATATGAACACAAATGAAATCATATCATATGATTTATCTATGAGTCCTAATCTTGAACAGATAAGTAGAATGCTCGATAGAGCTTTCAATAAATTTCCA
>NZ_LOCM01000039.1 GCF_002887775.1 Streptococcus penaeicida | reverse complement strand
TTGATGCATTTTTTAGTTTGATTGAAGAGAACTTAACAGTCACAAACAAAAACTTTAAAACAGTCTTTAAGACCTTCATAAAACATAAGACATATATCACTAATGCCCTCGAAACTTCTTATTCTAATGCCAAACTAGAAGCGACTAACAAACTCATAAAAGATATTAATAGAGCTGCGTTTGGATTTCGGAACTTTGAAAACTTAAAAAAACGTATTTTGATTGCTTTGAACATCAAAATAGAGAGTATCAATTTGATACTCTCTAGAACTTAGCTTTTCATCTACCCACTACAGTTGACAAAGAGCCTAAAAACGGAGAATAAGGGATTCGAACCCTTGCGCCAGTTACCCGACCTAACGATTTAGCAAACCGTCCTCTTCAGCCTCTTGAGTAATTCTCCATATTAAATTAAATGGGCACGAGTGGACTCGAACCACCGACCTCACGCTTATCAGGCGTGCGCTCTAACCACCTGAGCTACGCGCCCATGCTATTTATAGCATGGTAACTATAAAGCGGGTGACGAGAATCGAACTCGCGACAACAGCTTGGAAGGCTGTAGTTTTACCACTAAACTACACCCGCATTTAAGAAAAATGGCGCGAGACGGAATCGAACCGCCGACACATGGAGCTTCAATCCATTGCTCTACCAACTGAGCTACCGAGCCATGTATACAAAACATTGTATATTGCGGGAGCAGGATTTGAACCTACGACCTT
>NZ_LOCM01000038.1 GCF_002887775.1 Streptococcus penaeicida | reverse complement strand
ATACTAATAGCTCGAGGACTTATCCAAAAATAAGTAACTAAGGACGTTAAAAAAAGCGTAACAATTTAGGAAAATGGCGTAGAGACTACGGAGTCTCAAGACATTTTATCTAATTGACTAGCTTTTTAGTCCGAGTACAATTTTGATAATAGAAAAGTTTATTGACATAGAGGTAGACTTCTTGTTAAGATATAGTTATTCAATTTTGAGTGGACTAAAAAGTTAAGTGACGATAGCCTAGGAGATACACCTGTACCCATGCCGAACACAGTAGTTAAGCCCTAGAACGCCTGAAGTAGTTGGGGGTTGCCCCTGTTAGATACGGAAGTCGCTTAGCTTAGGAACACTCAATGGGAGTTTAGCTCAGCTGGGAGAGCATCTGCCTTACAAGCAGAGGGTCAGCGGTTCGAACCCGTTAACTCCCATATTATTAAGCGGGTGTAGTTTAGTGGTAAAACTACAGCCTTCCAAGCTGTTGTCGCGAGTTCGATTCTCGTCACCCGCTTTATAGTTTTTTCCAAGCTATATCAATAGCTTGGGCGCGTAGCTCAGGTGGTTAGAGCGCACGCCTGATAAGCGTGAGGTCGGTGGTTCGAGTCCACTCGTGCCCATTAATATATGGTCCGTTGGTCAAGGGGTTAAGACACCGCCTTTTCACGGCGGTAACACGGGTTCGAATCCCGTACGGACTATATTTGGAGGATTACCCAAGTCCGGCTGAAGGGAACGGTCTTGAAAACCGTCAGGCGTGTAAAAGCGTGCGTGGGTTCGAATCCCACATCCTCCTTTTTACTTATCGCGGGATGGAGCAGCTAGGTAGCTC
>NZ_LOCM01000037.1 GCF_002887775.1 Streptococcus penaeicida | reverse complement strand
ATGTTCTAGTCTCTTTGATATAGTCAAAATGATAATCCCAACCATCCGGATGCGTGTAGGTATCACTAACCTCATCGTAAAACCAATTATCTAGATTCTTTGTAGACTGTTTCTGCTTTCTTTTCTGTTCCTTATCAAACATGCCATATTTAATCAGGTGCTCAACTCCAAGTTGGTCTAGTGTGGTTAAGTTTTCTTCACTACCATAACCTGCATCCGCAACAACCATCTTAAGGTCATGGGGATAACTATCTAATAGTGGAATGAGTGTTGTGGTATCGGTTGGGTTTGGAAAGATATCATAATGAAGGACAAACTGATTTTCCGTGGCGATTTGAAGATTATAACCTGCTTTAAGTTGCCCATTCCTCATATGGTCATCTTTCATCCGCATAAAGGTGGCGTCTGTATCTGTTTTGGAGAAGCTATTGCGACCATCGAAGGTAGAGTGATAGAATTCATATTTCTCAGCCCGCACTGAAAAATCGTCCTTAACCTTTCGTAGGACCTTCTTAAGTTTTCGGCGTTTGACTTTTCGTGTATCCTGACCTTTGACAGGTTCCTCCTCAATGACTTGATTTAACTCTGCCAATTCTTCTTCGATAATTTGAGCAAATGCGGTCAACTGTTCAGCAGTTACTGGTTCTTGTTCATCCAGAACAATCGCCTCGTTAATCAAGGGGCTAACTTCTTCTTGAAAATAGCTGTGTAGGTCATCTTGAAGCTTGGCAGAGAATTTATCAGTCGCTTTCTTCCAGACAAAGCTGTATTTATTGGCATTGGCTTCAATCTTAGTACCGTCAATATAGAGACAGTCTAGAGTAACTAAATCCGCCATCTTGAGACGAAGATTTA
>NZ_LOCM01000036.1 GCF_002887775.1 Streptococcus penaeicida | reverse complement strand
TTAACTCTTGGTATCTCTGATTCACATAAAGACCTTTCTGAGGGGCTAAATCAGGATATTCTGCCTTATAAACTCTGATCTCTTGTTGGAATCCAGTAGATGTTCTAGTCTCTTTGATATAGTCAAAATGATAATCCCATCCATCCGGATGCGTGTAGGTATCACTGACCTCATCGTAAAACCAATTATCTAGATTCTTTGAAGACTGTTTCTGCTTTCTTTTCTGCTCCTTATCAAACATACCATATTTAATCAGGTGCTCAACTCCTAGTTGGTCAAGTCTAGTTAAGTTTTCTTCACTACCATAACCTGCATCCGCAACAACCATCTTAAGGTCATGGGGATAACTATTTAATAGTGGAATGAGTGTTGTGGTATCGGTTGGGTTTGGAAAGATATCATAATGAAGGACAAACTGATTTTCCGTGGCGATTTGAAGATTATAACCTGCTTTAAGTTGTCCATTCCTCATATGGTCGTCTTTCATCCGCATAAAGGTAGCGTCTGTATCTGTTTTAGAGAAGCTATTGCGACCATCGAAGGTAGAGTGATAGAATTCATATTTCTCAGCCCGCACTGAAAAATCGTCCTTAACCTTTCGAAGGACCTTCTTGAGTTTTCGGCGTTTGACTTTTCTTTTATCCTGACCTTTGACAGGTTCCTCCTCAATGACTTGATTTAACTCTGCCAATTCTTCTTCGATAATTTGAGCAAATGCGGTCAACTGTTCAGCAGTTACTGGTTCTTGTTCATCTAGATCAATCGCCTCGTTAATCAAGGGGCTAACTTCTTCTTGAAAATAGTGGTGTAAATCGGCTTGAAGCTTAGCAGAGAATTTATCAGTCGCTTTCTTCCAGACAAAGCTGTATTTATTGGCATTGGCTTCAATCTTAGTACCGTCAATATAGAGACAGTCTAGAGTAACTAAATCCGCCATCTTGAGACGAAGATTTA
>NZ_LOCM01000035.1 GCF_002887775.1 Streptococcus penaeicida | reverse complement strand
GGCTCTTTGTCAACTGTAGTGGGTAGATGAAAAGCTAAGATCTAGAGAGTATCAAATTGGTACTCTCTATTTTGATGTTCAAAGCAATCAAAATACGTTTTTTAAAGTTTTCAAAGTTCCGAAATCCAAAAGCATTACGCTTAATGACTTTAATCAGATTGTTAGTAGCTTCTAGCTTTGCATTAGAGTAAGATAGTTCCAAAGCATTGATAATCTTGTCTCTGTCCTTAAGGAATGTTTGAAAGACTGATGCAAATAATGGGTTAACAGTATTACTATGATCAGTAATAAGTTCAAAGAATTGTTGGGAATTTTTCTCTTGAAAGTGAAAGAGTAAGAGTTGATAAAGGTCATAATGTTCTTTTAGTTCTTCTGAATAAGACAGTATTTTTTTGAGGATTTCTTGGTTGGTTAGGTGCATACGAAAAGTAGGACGATAAAAGCGTTTATCGTTTAGTTTACGACTATCTTGTTGTATGAGTTTCCAGTAGCGTTTCAGAGCTCTGTATTCAATAGTTTTACGATCAAAAAGGTTCATGATTTGAATGCGAAGACGATTCATAGCACGGCTTAGGTTCTGTATAATGTGAAAACGATCAAGAACGATTTTTGCCTTAGGGAATAACTTCTTAGCGATACCATAATAAGGACTAAACATATCCATTGTAATGACTTTAACGTTATTTCGAACCTCACGAGTAAAGCGAAGAAAGTGATTGCGAATAGTAGCTTGTGTGCGTCCATCAAGAATCGTGATGATTTTAAGGGAGTCAAAATCTTGAGCAATAAAGCTCATTTTCCCTTTCTTAAAGCTATATTCATCCCAAGACATATGAGTGGGTAGTTTTGTTAAATCAGTTTTTAAAGTGAATTCATTGAGCTTTCTGATAACTGTAGATGTAGAGATGCCAAGATTCTTGGCAATAGAGGTCATTGAGTTTTTCTCAATTAATTTTTGTGCAATTTTCTGATTAACAAGGGTAGAAATTTGATGATTCTTCTTAACTAAAGAAGTCTCAGAGACAGTCATTGTATGACAGGAGTGACAGCGGAAACGCCTTTTTCTAAGACGAATAAGAGTTTTAAAACCAGCGCACTCTAAGTATGGAATTTTAGATTCCTTTTGGAAGTCATACTTAGCCATATGAGCATGGCAATATGGGCATTTAGGTGCTTGATAATCAAGTTTGGCGATAATTTCTTTATGGCTTCCGCAATCTAAATAGTCAGAAATAGTGATGTTAGGGTCTTTAATTCCAAGAATGTTTGTGATAAAATCAAATTGTTCCATATGATACCTTTCTAATGATGGTTTAGTCGCTTTTCATTATAGATCATATGGGACTTTTTTGGTGTGAAAAATTTCAATAACGAAAAAGACC
>NZ_LOCM01000034.1 GCF_002887775.1 Streptococcus penaeicida | reverse complement strand
AGGCAAGTGACGAGTCAAGAGCAATAAGGCTTGAACAAAGTGAAAGCCAGCGCCTTTAGACGCTGGCTTGTATTCTGGGCTTATAGCCCTTGTTCAAACCACCCGTTAGACGGGTGGTTATGATTTTACTAATCATCAACTGTAATGTGACCAGAGTTCACATGAAATTTTCTAATATCTTTTGGAAGTTGGGATAGATGATCTAAGCTTGTTGTTGTAATAAAAGTTTGTACCTTCTCTTGTATGACTGTTTCTAATAATTTTGATTGTCTCGTATTATCCAACTCACTCATAACATCATCTAATAATAAAATAGGATTGTCCCCAGTGATTGTTTTCATTAAACTAACTTCTGCCAATTTTAGAGATAATATCAAACTACGATGCTGACCTTGACTTGCGAAGTTTGCATCAATATCATTGATAAAGAAGGAAATATCGTCACGATGAGGTCCGACACTGGTATTTTTTCGGAAGATATCCTTTTGTCTATTTTTTACCAATGCATCTAAAAATACTTCTTTGATTGAAAGTTGATCATGTTTTTCAAAACTGGGTTGATAAGAAAAATTCAAGTTTTCTAGTCCATTTGAAATAGCCAAGTGATGTCTTTTTGCCTCAGTTTCAAGTGATTTAATAAAATGAATACGCTGTTCAATGACTCTAGTACCATAATCTGCTAGTTGCTCATCAAGAACACCTAAGAAATCACTATTTATGGATATTGCAGTCTTTAAATAAGCATTTCTCTGTTTTAAAACATGATTGTATTGAGATAAATCTGATAAATAAACAGGTTTTATTTGTCCAAGATCAATATCAATAAATTTGCGTCTTAAAGCTGGAGCACCTTTAACAAGTTGCAAGTCTTCAGGAGCAAATAGCACGACCATCATATTACCAATATACTCAGATAATTTTGCTTGTTTTAAAGAATTGATTTTGGTTACACGACCCTTTTCTGTTAAATCAATTTCAAGACTAATTGTTCCACTTACTTTACTAATTTTCCCAGAAACCTGCAAATTATTTTTTTTAAAACCTATTAATTCTTTATCGGTTCGAGTACGATGACTTCTGGTTAAAGCAATAAAGTAAATAGCCTCTAAAAAATTTGTTTTTCCTTGAGCATTATTACCAATAAATACATTTAGTCCTGGAACAAATTCTGCTTGGATCTGTTCGTAATTTCGATAATGCGTTAATTGTAACTCTTTAATCCACATCTTTAAACACCTGGAAATCGGACGGGTTTCTTAGATTTCTTAGCTTTTGTATGACTTGAGCTTACTTGTTTTTTGGTTGATTTATTCAATTCTTTAACCAACTTTGCGACTCTTACTTTTTCTGCTTGATCACTAAGATAAGTTTCTTTCTCAGATTCACTTGGTTCAACCAATCGAATTTTTACTCCTTGCTCAGGTATTTCGATTTCATCCCCAATTCTAATTTTTTTACCCCGACGTTTCTCATCTTCACCATTAAATAAGACTATATTCTCAGATAAAAATGATTTAATTGCCCCGCCACTCTGTATTATGCCTTCTTCCTTTAATAAGGCTTGTAAAGTAATAAATTCTGTAAATAGTTTATATTCCATGTTTTTTTCTCCATTTATAATTCAAAATATTATAGCATAAATAGGCAAGAAATAATAATAAAGCATAAGTGTTGGTTAGAAACTGCATGTTAACCTTCTTCTCAAATAGGACTTCTTATGTTATAATAATTTCAGTATTTTTAAGAATTGATGCTCTGAGAAATGAACAGACCTTCAAAGTAAGTGTCTTTGATATTCTCAGGGCTTCTTTTTTATCATAAATAAAATGTCTAACAAATTACAAGATAGTAAAAAAAGTGTTTATTCTCAAAGGAATCTCTTTAAAAATGGTATAATTTAAGGAATCAGTCTAATGAGTAAGGAAAAATTATGAAAATCGTCGAAGGTGTCCAACTACATCTTATAAAAACAGAAAAATTCAAAACAAATCATGTAACTTTAAGATTTTCTGGTGATTTGAGTCAGAAATTAGTTGCTAAAAGGGTATTGGTAGCTCAAATGCTTGCTACAGCCAATGAAGATTATCCAACAGCGAAAGAATTTAGGGAAAAATTATCAGATTTATATGGAGCAAGTCTTTCCACAAATGTTTCAGTTAAAGGAAAGGTTCATATTGTAGATATTGATATTACTTTTATCCAGGATATTTATGCTTTTCAAGGCGAAAAAATCTTAGAAGAAGTGATTGACCTATTAAAAGGAATATTATTTTCACCACTATTATCTGTTGCTCAATATCAACCACGTGTTTTTGAGGTTGAAAAGACTAATTTAATGAACTACCTTGAATCCGATAAAGAAGATTCTTTTTATTATGGATCCTTACAATTGAAGGAACTCTTCTTTAAGGACAACGATTTACAAGTTTCTAAATATGGAACAGTAGATTTAGTTGATAAAGAGACTGCTTATACGAGCTACCAAGAGTTTCATAAAATGCTGATGGAAGATCAAATTGATATCTATATTCTAGGTCAATTTGATGATTATAAAGTTGTGCAATTGTTCCATCAATTTCCATTTGAACCAAGGAAAAAGGAGTTATCGTTTTATTATCAACAAGAATACTCCAATATTGTTTCAGAAAAAATTGATAAAAAGTTGTTAAATCAATCCATTTTGGAATTAGCCTACTATTTTCCATCTGAAAGGTTTAAAGAAGATTATTATGCTTTGACGGTTCTAAATGGTTTATTGGGGTCATATGCTCATTCAAGATTATTTACTAAAGTAAGAGAAACTGAAGGAATTGCATACAGCATTGGTAGTAAAGTTGATCGATTCTCAGGATTATTGGAAATATATGCAGGGATTGACAAAAAAGATAAGACAAAAGCGTTACAATTAATTGTCAAAGAAATAAATGATATAAAAATGGGTCGTTTTTCTAGTCAACTAGTTGAAAAAACAAAACTCATGCTTCAAACTAACGGAACTTTAACCGAGGATTACTGTAAAGCGTTAGTTGACAGTTCTTATACACAATCCTATATTGACAAAGATTTTACACTTGAGTTTTGGTTGACGAAGATTAAATCTGTTAAAAAAATGGATATTATTAAAGCTGCTAATCATCTCAAATTACAGGCAGTTTATTTTTTGGAGGCGAATAAGTGATAGATATAGAAAAATGTAGCTATGCTAGTGTAAGAGAAGAAGTCTATCATTCACGGTTAACGAATGGATTAGAAATATTTATCCTAAAAAAACCAATGTTTACAGAAAAAACAGCAATGTTGACAGTGAATTTCGGTTCAATTGACAGTAATTTTACAGTTAGAAATAGACCCTATCATTATCCTGAAGGGATAGCCCATTTTTTAGAACATAAGCTATTTGAAAATGAATCTGGACAGGATGTATCACATCATTTTACAGCCTTAGGTGCAGATGTCAATGCCTTTACAACTTTTGAAAAAACCTCTTATTTCTTTTCTACCAGCAATAATTTTACAAAGTGCTTGACGCTTCTTCAAGAGTTCGTCTTGACAGGAAACTTTACAGAGGAAAGTGTTGCTAAAGAACGAAAAATAATAGCGCAAGAAATTGACATGTACCTTGACGATCCTGATTATCAATCATATATCGGCATTTTACAAAATCTTTTTCCAAATAGTCTTTTATCAAGTGATATTGCTGGAAATCAGAATTCGTTAGAATCTATTACTGCTACCGATTTACAACGAAATTACAAACAGTTTTATCATCCTTCGAACATGACGCTAATTATCGTAGGTGATGTTGACATTGATGAAACCTATCGTTCAATAGTAGATTGTCAGGAACGTTTAAAACAGAGGAGACCGGCAAAAGCTACAATAGAACCTTTGGCATATTCCCCGATTGTTAAAACTAATTCCATGAGTATGGAAATTTCAACGCCTAAATTAGTAGTTGGCTATAGAGGTAAAAAGTTTACAGATGATATTCCTTTACTAAAATATAAAGTTGGTTTACGTCTGTTACTATCACTATTATTTGGGTGGACTTCGAAAACATATCAAACTTGGTATGATCAAGGAAAAATAGATGATTCATTTGATATGGAAATTGAGATTCAAAGAGATTTTTCATTTTTACTTATTACACTTGATACAAATGAACCAATAGCAATGTCTAGCAATATTCGAAAAAAAATCAATAATTTTACTAAATCAAAAGATTTGACGGAAAAACATTTGCAATTATTGAAAAAAGAGATGTATGGGGATTTTGTTCAAAGTTTAGATTCAATTGAACAAGTGATGAGTCAGTTTAATCTCTTTTTAAACGACCAGGATTCTTATTTTGAAATACCTCAGATAATTGAAACAATAACTCTCGATGATATATTAGCCATCGGAAACAATTTTTTCGAGAGTGCTGAGGCATCAGATTTCACTGTCTTTCCAAAATAGTGTTTAATTTGATATAATAGACGTAATATTTTTATAGTAGAGGTACCTGTATGAGAGAACAAACATTAGGTGATTTTCTAAGAGAATCACGAGTTAGTCAAAAAATTACTTTAGATGAGATTGAAAATAAAACTGGCATCTCTTCTCACTATTTATTAGCCTTAGAGTTAGATCAGTTTAAAATTATTCCAGAAGAAGTTTTTGATTCTTATCTGAGTCAATACGCTGAGATTGTAAATTTAGATTTTCAATCCTTAAAACAACGTTTTTTAGATCAAACCAATAAAGAACAAGATAACAATGAACCGAGTATTACTCAACAAGTTGAGGAAAAATTGAGTAAGCGTCCGATTCCTTTTGTTTTTCCGACGAAAAATGAAGAGCCTGAGCAAGAAAAACCTGAAATGGAAGAATTTCTTGCTTTGAATAGAAATTCTTCAGAGGAAAATCAAAGTCATTTTGAAGAAGAGAAAAAAAATCAGGAAATAGTAGCAAACCGCCCATCGCTTGATGACAACATTCCTGCTATGGAAGAAAAACAAACTGAACCTCGACGGGATAGTCTTTTATCAGCTAACCGTCAAGATAAAGAAGTTTCTCGTTTAAGCCGCTATCAGGATGAGGATAAAAAATCAAAATCAATTTTACCTGTAATCCTATTATCTTTGATTGCTTTAGCGATTGGTGCATTTGTTTATTTTACAGTATGGCCAAAGTTTTCAAATAATGTAAATGTGGAAAAAGCAAAAAGTGTTTTCTTTGATAAGAATAAGAAAAGCTCTAACTCTTCTTCTAAAAAAGTTGAAAAATCAAGTTCTCCTTCAAGTAGCGAAGAAAAAACAGTGATAAAAGCTGAAGGTCAAGGTAACTATATTACCGCAGATATCAAAAAAGCAAAAGAAACAGTTGAAGTCTCTGTTTCATTAACTGATGCGGAAAGTTCATGGATTGCTCTCTCTAATTCTGATATCGGTGAAGCAGGAACGACTTTGACACAAGAAGAGCCGACATATACTACTACTCTACCTGCTGATACAAAAGAAGCCCTCTTAATGCTTGGTATAAAAGATGGTCTTTCAGTTTCAATTGATGGTCAAAAATTAGATTTATCATCTCTAACAAACAACGATATCAGTTACATTACTTTAAACATCAATTAAATCAAAGGAAATACAATGACCAAAAAAGAAAATATTCCTAATTTACTAACACTTATTAGAATTTTGATGATTCCCGTTTTTTTAATCATCACATCTGTTTCACAATCTCTTACCTGGCATATTGTTGCTGCGATCATTTTTGCTATTGCCAGTTTAACTGATTATTTAGATGGCTATTTGGCCAGAAAATGGAAGGTCGTTACAAATTTTGGTAAGTTTGCAGATCCCCTTGCTGATAAAATGCTTGTCATGAGTGCTTTTATTATGTTGGTTGGAGCTGGTCTTGCTCCAGCTTGGATTTCAGCAATTATTATTTGTCGTGAATTAGCTGTTACAGGATTACGTTTACTCCTAGTAGAATCAGGTGGCGAGGTTCTAGCTGCAGCTATGCCTGGGAAGATAAAAACATTTTCACAAATGTTGTCTATTATTTTCCTATTTTGTCACCTCCATGTTGTTGGCACAATTCTTTTATATGTAGCTTTAGTTTTCACAATCTACTCTGGCTATGATTACTTTAAGGGAGCTGGTTTTCTTTTTAAAGATACCTTTAAATAAAGCATGTCAAATATTATTGCAGTTAGAAATATTAAATTCAAATATCAAGAAAATCAAGAATCCTATACCTTAGATGATGTTTCGTTTCACGTGAAACAAGGTGAGTGGTTATCGATTATTGGTCATAATGGTTCTGGAAAATCAACAACTGTTCGTCTCTTAAATGGCCTCCTTGCTCCAGAATCCGGAACAATTCACATTGATGGTGATCTTTTAACAGAAAATAATGTCTGGGATATCAGACAAAAAATAGGGATGGTTTTTCAAAACCCCGATAATCAATTTGTTGGTGCAACTGTTGAAGATGATGTCGCCTTTGGATTAGAGAATAAGGGTGTTTCACATCAGGAAATGGTAGAAAGAGTTGACCAGGCCTTACAGTTAGTTGGAATGTCTGAGTTTAAAACTCGAGAACCAGCTCGTTTATCGGGTGGACAAAAACAAAGAGTTGCAATTGCTGGAGCAATTGCAATGCGACCAATGATAATTGTTTTAGATGAGTCGACAAGTATGTTAGATCCAAAAGGACGTTTAGAACTGATCAAAACAATAAAAGCAATCAGAGAAGATTATCAATTGACCGTTGTTTCAATTACACATGATTTAGACGAGGTTGCATTAAGTGATCGTGTTTTAGTTATGAAAAACGGTCAAGTTGAGTCTAGCTCGACACCTAGAGAACTTTTTGCTAGAGGAGACCAGCTCTTAAATTTAGGTTTGGATATCCCTTTCACAAGTAATCTCATAAAGACGCTTAAAGAAGATGGCTTTACGATTGGTGAAGACTATCTGTCAGAAAAGGAATTAGAAAATCAATTATGGCAATTAATTTCCAAGATGTAAGTTTTACCTACCAAGAAGGGACTCCTTTTGAAGGGCGTGCCCTTTTTGACGTTAATCTTGATATAGAAGATGGTTCTTATACAGCTTTTATTGGACATACTGGTTCTGGAAAATCAACTATCATGCAATTATTGAATGGATTACTAGTTCCAACAACTGGCCGTGTAATTGTTGATGGAAAAATAATAACAAGTCAGTCTAAAAATAAAGACATTAAACAAATTCGTAAAGAAGTGGGCTTAGTTTTTCAGTTTCCGGAAAGTCAGCTATTTGAAGAAACTGTCCTAAAAGATGTCGCTTTTGGACCTCAAAATTTTGGTGTGTCTAAAGATAATGCAGAGAGAATTGCGCGTGAAAAATTGGCATTGGTTGGTATTGCAGAAGATTTATTTGAAAAAAATCCTTTTGAATTATCTGGCGGTCAAATGAGACGGGTTGCTATTGCGGGTATTTTAGCAATGGAACCTAAAGTTCTTGTTTTAGACGAGCCAACTGCAGGGTTAGATCCTAAAGGAAGACGAGAATTAATGTCGCTATTTAAAAAATTACATGACTCTGGAATGACAATCGTTTTAGTAACTCATTTGATGGATGATGTTGCTAACTTTGCAACTAAAGTCTATGTTCTTGAAAAAGGTAAAATTATTTTATCTGGCATACCTAAGGATATTTTTCAAAATGTAGAACTATTAGAATCGAAACAACTAGGTGTTCCTAAAATAACCCAATTTGCCTATCAATTAGCCTTAAAAGGGAAAAAATTCCCTAGCTTCCCCATTACTTTGGATGAACTAAGGGAGGAATTGAAGCATGGATAAACTTATTTTAGGTCGTTATATTCCTGGCAATTCTATAATTCACCGTCTAGATCCTAGAAGTAAACTCATTGCCATGATGATATATATTATCATTATTTTTTGGGCAAATAATTTTGTGACTAACGCTATCATGTTTACTCTAACTATCATAGCAGTACTACTGTCTCAAGTAAAAATATCATTCTTTTTAAATGGTTTAAAACCAATGATTGGAATCATTTTATTCACTACAATTTTTCAAATATTATTCACTCAGGGTGGACAAGTATTATTCCAATTCTGGATCATAAAAATTACAAGTTTTGGTTTGCGTCAAGCACTCTTAATTTTTATGCGTTTCATTTTGATTATATTTTTTTCAACGCTTCTAACCCTAACAACTACTCCTTTGAGTCTGTCTGATGCTGTGGAATCCTTATTAAAACCATTGAAGATTATTAAGGTTCCTGCTCATGAGATTGGCCTTATGCTTTCACTAAGCTTGCGCTTTGTTCCAACATTAATGGATGATACAACTCGTATTATGAATGCTCAGAAGGCAAGAGGAGTTGACTTCGGAGAAGGAAATTTAATTCAAAGAGTTAAGTCTATTATACCTATCCTAATTCCTCTTTTCGCTTCTAGTTTCAAGCGAGCAGATGCACTTGCAATCGCTATGGAATCAAGAGGTTATAAAGGTGGTGAAGGCAGGACCAAATTTAGAATTCTTGATTGGACATTTAAAGATACACTTGTGATTTTCCTAATGATATTATTAGGTCTAGTGCTATTTTTTTTGAAAAGCCCTATATAGGGACTATATGTAGTAAATTATTATCTTACTATAGTAATAATTCAGAAATTCTTATAATCACAATATTCCTGTAATATTTTTAATATAACTTCTATAGACAAGTAACATACTTAGGTTAATATGGTATTTGGAGAAAAAAGAGGTGTATTATATGTTTAAAAATGAAAATTTAAAGAAACGTTATGTTAGTTTTGGGGTATTAGCATTTGCTATTGCGATTGTTGCAGTTATCTTCGCTTTTTCAAGTAAAAAAGTTGATACTGAATCATTTGCAAAAGATTCTGAAACTAAAGTAGTCAAAAAAGTAACTAAAACAACTTCAACTAGTTCAACTGTGAACAAAGAAGAAAAACCAAGTTCATCTTCAAGCAAAGCAAGTTCATCAACAGAAGCTAAAGTAGCTGAATCAAATCCAGAGCAATCAGTACCTGCAAGTGCTCAAACTGCAGCAGCTGCTCCTGTCCAAGAGGCAACACAGGCAGCACCAGTTGCACAAGCACCTGCACAACAGTATGCAGCGCCTGCTTCAGGATACTTAGCTAATGGAAACTCAGCAGGAGTTATCGGAAGTCAAGCAGCTGCTCAAATGGCAGCAGCAACAGGTGTTCCACAATCAACTTGGGAAGCGATTATTGCACGTGAATCAAATGGTAATCCAAATGTTTCAAATGCATCAGGTGCTTCAGGTTTATTCCAAACCATGCCAGGTTGGGGTTCAACAGCAACTGTTCAAGATCAAATTAATGCAGCGCAAAAAGCTTACAATGCCCAAGGATTGTCAGCTTGGGGTTATTAAAAATAAAAGAAGCCACAGACTTTAGTCTGTGGCTTCTTTTTCTATTATGTGACTTTTAGTCCGTTTCACTCCGAAGGTGTGAAACAAAAAACCACCCGCTATGCGGGTGTGCATCAAAGGTTATACCCAAAAGACTCCTAACGCGGTACAATATAGGTGTTCAAGCCAATT
>NZ_LOCM01000033.1 GCF_002887775.1 Streptococcus penaeicida | reverse complement strand
TGAAGATCCCTTTAGGGATAGTGGCAAGTAATACAAAGGCCTCTTTGAGAGGCAAGTGACGAGTCAAGAGCAATAAGGCTTGAACAAAGTGAAAGCCAGCGCCTTTAGACGCTGGCTTGTATTCTGGGCTTATAGCCCTTGTTCAAACCACCCGTTTAGACGGGTGGTTAATGATTTTTCAATTCTTTTACCTAGAAATTCTGTTTCGACATCTTATCAATCAGTTACCCAGTTATAATAATTTTCTTCATTTTAAGTCTTAAAATTTTAGTGTAAAGTTGAATACAAACAAACCACCCAATAATTGGGTGGTGTTTTATCAATTTGATGATTCATTATAGCAAGTTTGGAATCTCTGCAGGGCTATGAGCAATTTGGTCAGCGTTAGCTATTATTAAGTCTGATTCTGTTCCAAATCCCCATGTTACGCCGAGTGTGTTGATTCCGGCCACTTTTCCACCAATAATATCAAATTGAGTGTCACCAATGATAACTGTTTGGTCACTATCTAATGTTTCCTCTTTGAGACATGCTTTAACAACATCTGCTTTAACAAAACGATTAGGCATAGAGCCAAAAATTTTTGTAAAGTAGTTGTCAATTCCTAATTCTTCTAGCATATGGGTAGCCATCGGCTCATGCTTACTAGTGGTAACATAAAGGGTATATTCTGAAAACTTTAGCTTATCCAACAATTCTGGGATACCTTTGTAAAGGTGAACTTGATAGACGCCTTCATTTTTATAGAATTCTCTAAAATGCTGGATGGCAATTTCAACTTGTGTTTTATCTGTAAAGAAATTGTCAAATGTCGTTTCAAGAGGTGGTCCTATAAAAGTTGACAGAACTTTGACATCAGGAACTTCCAAATTCATCTGTGTAAAAGTATATGTAAAGGCATTGATTATTCCTTGACTAGAATCAACTAAGGTTCCATCTAAATCAAATAAAAGATTTTTCATGGCTTTACTCACCAAAAATTTCTTTACTGTAACGTCGACCAGTTGGTGTTGCTGCTAAACCACCTTCTGCTGTTTCTCTAAATGCAGTTGGTAAAGCTGATCCAACTTGATACATGGCATCAATAACTTCATCTACAGGAATTTGAGATTTTATCCCCGCAAGTGCCATATCAGCAGCGATAATTGCAAAGCTTGAACCTAAAGCATTTCGTTTAACACATGGGACTTCTACAAGGCCTGCTACGGGATCACAGATTAGTCCCAACATATTCTTAATAACAAAAGCAATGGCTTGACTAGCTTCAAATGCTGTTCCACCAGCTGCTTTTACTAAGGCAGCTGCACTCATAGCTGATGCTGAACCAACTTCTGCTTGACAGCCTCCTTCTGCTCCGGAAATAGATGCGTTATTACCAATAACAAGACCAAATGCACCTGCTGTAAACAAGAAATCAAGTTGTTCTTCTTCAGTTAAATTGAGTTTGTCAATTGCTGTTGACAGTACTGCAGGGAGACAGCCAGCAGATCCAGCTGTAGGTGTAGCACATACTAGTCCCATTTTGGCATTTAACTCATTGACAGCCATAGCATTTCTAACAGCAGTAAGGACAGTTGTATCCGCAATTGACTTTCCAGATTTGAGATAGATATCCATTTTAAGGGCATCTCCACCTGTCAAACCAGAAATTGATTTACTTGGTGTCAAACCATTGACAACTGACTCCTTCATCACCTCTAGGTTACGGCTCATGATGTAAATAATCTCATCCCTAGTTCGGCCTGTAACTTCCATTTCAGTGGCAATCATTAATTCTGCTACATTGCCATTAAACTTTTCATCGGCTTGTTGAACAAGCTCTTCTATTGTAAAAAACATTTTTGCTTCCCTCTAGTCAAAGAAATTGACATTGTGTAAATGTGAAATCTTTTCGATTTTATTGACAGCATCTTGACAATCACGAGTATCAACTTCAATAATCATAATGGCTTTTTCGCCAGCACTTTCTCTAGTAACATTCATTTGAGCGATGTTAATCTCAAATTCAGATAAAATATCAGTAACCCGTGCAATCATCCCTGGAATATCCTGATGGACAATGATTAGGGTTGGGGTATTCATTGACAGTGAAACAGAAAAACCGTTTAATTCTGTTACTTGGATATTTCCACCTCCAATTGACACCCCTGTAATGCTCATCTTTTTATCACCCTTCTTGACAGTTATCTTTACAGTATTAGGGTGAGGAGCA
Organism: Streptococcus penaeicida; assembly: GCF_002887775.1. GTDB lineage: Bacteria > Bacillota > Bacilli > Lactobacillales > Streptococcaceae > Streptococcus > Streptococcus penaeicida. Next base: position 127,738 of record NZ_LOCM01000033.1, on the reverse strand, counting down.
TTGCTATCTTTTAAGATGTCCCAGTAAATCCGGATGCCTCTTTGATGAGCAATTTCCAGTGAATTCTTGATGTCAGGATTGTCTGTATCCATTCCCATGATACCTGCAACTAAGGCCTTGTCAGTACCATGACCTTGATAAGTTTTGGCAAAAGAGTTATAGAGATGGAAAGTGACTTCATCTGGAATTTCGCCAAAGATTGAATGGACAACCTTTCCTATTCTAACTGCACCTGCTGTATGACTACTTGAAGGACCAATCATAACCGGACCAATGATGTCAAAGACAGATTGAAATTTTTGTGTTTTCATAATTTCTCCCAAAGTTTTACTTTAGGTTTATTATAACAAACAATAAGAAAATTTCCTCATTTTTTATAGATTTTTATAGAAATTTATATTATTTTATAAAAATAATATTGTAGTACTAGTGTGAAGTAGTTGATTTCATGGCATAACTTGTTATAATAGACTTTGCGTTAAAGACGCTTCAAAATCGACCTTCAAATCGACTTTTGAAAACGACGACCTTCAAATCGTACGTTAAACGAAAAGATGGGAGACTTTTATGACAGATAAGTCAAAAACACGTGTCGTTGTCGGCATGAGTGGTGGCGTTGATTCATCGGTAACAGCCTTTTATTAAAAGAGCAGGGTTATGATGTCATTGGCGTTTTCATGAAAAATTGGGATGATACTGATGAATTCGGTGTCTGTACAGCAACAGAGGATTATAAGGATGTGGCAGCTGTAGCTGACCAAATTGGTATTCCATATTACTCTGTCAACTTTGAAAAAGAGTATTGGGATAGAGTTTTTGAATACTTTTTGGCTGAGTATCGTGCAGGGCGTACACCAAATCCAGATGTTATGTGTAATAAAGAAATTAAATTCAAAGCATTTCTTGATTATGCTATGAACTTAGGTGCTGATTATGTCGCAACTGGTCATTATGCGCAAGTAGACCGTGATCAAGATGGTATCGTTCATATGTTGCGAGGTGCCGACAATGGGAAAGATCAAACTTATTTCCTAAGTCAGTTGTCGCAAGAACAATTACAAAAAACCTTATTCCCTTTGGGGCACTTACAAAAGCCTCAGGTTCGGGAAATTGCAGAGCGAGCAGGACTAGCTACAGCTAAAAAAAAAGGATTCAACTGGTATTTGCTTTATCGGTGAGAAGAACTTCAAACAATTTTTGAGTCAATACTTACCAGCACAAAAGGGTAGAATGATGACTGTTGATGGACGTGACATGGGTGAACATGCGGGACTCATGTACTATACTATTGGTCAACGTGGAGGATTAGGTATTGGAGGACAACATGGTGGTGACAATCAACCTTGGTTCGTTGTCGGAAAAGACCTTAAAGAAAATATCTTGTATGTCGGACAAGGATTCTATCATGAATCATTAATGTCAACGAGTCTGAAGGCATCAACAATTCACTTTACACGTCAAATGCCTGAAGAATTCACTATAGAATGCACAGCAAAATTCCGATATCGACAACCTGACTCAAAAGTTACAGTCCATGTTAAAGGTGATAAGGCAGAAGTTATTTTTGCGGAGCCACAACGTGCTATCACTCCAGGTCAGGCAGTTGTCTTTTATGATGGAGATGAATGTTTAGGTGGTGGAATGATTGACATGGCATTTAAAGATGGAGAAGCCTGTCAATATATTTAAGACATCTGAATCTTGAAAAATTAATATGTATCGTTGACAATAAATTTACATAATCGTCAATAATCTTAACAACTCTGTCAACTAAATTGACAGAATTGTTTAAAATTATATTTGACAATTTAAGTCATTTTGATAAAATACTAATAACATATTTCAATGATGGTCAAAGCTCATGGAAATTGTAAGTCTTTTTGGCGTACAGTTTTCGAGGGTTTTGGCTATTTTTCTGCTTATTTTAGGAGAAAATTGTGGATTTAGATTTTAGAAATAAGTTAAACAATATTGTAGCTTCTGTTAGAGCGACTGCTTTGATTATAAAAGATGAGAAAATCTTTCTAACAAAGGATAGCAATAATCGCTATTATCCATTAGGTGGGGCTGTAAAAATAGGGGAAACAACCGAAAGTGCTGTTTCACGTGAAACAAAGGAAGAAGTTGGTATTGATGTTGTAATTGATAGATTAGCATTTATCGTCGAAAATTATTTTTTCGAAGAAGATGTAAGCTGGCACAATATTGAATTTCATTATATCGTTTCTCCAAAGGAAGAACCAGACTTGAAAATGCAAGAAGGTTCTAAAGTTCAAGTCTGTGAATGGGTTGAGATAAACAAACTGGATGAAATTGATTTGGTTCCAGAATTTTTGAAAACGGAGTTGCCAAATTGGAATGGTCAATTAAAACACGTTATTAATAAGTAAAAGAGGAAAAAAATGGTACATGAATTTACAGAATCCTATGACGTTATTGTTGTAGGTGCAGGTCACGCAGGTGTTGAAGCGAGTTTAGCTGCTGCCCGTATGGGTTGTAAAACATTGCTTGCCACAATTAATTTAGATATGCTTGCTTTTATGCCTTGTAATCCGTCGATTGGTGGGTCAGCAAAAGGAATTGTTGTTCGTGAAATTGATGCACTCGGTGGTGAGATGGGCAAGAATATTGATAAAACCTATATTCAAATGAAAATGTTGAATACAGGGAAAGGTCCAGCTGTCCGTGCTTTACGAGCACAAGCTGATAAAACTTTATATGCTCGTGAGATGAAACATACGGTTGAAAAGCAAGAAAATCTGACCCTGCGTCAAAGCATGATTGATGATGTCTTAGTTGAAGACAATCAAGTTGTCGGTGTCTTGACAGCGACGGGTCAAAAGTTTGCTGCGAAAGCCGTTATTGTGACAACTGGGACTGCTTTACGCGGTGAAATTATTCTAGGAGAATTGAAATATTCTTCAGGTCCTAACAATAGTTTAGCTTCTGTAACTTTGGCAGATAACTTAAAAAAACTTGGGCTTGAAATTGGTCGCTTTAAAACTGGAACACCTCCACGTGTCAAGGCATCGTCAATTGATTATGATCAAACAGAAATTCAACCTGGAGATAGTAAACCTAATCATTTTTCATTTATGTCTAAAGATGAGGATTACTTACAAGATCAAATTCCATGTTGGTTGACTTATACCAATCAAAACAGTCACGATATTATCAATAAAAACCTCTACCGTGCTCCAATGTTTTCAGGTATTGTAAAGGGTGTTGGTCCACGTTATTGTCCGTCTATTGAAGATAAGATTGTCCGCTTTGCCGACAAAGAGCGCCATCAATTGTTCTTAGAACCGGAAGGACGAGACACTGAGGAAGTTTACGTTCAAGGTTTGTCAACCAGTTTACCAGAAGATGTTCAAAAAGAACTGATTCACTCGATTAAAGGTTTAGAAAATGCCGAAATGATGCGGACTGGTTATGCCATTGAATATGATATTGTCCTTCCTCATCAACTTCGCGCAACGCTTGAGACCAAAGTTATTTCTGGCCTCTTTACAGCTGGTCAGACCAACGGGACATCTGGTTACGAAGAAGCTGCAGGGCAAGGGATTGTAGCCGGGATCAACGCTGCTCTGAAAGTGCAAGGTAAACCGGAACTAATTCTCAAAAGAAGTGATGCCTATATCGGGGTTATGATCGACGATTTGGTGACCAAAGGGACATTAGAGCCATACCGTCTGTTGACATCTCGTGCTGAGTATCGCTTGATTTTACGTCATGACAATGCTGATATGCGTCTAACTGAAATTGGACGTATGATTGGTTTGGTTGATGATGAGCGCTGGGCAAGTTTTGAGATTAAGAAAAATCAGTTTGATACAGAGTTGAAGAGACTAAATAGTATCAAGTTAAAACCAATCAAAGAAACTAATGAACAGGTTCAAGCCTTAGGTTTTAAGCCATTGACAGATGCGATGACGGCTAAAGAATTTATGCGTCGTCCAGAAATCGATTATGCGACTGCCGTCTCTTTTGTTGGCCCAGCAAGTGAAGATTTGGATTCGAAAATTATTGAGCTTCTTGAGACAGAAATTAAATACGAAGGTTATATTAATAAAGCCTTGGATCAAGTTGCAAAAATGAAACGGATGGAAGAGAAGCGGATTCCCAAAAATATCGATTGGGATGCTATTGATTCTATTGCCACTGAAGCCCGTCAAAAATTCAAGAAAATTAACCCAGAAACGATTGGTCAAGCTAGTCGGATTTCAGGGGTTAATCCTGCGGATATTTCAATTCTTATGGTTTACATCGAAGGAAATGGTAAGGCTAGAAGAAAGATGCCTTAAGTCATGAAAATGTAACCTTATCAGACACATACAGCTCTGTTTTTCAGGGCTTTTTTGTGGTATAATATTTGCTTAAGAGGTTATAGGATGAAAAGATTTCGTTTTGAAACCATCCATCTTATGTTGATGGGGTTAACTTTATTTGGATTATTAGCACTTTGTGTAGCATTCATGCAATCAAAAATTTTAACTTTGTTTGCTATTTTTCTTGTGCTCTTATTTAGCATGTCCTTACTTTGGTATCAAAAAAAGGTCTATGAATTATCCGATTTAGATCATATTGAATTATTAAACGAACAAACTGAAAACAACTTAAAATCCTTGTTGGATAAGATGCCTGTCGGTGTGATTCAGTTTGATAAAGAAAATAACTTAGTCGAGTGGTTTAATCCCTACGCAGAATTAATTTTCACAAGTGAAGAAGGTGTTTTTCAGGATCAAGCTATCCAGAAAATATTGACAGATAAACGTCAAGGAGAAATTTCACAAACTTTTGAGATTTCAGGCAACCGTTACACTTCTTATCTTGATGAGGCTGCTGGTGTTTTCTACTTCTTTGATGCATTTATTGGTAACCGTCAAACAGTGGATGCCAGCATGCTAAGACCTGTTGTTGGTATTATCTCCATTGATAATTATGATGAGATTACTGACAATCTTACAGATGCTGATATTTCAAAAGTGAATAGTTTTGTTGCTAACTTTATCGCTAATTTCATGGATACACGACATATTTTCTATCGTCGTGTCAATATGGACCGCTATTATTTCTTTACAGACTATCAAAATTTGAAAGAATTAATGGATAATAAGTTTGCTATTTTAGAAACCTTTAGGAAAGAAGCTCAGGAAAAACAATTACGCTTAACCTTAAGTATGGGAATCTCTTTTGGTCAAAAATTCCATGACCAAATTGGTCAAGTTGCTTTAGAAAATCTCAACATTGCCTTGGTACGCGGTGGAGACCAAACGGTTATCCGAGAAAACGAGGAAGGTAAAAATCCGATTTACTTTGGTGGAGGCTCTGTCTCTACTGTTAAACGCTCTCGGACACGGACAAGGGCAATGATGACTGCCATTTCTGACCGCATAAAAACTGTTGATAATGTCTTTATTATCGGCCATAAACGGCTTGATATGGACGCCTTAGGGGCATCAGTCGGGATGCAATTCTTTGCGGGTAATATTATTGAGAATAGCTTCGCAGTCTATGATCCTGATGAGTTGGGACACGATATCGAAAGAGCTATTGAGCGATTACAAGCTGACGGTAAAACACGCTTGATAAGTGTTTCACACGCAATGAGACTCGTCACTAAGAATTCACTTTTGGTCATGGTTGACCACTCTAAAATATCATTGACATTATCAAAAGAATTTTACGATATGTTTGAAGATGTTATCGTCGTCGATCACCATCGCCGAGATGATGATTTCCCTGAAAATGCCATCTTGACCTTTATTGAGAGTGGTGCAAGTAGTGCAGCTGAGTTAGTGACAGAATTGATTCAATTCCAGAATGATAAGAAAAAACTAAGTAAAATTCAAGCAAGTATTTTGATGGCTGGAATTATGTTAGACACGAAAAACTTCTCTACGCGGGTTACAAGCAGGACTTTTGACGTTGCTAGTTATCTTCGTAATAAAGGAAGTGACAGTGTGGAAATTCAACAAATTTCAGCTACTGACTTTACAGAGTATAAGCAAGTTAATGAAATTATTCTTAGAGGCCAAAAAATTTGTGACAACATTATTGTCGGTACTGGTATTGAAAATCAACTTTACTCCAATGTTATCGCTAGTAAAGCAGCTGACACCATGTTGTCAATGGCAGGAGTCGAAGCTAGTTTTGCCATGGTTCAGGTTAAAGAGGATAGATTTGTCATTTCGGCTCGAAGTAGAAGTAAAATCAATGTTCAACGTATGATGGAAAAATTAGGTGGCGGTGGTCACTTTAACTTAGCAGCTTGTCAAATTGAAAATATGAAGTTTGATGATGTGAAACAATTGTTGATTGAGACAATTGAGAACACCATAAGAGAAACAAGTGAGGTAGAATAAATGAAAGTTATTTTTTTAGAAGATGTTAAAGGTAAAGGAAAAAAAGGCCAGATTAAAGAAGTACCTAATGGCTACGCCCAAAACTTTTTAATTAAGAAAAATCTGGCTAAAGAAGCAACAAGCCAAACAATCGGTGAGCTAAAAGGAAAACAAAAATCTGAAGAAAAGGCTCAAGCTGAAATTTTAGCTGAAGCTCAGGCAACTAAAAAAGCCTTAGAAGATGATAAAACATTGGTTGTTTTCAGTGAAAAAGTTGGTCCAGACGGACGTACTTTTGGTTCAATCACAGCTAAGAAAATTTCAGAAGAATTGAAAAAACAATTTAATATTACTGTTGATAAAAGACATATTGAAATGGACCATCCTATTAGAGCAATTGGACTCATCGAGGTTCCAGTTAAATTACATAAAGAAGTTAAGGCTGAAATAAAATTGAAAGTTGATCAAGCCTAGTTAACAAATTGATTTAGAAAAGGAGGCGTAAAAATTGCCTGAAGTACCAGAATTAAGGGTTCAGCCGCAAGATTTGTTGGCAGAACAGTCTGTCCTAGGCTCAATATTTATTTCGCCGGACAAACTAATTACTGTTCGTGAATTTGTTGGTCCTGACGACTTTTATAAATATTCACATAAAATTATTTTTCGGGCAATGATTACCCTCAGTGATCGCAATGATGCTATTGATGCAACGACTGTTCGTACCATTTTAGATGACCAAGGTGACTTACAGAACATTGGTGGCTTGTCTTACATTGTCGAACTTGTCAATAGTGTACCAACCAGTGCCAATGCTGAGTACTACGCTAAAATAGTTGCTGAGAAGGCTATGTTGCGAGATATCATTTCTAGGTTGACAGATACTGTCAACCTAGCCTATGAAGGTTCCTCAGATTCAGAAGATATTATTGCTGGCGCTGAAAAAGCCTTGATTGAAATCAATGAGCATAGTAATCGTAGTGGCTTTAGAAAAATTTCTGATGTTTTAAAAGTTAATTATGAAAACCTTGAAATCAGGTCTAAGCAAACAACGGATGTTACTGGTTTACCAACAGGCTTTAGAGACCTTGACAAGATTACAACAGGTTTACACCCTGATCAACTCATTATTTTAGCAGCTCGGCCTGCAGTTGGTAAAACTGCTTTTGTTCTGAACATTGCTCAGAATGTGGGGACTAAGCAAAAACAAGCGGTAGCTATTTTTTCATTAGAAATGGGTGCAGAAAGTTTAGTTGACCGGATGTTGGCGGCAGAAGGGATGGTTGATTCTCATAGCTTGAGAACAGGTCAGTTGACAGAGCAAGATTGGAACAATGTGACTATTGCCCAAGGAGCTTTGGCAGAGGCGCCAATCTACATCGATGATACTCCTGGGATTAAGATTACTGAAATTCGAGCACGTTCGCGGAAATTAGCGCAGGAAATTGAAGGTGGCCTTGGACTTATCGTGATCGACTATCTCCAGTTAATTACGGGAACCAAGCCAGAAAACCGTCAACAAGAGGTTTCAGATATTTCTCGCCAATTAAAAATTTTGGCCAAAGAACTCAAAGTTCCTGTTATTGCCCTAAGTCAGCTTTCCCGTGGTGTGGAACAGCGTCAAGATAAACGTCCTGTTTTGTCAGATATCCGTGAATCAGGATCTATCGAACAAGATGCCGATATCGTTGCCTTTTTATATCGTGACGATTACTACCGTAAAGAAGGGGAAGACCCTGAAGATGCAATTGAAGATAACACTATTGAAGTTATTTTGGAGAAAAACCGGTCTGGTGCGCGTGGTACCGTCAAACTGATGTTCCAAAAAGAATATAACAAGTTTTCAACAATTGCCCAATTTGAAGAGAGATAAGAGGATAAAATTATGAGTGATGCATTTGCAGATGTTGCCAAGATGAAGAAAATCAAAGAAGAAATCAAAGCCCACGAAGGTCAATTAGTAGAATTAACCTTGGAAAATGGCCGTAAACGAGAAAAAAATAAAATTGGTCGTTTAATCGAAGTTTACAGCTCCTTGTTTATCATTGAATACAATGACAACGCAGACCAACCAGGAGGCTACAACAACACTTACGTGGAGTCTTACACCTATTCAGACATCCTAACCGAAAAAACATTGATTAGATATATGGATTAAAAAAACAACCCAGTGGGTTGTTTTTTCGTTGAGCCAAGAAATTGGTAAGCGAGACGCAACTGAGGTGGGCTCTTTGTTCGTTGAGCCAAGCAATTGTCAGCGAAACGCCACAGAGTGGACTGGTTTTTAAACGAGCCTTAAAATTTGAGAGCGAGTTAACCCAGTGGGTTGTTTTTTCGTTGAGCCAAGAAATTGAGGAAAACTCTTTTATTTCCAAGAAAAATTGATATTTAAAATATTAAAAAAGTGATTTACAGAAGCCTTTAAAGATGTTATAATATACTTTGTGCGAAATAATAGCAGAAAAATATGAAGCTCGTCAACAGGTGGTTATCTATTCAAGTAACCTTTGCTGTTTAGGCGAAAACCCCCTGCACGAATCAGGATTTTTCAAACAGTTATTTCCTCAAATTCATTAGAGGAGGACATTTAATATGTCACGTTATACTGGTCCATCATGGAAACAATCACGCCGTTTAGGTTTATCCCTAACAGGTACAGGTAAAGAATTAGCACGTCGTAACTACGTACCAGGTCAACACGGTCCTAACAACCGTAGCAAACTTTCTGAGTACGGTTTACAACTTGCTGAAAAACAAAAATTACGTTTTTCTTATGGTTTAGGTGAAAAACAATTCCGTAACTTGTTCGTACAAGCTACTAAAATCAAAGAAGGAACTCTTGGTTTCAACTTCATGGTTCTTTTAGAACGTCGTCTTGACAACGTTGTTTACCGTCTAGGTCTTGCAACTACTCGTCGTCAAGCACGTCAATTCGTTAACCACGGACACATCCTTGTTGATGGCAAACGTGTTGATATCCCTTCATACCGTGTTGAAGCTGGTCAAGTGATCTCAGTTCGCGAAAAATCAATGAAAGTACCTGCAATCCTTGAAGCTGTTGAAGCAACTCTTGGACGCCCAGCTTTCGTATCATTCGACGCTGAAAAACTTGAAGGTTCATTAACTCGCCTTCCTGAACGTGATGAAATCAACCCAGAAATCAACGAAGCACTTGTCGTTGAGTTCTACAACAAAATGCTTTAATTCTTACATTAAACACTTTAAAAGCCTATTTAATAGGCTTTTTTTGATGTTAACTTTTGATATTTTACACTTAGCTTCGATTTTAGCTGAGTTATAGTGAATTAACTGCCGTTTCGAAAAATGAGACGGCTTTTTTTGCGTTCTCTTTTGATAAGTGAGAATAAGTATCCAATGTCATTGAGATTGTAGAATGACCAAGTCGATGTTGGAGAGTCTTAGGGTCAATACCAGCATTATAAAGTAAGGTTGCATGTGTATGCCTAAAGCCATGGAATCCAATATTGGAAACCCCAGCTCGTTTGAAGTGTGTTCTTAGTCTTGTATAAAGCGTCTGATCGTTAACATGCTTATTAATAAAATCAGAGAAAACAATATCTGGTACAAGTCCAATTTCAAGACCTTGAATCCTTTGTCTGTTTCGGTATTGTTTTAACATTAGGACGGTAGCCTTATCTATATCAATAGTTCTGATACTAGCTTGTGACTTAGGGGTATTTACTTCAACATAACGGTTAAGTGTCTTTGTAATGGATAAACTTGAGCTCTCAAGGTCAATGTCAGACCAACTTAAAGCCAAAGCTTCATTTATTCTGCATCCAGTTGCCAATAAAAACTTGTATAGAGTAACTTCAAAATGATGTCTGTAATTTGATTGATTAAGACCATCCAAATAATCAAGGAACTTTTTCAATTCAGTATTATCAAAATACTTCAGACTAGTTTTTTCTCTCTTTTTCTTACGAGGCAAGACAACGTTTAATGCTGGGTTATTATCCAGCAGTTGCATAGTTACTCCATATTGCAATATACGCTTGTTTAAAGCATGTAATTTGTCGTAGTGAGCAAAAGCACCAGACTCATTATTATTGGCTTTATCTGCCCATTTATTGACCTTATTTTGAATTAATGGAGTTGTTATCTTATCAAGCTTATAGTCTCCAAAAGTTGGGATAATATGGTTTTTAAGTAGCAATGAGACACTGCCAACCGTGTTTGGTTTCACAGTATTCTTGTAACTATTCCACCATAAGTCAGTAAGTTCTTTGTAGCTTTTGATTTTAATTTCACTATGGACTGTAGATCCATTTCTTATGAACTCGTTTTGTTTTTGCTTTGCTAGCAGTTTGAGTTCTTTCTTAGTACGAGCGGTTAATCTAGTCTTTATTTCCTTACCAGTAACAACATCGATACCTAAATAAACTTGTGAACGGTAAACGATAGTACCATTATTCTTTTTGTATTCTGTAATTTTCATTTTAAAACCTTTCTAACATCAGCAGGCAAGCATCAGGGCGTTAGATTGGTTTATAGTTTAATGACAATTACGGTCAGGGGTTAGTCTTCTTCTATGTGGACTGTACCACTAACTCCGTAAATAGATTCTAATTGTGTATCTTCAATTAAATAATTCGAAAGTGAGTTCAAGAGAATGTCGACAGGTTCTCTTTTTTCGGAAGGTATAATATAATATCTTGCAATTAATGTCCTAGTATGAGCCTCTGCAAAATAAAATGTAGTGTAAAACGAGTCTAGCCATTTTTCAGTCCATTCATCAATTCTTCTATAAGATGGATTTGTTTTACCTATATTTATATAATTATCCCTAATTTCCTTTTCAAACTTTTTAACTAAGGATTTATCCCCTACAAGCATTAAGAATTGTCTGCGACCATCTTCTACAATTTGTTTATTAGCCTTATTAGATTTCAAGACGACATTTTCTAGAATTTCAAGCATGCCCCTTTCTTTATCTACTTCATAACCCATTAACCAAGTTTCGTCTACACCTAATGTTCTAGCTAATAATGTAAGCTTTCGTTGATCTGGGTTCGACTTCCCACTTACATATTCAGAAAGTGAGCTTTTTGACATATATATATCAAGTTCCTCTTGATATGGTTTGGACATCTCCAAAATTTTTACTTGTTTTAACCCACGCTCGTCCATTAATTGCTTTAGCCTCTGTGCTGTAGTGTATTTTTTCATATAGTCACCTCACTTTATAGTATAAATGAAAGTCAGAATTTGTACAAGAAAAAAGTTCGAACAAATCAGATTTTTCTCTTGCAAAAAAAATTTCATCTGGTATAATTAAAATATAAAGTTCGAATAGAACGGAATTAGAAAGGAGAAACTATGAAAGAAGAATTTGACTACTCAAGATTACTTGGTAAAATTGTTGAAAAATTTAATACAAGAGAAAAGTTCGCAACTGCTATGAATCTTAGTGCGGACAGCATCTCGGATAAATTAAATAATAAAACAATTTGGAAACAATCTGATATTGATAAAGCAACTTACTTACTAAATATTGATACCACAGAAATTGGGTTATATTTTTTTTACAAAAAAAAGTTCGAACATAACGGATTCTGGAAATTCGAACAAAAAAAGCCTCCAAAGTTTGGCGACTGGAAAAGGCTTTTAAATCACAGAATACTAAGCACAAATTATCAGCAGGCAAGCAAGATAATCAGGGCGTTAGTAATTTTATTTATATAGTAATTGTACTATATATATCACACAAGGTCAAGCTACAACGGGAGTTTGCCAGTATCTTATAACTGGAGACAACAATACAAATGGAGAAAACGAAAATGAAACGGGAACAAAATGAAGTATTTGAAATTAGAGATTATTTAGTAGAAAACGATTATCCAAATGGTTTAATCAATATCCTTGACGACTATTTTACAAACAAAGCCATTGCTCGTGATGAAATAGAAGAAATGATGAAGCAAGATAATTTTGCTGAATTAGTTGGTAGTTATCAGTTAAGAGGTGCTAAACGTGAACTAACTTTTAGGGAGGCAATGCAATGCAAGAACTAAACTTAACACCCTCTCAAGCCGTCATATTCTTCATTATAAGCGCAGTTATCTTATTAGTAATGATATTATCCAAACAAACCCTAGACTTCGTACAGGACTTCAATAAAGCGTGTGACGACAACGAGAAAGCATGCACTGACTTAATCAAAGCTAATGAAGAATTGAGACAAACTATAATTGCTAGCCGTCAAGGTGCATTTCTTCAGATTGAACATCATTAGGAGGTGCAATATATGAACTTATTTAGCAATGAAACAGAGCAAGACTTGAAGATTCAAATTGCATCTATCGTAAATGATGCAGTCGATAATTTACAAAAGCCTGAACCTAAATTATTGGGTTTGATAACTAGAAAGCAACTCAAAGAAGAATTAGGGATTTCAACTCCCACCATCGAAAAATGGGAATTGTATGGCTTAAAATCATTCGTGCCACCTTTGGAAGAGACAAGAACAAAATTCTATAAAGTGTCTGACATCTTGGCTTTTCTTGGTGTTGAGGGCTAACTTATGCAGATGATTAACTTACAAATAAATGCTGAAGTATTGCCTGCGTTCTCATTCTTGAAAGACAATCCGACACGATTGTTACAAAAAGGTAAGCATCTCATGTTGACCTATTGGAAACCGCCTAATGTTGAATTAGTCAATCACACTTACAAAGGGGTTAAGGTTGAGATTTCAGAGCACGACCAACTTAATCAACTGCTAGCAGACGGTTGGGAACTTGTTAGACCATTTAAAGTTAGCATAGCTAAGAGAGAGCTTGTGCAGGCATTGAATCAGATTGAAACTCAAGTATTAACTAAGTCAAGAGTTGGTGCTGGAGTTGTCATAAATGGTCAAGTTTATAATTGGATAGCTTACGGTATCAAAGAACCAAGCGATGTTATTAATTTTGTGAAGATGTTCTTCATTTGTGGGTACTCTTATGAGGAAGTTGTCCAATTATTCACTAATTTAACGATACCAAACAAAGAACTATTGTCATTATTTTTAGAGAGGATGAATCAGATGTATAAGGGGGTAGAATGACGGATATTATAGAAAAACTTGAATTAATTACACCAGATGTGATAGAAAGCAAAAAGAAGAAAAAATCAAAAGTAACTGAAATTTCAAAATGGCCAGGCCTGATAGTAACAGATAAAGATAAAGTTTTAAAGTGCAGAGCAAATCTCACCAGAATTTTAACTAGTTACGATGATAACTTCAGTTATTTATTCTGTTTCAATCAAAATACCCATGAAATTGAAATCAGAGATGATAGAAACTTGATGGAAAATATAAAGATAGAAAAAGGCTATTTTGATGATACTGTAAGCAATCAGATTGCAGGTTATATCAGTAATACTTATTATGTTGACTATAAATCCAATGAAGTGGCAGATGAGGTAGAAGTTATTGCATTACAGCATCCAACCAACCCAATAAAGGCTTTTCTAACTCAAGCCAGAATTAATGCACCTGATACTGATCCTTTTCCAATTATTCAAAAATACCTCAATGTTGACGATACAGAATACAATCGTATTGTGTTTGATTTGTTCTTTCGAGGAGCAATCGCAAGGATATTAGAGCCATCTATACGCTTTGATTATTGCCTAGACTTGGTTGGGAAACAGGGAGCAGGCAAAACAAATTTTTTGAGACAAATTTTCTTGGGTTACTATGAAGAAATTGAAACTTTTAGTGGAAAAGACGACCTACTAAAAATGGTTGGCGCTTGGGTAGTAAATGACGATGAATTAGTCGCTACTAAAAAAAGTACATTCGAAGAAGTGAAGCGTGCTATCACAAGAACTAAACTTTCATATCGACCACCATACGGACGTGCGACAAAGCGAGTACATGTTGATTTTGTCTACACAAGAACCACTAATCATACCCAGCATTTGGGAGATGCAACTGGAGACCGTAGATTTCTACCAGTTAAAGTTCACTATGCAGATGAAGAGCAACTAAAAAAAATTACAGAAGATGATTTAACTGCAATTTGGGGAAATTATTATAGAGCTTATTATAAAAATGACAAACTCTATTATGATGAATACGAAAAAGAAGGTAAACTCATTGCCATCGAGCGTGAGAAGTACAAATATGTTGATGATATTACCGAGCGCATTAACTGGTATCTTGAAACTTATATTCCATCTGATTTTTACAGTAAGTCTGTAACTGCAATAAATCGAAGAAATTACTATTACGACCTTGAAGAAAAAGGTACTGCATACCGAGATGCAAACGATCAAATAGAATGGGTTGGCGATACTCCAAGAGACAGGGTTAATATCAGAGATATGGTTTCGGAGGTGTTCTCAACCGACTATGACCAAAAGAAAATCAAGACCAAAGCAAAACTGTTTCTTGATAATTTAGATGGTTGGGAATACAAGAAAAGTATAAATTTTGGGAGCAAAGTTACTAGTGGTTGGGAAATGGAGTAGGAATTTCACGAAATTTTTCCTACTTTCTAAACGATTGATATAGATGAGTTTTAGGAAAAATTGTAGGACATGTAGGAATTATTTCCTATGTTCAAAAGCATTGACACTACTGACTTTGCAGAACATTTGTAGGAAAAATAATGATTTTTTAAAAAACATTTATAGAAAGATACAAAAAAAACATTATGTGTATATAAAAAGTTTGAGCAAAATTTTTCCTATTTTCCTACAAGTTGCTCCTTATCCCTTATGTATCAATTGATTTCGATGTAGGAATAAAATTATATTGTAGGATTTTTCCTACAAACAAGGAGAAAACATGAAAGATATATTAACAAAAGAACAAATTGAGAACGCCAGTTTGGAATTGGACGAGAATAAGACTATTAAGCTTAATGCAATTCTTAACTTCTTTAGCGGAGTGCAACATGTGTTAGTTAAATGGAGTAAACACGAGTTCACCAACGAAACTGCAATGAAAGTTCTTGCTACTGGATATGAGCAGGTTATCCTAGAAAACGTTGAGGTATCCAATGCAACTAAAAACTAAGATAATCACTCAAACGCACTAATGGTACACAAACAAAACTACACTAGACAAGCTGGTCAATGACTTCATAGCAGATAAGGACTTTGTATCAGTTAACTACATTGAAACGTGGATAGGGAAACACGAATGCCTAAGAACAACTGCATTTATTACCTATCAGGAATCTAAGTAACACTCCATTATTGAAAGGAGTGATGCCATTGATCTAATAATCAAGTACAGTGGGAAACTAGTAACCCTATCACGAGGTAAAACGTGAGCCAACTGGTAGGGTTGCATTTAAAGGGAGAAAAAATAATGAATGACAATAAAATTCTAAATAGTAATAATTATATACAGTTAATTGTAGAAAACAAAAAAGGTAAAAAAATAGCAGAAATCACGACCGATAATGTGATAACTGCTAATGGATATATTGTTAAACTAATTCCAGCTAACAATTAACCTTTAGGTGGAAAAGGATCGTTACCGAAAGTATTACGCTCTCTAATACGACCATTTTTACCATGAATTAATACTTCACTACTGTTATTCTTTGCGATATCAGTAGCAACTTTAATTGCATCAGCTTGGGTATCTGTGACTTTTGTAGCTCGCTTATTACCTTCGCCTTTAACGCTCCATCCACCGTTTGGATTTGGAACAACATGCTGATTGCCTGCCATCTAATCACCTCCTTTCGAGATGATTATACCACTTAAACTAACTAAAATATTATAAAAGAAAAAGGAAAATTATAAACATGAAAACACTAAACGAATTTGACAAACATTTTAAAGAACTAATTGCTAAAGATGCAAAGGTAAAATCTGAAGTTGAAAAACAGATTGAAGAAACAAATGCAAAACTTGATGACGCTAACCATCGTCTACAAGTGGCAGAGGATAAAGGTAATGCACAAGATTATATTGATATCAAAAAAGAAATTGAAGTCCTGAACTTATCTAATGAAATGAACTACAGCAAACTGGATAAAGTTATCAATAAACCATTAATTGAGAAAGACGACTTCTTCCCTACTCTTGACCAACTTGAAGCTGTTGCTGATGCTGAACAAGATAAGCTAATGGATAAAGCTAAGGAACTGTTGTTAGAGCTTAAGAAACTTGCTGATAAGTCAATTGAGCTCGGTATCAAAACAGATGGACTATATAAGGTATTGAGTCATGATATTGTCAAAGAAGATGAATCTTATAAGCATGATAAAAGCGGAGCTATGCGCTGGTTTGATTGGCCAATCTATACAAGAACGAATAAGCACTTTGTTTATTCTTACTATGATCAATACGTTAAAAATACTTATATGAATCCAGAGAAAGAGGACTAAGCAATGGAAAACGAAACTAAAGATTTAAATAGCTGGTATGCAGAGCTTTCCGAGAAAGCTGAACATAATATTGCAGAGAAAGAGGCAGAGCGTGTCCGTCTAGTTAACGAGAGAGCAGAACGTGAGCGTGCCAAACGTGATGCTAAAAACGATAAATTACAAGGGTTGTTAGCAAAGACCATGCAGAAAGAGCTTGATGAAAAAGAAAAGTTGGCACAATCAAAGCAAGAGGAACACATCAAGGAACTTGAAAAGCAATGGGAAAAAGGGGGAGACTATAAGACAGAGGAGACATTAAAGGTTGAATCTGGTATCAAGTCCATGCTAACGGGCATCAATAGCCGATGGGGTGAGTGACATGCAAAAATTTTCAACTGATTACTTCAATAGCATCCGCAAGGGCGATGAGGTCACTACGATAATGTTTGGAAATAAACGTGGCTTAAAAGGAACTGTAATCAAACCAGCACAGATACAATATGCACCATTCTTAAGATGGATGGTAGAGTTTGAAGATGGAACAACGGGAACCTTTGAAAGTAGATACCTTGTTTTCTGGGAAGACTGGCTAGAGTTCAAGGGAAGAATCTGATAGCTGACAATACAAGTACGATACATTTATTTTAAAAAAAAATAAAAAAAATATTTTAAATGTTTATGGAAGTTCGAAGATTGACGACAAAGGGGGCATACCTACCCCACCCCGTTCGGTTTCCGAGCTTCCCGCTGTACTGTACATTTTTTCACACGTTAGGATTTAGAAACCTAGCAATTGAAATTTTTATTGAACCAAATTGCCTAAAACTCTAGTAAAATAGCGGTTTATAAGGCTTTTTGTTTATTGATATGTAGTATTTAAATACTAACATGTTCTAACAAATTTTACTAAAAATAATAATCAGGAGGTCTAATTATTGGATGACGATGCAAAAGAATTATTGAACGAATTGAAATACATTCCCAAAAAGATTCAGTTACTAAAAGAAGATATCGAGGCGACCAGAAAGAGCTTGATTAAAAGTCCAACTTATTCAGATACCAAGGTCAAAGGTGGTACTCCATACAGTCAGGAAGATAAGCTTGTCAGTATTATTGATACAACTGATTACAATAAACAATTGATAAGTGAGCTTTTAGACCGAAAAGGAGAGATTCTGCAAATCTTAAATAAGTTAGATCATTTAGAATATATGATATTGTTCACTTTGTACTGCAATGACTTAACTAATGATGAGGCAATGGATAAGTTAGATATCAGACACAGGAACAAATTCTTTAAACTAAAAAAGCAAGCTATTGAACGCTTGCAGTTGATTTTGGAAAGGGAGTGTTAGTCCATTTGACAGAGGATGAATTAAAGAAAGAACTCAAAAAGATATCTGGGTACGATAAAATGATTAAAAACCTAAATCTTGAATTGCAATATATTGAAGATGGAATCTTTTCCAAATCAGTATTGACAAACTCAAAAGTTAAGACTAGCCTATCAAATAGAACTGAAAACAAAGTAGTAGATACGCTTGGCATGAAAGATAATATCCTTGACCAGATACAAGACTTGATTACTGAAAGAAATAAGATAGTTGAATATATTTCAATGGTTGATGACCCCGAAGAAAGATTAATTCTTCATAGTTGGTATGTACTCGGTAAATCATGGGGAGAGATTTCTGACCAATTTGAAATTAGTCAGTCAAAAATATTTAATAAAAAAAGACGAGCGATTAAGAGCATTTGTGAGAGGTTAAATAATATAGGTTAAGACAGGAAGTAACTTCAGTTGCTTCCTTTTATCATCCATATAAAGCGATATGAGGCATATTTATTAATCCATATCAGATAACTATTCAAGCGACTTAGAACGAAAGCTAGAGCCTCTCACAGTATAATAAAATCAATTCTGTTTCATTGGTTAGTTATCGGAAACAACCGGAACTATTTTTGTATTATCTAAATCATACAATAGTATTATTATGCTATTATTTTGGTATAGATACTTAACTTTATTTCATAGAATTTCATAGTATAGTACCAGAGTACCCCACTTCTTTTTATCGGGGCTATGATTAAGTTTAAACAAAAGAACGCGGTCAATTCTGTGCAATATTTCCCTTTTTTTAAAACTTTTGACAAAATTAAAAGTCTATACTTTAGGCGTTTGTTGGCATTTTTTACCCGTTATACTACCCCAAAGGGTAACTAAAAAACCGCGCTAGGGGCACGGAAAAAAACTAGTATGGAGTAAAAAAGTGAACATGTTTCAAAATCTTTAGGAGAGAGAGAGAGTTCACAATTCTGTTTTTTTATTATTGTACAATTTGACTACCTATTTGTAAATAGCCTCCAATCGTCCATAGGAGCGTTTCTACGAGCGTTTAGCATTTTATGATTAATATATCGAACGTGCTATTTAAAATAACACCCCGCCCCACGTATGAGCCTTAAGAGAGCCAATATGAAGTGTCTTCTTACACTGCGCAATTTTCCCAGATTTTACAATGGGGCTTGGTCTCTATAATCATTGTTTCAACAACTTTCTTTAAAAAATATGAGTGAAAAACATACCTGTTTTAGAGCATAAAAAAATCAGCTAAATGAATAGCTGAAATGCAGAGGCAACATTTATACGGAAAGTTCATTTTCACTAAGCTAATTAATGAGGAAATTGCCTCTACTCGTTCAGTATAGCATAAAGAATAAAAACAACCACTAATTAACAGTGGTTAACTTTGTTAGAAAAAAGTGTTTCTCCTAAGCGAATACTATGTTTTTTTAAAAACTTCTTTCTTTATTGTTAAAAATTGTTTATAATAGCCATAACAATACGACTTATATTTTGGTTGTGCTAGAGCTTACTAGAGAAAAGCAAAAAAGGAAAAGGTGTTCTTATGATTAAAGAATTAAAAGAATTTTTGTTTAAAGGCAATGTCTTAGATTTAGCTGTTGCCGTCGTTATTGGTGCTGCATTTAAAGCTATCATCGATTCATTAGTTGCTGACGTGGTAACACCACTTATCTTAAATCCAGTTCTCAAAGCTGCAGGTGTTTCAAACATCGCTGAATTAGCTTGGAACGGTGTTAAATACGGTAGCTTTATTGCTGCTGTTATCAATTTCCTAATTGTTGGTACAACTTTATTCTTCGTTGTTAAGGCTGCTAATAAAGCGATGTCTTACAGAAAACAAGAAGAGGAAGAAGGTATTGCTGAATATACACAAGAAGAACTTCTTGTCCAAATTCGCGATTTACTTGCAGATAGATAATATATGAACCACTTGATTTTAAGTGGTTTTTTTATGAAGAAAAAAGCGTGATAATTAAATCACGCAATCGAAAAGTGGGTATAAACCCGAAGTTTTACCGTTTTTTTCACTCTTCCTGTTTGCAAAAGAGGTTCAAAAAACTAACAGAACTAATGGAAAGTTTTTAATCTGTCTGAAATTATTATATATTAAAAAATAAATAGTCAATATTAACTTTTAAAATTTTTAATTGTTGCACAATCGTGTCGTTCATAAAAATATTAAATTGAAGAAATTACGGATAGACCATCTTCGTACCAGTAAGTGACTAAGTTCTTTGTTACATATTTTTTCCGAACATTTTAATTTATTTTCATATAAAAATTTGAAGTTTAAAACTTGCTATGCTATAGTCTGTCTATTATTTCTTAATAGGAGTAGAAAAAATGCATTGGGAAGTATTGAGAACAGAAAAAATGTAGTCGTTGGCAATCTAATAAAATAATCAAAAAATTTACTACCGAAGAAGAAGCTAAAAGTTACAAAAGTTCTATAAAAGGGTATAGTGAAATATACATAGTTAACGAAAGCTACTCAAACCAATAGAAATCAGAAAGGCATTTCTTAAATAGAGATGTCTTTTATAATATAAAAAAAGCACTCTTCTAAATAAAGAGCGCAAAACGGGAGAATTGGGATAATTATATATTTATTTTTATGGAGAGAGAGAATATATAATTTTCCCGTTTTGAATAATTATAGCATAGATATTTCTTTTTGCAATACTGCAACTGATACTAAAATATACTCTGTCTCTAATATTGTATCTACCATTAGCCAAATAAATGAGCTTCTCCCTATACATTTGACTTGTAATAAATATGCAATATTGTTTTATAAAAATTAATTAACAAAAATCCTAGAATATATTGAATTTTTTAAATATTTAGATTATAATATACTTATCTAAATAAAGACGAGCCCATGCTATCAGAGAGAGAGTTCACGGGCTTTTTTTTATTTGTAATTTGAATAGTAAATTAAGCAGTTGTATGGGATAATAGGTTAATAAGTTATTTGGAGGAGACATGGAGCAAATAAAAACAATCGGATTATATATACTATCTTTGGTTGGTATTGGTATAATCTACTATATAAAAGACTTACCAACTCTAACTAGAGAGCTGAAGTTGGAGGAAAAAAGAAACAACAATCAATCTAACCTTCAAAGAGAGGCTTATTTTAGGGAGATTAGTGGTGTAGGAATCCATAAACTTTTTAATGATTGGATGAGTATGCTTGCTGATGTAGAAAACTTTAATAAAAAACTAAAACCAGCGACTATTATCGAAATGCAATCGAAAACAATGATGTATGGCTCTGAAGAAACCGTAAAAATATTATCAGAAATGATGAAGTTTATTTATGAATCTAATATGGGTAACGAGGCTCAAGGTTCAAATAATTCTAAAAACAGTAAAAGTGAAGAATTTGATTTAGAATCTGCAATAGGATTTTATTTCGTTGCAAAATTAGTAACTTCATTAAAGAAAGATTTCACTGGTTATAGTGTAGATCCTATGATGTTAATTAGAACTCGAGTGAAACATATCGATACTGGTAAAAATAAAGAGTATTTAGAGAAAGCTAGGATTCAAGTTCAAGAAAAACTTTCAAAGTGATATAAAAAGACACCCTTATAGGTGCCTTTTTCTTGCCTGCTGAACTCGTCATTTTTAGTTCCGTTTTTAGTGAAGTTTGGGGTTAAAATTAAGTATATTTATTTTTATACTGTAAACATAAAAAAGCAGTATTATCAATGCTTAGATGCTGTAAATTTACACTATTTGTAAACCGTTAAAATTCTACAACAAAATGCTTTAATTCTTACATTAAACACTTTAAAAGCCTATTTAATAGGCTTTTTTTGATATATCAATTTGTAATTCTCTTTTCCCACTTATTTTGTTAGACTTAAAGTATGAATGATTTGGAGGTGTGCTATGCAAGAAAATCCTAAGTGGTTGGATTGGGCCACGAGGTTACAAAGTTTGGCTCAGGCGGGACTATTCTATAGTAAGGATGTCTTTGATCAGGAACGTTATCAGGAGATTAGGGATATTGCTGCTGAGATGATGTCCGAGCAGACGGAAATTCCCCTTCCTAAGATGAAAGAGCTTTTCTGCCATGAAGTAGGTTATCAAACGCCTAAATTAGATACCAGGGCAGCCATTTTCAAAGATGACAAGATTCTTTTGGTCAAGGAAAGGAATGGGACCTGGTCCTTGCCAGGTGGCTGGGTGGACTCTAATCTTTCCATTGAAGAGAATACCATTAAAGAAGTCAAGGAAGAAGCCGGTATTGATGTGAAGGCTGATTTTATTATTGCTATTCAGGATAGAGCCAAGCACAATCAGCCTATTTATCCCTATGGGGTTTGTAAGGTATTTGTAGCTTGTACCTACTTGAGTGGCCACTTTGAAAGCAATTCGGAAACCAGTGAATCAGCATACTTCAGCGAGAATCAACTCCCTGGCTTAGCCACCGCAAAAAATACGGCAGAGCAAATTAGCATGTGTTTCGCGGCTCATCGAGATTCAAATTGGAAAACTCAGTTTGATTAAAGTATGTTTTCATTAAATCAAAAACTGCAGAGCTAGGCTTTGCAGTTTTATTTGTTTACTTATTAGATTGATCAATCATTTTTAAGACGAAGTCGGTCATTTGTTGGGGGCTTTCTTTTTTGCCTCTTGCAATCCAGGTTTGGCAGGTACCAAAGAAAGCATAGGCTAAATAGACACTTTGATAGTCTAGTTCAATTTTGGACATGCCTTCCTTAGCGACACGCTCATGGAGTTCAGAAGTAATCAAAATGCGGACCTTATTGATGATAAAATTTTGCAATTCTTTAGTTCCGTTAGAAGATAAGAGGGCTGATAGTAATTTTTCCCTTGATAAGAAGGAAAAGACTTCTAAAAAGGTTGCTTCATTATCATCATAGTCTTTGTCAAAGATATATTCTAATTGATGGAAAAGCATTTGCTGATAAGAATCAATCATTTCATATTTATCACGATAGTGTGTATAGAAACTTGACCGACTGATTCCAGCTGTTTCTGCTAATTCAGTCGTTGAGATGTCATCAAAACTTTCCTTGCTAAGGAGTTTAACCATTGCTTCTAAGAGAGCCTTTTTGGTATTTTCTTTTCGATTGATAGACATTTGGTCTCCTTTATTTGAACAATTTGGACAATGTGTCTAAAAACTAGTGATTAATTCTTGAGTTTTCATGACTTCAATGTATAATATATTTTATCACAAAATGACTAAAGTACAATCGTTCGGGAGGGAAAATGTTAGAAGAGTTAAAAGCACTTTTAAAAAATCCAAAATTAATCATCACAATGATAGGAGTGGCACTAGTTCCAGCCTTATATAACTTGTCTTTCTTAGGTTCTATGTGGGATCCTTATGGTCAGGTTGAAGACTTACCAATTGCAGTTGTTAATCAGGATAAAAGTGCAAAGTTAAATAACGGTCAACTACGTATTGGCCAAGATATGGTAGACAATATGTCTAAAAATAAAGACTTGGACTATCACTTTGTCTCTGAAAAGAAGGCTGATAAAGGGCTTAAGAATGGCGACTATTATATGGTTGTGACCCTACCAGAAGATCTATCTCAGAAAGCAACTACTATTTTAGAAAAGAAGCCTGAAAAAATGGTGATCCATTACCAAACTAGTAAAGGTCATGGGATGGTTGCTTCTAAGATGAGTGAAGCAGCAATGACCAAATTAAAGAGCTCAGTTTCAAAAAATATTAGTCAAACTTATACCAAATCGGTTTTCTCTAGTATGCGTCATTTGCAGGATGGTCTAGGAAAGGCTTCTAATGGAAGTCGTCAATTAGCTCAGGGTGCTAAGAGTGCTGAAAGCGGAAGTCAAGAAATGTCGTCAAATTTAAGCACGCTTAGTAAGGGCAGTCAATTGCTTAATCAAGGGGTAGGACAACTCAATTCTGGTTTGCTAACCTATACAGGAGGTGTCAGTCAACTAAATAGTGGGATTACAAATTTCTCTACCCAACTACCAACTTATTTAGATGCTGTTTCGCGCTTATCTGCTGGAGCAAGTCAATTAACAGCAGGTTTAAACCAGTTGTCAACAAAAACAAGTGTCAGTCCGGTTGACAGTCAAAATATTCAGGCCTTAGAAACAGGTTTGCCAGAATTAAATACCTACATTCAATCTTTAAATACAAGGGTTAGTCAATTAGGGTCGTCTTCCTCAACAAGTTCTGATTTAGAAAAAATACAAACCTATTTACAATCTATTGCGACCTCTGCTCAAACCATCATTAATAATGAAGCAACAGCTTCAAATAGCCAATTGGCAGCACTTCAAGCTACTGCAACATACAATAGCTTGACTCCGGAACAACAAGCAGAGCTTTCTAGTGCAGTTTCTGGAACCTCCTCATCAGCAAGTAGTAGTGCTCAGGCAATATTAGCCAATGTTTCTTCATTACAAATAACCTTGTCAAGCTTGTCAACACAATCAAGCAGTGGACAACTTGCTCAATTACAAACAAGTATTAGTCAAATTGCATCTAAGTCTAATCAGGCTTTACCGGGAGCAAGTGCTGCATTGACAAAATTGTCGACTGGCATGTCAAGTGTTAACTCTGCTGTCAATAATCAACTCTTGCCCGGCAGTAGTCAAATCAGTGAGGGATTAACAACACTTTCTGGCAATAATCAGACGATCACGGATGGGTTGACTAAAATATCAAATGGATCTTCAACACTGAATTCCAAGTCGGCTTCACTAATTGAAGGGAGTCAAACCTTATCTGAAAAGACAGGTCAATTGTCAACTGGAGCTGGCAAACTTTCTGACGGAAGTGAGCACTTGACAAGTGGATTGACGGACTTGTCAACGGGATTGACAAGCTTACAAACTTCGTTAGTGCAAGCTTCAAACAAACTTGATTTGGTGAGTGTCAAAGAAAGTAACGCTAAGGCTTTGGTGTCACCTTTGGCATTATCCGAAAAAGACAAAGACAATGTTAAAACCAATGGGATTGGTATGGCTCCTTATATGATTGCTGTTTCTTTAATGGTAGTGGCGCTGTCAACCAATGTTATATTCGCCAACTCATTGTCAGGTAAGCCAGTTAAGAGGCGATGGGATTGGGCTAAACAAAAGTTTGTTATTAATGGTTTTATTTCTACTTTAGGTTCGTTAATTTTATATGTTGCCATCCAATTTTTGGGATTTGAGGCTAATTTTGAGATGAAGACGCTAGGCTTTATTATTCTGAGTGGGTGGACTTTAATGGCCCTTGTGACGGCCTTAGTTGGTTGGGATGATCGTTATGGCTCCTTTGCTTCCCTGATTATGTTGCTGGTTCAAGTCGGATCATCTGGGGGTCTTATCCAATTGAATTGTCTGGTAAATTCTTCCAAACCATGCATCCTTTCTTACCAATGTCCTATGTGGTTTCAGGATTACGGGAAACCATTTCTTTAAGTGGAAATATTGGACTTGAAGTCAAGATTCTGTTAGGATTTTTAGTAGGCTTTATGGGACTTGCTTTACTCATTTACCGACCAAAAACTAATCAGTAAGGAAATCATATGTCTATTATTACCATCGTTCTGGCAACACTAACAGCTTTAGAACAAATTTATATTATGTACTTAGAAACTTTTGCGACAGCTTCAGCTGCTACCCAGAAAGTCTTTCAATTAAGTCAAAGTGAATTAGAAGATAAAACGATTGCCAGTCTCTTTAAGAATCAAGGGATTTATAATGGTTTGATTGCCTTTTTACTTTTATATGGTATTTACTTGTCTCATAACAGTGAGATTGTAGCTTTGTTTTTAATTAATGTTATAGTGGCAGCAATTTATGGGGCCATGACTGTTGATAAGAAAATCCTTTTGAAGCAGGGTGGCTTAGCTATTTTAGCATTGATAAGTATGCTTTTCTAAGACTTACAAAAATAACCCTGGGATATTTATCCTAGGGTTATTCTTTTATTCTATAGTTATGTCACCGAGTTTACTGTTTAGTTCTAATTTGTTTTTAGAATCTGATTTTAGATTAGAGGTAATATCGGAATCACCTAATGCTTTATTGGTTTTCACAGCTAAGTCATGTTCTTTTAGATGGATATCAGCATCGCCCATGTTTAAGGTTAATTGGTTTTGATTAAGGAAGGTAAGTTCAGAAGCAGTGAAATCACCAGCACTTAGGATTAATTGAGAATCGGTAAGACTTGATGCGCTAAAGTCCATATTCCCAGCATTAACTTTTAGTTGACTATCGCTAACGTTACTGTCAATAAAGGTCATATCGCCAGCCTGAAGTGTGAGTTGAGCTTCTCCAATTTGAGAAGAATTGATTTCTAGATTGCCAGCTGATAATTCAAAATCCATGTTTCGAATTTGACTATCTTCTATCTGTAATTCACCGACTTTTAGACTACCTTTGAGACTTTGAAGTTTACTTCCTTTTGGAAGGGTTATTTGAATAGAGTAGCCTGAATCCACACCAAAGTGTCCAACTTTATCGATATCTATGAGATTGCGTAAAGTCAGAAACCTTACAGTCGTTTTACTTTGGAGGAGTTTGGCTTTTTCTGTTATTGATAGTTTTTTACCTGTCTGGTCAATTTTGAGGGGTAGTTCTTGTCGTCAAAATAGGTAATGGTAGCCTTGTCTTGATTACCTGTTTTTATGGTGATATCTGAGACATTACAATTTAGTGAAATCTGATCAAAGCTAGTCAATTCTTTAGTTTTATAGGTATGATGCTTTGGTTCTTCTTTTGAAGTTGATAAGGCTGACCATCCACCCCTGACAAAGCCCAAACCTGCCAAGGCAGCACCTGAAAGTAGTAAGCAAAGTGATGTCAGTAAAAGTGTTTTTTTCCAAGTTTTCATGCTGTTTGACCTCTCTTTAATAATTTTTGAATGAGGACCGCTCCACCACGGATAAGGGCTGCACAGGCTTCAACACCAAGAAAGATTGATAAGAGTGAACCACCAATCATGATGAGACCCATGCCAAAGCTAAGGATGGTTGAATTTATTGAGGTTGCTAGGTAAGAAAAACTATCGATGAGAACATAGCAACCATTGGCGAAGAATGAAACTCCTAAGAGGATTAGTGAAAAAATGATTGCTCCAATGGCAAATAGGAGAGCAAGAACAAGTGTGATAATGGCAAATAGGATTGGTAAGGCGGCTGGAGCTGCCAGAATTGACAGGATTGTCAACCAGATGATTTTGGCATAGTGTTTTGGTTTTTTATCTTCAATCTCAATTTTATCTTCAAGTAGTCGACCTAAAATTTCACTAGCTGCTTCTTTTGGACTACCAAGATCGGCGATGACTTGTGTTTCATTTTCGGGACCTGCTTCATCGAAGTATTCGGTAAAGTAGTCCATTGCTTCTTGAAAATCATCTTGTGGTAATTTTCGAAGCTGATTTTGTAGCTCTGCTAGATACTCAGTTCTTGTCATGTCGGAGACTCCCTTCGATTATTGCATCTAAATTTGCTTTGTAGCTTTGCCATTCCCCTTCGAGAAAAGCAAGTTGTGTGTGTCCGTCTGATGTTAATTGATAATACTTACGTTGGCGTCCTTGATGTTCTTGACTATAGGTCTTGAGATAACCAGCCTTCTCCAATTTTTTTAGGATTGGGTAAAGGGTTGACTCCTTAATATTGGCTACGAGTTTAATGGTTTGACTAATATCATAGCCGTAGGAATCTTGGTCTTTGACGATAGACATAATTAAGAATTCAATCAAGGTAGCTGATACGGGAAAATACATATCGATACCTCCTTAATGTGTATAATTTTTATATATAAATATTTTACACATTAAGTATATGACAGAGAAAAGAATAAGTCAAGAGATTATGTGTAAAAATTTTATATATTTAAAAATGGACTTTAAAATATGCAATTTCTTGACCTAAGACGTATTTTTTTGTAATCTTGGGAAAAGAGTATTGTGCGAGGATTTAAGATGGAAGAAAGAATCAAAGAAGTATTGGCTAATTATCATCCAAAGCCTTTGGGACAACAGAAAGAATATGCTGTCTTTTTACCATTGGTTTGGGATGAAGGGGCTTGGCAGGTATTATATGAAGTCAGAGGGCAAGATATTTCACAACCAGGAGAGGTCTCTTTTCCGGGTGGACGTTTAGAGCCAGGAGAGACTTTTGCAGAGGCGGCTTTGCGGGAATGCACAGAAGAATTAAATGTAAATCCTGGCCAAGTTGAGATTTGGGGAGAAATTGACTATATTGTTCAAGCTAAGCGCACTATTCATTGTTTTGTTGGTCAACTTCATTGCGATAATTGGCGAGACTTGAAATATAATGAAGAAGTTGATCATCTCTTCACCGTTCCTCTAAATGACATTTTAAATAAGGAACCTGTCTTTTATGACTTGCCCCATCGGATTAAAGAAGGCTCTAACTTTCCATTTGAAAGAATCCGTAATGGTGAAAAATATGCCTTTAATCATCAATCATCAAAAATCCCATTTTATGAGGGATTTGATGAAACGATTTGGGGTTTGACGGCTCAATTTACAGATTGTTTTAGTCGGATTTTAAGAGAAAAAAATGAGTCAAAGTAAATGACTCGTTTTTATTTTGCTCTGTTAGTGAAAAATAGAAAAGCCAGTAGTTCATTTTGTAGGAAAAAGATATTTTCTTTACTCATTTTTGTCGATGAATTTAAATCAACTAGTTTGTATAATGAAACTATCAATTAAACAAAGTCAAAAAAGGAGATTTAAAATGACAAACATTAAGACAATCGGAGTTGTTGGTGCAGGAGCTATGGGTGGCGGTATTGCTAACCTTTTCGCTCAAAATGGTTATCAAGTTGTTTTAAGAGATGTTGAACAACGTTTTATCGATGCAGGTATGGCTCGTATCACTAAATTCATGGAAGGCAGTGTTAAACGTGGCAAATTAAGCCAAGAACAAATGGACGAAACATTAGCACGTATTACAACAACAACTGATCTTAAAGATTTTAAAGATGTTGACTTCGTTGTTGAAGCTGTTATTGAAAAAATGGAAATCAAACAAGCTGTTTTCAAAGAGCTTGAAGGTATCGTTCGTGAGGATGTTATCCTTTCAACTAATACTTCTTCATTATCAATTACTGAAATTGCCAATATTTTAGAAAACCCAGCTCGTTTTGCAGGTATGCACTTCTTCAATCCAGCACAAGTTATGAAATTGTGTGAAATCATTTATGGTTTTGAAACTTCAGATGAAACAATTGCAATTGTTAAAGAATTAGCTGAAAGCATTCGAAAAGAAGTGGTTATCGTTAAGAAAGATGTTCCTGGATTTATCGTTAACCGCATTATGATTCCTCAATTTATTGAAGCGATTAAAGTTTTAGAAGAAGGAATTGCTTCTAAAGAAGATATTGATAAAGCAATGCGTTATGGATTAAACCACCCAATGGGAGCGTTTGAGTTACAAGACTACGCTGGTGTTGATATTGGTTACCATGTTATGAATTACTTCGCTAAAGAATTTGGCGATAACCGTTGGACTCCACCAACACTTTTGAAAAACATGATTCGCGCAGGACGCAATGGTAAGAAATCTGGTAAAGGTTTCTACGACTACGATAACAAATAAAAAAAATACAAAAATATTATAACGGAGGCCTTATAAATGGTTAAAGAATCTAGAGCAGATAAGTTGTTTGCAAGTGGTGAAATGTTTTACTCAGATTTATACAATTATGCTGATGGTTTGACAGCGGGTGAAAAAGAAGTTCTTAAAGAACTTGAAGACGTTTTAAAAAATGATTTAAAACCTCTTTTGGCTGAGAACTGGCATAATGCTACTTTCCCATTAGAACAATTTAAAAAAGTTATTGACCTACATCTTATGGATGATCCTCGTTTATTAGAAGGTCGTGAGAATGGTCGTATTTCTGAATTGTTTAGAGGATTTCGTGCTTATACCCTTGCAAAAACAGATCCCGTTTTAGGAACTTTCTATACAGCAAATGGTGGTTTATTCCATGAATGTGTTCGTCTTGGCGGAAGTCCAGAGCAAGTTGAAAAAATGATGCCTGGTGTTTACTCATGGGATGGTTTAGGAGTTCTTGCCATGACTGAGCCTGATCATGGTTCTGACATTGCTGGTGGTATGGCAGCAACTGCTAAACGCGATGGTGATTACTGGATTTTAAACGGCCACAAAAAATGGATCGGTGCTGGCACTTTAGCTAAATACCATGCATTCTTTGCACGTGACGTTGATGATAACCAAGTGAAATTATTCTATGTTGAACGTGAATCTGAAGGAGTTGAAACCTTTGTTACTCCTGAAAAAGCTTTCTTCCGTTCAATGCCAAATGCTGAAATCATTTATAAAGATGTTCGTGTTCACGAATCTCAACGTGCTCAAAACGTGAATTCTTGGAAAGACTGTGCTAACATTCTTCGCAACACTCGCTCTGATGTGGCTTGGTTGTTAGCTGGAGCGACTGCTGGTGCATTTGAAGCTGCTTTGACTTACACTCGTGAACGGATGCAATTTGGTAAACCAGTTGCTGGTTTCCAATTGATTCAAGAGAAATTAGCTCGTATGGCTATGAATGCTCAAGCTACTTTAGCAATTGCCGTTCGTTTAGCTGAGCAACAAGAACAAGGAATCTACCGTGAAGAAGCTTCATCAATGGCTAAGCTTCATAATGGTTTCCGTGCTCGTGAAACTGCAGCTTTAGCGCGTGAAGTTGGTGGTGGTAACGGAATCTTACTAAAATACGATATTCCAAGATTCTTTGCCGATATCGAAGGTATGTACACTTATGAAGGAACTCATGAAGTGAATTCATTAATCATTGGTCGTCACTATACTGGACTTTCTGCCTTTATTTAAAACTTAAAGAAAAAGTGAGATTGTGTCGGGTCTAAAAAGCTCGACCAATCTTGTCATTAGATAAAATAAGAGAAGAGGATAAAAATGTTAACTACTAAACAAGAAGAAATCGTAATCGTTGGTGCGGCAAGAACTCCTGTTGGAGCTTACCTTGGTGATTTAAAAACAGTTCCTGTTGAAGTCCTTGGTGAAGTGGCTTTGAAAGAAGCTGTTGACCGTGCTAAATTAACTGTTTCTGACATTGATGAGGTTATTGTTGGTCATGTTACAGGCTCACAAACAACTAACAACCTTGGAAATATTATTGGTATCAATAGCGGTCTTCCAGATACTTCAACTGGTATGACTGTTAACCGTATTTGTGGTTCAGGTATCCAATCAGCTATATCTGCATCACTTGAACTCTTACATTCAAATAATAAAATCATTGCTGCTGGTGGTGCGGAATCACTATCACGCGCACCATATCAATTACCTGATAGTGCTCGTTACCAAGCCTTTCGTATGGGCGATGTCCAAATGATCGATGCTAACTTAGAAGGTCACCGGTCAGCATCAGGTCGTAATTCTGGTATTGCACATATGGGTAATACAGCTGAAAACGTTGTTCGCAAATACAATATTTCACGTGAAAAACAAGATCAATTTGCATATGATTCACAACAAAAAGCAGCTAAAGCTATCGAAAGTGGACGCTTTGCTCAAGAGATCGTTCCAGTTGAAGTTCCTGGACGTAAAGGTCAAGTAACAGTTGTTGAAAAAGATGGTCATCCACGTCCTGATACAAGCTTGGAAAGTCTTGCTAAATTACGTCCAGCTTTTGAAAAAGATGGTAGCGTAACTGCTGGTAATGCTTCTGGTTTAAATGATGGAGCTGCCTTTGAAATCTTTACAACTGAATCATTAGCTAAAGAAAAAGGCTTAGAAGTTATGGCTAAGGTTGTTGACTATCAAATTTCTGGTTGTGCTCCTGAAACAATGGGCTTAGGACCTGTTTATGCAATCAATGACTTGTTAGAACGTCAAGGACTTGACCTTGTTAAGGATATCGATGTTCTTGAAATTAATGAAGCCTTTGCTGGTCAAACAATTGGATGTTTAATCGAGCTTGGTATTGATATGGATACTGACTTCTATAAAAATAAATTCAATCCACATGGTGGAGCAGTTGCTCTGGGACACCCACTTGGTATGTCAGGTGCACGGATTATTACATCACTCTTATATGAGTTCAAGAATAACCCAGATAAACGCTATGCCATTGCTTCAGCATGTATCGGTGGTGGACAAGGTATTGCTTTACTTCTAGAAAATGGCTACTACACTGGTAAATAAGATTTAGACAAGGGAGAGGTTTTATGACACAAGAATTTACAGTTGCCGTAATTGGCGCAGGAACTATGGGCTCAGGAATCGCCCAAAAAATCGCCCAAGAAGGTATTAAATGTTACTTAGTTGACGTTTCGCAAGAGGCTGTTGACCGCGGGATGGACATCATCAAGACAATGTTGGATCAAGGAAAAGAACGTAAAGTTTTCACAGACGCTTTTGTTGAAGCAACTTTAGGAAACCTTATTCCAACAACAAACTATGAAGATGTGAAATCAGTTGATTTTGTTATTGAAGCTGTTTTTGAAGATGAAAAAGTTAAAGCTGATGTTTTAAGTAAACTTGATCAAATTTGTGATGAAAAAACTATTTTAAGTTCAAACACATCAAGTTTCTATATTAAAAACTTGGCTAAAGCCACTAACCGTCCAGACCGTTTTATCGGAATGCACTATTTCTTCCACCCAGCAAAAAACCGTTTATTAGAAATCATTTCGCATGAAGGAACAAGTCCAGAAACTGTCGCAATTGCTAATAAATTCTCTGATATGCATGGTAAAACAGCTATTACGGTTAAAGATGCTCCTGGTTTTGCGGTAAACCGTTTCTTCGTTCCTTGGTTAACTGAAGCTGTTAAACTTTTTGAAGAGGGAGTTGCTAATAAAGCAACAATCGATGCAGCGGCGCGTGCAGCCTTCAAAATTGGTATGGGTCCATTTGCCTTGATGAATGCTACAGGTATCCCAGTAGCTTACCACTCAGCAAATACCCTTGGTCGTGAAGTTAGTGATTCATATTACCCATCACAACTTTTGAAGGAACAAACAGAATCTCGTCAACTTTGGGATTTAGAAGATGGTCCGATTGACGAAAGTAAATTCCAAGCTGTTCAAGATCATTTACTTGCAACTGTTATCAGCGTTTCTGGTAAATTAGTTGACGAAGGTGTCGCATCAATCGAAGATGTTAACCGTGGTGCCGTTGTTGGTCTTCGTTGGAAAGTTGGACCTTTCCAATTAGCTAACCAAATTGGTGTTAAAAAAGCTTATGAAATGGTTGAAAAACTTGCTAAAAAACGTCCAGGTTTTGAAGTAAGCAGTCTATTGAAGAAACAAGCAGAACTTGATGAAGACTTTGACTTTAGCTTTGTTGACTATTCAGTCGTTAATGGTATTGCTCGCATTCGCATCAACCGTCCAGAAGCAATGAACGCTCTTAACCCAACTGTCGTTGGTCAAATTGAAGAAGCCTTTAATAAAGCTGAAGCAGATGATGCTGTTCGTGCAATTGTCTTCTCAGGAGCTGGTAAAGCCTTTGTTGCTGGAGCAGATTTGAAATTCTTCGTTGATGCTATTAAGACAAATTCACTTGATAAAAACTATGCTTTCACTTCAGGTGGACATAAATTACTACGTCGCATTGAATTAAGTAAGAAATATACGATTGCATTACTTGATGGCTTATCATTAGGCGGTGGCTCTGAATTAGCACTTGCTTGTCAAGCAATCATCGCAACTGAAAAAGGCTCTATGGGATTCCCAGAAAGTGGACTTGGTATTTACCCAGGATTAGGTGGAATGCTCCGTACCAACCATCAAATTGGTAAAGAATTGACTAAATACTATGTGCTTACTGGCCGTGGAATCACAGCTAAAGATGCAGCAGATTTAGGGATTGTTACAAAACTTGCTGAAGCAGGAAATCTTAACGAAGCGATTGAAGAAGTGGTAACTGCGGGACGTCCTGATAAATACCGTGACCGTCCATTACCAGAAAAATATGCTGAAATTAAAGCTGCCTTCTCAGATGCAAACTTTGCTAATACGGTGAATGGCCAAGCTTCTGAGGGAGTTAGTCCTGAATTTGCAGCTAAAATGGCGAAAATAATTTCATACAAAGGTCCTGGCATTGTTAAATTAATCCCAGAAATGATTGATCAACAGGCTGAATTAACTTTGGATGAAGGCATTGCCTACGAACTTTCACTTTTAAATGAAACATTTGCTAAAGAAGAAGCATTAATTGGTTTAGAAGCTTCATTAGCTGGTAAACGTCCAGACTACAGTGGATTAAAATAGGAAAAAGGGTTAAACCCTTATAGAGATAAAGGAGCCAATAGTGAAAAATGATTGGTTAGCTGAAAGAGCTCGCTTAAGCGGCTCTAGAATCGCAATAATAGAAGCTGAAAAAGGCCATCGTTGGACTTTCCAGCAAATGAATCAGCGTGCTATTAATCTAGCATACTATTTACAATCGCAAGGTATTGAACCTGGTGATCGCGTTGCTCTTTTTTCATCAAACGACATTGCCCATTTTGATTTACTCTTTGCTTGTACTAAAATTGGTGCCATCTTCATTCCACTGAATTGGCGCTTAAGAGATACTGAAGTCGAACATATCGTTGAAGATTCAGCTCCAAAAATCATTCTTTATTCGCGCATTCATAAAACAAGATTGTCTTTAGTTAATGAACAGTTACTTGACCTTGATATTGATTCCGAAGAATACAATGATGTTGTCAATCCTGATATCAAACATGAGATAGAGCAAAAAGCATTTCCTCAGGAAGACATTGCCGTACTCATTTACACCAGTGGAACAACTGGTCAACCCAAAGGTGCTATGATTAGCCATAAGGCAATCATTACTAATGCTTTGACCAGTATTCCAAGCTGGCATTTATCTGCTAAAGATCGTGGTATGACAACAACACCAATGTTCCATACAGCAGGTTTGTTTTGCTTCACGATACCTATCCTGGTAGCAGGTGGTCAAATTGTTATACAGCGCTTTTTCTACACCGATGAAACCATAGAGATTATTAGAGATTTTAAGCCGACAAAAGCTTTCTTTGTTCCGACTATGTGTTACATGTTAGCTGACTCAGATTTATTTGTTAAAGAAAATTTCGATTCTTTAGAAATGGTTATATCGGGTGGAGCTCCGCTTTCGGAAAAAGTTTATCGCTTATTTGCAGACCTTGATTTACCACTGGTTAATTCCTATGGATTGACAGAAATTGGTCCAAATAATTTCTCAATTCACCCAGCTTTACAAAAAAGTAAACCAACTTCAGTTGGTAAACCAATTCTTTTCAACACAGTTCGTTTAGTAGATGAGAATGGTCAAGATGTGGCTGATGGGGAAATTGGAGAACTCATTATTAGTAACGAGGCGCGTTTCTCAGGTTATTGGAATAAACCTGAAGAAACTGCTAAAACGCTTAAAGAGGGTTATGTTTATACAGGAGATCTAGCAAGAATAGATGCTGATGGGGATTATTTTATCGTTGGCCGCAGTAAAGATATGATTATTACGGGTGGTGAAAATGTATATCCAAGTGAAGTAGAAACAGTTTTGAACAAATTCCCTCAAGTCATGGATTCCACGGTCTTTGGGATTCCAGCGGAACAATGGGGAGAGAGTGTTGTAGCAGCTATTATTCTAAAAGAAGATAGCGGTGATATTCTTGAAGAATTAAAAGAATTTGCTAGAGAACACTTAGCTGGCTACAAAACACCAAAACGCTATTATATCTTAGCAGAGTTTCCAAAATCACCAGTTGGAAAAATAGATAAAAAAGCTTTACTTGCAATGGCTAAAGAAGAAGAGGAAAGACATGCAAGTCGTGAAAAAGTACAACAAATTATTATGTAAAAGAAAAGATCTGAAGAGGGATAACTATGGAAAAATTGATTAGCTACAGAGAAGCAGCCAATCTCATTAAAGACGGTGATTTACTTGCAACCTTGACCTTTGGTCTAGGTGGTTTGCCTGAGCAATTACTTATTGGTGTTGAAGAACGTTATGCAGAAGAACAACATCCAAAAGATATTACTTTTATGTGGTCATGTGGTATTGGGAATAACCAATATGGACGTGGTGCCGATCATATGACTGCACCAGGTATGGTTAAACGCATTATCGCTGGACACGTTGGTTCATCACCAGGTATGGTTGAGAAAATTGTTAACAACGAGTATGAGGTTTATTTGTGGCCACAAGGTGTTATCACTCAACTTTATCGTTCAATTGCTGGACGTAAACCATATCTTTCAAAAGTAGGTCTCAAAACATTTGTGGACCCACGTTTAGAAGGTTCAAAATCAACCTCTATCACTAAAGAAGAATTGATTAAACTCGTTGAATTTAATGGTGAAGAATGGTTACATTACCCTAACCTAAAAATTGATGTTGCCTTTATCCGTGGA
Source organism: Streptococcus penaeicida (assembly GCF_002887775.1). Taxonomy (GTDB): domain Bacteria; phylum Bacillota; class Bacilli; order Lactobacillales; family Streptococcaceae; genus Streptococcus; species Streptococcus penaeicida. The sequence goes on along the minus strand of NZ_LOCM01000033.1, from coordinate 91,315 downwards.
ACTTATTCTGATGAAAATGGTAATATCTCATTAAAAGATGAAACATGTAAACTAGAACAATTAGAACTAGCAATGGCTACTAAAAATTCTGGTGGTATTGTTGTCTGCCAAGTTAAAAAAGTTGTTCAAAATGGACAAATCCATCCGAAAGATGTTCAAATTCCATTCGGTTTAGTTGATTATGTGTGTATTGGTGAAGATGAATACCATAAACAAACAATGGGTACTATCTATGATCCAGTATTATGTGGGGATGTTAAAGTACCAGTTAACCATGACAAAGTCGTACCCGCACCATTAACAACGCGTAAGATTACAGCTCGTCGTGCAGCGATGGAATTACGCCCTGGTGATACTATCAACTTAGGTTTTGGTTCACCAGATATGGTTGCCCAAGTAGCAGCCGAGGAAGGTGTTAGTGACCGTTATAATGCAACGTTGGAAATGGGTCTTTGGGGAGGTATCCCTGCGGTTGGTTTAGATTTCGGTTCGGCTTTGAACCATGAAGCATCTATCCCAATGACTAACCAATTTGACTTCTATGATGGTAATGGACTAGATCTAACTGTTCTTGGTATTGGAGAAATTGACCAATATGGTAATAACAACGTTACTAAATTTGGTCCTAAAGTTCCTGGACCAGGTGGTTTCATTAATATTTCTCAAAATACCAAACGGATTGTTTTTATCGGAACCTTTACTGTAGGTGGTAAAGTCCACTGTGAAGATGGAAAATTGGTTATTGATGATCAGGGTCGTGGTCCTAAATTCATCAAAAATGTTGAGCAAGTAAGTTTCTCTGGTGAATACGCAACTGAATCTGGTCAAGAAGTTCTTTATGTTACTGAACGTGGTGTCTTTGATTTACATAATGGTCAAGTTCGCTTGATTGAGATTGCTCCGGGAGTTGATTTACAAAAAGACATTTTGGATCAAATGGAATTCGAGCCTGCAATTTCTGAAGACTTAAAAGTAATGGATTCTGGTATTTTCAGTGAAAACTGGGGTAAACTAGCTAACATTATTGATTCTAAAGAAGCTTAAATGAAATAGTGAAAAACAGCATCCTTTCATCAAAAGGGAAGCTGTTTTTTCCATGCTAAATAGTTGTTGAAACGGCTTTCATTGTTTACAATAGAAGAGAATGATGAAAAAGGATGGCTTTATAAATGACAAAAGTAATAAATAGTAAAAGCCGTGAAAAATTTATTGAGAACATTGAAACTCACTTGAAAATGACTTCACGTCAATTATTAAATCGGAATTCTCGGGATGAAATTTTAACAATAGTTGGCCAAAGTTTTAGGGAGCTTCTCTCAGCTGATTTTGTTTGCATTGGCATTAATGTCAAAGATTATTTGCGACTTCATTACCTAAGCGGGGTGGAGTCTATTCGGGAATTATTCCCTTATCCTACTGATCAAGTAGATCCAATTCTTTATCAGCAAAGTATTAAGTCAGATGATAATCTCCTAAGAGAAGATTCCATCCTAACACAGTATTTCATAAATCATCAGGTTGATTCATGGTTTACCATTCCAATTACTGAAAATCAATCTAATCAAGGTTTAATCATCGTCGGTTATTATGATGAAAGACCTTTCATTGATGAAATGCGGACGGTTTTCAAGGAATTGGGCGAGTATGTAGCCATTGCTATGGATATGATTCAAAAGAATGAAAATAGCCAGAAGAATTTACGTCTGATTACCCATTCAGCCCACCAGTTGATGATGCAAGACTCCATTGAAGACCTCTTAGCTCAGATTGTTAACTTGTCCGGTCGGGAAGCCAAAACCCACTATACTGGCATCTATTTACTAGATGAAAGTCGGGAAGCCATGCTCTTACAAAAACCAACTTTTGGCTACGTTCCAAAAGACCATTATATCCGACTCAGTCGTGGCAATGCCCTTCGTGATTACTTCCCTCACGTTGAACAGATTGGTTTCCAACAAATCACAATGCCTATTAGCTTAAATGGTCAATTAGTAGGAGCCCTTTTCTGCCAAAAATCAGGGGACAACATCTTTTCAGCCAAAGATTTTGAGCTCCTACAGACCTATACCAATTATTTTAGCGCCATGTACGAGAACTTGTCTTTACGTCGGAGTGAGTACGAACGTCGTCAGGCCTTGGAAGAATTGCTAGCGCTACAAACCAATTTAATCAAAAAATCGATAGACCAAGTTGATATCGATGAAATGAACCAGGTACTGTCAGAATTTATTATGAATGATGTACTGGTTTTTGACCCATTTTTTAATCTGACAGCTTATAATCAGCTCAAAGATAGCCAATTGCCATTAGATTTAGTGGTGGCAGAAATTCAAAAGGAAAAAAGTTCCTATCAGAATAAGCCTTCGAGATTTACCTTACAGGTGGCTGAAGAAGAGCTAGTCTTTAATAAAATTGAAGGGGATAGAGAAGCCCTAGGTTATTTGGTTTATAGCCAAAAGAACCGACCAAGCAACCAAGAAAACTTCAGCCTAGCTATTTCCATGGCTATTAGTATCTACGCTACTTTCTTTATGAAGTATAAGATTGAACGCGATGCCCTCAACCAATTGAAAAACTCATTTGTCGGCGCTCTCTTATCAAGTAAAGCGCGTGATGAAATGGACCAAATTATTGATTATGCTTCTTACTTCAATTTTGATATTAATCAATACCATACTGTTGCTATCGTTGATGTTCACAGTCAAGAAGTTGATCACCAAGATCTCATTAATCAACGGATACAACGTAATAAACTCTTTAATGAAATGGTTTACCATCTGAATAATTACGATAAGCATTTGATCACAGCTATTTTTAAAGGGAAACTATTGCTCTTCAAATCTCAAGAAAGCTTATCAGATAATGGATACTGGGAAAAGCTTTATGATTATCTGCAAGCTCATCAATCTGAGCAAGTTAACCTATGGTTGGCCGTTGGTAGCAGTGTTAAACAAATTGTGGATTATCGAGACAGCTATAAGAAAGCTCAACATGTTTTAAATGTTATACAGAATACTGCTTATGGCAAACAGGTGGCATCCTTTAGTGAGCTGGGTTCTTATTCACTACTTAATACCTTAACTCATAGTGATGACTCCAAACTCTTTGTTAAAGCGCAATTGGGTGGCATCTGGTTATTTTCAAAAGAACAATCCTTAGATTTATTCCAGACCCTACGTGTCTATTTGGAGAATCAATGTCAGATTAAAGCTAGTTCAGATCAGCTATATATTCATCGATCAACCTTGCTATACCGCTTGGACAAGATTAAAGATATCCTTGGTTTTGATATCAATGAGGATCACTCACATTTTAATCTCTTACTGGCCTATCATTTGTTCGACTTGTATGGCCCAAGCATCTTCGACTAAAGAAAAAAAGTTGGAAACTATTCCAACTTTTTATTTGTACTTACTCTCTAATTTACTCATCCAAAGTCCCAGCCAGATGCCTAGGCCAAATAGAAGCAAAGCTAATCCCCAGGTCAGTAATCCTGCTCCGCTATAGTCAATAGCCTCAGGACTATTAGGAACGGGAATCAGAATCAACAAGGTACTGGATAAGATAATCCCGATAATCACGTGATAAACCCGGGAGTGGTAGTGGTCAAGGGCGTAATCCATGACTTTTGAAAAGGCAGCCATAGCTAATAGCCACCAATGGCGATAGGTAAGAAGGTTCCAGTTAAATCAAGCCCTTTAAAGCCTTTGAGCATGGGAGTGTAGAGCCCCATAATCAATAAAAGATTAGAAGGGCTTAAACCAGGAACAAGAACACCAAGTGCAATCAAAGCTCCTGCTAAGATAAAGGTTATAAAGTTGGCTGGAATAGTTCCAGTTAAATCGTTGAGGAAATAAAGAAATAGTCCAGAAATGACAAAAGTTGCCACTAAATAGACGATATCAATGCTGTCTCTCTTTGATTTTTGTGTAGATTCTTCAAATAAACTTGGCAGGGTTCCAATAATAGCCCCCGCAAAGCCCCATAGGACGGGAACTTGGTAATGGCTAAGCAAGTACTCTACTGGAAATGAAAAGAGGGCAATTCCCAAGATACCGCCGATACCAACGGGGAAAAAGAAGATAAGATTCTCCCAAAAATTATCACGGATATGGGCAATAAAGCGAATTAAGCGTTCATAAATGCCTAAAACAGCTGCCAGAACACCACCAGAAACACCGGGTAATATAAAACCTAAGGCAATAATCATACCTTTGGTTACTCTTCCTATAAATGAACCCATACAATCCTCCAAAAAATAATACATTAATTGTATCATAAAAAGATAGATAGTTCAGATAGTAAAGTTTATTTACGTTGCGCTATTTACTCTTGCGTTGCGTGATTTTTTGATTTTTCTGGACTATACTTACTTTAGAAATAGGAAAGGGGTTCTACATTATGTTACAATTTATAAAAACAAACAAAAAATATCTTATATGGCTTTTCTTATTTGGGCTTGCTGGAGTGGTCATTCCTCCAATTTTTCATTATTTAGTTAAATTTATGAATGCATATCCAAGATTAAGCCGTCTTATCGTTATTGGTCTTATCTTAGTTGTCATGATTTACAGCCCACAGCACATTATGATTAATCTTCTACTCCTTGTATCTATCACATATGATTTAGCAACAGTAAAAAAATAAAGTATCGAGGAAATTATGAATATTTCACAAGTCATCAAAGAAAGTCGAAAAAAACAAGGGCTAACCCAACAAGACCTAGCAGATAAGATTTATGTCACCAGACAAACCATTTCTAAATGGGAATTGGGGAAAAGTATCCCTGATCAGGTTTCTTTGAATCTGCTATACAAGGAACTTCAGATAGAAGCGACAGCACAAAAGTCGATGACCCAAAGTCTATATGGCAAGAAACAAGTTATCATGATTGGCTTGATTTTACTCTTGTCACCAGCAGTTCTTCTAGTCCGCTACTGCTTATTCAAACTTAACCAGGTAAAAGATAAACGATTAGCATTATTGATAAAGTGTATTCTGATATTACTTTTGGGTTTATACCTTAAGTCCCTTAAGGATTCTGTCTTCTATATAGCATGCGCAGCACTATTTCTCAGCTACTTCAGCTACCGTCTCTACCAATTAAGCCTAGAAAAAGAAAGTAAAGATGAATAGAGTCAACTAAAGTTTACTGTCAAAAAGAGACCAGTTCTGGTCTCTTTTACTATTTTTGATCAAGATAGTCGGTCAGAAACTTTTCTGCTAAACTATTTGGGAATATGTTTTGACGGGCTTCTTCAGGGCTGTACCAGTCGTAGGCATCAATCTCATGGTTGGCTTTAAAGTTGCTATCATCTTTAACGAATACTGTAAAGTTACACATAAGCGTGTTGGATGGCTCAAAGAACTGGCTTTTGTTAAAGGAAATTGACAAGCCTGTCAAGCCAGTTTCTTCCTTTAATTCACGTAAGGCCGTCTCTTCAAGATTTTCGCCTTTACCGACATAACCGGCCACTAAAATTTTACGAGGACGACCATATTGTTGGATGAGCAGAATCTTATTGTTGCTTTGGTTAACAACGATTAAACTAACGGCAGTATTGAAACTTGGAAAACGAAATTGGTCACAGGTCTCACAAAAAGGAATTTGACCTTCGTTTTCCAATTCTTTGGCAATGAGTTTTGTGCCGCATTCTTGACAGTGTTTTTGCATGGGTAGCTTCCTTTTATATTATTAATATCTCTGACTATTATAGCATGACTGTAAAAAAAGAAGCCCAATAGACTTCTTAAGTAATTAATTTAAGGGCTGGTCATGTAAATTCTTACTGTAAATATCCTTGTCAACCCACTGACCTGCTTCAAAGGCAAACTTGGGACGGCGACATTCATAGACAAAACCTAATTTCTCAGCCAATTGCTGTGACGCTCTATTCTCCGGGGAAATTTGAGCTTCTAAGTGATGAAAGCCCAGCTCCTTCCAGCTGGCCTCTACTAAAGCTGATATAGCCTCGTAGGCAAAGCCTTTACGCCAGTGCTGGTTATGAATGAAATAGCCCAGTTCGCCCCACTGCATGTTGGTGCGGGCTAAGGTGGCGATATTGAGCATGCCAAGGTGCTGGCCAGTCTTATCAAAAACAGCAAAAATATAAGTGTCATCCTTATCCCAAAGCTCCCGATGCCGTGCCACTAAGTTCTGAAACCACTTGAGGTCACAGACGGTCATGTCCAGACGGCCGTCATCAAAAGCATGTTGCTATTCGTGGCGGTTATCAAAACCCTGAAACCAGGCCTGATAATCTCCTTCGGAAAGTGGTCGAATAACTAAACGCTCTGTTTCAATTGTGAATTTTTCCAAAAATAAACCTCTTTCTTAATAATGCTACTAATTCCTGAGTCCGATTGATGTGATTGTAATTGAAACATAGGCCAGTCCTCCTTGATTTTATTGCTTTAATTGTAGCATAAGAGATAGAAAAAAGCCCTTGAAAGAGGGCTTTCAAGGACTTTAGCTGTTTCAATTATTTGATCTCAGTAAAAGTTACGTGTTTACGTAATTTTGGTGAGTATTTTTTCAATTGAAGACGGTCTGGAGTGTTACGTTTGTTTTTTGAAGTAAGGTACAAGCGTTCACCAGATTCTTTGTGTTCAAGTGTAATATTTACGCGCATGGTATCTCCCTTCTATTATTTAGCTTCGTTAGCTTTAGCGATTTTACGTCCTTTGTAGTATCCTTTAAGTGATACGCGGTGAGAACGTGAGAAATCTCCAGTAGTTTCGTCGAATTGTACAGACGGTGCTGTTAATTTATAATGTGTACGACGTTTGTTCTTTTTAGCTTTTGACGTGTGACGTGCAGGAACTGCCATTTTTTCTATCCTCCGATTAAAATGTTTGAGCCTTTTTAGTAAGCTTTAAAGCCTTTGGCTCAGTCTAATGTTTGTGTCTATGGCTTTCGCCAACTTTAATATAGTAACACAACTTTTTTGTAAAGTAAAGTTACTTGACAAAAAAAGTTTTTTAAAAGCGCAGCTATTCCCAAAAAGCCTAGAAAAATGCTAAAATAGTATAGATTACTGTCAAAAGAAAGGATGGGTCGGAGTATTTGCGGCCCTATATCATCATTATGAAATTACAAAAACCTAAGGGAACTCAGGATATTCTGCCTCAAGAGGCTGCTAAATGGCAATATGTGGAAAATCTTGCGCGTGAAACTTTTAAAAAATATAATTATGGCGAGATTCGCACGCCGATGTTTGAGCACTATGAGGTTATTAGTCGTTCGGTTGGGGATACTACGGATATTGTGACTAAGGAAATGTATGATTTCCACGATAAGGGTGATCGTCATATTACTCTTCGTCCGGAAGGGACTGCCCCTGTTGTTCGTTCTTTTGTTGAGAATAAACTTTTTGCACCAGAGGTTCAAAAGCCTGTCAAAATGTATTATATCGGCTCTATGTTCCGTTACGAGCGCCCTCAAGCGGGTCGTTTGCGCGAGTTCCACCAAATTGGTGTGGAGTGTTTTGGTTCTGCCAACCTGCCACTGATGTGGAGACCATTGCCATGGCTAAAGACCTTTTTGAAACGCTTAGGATTAAAGATATTACGCTACACATCAATAGTTTGGGAAATCCTTCTAGTCGGGCGGCCTACCGTCAAGCTTTGATTGATTATTTGACGCCTATGCGTGAGCAACTGTCAAAGGATAGCCAACGCCGTTTGGATGAAAATCCTTTGCGTGTTCTGGATTCTAAGGAAAAAGAAGATAAGGTGGCTGTTGAAAATGCGCCATCGATCTTGGATTTCCTGGATGAAGAAAGTCAGGCTCACTTTGAGGCTGTAAAGGCCATGTTGACTGATCTTGGTATTGATTATGTGATTGATACCAACATGGTCCGTGGCTTGGATTACTATAACCACACTATTTTCGAATTTATGGCGACTGTTGATAAATCAGAGTTGACCATTTGTGCCGGTGGTCGTTATGATGGTTTGGTGAGCTACTTTGACGGGCCGGAAACGCCAGGTTTTGGTTTCGGTCTTGGTCTTGAGCGTCTTTTGCTTATTTTAGAAAAGCAGGGCATCACATTGCCAGTTGCATCTGAGATGGATGTTTATATCGCTGTATTGGGAGATACTGCCAACAGCAAAGCTTTAGCATTAGTGCAAGCTCTTCGTAAACAAGGCTTTAAAGCGGAACGGGATTATCTAGGCCGTAAAATTAAGGCCCAATTTAAATCAGCAGATAGCTTTAAAGCGAAAGTCATCATGACTTTAGGGGAAAGCGAAGTTGAAGCTGGAAAAGTTAGCCTTAAAAATAACCAAAGTCGTCAAGAAATTGAAGCGACATTTGAGCAAATTAGCCAAGATTTTGCTGGCTTGTTAAGTCAATTAGTATAAAGTGAGTCTTTGGCTCTTTCCACATAATAAAAATGTCCAATAGAATCAAGAATCTCATCCCAAATGGGTGGGGTTTTTGTGTGCTTTTTGTTATAATAGTAAAGACTAAAAAATGTATTGGAGATATACACAGATGAAACGTAGCATGTATGCTGGTCAAGTGCGATCAGAGCACATTGGACAAGAACTTACTTTAAAAGGTTGGGTTGGACGTCGTAGAGACTTGGGCGGCCTTATTTTTATCGATTTACGCGACCGTGAGGGCATCATGCAACTTGTTATTAATCCTGAAGATACAAGTGCTGAGGTGGTTGCTCTTGCTGAGAGTATTCGTAGTGAGTACGTCATTGAAGTGACTGGTTTGGTTCAGGCCCGTCAACAGGCTAATGACCAATTGGCTACTGGTGCGGTTGAACTAAAAGTAACTGCTTTGACAATTTTGAACGCTTCTAAAACAACACCTTTTGAAATTAAAGATGATGCTGAAGTGAGTGATGAGACGCGTTTACGCTACCGTTACTTGGACTTACGTCGTCCGCAAATGTTAGAAAACTTCAAGTTGCGTGCAAAAGTAACCCATTCTATCCGCAATTACCTTGATGGCTTAGACTTTATTGATGTGGAAACACCAATGTTGACTAAATCAACTCCGGAAGGTGCGCGTGATTATTTGGTTCCTAGTCGGGTTAGCCAAGGTCATTTCTACGCTTTGCCACAAAGTCCACAGATAACTAAACAATTGTTGATGAATGCCGGTTTTGACCGTTATTATCAAATAGTAAAATGTTTCCGCGATGAAGACTTGCGTGGAGACCGTCAGCCTGAATTTACTCAGGTCGATTTAGAAACATCCTTCCTATCAGAACAAGAAATCCAAGATATCGTTGAAGGCATGATTGCTAAAGTCATGAAAGATACAAAAGGAATGGATGTTACCCTACCATTCCCACGCATGGCATACAATGACGCCATGAATCTTTACGGATCTGATAAACCTGATACCCGATTTGAGATGCTTCTACAAGATGTTACTGCTGTCGTTAAAGGTGTAGACTTTAAAGTCTTTTCAGAAGCTGAGGCGGTCAAAGCTATCGTTGTCAAAGGCAAAGCAGACCAATTCTCTCGTAAAGATATTGATAAATTGACTGAATTCGCTAAGCAGTTTGGTGCAAAAGGCTTAGCCTGGGTTAAAAAAGTCGATGGCTCCCTATCAGGACCAGTAGCCAAATTCCTAACGGAAATTGACCAAGATTTGACAGACGCTTTACAACTAGCTGAAAATGATTTAGTCCTATTTGTCGCTGATGCATTAGAGGTTGCTAATAACACACTAGGTGCCCTCCGCAGCCGCCTTGCCAAAGAACTTGACTTAATCGATAACAGCAAGTTCAACTTCCTATGGGTTGTTGATTGGCCAATGTTTGAGTGGTCAGAAGAAGAAGGCCGTTACATGTCGGCACACCACCCATTCACATTACCAACTGAAGAATCAGTCCATGAACTAGAAGGTGATTTGGCTAAAGTTCGTGCCATTGCCTATGACATTGTACTCAATGGTTATGAATTGGGCGGTGGTAGTCTGCGGATTAACCAGAAAGAAATGCAGGAACGCATGTTCAAAGCCCTAGGCTTTACAGCGGAATCGGCAGCTGACCAATTTGGTTTCTTATTAGAAGCTATGGATTATGGGTTCCCACCACACGGTGGTTTGGCAATTGGTCTCGACCGTTTTGTCATGTTATTAGCTGGAAAAGATAATATTCGCGAAGTCATTGCTTTCCCTAAAAATAATAAAGCAAGTGATCCAATGACCCAAGCACCAAGCTTGGTATCTGACAAACAATTAGAGGAATTAAGTCTTCAAGTAGAAAGTCATGATTAGAAAAACAACTTACAAGAAAAGAGTTAAATACGTTATTAGCCGGGGTGCTAAAAAGGTAGGTTTATTAAAGGCCTTACGCAGTATCTCTAAAGAGAAATATGCTGAAAAAATTTCAGCCTCGATCTTGTATGGGATACTATCCAGTGTCGCTGTTAATTTCTTCTTTCAACCCGGTCATGTTTATTCCAGTGGAGCGACAGGTTTGGCCCAAGTTATTTCGGCAATCTCAGGTCGTTTTATTGGCTTTACGATACCTATTTCGGTAGCTTTTTATGCCATTAATGTACCCTTGTTACTTTTATCTTGGTACCAAATAGGCCATAAATTTACTATCTTTACCTTCATTACGGTTTCCATGTCTTCTTTCTTCATTCAGATTATGCCACAAGTGACTCTGACGGAAGACCCTCTCATTAATGCTATTTTTGGTGGTTTATTAATGGGCTTAGGGATTGGACTAGGTTTGAAATCTCGGATTTCTAGTGGTGGTACAGATATTGTCAGCTTAGCCATTCGCAAGAAGACAGGTAGTGATGTAGGCAAGATTGCCTTAGCAGTTAATGCTATCATCATGATTTTTGCAGGAATCTTATTTGGTTGGCAATATGCTCTTTATTCAATGGTGGCAATCTTTGTTTGCTCCAGGATTACTGACGCTATTTACACCAAGCAAAAGAAAATGCAAGCCATGATTGTGACCGAATATCCTGAAAAAGTCATCAAAACAATTCACCACAAGCTGCATCGTGGGGTGACCTGTATCAATGACGCTGAAGGAACCTATAAACATGTTCATAAGGCAGTCTTAATTACCATTTTGACGCAAGAAGAATATAATGATTTTAAATTTTTAATGTTAAGAACCGATCCAACGGCCTTTATCTCCGTTGCTGAAAATGTCCGCATTATCGGGCGCTTTGTAGAGGATGATTAGCATTTAGAAAAACTGGAGGTTGGGATGCCATTTGATAGTAAAGTAGAAATCAAAAAATTTGCTTATATATTAGCTGGTTCAGCGGTCTACGCCTTTGCCTTTGTTTATTTTTACATGGCAAATCGTATTGCCGCAAACGGCATGGCTGGTTTAACTCTGGTCGGAAAAGCTGTTTTAAATATTGATCCAATCATTTCGGGTTATGCCATTAACCTACCCTTAGTTTTTATTGGTGCCAAGTATTTCGGGAGAAGGTCAACCATTTATACAGTATTTGGTGTTGTTTCTCTCTATTTCTTTATTTGGCTCTTTCAAAGGTTGCCACTAGTTATCGATTTAGATCACGATAAACTAGTCATATCCTTAATGGCAGGGATTATCGGAGGTCTTGGTGGCGGACTGGTTTTCCGTAGTGGTGGGACCATTGGTGGTGCCGATATTATTGGGAAGCTGATGGAGACTAAATTAGGATTACAACTTAATCAGGCACTACTTGCCATCGATATTTTTGTGATGATACTATCTTTAACCTATATCTCCATTCCAGATATGATGTATGCTTTAATTGCCAGCTTTATGTATGGTCGCATAGTTCATCTGGTGCAAAATGGCGGTTACTCTGTTAGAGGTACTATTATTGTCTCAGAAAATGCTCTCGAGATAGCTAAATTCATCATGGAAGAGTTAGGGCGAGGAGTAACCTATCTCAATGGTGAAGGTGCCTACTCTGCAAGAGAGAAAAAAGTTATCTATACTGCCCTCAGTCGTACAGAAGTCAGGGAAGTTAAAGAGGTTATTAACGAGATTGATCCCAGGGCTTTTGTTTCCATCTTCGATATGGATGAAATTAATAGTCCAGATTTCTTCATTCCCAAGAAGAAAAAACGTAAGAAAAAGATATAGCTAGTTTGCTTCTTTTTGAAGCAACTAGTTTTTTGTAAAAATAAGGAGTTGAAATGACAAAATTTAATCTTTGGTTATCTCGGATACGCGCTCTAGTAATTATTACTATTGGGGTTGCCATCTACTCGTTTGGCTTTGTAAACTTCAATATGGCTAATAAATTAGCCGAAGGCGGTGTATCGGGCTTAACCTTGATGTTACACGCACTTATAGGTATCAACCCTGCTTATTCTTCATTAATTCTGAATATTCCATTATTTATCATTGGAGCTATGATTTTTGGTCGCCGTTCACTAGCCTTAACCATTTATGGCACAGTGACAATGTCTATCTTTATTTGGATTTGGCAAAAAATTCCAATTGAGCTGGGCCTTGAGCATGATATGATGTTGGTCTCTGTAGTAGCAGGTCTTTTTGCAGGTGTTGGTTGTGGCCTTGTTTTCCGATACGGGGCGACAACTGGTGGTACTGATATTATTGGTCGTATTGCAGAAGAAAAAATGGGAATCAAACTTGGGCAAACCTTACTTGCCATTGATGCTGTCATTTTAACTGCCTCATTAACCTATATTGACTTGAAACACATGCTTTATACACTAGTTGCTAGCTTTGTTTTTAGCCAAGTCCTAACTGTTGTTCAAAACGGTGGTTATACCATCCGTGGGATGATTATTATTACTAAACACTCCAAAGCTGCCGCACAGGCAATTCAAACAGAGATTAACCGTGGTGTGACTTACTTAAAAGGAGAAGGTGCTTATTCAGGAAATGAGTATAATGTCATGTATGTCACTCTGAGCCCAAATGAAGTCAGAGAAGTGAAACGAATTTTAGCAGACTTAGATCCAGATGCCTTTATCTCCATCGTTGATGTGGATGAAGTTGTTAGCTCTGATTTCAAAATTCGCCGTAAAAATTATGATAAACCAGTATAAGAAAAAAAGTTCTATTCTTAAAAGAGTAGAACTTTTTTGTATTAAGATGGATTACATTTTTTCTGGAGCTTGAACACCTAAGAGGCGAAGAGCTTCTTTGAGGACGATTGCTGTAGAATAACAGAGCGCCAAACGGCTTTCGCGTTCATTAGATTCGTCAAGGATGCGAGTATGGGCATAATATTTATTGAATGCTTGTGCCAATTGGATAGCAAATTTAGCAATGATAGATGGGTCATATTTATCTGCAGCACGTTCAACGTTAGCAGCAAAGCTTTGAAGTAATTTAACGATTTCCCAAGATTCAATGTCGTTTAAAGAATAATCTTTGTTAGCATCTGGTGTGAAATCAGCTTTACGAAGGATTGATTGGATACGTGCATATGTGTATTGAACGTAAGGACCAGTTTCTCCTTCAAAGGAGACCATAGCTTCTAAATCGAAGTCATAACCATTGTCACGGTCGGTTTTCAAATCGTAGAACTTAACAGCCCCAACCCCAACAGCATGAGCAACAGCTTCTTTGTTTTCTAAGTCTGGGTTTTTAGATTCAATTTGTGTTAAGGCACGAGCAACAGCTTCGTCAAGAGTTGGCTCAAGACGGATGATATTCCCTTTACGTGTTGATAATTTTTTCTTGTTTTTAGTTACAAGACCAAATGAAACGTGGATCATATCATCAGACCAATCAAATCCCATTTCTTTCAGAACAGCTTTTAATTGTTTGAAGTGATGAGATTGTTCTTGTCCAACAACATAAATGTTTTTAACAAAGTTAAAAGTACGTTGACGGTACATTGCAGTCGCCATATCACGAGTGATATAAAGTGTTGCACCATCTGATTTTTTAATTAATGCTGGTGGAAGGTTGTATTTTTCAAGGTCAACAATTTGAGCACCTTTAGATTCTTTAAGAAGGTTTTTATCTTCTAGAATCTTAATACCTTCATCCATTTTATCATTGTAGAAAGCTTCACCGTGGAAGTGGTCAAATGAAACATCTAATTTATCGTAGATACGGTTGAATTCAACAAGACTTTCATCACGGAACCATTGCCATAAATCCCAAGCTTCTTTGTCGCCATCTTCCAATTTCTTGAACCATTGACGAGCTTGTTCATCTAATTCTGGATTTTCCTCAGCTTCAGCATTGATACGAACATAAAGCTTAAGCAATTCATCAATTGGATTTGCTTCAACTGCTTCACGGTTACCCCAAAGTTTGTAAGCAACGATCAACATACCGAACTGTTTACCCCAGTCCCCAAGGTGATTGATACGGATTGAGTTATAGCCAAGTTTAGAGTAGATATGACCAATTGAATCGGCAATAACAGTTGAACGCAAGTGACCAACTGAGAAAGGTTTCGCAATGTTAGGACTTGACATATCAAGTGTAATATTTTGGCCGTCACCAATATGTTGTTGACCATAGTCAGCTTTTTCTGAGATAACGGCATGGAGAACATCTTTAGAGATGGCTGCTTTATCTAAGAAGAAGTTGATGTAAGGCCCTACTGCCATAATCTTTTCGAATTGGCTTTGGTCGATTTTTTCAGATAGCTCAGCAGCAATCATTTGTGGAGCTTTGCGGAGCACTTTAGCAAGGCTAAAAGCAGGGAAAGCAATATCTCCCATGTCAGAATTTTTTGGTGTTTCAAGCAAGTTATAGATTGTTTCTTGGTCCAACTCAGGAACCACTTTTGCAATTTCGCTCGCAATTAATGATTTAGTATCCATCTTGTTTCTCCTAAAATAGTTTGTCACTCCATTCTATCACATTTTCTCAAAATAAAGAAGAAATGATTTGGGAAATTATACTAAAATCACTTTTTATCGAAAAATGTGATAAATCTTACACTTTCTTTTTGGTCGAAAGTTTAAAATAGAATGGTTAAGTTTAATTTTAAAGGGTTTTCAGGCTAGCTAAAAGCTAGGGAAATCTAAAACAAATGATAAGTTAATGAAAAATTATGTATTTTTTGATATAATTTAAAAGGATAATTATACAAGAGGGTGGGAACAGATGAATAAAATTGAGCGACAAAATCAAATCAAGCGCATCATCCAATCGGAACATATTGGAACGCAAGAGGAAATCAAAAATTTTCTCAGTAAAGAAGGCATTAGGGTAACACAAGCAACCCTATCTCGTGATTTGCGTGAAATTGGTTTATTAAAACTTCGTAATGAAGAAGGAAAACTCTATTACAGTTTATCAGAACCAATGGCTTCTCCATTTAGCCCAGATGTTCGTTATTATGTTTTAAAAGTGGACCGTGCTGGCTTTATGCTTGTCCTCCATACAAATTTAGGTGAAGCAGATGTTTTAGCTAATTTAATTGATAATGACGATATCGACGAAATCATTGGTACTGTTGCAGGAGCTGATACTTTATTGGTTATTTGTCGCAACGAAGAAATTGCAGAGCGTTTTGAAAAAGATTTGGTCTTAAGCATATGACACTTTATGATGACTCACTCACTCAACTCTTAACTGCTATTGCTAATCATCCCAGTATCCAATCCTTCAAAAGCATTGAAAAACAAATGCAAGAGCATCCTGAATTGCAAGCATTAGCTTTTGAAATGAAAAAAAATCAACAAGATGCAGTTCTTTTTAAGCAGATTGAAAAAGAGAGAGCAGCAAATCAGTCCGGTAAACTTGCGGAAACGATTGAAGAAGAACTCGAAAACCACCCGTTAGTCGAAGATTATCGTGAAAAGATGCAAGATGCCAGTGATTTGATACAATATATTACAAAGACGATAGAAGAAAAAGTTAATAAGGAGGTTGGGGATGTCCAATCCTAAGATTTCTCCTGGAATGCAACAGTATCTGGACATAAAAGCAGATTATCCAGATGCTTTTTTGCTTTTTAGAATGGGAGATTTTTACGAATTATTTTATGAGGATGCGGTTAAAGCAGCGCAAATTTTAGAAATAGGATTAACCAGTCGTAATAAAAATGCTGAAAATCCAATTCCAATGGCGGGAGTACCTCATCATTCCGTTCAACAATATATTGATGTTTTAATTGAATTGGGTTATAAAGTGGCCATTGCAGAACAGATGGAAGACCCTAAAAAAGCTGTTGGAGTGGTCAAGCGTGAAGTTGTTCAGGTCATTACTCCGGGAACAGTTGTCGACTCTGCTAAACCCAACTCAGCCAATAACTTTTTAGTAGCCATCGATAGCAATGGCAATCAATTTGGACTCTCATACATGGACTTGGCGACAGGTGAATTTTATGTGACGACCTTGTCAGATTTCACCAGCCTTAGTAGTGAGATTCTCAATCTTAAAGCCAAAGAAGTCCTTGTAGGCTTTGACTTAAGTGACAGTCAAGAAAAACTATTGAGACAAGACCATAACTTGTTGCTGACATTTAGTCAAGAGGTAAGTGACGAGACGACACTTTTAGATGCTGATATATCAGAGCTTGAAAAGACAGTTGCTGCTAAATTGTTAGCCTATATTCAAGAGACGCAAATGCGAGAATTATCCCATTTGCAAAAGCTTGTTCATTATGAAATCAAGGACTACTTGCAAATGTCCTTTAGTACCAAAGCAAGCTTAGACCTCATTGAGAATGCTAGAACGGGTAAGAAACATGGCTCTCTCTACTGGCTATTGGATGAAACCAAGACGGCAATGGGAATGCGTCTTTTGAGAACCTGGATTGACCGTCCCTTAATTAGTGAAGAAGCTATTACTCAGCGCCAAAATATCATTCAAATACTCTTAGAAAACTTTATCGAAAGAGCTGATTTGAGTGACAGTCTGAAAGGTGTCTATGACATTGAAAGACTGTCAAGTCGCGTTTCATTTGGTAAGGTTAATCCTAAAGATCTTCTTCAATTAGGACAGACCTTAGCGCAGGTGCCCTACATCAAGGCTGTTTTAGTTGCCATTGGCCATGCGGAATTGGCTGATTTAATCGAGCAAATCGACGAAATCCCAGAACTCGAAAGTCTGATCCGCTCAGCTATTGACCCAAATGCCCAAACAACCATCAGTGAAGGAAACATTATTCGGACCGGCTTTGATGAGCGTTTGGACCATTATCGTAAGGTCATGAAGGAAGGGACCGGTTGGATTGCCGAAATTGAGACTAAGGAGCGTGCGGCTAGTGGCATCAATAACCTCAAGATTGATTACAATAAAAAAGATGGTTATTATTTCCACGTAACCAACTCTAATCTTTCCATGGTTCCTGACCATTTCTTTAGAAAAGCAACGCTGAAAAATTCGGAGCGATATGGCACGGCCGAGTTAGCTAAGATTGAAGGGGAGATGCTGGAGGCGCGTGAAGAATCAGCTCAATTAGAATACGATATCTTCATGAGGGTGCGAGCTCAGGTAGAATCCTACATTTCACGTTTGCAACTCTTAGCCAAAGCCATTGCCACAGTCGATGTCTTACAAAGTTTAGCTCAGGTGGCTGAAAACAACCATTATGTACGACCACAGTTTAACCATAGTAAAGAGGTTTCCATTATTAATGGTCGTCATGCTGTTGTTGAAAAAGTCATGGGTGTTAGAGAGTACATCCCAAATAGTATTGATTTAGGTGATCAAGTAACCATTCAATTGATTACTGGACCAAATATGAGTGGTAAGTCGACTTACATGCGTCAACTGGCTTTGACGGTCATTATGGCCCAAATGGGTTCTTATGTATCGGCTGATCAAGCCAACTTACCACTATTTGATGCCATATTCACCCGAATTGGTGCTGCTGACGACTTGATTTCTGGACAATCAACTTTCATGGTTGAGATGATGGAAGCTAATCAAGCTATCAAGCGAGCTAGCCAAAATTCTTTGATTCTTTTTGATGAACTTGGTAGGGGAACAGCAACCTACGATGGTATGGCACTTGCCCAGTCAATCATTGAATATATCCACGATAATGTAGGTGCCAAAACTCTATTTGCTACCCATTATCATGAATTGACAGCCTTGTCTCAAGAATTATCGGGTCTGCATAATGTTCACGTTGCAACTTTGGAAAAAGCAGGAGAGGTGACTTTCTTGCATAAGATTTCTGAAGGGCCAGCCGATAAATCCTATGGTATCCATGTCGCCAAAATTGCTGGCTTACCACAAAATCTTTTACAAAGAGCTGATAAGATATTAAGGGAGTTAGAAAGCCAATCCAAATCAGTGGCTACACCTTTGACTGAGAAAGCAAAAGTAGATACTACTGAAAGTAACCAACAGTTAGATTTATTCGCAAATGATAATCACGAGCATATCATTGAAAAACTAAAGGAAATTGATGTCATGAATTTGACGCCTATGGAAGCTATGACCATCCTTTATGACTTGAAAAAAGACCTTTAAAAACAATCCTATGGATTGTTTTTTTGTAGTTTTTAATAACTTTACAGAACTGTCAATTGACAGGACAGATGCTTTAATATAAAGGGTTTTGCAAGTCAGCTTGACAACAAAAGTCTGTAAATACGCTTTTGAAATAACAAGTGTGACTAAAGTGAAATTAGTATACATAAGTAACAAGTTTGATCTGATTTGTACAAAATAAAAAAGAAGTGAAGTGCCTCCATTTTCGGGAATTAGAAAAAGGCCAAAGTCTCTTTCCCTTTTATGTTATAATATTCCTTAAGAATGTGAGGTCAAGTCAATGAATAAAATAGTCGAGCTACCAGAAATATTGGCCAATCAAATTGCGGCGGGCGAAGTTATTGAACGCCCCGCTAGTGTCGTTAAAGAATTGGTCGAAAATGCAATTGATGCGGCTAGTAGTCAAATTACTATTGAAATAGAAGAGTCTGGCTTAAAATCAATCAAAATCACGGATAACGGGGAAGGCATGTCAGCTCAAGATTTACCAAAAAGTATCTTGAGACATGCCACCAGTAAAATTAAAAATCAAAGTGATCTTTTCCGGATTAGAACGCTAGGCTTCCGCGGTGAAGCTCTTCCATCTATTGCTTCCATTAGTGAATTAACCATTGAAACGGCAACTGAAAGTGCCCAATCTGGTTCGCGGATTTTTGTGCGTGGCGGGAAAATTGAAAAAACAGAGGATTTTTCAACGCCTGTCGGAACTAAAATCACAGTTGAAAACCTTTTTTACAATACCCCTGCTCGTCTCAAGTACATGAAGAGTATGCAGTCGGAGTTGGCTCATATTGTCGATGTGGTTAATCGTTTGAGTCTAGGGCATCCTGAGATTGCTTTCCGTTTAATTAGTGATGGTCGGGAAATGACCAATACATCTGGATCTGGGCAATTAAAACAGGCAATTGCTGGCATTTATGGCTTGCAAACGGCTAAAAAGATGGTGGAAATTTCCAATGCTGATTTGGACTTTGAAGTGTCTGGTTACGTTAGCTTGCCAGAATTAACCAGAGCTAATCGTAACTATATCACCCTATTAATTAATGGTCGCTACATCAAAAACTTTCTCTTGAATCGGGCTATTCTTGATGGTTATGGATCTAAGTTGATGGTCGGTCGTTTTCCAATTGTGGTTATTGATATTCAAATTGATCCCTATTTAGCTGATGTCAATGTTCATCCTACCAAACAAGAAGTGCGTATTTCTAAAGAAAAAGAATTGATGGCACTGATTTCTGCAGCTATTGCGGATGCTCTTAAAGTCCAAGATTTGATTCCAGATGCTTTAGAAAATTTGGCTAAATCATCTACTAGAACAAAAGTTAAAGTGGAACAAACACGTTTGCCTTTACAGTCTAGTAAACTTTATTATGACCCTCAACGCAATGACTTTTTTGTGGAAAAAAATGAAGTTAGCGAGGATAGACCGGTCATTAATGATGACAGGGTAGATGTTTACAAGGCTGTCAACTCTGTTGAAGAAGGCCCAGCTGTAAACATGCAGTCTTCTGTTAAGCATGCTAGTCGCCCCAATTTAGAATTGGAAGATGGAGACCATTCCGACCAAATTCTAAAAAATAAAAAGAAATTGGAACAGCTGGTTGATAAGCTAGAAAATGAAGAGGCGTCAACCTTCCCTGAACTCGATTATTTTGGTCAAATGCACGGGACTTATCTGTTTGCTCAAGGCAATCAGGGCCTCTTTATTATTGACCAACATGCGGCGCAAGAACGTGTCAAGTATGAATATTATCGGGAAAAAATTGGGGAAGTTGACAGTAGTTTACAGCAACTTTTAGTACCTTATTTATTTGAGTTTTCAGGGGCTGATTTCCTAAATCTGCAAGAAAAAATGCCTTTACTGAATGAAGTTGGCATTTATCTGGAACCTTATGGTAACAACACCTTTATCTTGAGGGAACATCCCATTTGGATGAAGGAAAGTGAGATTGAATCAGGGGTTTATGAGATGTGCGATATGCTGCTCTTGACCCAAGAAGTTTCGATTAAAACCTACCGTGCTGAGTTGGCCATTATGATGAGTTGTAAAAAATCTATCAAGGCAAACCATACACTAGATGATTATTCAGCGCGACAATTGCTTCTACAACTAGCTCAATGCAAAAATCCTTATAATTGTCCTCATGGTAGACCAGTATTGATTCATTTTAGTAAAGCAGATATGGAAAAAATGTTCCGACGGATTCAAGAAAATCATACCAGCTTGAGGGATTTAGGCAAGTATTAGAAAGGAAGTCATGAAAGAGTTTTTTAACTTATCTAAGCAAATACAAATCAGGCAACTGGTCCGTTTTGTGACCATTACCTTGGGTTCAAGCATTTTCCCTTTCATGGCCATGTACTACACCAGTTATTTTGGGACCTTTTGGACAGGGATTTTGATGATGGTGACCAGTTTAGCCGGCTTCTTTGGAAGCTTTATGGCGGTCATTTATCCGACGCCATTGGCCGGAAAAAGGTGGTCATCTACGGTTCAATTGGCTCAACCTTAGGTTGGCTCCTAACCATTATTGCCAATCTTCCCGGCCACGTCTTGCCAACAGTCATGTTTCTTGGCATATTGCTAGTAGAATTAGCTTCTAGCTTTTACGCCCCAGCTTACGAAGCCATGTTGATTGATCTAACGGATTTGAGCAATCGTAAATTCGTTTATACCATTAATTATTGGTTTATCAATATTGCTGTCATGTTTGGTGCAGGAATTTCAGGTCTTTTCTATGACCATTACTTTTTAGAATTATTGATATCCCTTTTAATTGCCAATATTATTTGTTTTTATATCGCCTATCGCTATTTTGATGAAACGAGACCTGACGATGACAACTTTAGCCATAGCTTGGGGCTAAAAGGAACTTTTGGCAACTATAAAGAAGTTCTCGTAGATAGGGCTTTTCTCCTCTTTACCTTAGGTTCTATCCTTTCTTCAAGTATTTGGCTACAAATGGATAATTATGTTCCCGTCCATCTAAAGCTGGCATTTGAGCAAATAGAACTTTTGGGGTATACCATAACCAGTGCAAAAATGTTGTCAATCATGGTATTTATCAATACTGTATTGATAGTCACTTTAATGTCCCTAACCAACAAATTAACAGAAAAATGGCCCCTTATGAGGCAGTTCGTGATCGGAACGACCCTCTTTACCTTAGGAATGTTTTTAGCCTTTTCACTAAGTCATTTTTGGGGGATTGTGATAGCAGTTGTTCTATTTACGATTGGTGAAATGATTAATGTTCCAACAAGCCAGGTCTTGCGAGCAGATATGATGGATCAATCTAAAATTGGTTCTTATACCGGATTTATTTCAATGGCCCAGCCTTTGGGAGCAATCTTAGCGGGCTTAATCGTTTCTTTGAGTCATTTTACAGGATTACTAGGCGTTCAAATCGTCTTCTTAATTATTGCTATTATGGGAATGAATCTAATCATTTTAGCAGCAAAACAGAAAGCAAAGGTATAACATGTTTGATTACATAAAAGGCCAGTTAACAAAAATTACTGCCAAATATATTGTCGTTGAGACAAGTGGCTTAGGATATATTATCTATGTTGCCAATCCCTATAGTTTTACAGAAAGTGTCAACCAAAATGTGACCATTTATCTGCATCAAGTTATCCGGGAGGATGCCCACCTATTATTTGGTTTCCATACCGAAGATGAAAAGGATGTCTTTTTAAAACTGATTTCGGTTTCAGGAATTGGCCCAATGACAGCCTTAGCGATTGTTGCAGTTGATGATAACCAAGGCTTGTTACTGCCATTGATAATAGTGACATTAAGTACTTGATGAAGTTCCCTAAAATTGGTAAGAAGACGGCACAGCAAATGATTCTTGACTTAGCCGGCAAGTTTGTGGAAGCACCCGCAAATGCTCAGAAGCAGAGCCAAAGCCAATCATCTGCAAATCAGCAACTTGATGAAGCCATTGAGGCACTATTGGCGCTCGGCTATAAAGCAACAGAGCTTAAGAAAATTCGAGCATTCTTTGAAGGTACCGACGAAACGGCTGAGCAGTACATCAAGTCAGCCCTTAAAATGTTGATGAAGGGGTAACATATGACAAAACGCTGTGCATGGGTACCTGTGGATAACCAACTCTATTGCGACTATCACGACAAGGAATGGGGCAAGCCCATATATGATGATCAAAAGCTCTTCGAACTTCTCTGCTTAGAATCCTATCAGTCAGGCCTTTCATGGCTGACTGTTTTGCGAAAACGCCCTGCTTTCAATCAGGTTTTCCACAACTATGAGATTGCTAAAGTGGCTCAGTTCACCGAAGACGAAATGGCTGACGCCTTACAGAATCAAGCATAATCCGCCATCGATTGAAGTTGGCAGCAACCGTCAACAACGCACAAGCCCTGCTAAAAATGCAGGAAGCAGGTCTATCTTTCTCAGACTATCTCTGGGGCTTTGTTGGTGGTGAGTCCATCAACAACCTGGTCGACCTGCAGCATCCAGTTCCTGCCCAAACCGATCTATCAGTAGCCTTAGCTAAAGACTTGAAAAAACGAGGCTTTAAATTCTTAGGACCAACTACTATTTACTCCTTTATGCAAGCCTCAGGAATGGTAAATGATCATGAAAGTACATGTAGTTTTAAATAAATGACAAAATAGTAAAGTTATAACTTTACTATTTTCTTGTTTTCGGCTATAATTAATAAATGGTTTTAGATTTTTTATGATAAAATGAAATAAAATTACGAATGATTAAGTAGGTGGTTAAATGAATGCTGAAATAATTGCTGTTGGAACGGAAATTCTAACCGGACAAATTGTCAATACAAATGCACAGTTTATTTCAGAAAAGATGGCTGAGATTGGAGTTGATGTTTATTATCAAACAGCAGTAGGTGATAATGAAAAGAGATTACTAGAAGTTATTGATACTGCTAGTAAAAGGAGTGAATTAATTATTCTGACGGGTGGTCTTGGACCTACAGAAGATGACTTGACCAAACAAACCTTAGCTAAATTTTTAGGAAAATCACTCGTCTTTGATCAGCAAGCAAAGGATAAACTGGATCAATTTTTTGCTTCGCGGTCTAAGACTTCGAGAACACCCAACAATGAAAGACAAGCGCAGATAATCGAAGGTTCAATTCCTATTCAAAATATTACAGGTCTTGCTGTTGGGGGATTATTAGTAGATGGGGAAAAGACTTATGTTGTCTTGCCAGGGCCACCTAGTGAATTAAAACCCATGGTAACTAAGCATTTAGTTCCTTTGCTAAGTAAAGGAAATGAAATCCTTTATTCTAAAGTCTTAAGATTTTTTGGTATCGGTGAGAGTCAGTTAGTAACAGTTCTATCGGAATATATCAAGGATCAAACTGACCCGACGATTGCTCCTTATGCAAAAACTGGAGAAGTTACTTTACGCCTATCCACTAAATCCAATAGTGAGCAAGAGGCTAATGAAAAATTAGATTCTCTTGAAAAAGAATTACTCTCTGTAAGGAGTTTAGATAAGACGCCTTTATCAGAGTACATGTATGGATATGGTGAAGACAATAGCCTTGCAAAAGTTGTCTTCGAAAACATCCTTAATAGAAAATTGACAATAAGTGCGGCTGAAAGTTTAACGGCTGGTATGTTTCAAGCGAAGCTTGCTGATTTTTCAGGTTCATCTCAACTATTTAAGGGTGGTTATGTTACCTATAGCATAGAAGAAAAAACAAGAATGTTAGGAATACCTCTTGCCGATTTACAAGAGCATGGCGTTGTCAGTCACTTTACCGCTCAGCAAATGGCTCTGAAATCACGTCAGTTAACGCAATCTGATATTGGTGTTGGCTTAACAGGAGTTGCGGGTCCAGGTGAATTAGAAGGACATCCAGCTGGAACGGTTTATATTGGTATTTCAACTACCGAAAAAACAGAATCCATACAAGTATCAATTGGTGGAAGAAGTCGGTCAGACATTCGTTATATCGCAATGATGCATGCATTCAATTTGGTCCGAAAAACTTTATTATAAAGTTGTAATTTGATATAATAACATAAGTCTGGGAGCTTTTTATCATAAAAATCATTATGATTTAACTTCCAATGAAAGAGGAGAAAGAATTGGCAAAAAAAGTTAAAAAAACAGAAGAAATCACTAAAAAGTTTGGCGATGATCGTCGCAAAGCTTTAGACGATGCCTTAAAGAATATTGAAAAAGATTTTGGTAAAGGTGCTGTTATGCGTCTTGGTGAAAGAGCTGAGCAGAAAGTACAAGTTATGAGTTCAGGAAGCCTTGCTCTAGATATTGCTTTAGGTGCTGGAGGTTATCCGAAAGGACGCATTATCGAAATCTACGGACCAGAATCTTCTGGTAAAACAACCGTTGCACTACATGCTGTTGCTCAAGCACAAAAAGAAGGAGGCATTGCTGCCTTTATCGATGCTGAGCATGCTTTAGATCCTGCTTATGCAGCTTCACTTGGCGTTAATATTGATGAATTACTTCTTTCTCAACCAGATTCAGGTGAACAAGGTCTTGAGATTGCTGGTAAATTGATTGATTCAGGTGCCGTTGACCTAGTTGTTGTGGACTCTGTTGCAGCCTTAGTACCTCGTGCTGAAATTGATGGGGATATCGGTGATAGTCACGTTGGTTTGCAAGCACGTATGATGAGTCAAGCCATGCGTAAACTATCGGCTTCAATCAATAAAACAAAAACAATTGCTATTTTCATTAACCAATTGCGTGAAAAAGTTGGGGTTATGTTTGGTAATCCTGAAACAACACCTGGTGGTCGTGCTTTGAAATTCTACGCTTCAGTCCGTTTAGATGTTCGTGGAAATACACAAATTAAAGGTACTGGCGATCAAAAAGATAGCAATATTGGTAAGGAAACAAAAATCAAAGTTGTTAAAAACAAAGTTGCTCCTCCATTCAAAGTTGCAGAAGTTGAAATCATGTATGGTGAAGGAATTTCACGTACAGGTGAACTTATTAAAATTGCATCTGATTTAGATGTGATTCAAAAGGCAGGAGCTTGGTTCTCATACAATGGTGAGAAAATCGGTCAAGGTTCTGAAAATGCTAAAAAATTCTTAGCAGATAATCCTGAAATCTTTGAAGAAATCGACCATAAAGTCCGTGTCAAAGTAGGCTTGTTGGAAGATGAGACAGAGGAAGTATTAGATTCACCTGCTGAGGTAGAAGCAGATGAGCTTGTTCTAGATTTAGATGATGCCATCGAAATTGAAGATTAATAAAAAAGACCTAAGGGTCTTTTTTTGTGTTCTATGTCCAAGTATCTAAGTTTACTTTCTCAGATTGCTACTAATTGACGGAGAAATAATTGGAGGAGATGACCATAAAGACATGTGATTTATAGTCGGTATTGGAGTTTGGGGGTCTTCGATCGGAGAAGTTTAAAAATTGTGTAAAAGCGATTACAAGCCTGTTACAATGGGAGAAAAATCACAAAAAATTGGGTAAATTAACTAAAAAAGAGCAAAAAAATAGGTCCAAAGACCTATGTTCATGATTTCTAACTATGTTACAATTATCATATCACGAAATAGAAAGTGAGAACAACAACATGATTAAAATTTATACGATTTCAAGTTGTACGAGCTGCAAAAAGGCGAAAACATGGTTAAATGGCCACAAGCTCCCATATAAAGAACAGAACTTAGGAAAAGAACCTTTAACAAAAGAAGAAATTTTAGCAATTCTATCAAAAACAGAAAATGGTGTAGAGAGCATTGTCTCTTCTAAAAACCGTTATGCTAAGGCATTAAATTGCAATATTGAAGAATTGAGTGTGAGTGAAGTCATCGACTTAATCCAGGACAATCCTCGTATTCTTAAAAGTCCTATTTTAATTGATGATAAACGATTACAAGTTGGTTATAAGGAAGATGACATTAGAGCTTTCTTACCTCGCTCTATACGTAACATCGAAAATACGGAGGCACGCTTGCGTGCAGCCTTGTAAAAAAAGCTCTTCTTAGAGCTTTTTTTCTTGTCTCATAACTAGATTTCTTGTTAAATTTCTAAAAATAAGCTATAATAAATCATAGCACTTAGTTTAGAAAGAAGGTGTCAGTATGGGATTTACAGACGAAACAGTCCGCTTTAAATTAGATGATGGAGATAAGAAAGAGATTAGTGAAACTTTAACTGCTGTCTACCATTCATTAGAGGAAAAAGGTTACAATCCAATCAATCAAATCGTTGGTTATGTATTAAGTGGAGACCCTGCTTACGTTCCAAGATATAATGATGCCCGAAACCAAATTCGCAAATATGAACGTGATGAAATTGTAGAAGAACTCGTTCGTTATTATCTACAAGGAAATGGTATCGACGTTAAATGAGAGTAATGGGATTGGACGTAGGTTCAAAAACAGTAGGAGTTGCTATTAGTGACCCCCTAGGTTTTACTGCTCAAGGACTTGAAATTATTAAGATTGACGAAGAGAAAGAAATTTTCGGATTCGATCGCTTGGGAGAACTTGTAGAACAGTATAAGGTAGATCGATTTGTTGTTGGCTTACCTAAAAATATGAATAATACAAGTGGTCCCCGAGTAGAAGCTAGTCAGGCTTATGGCCAAAAAATAGAAGAACTTTTTAAGATTCCTGTGGAATATCAGGATGAACGTCTAACTACTGTTCAAGCAGAAAGAATGTTGATTGAACAAGCGGATGTTAGTCGCGGGAAACGCAAAAAAGTTATTGATAAACTAGCTGCACAGCTTATTTTACAAAATTATTTAGATAGAACCTACTAAGGAGAAAAAAATGGCACATAATCACGACCACGATCATGATCACGAACATGAAGTTATTACGCTTGTTGATGAACAAGGTAATGAATCATTATTTGAAATCCTATTAACTATTGATGGTAAAGAAGAATTTGGTAAAAACTATGTTCTTTTAGTACCAGCTGGTTCTGAAGAAGATGAATCTGGTGAAATTGAAATTCAGGCTTACTCATTTACTGAAAATGAAGATGGTACTGAAGGCGATTTACAACCAATTCCTGAAGATTCAGATGCTGAATGGGATATGATTGAAGAAGTTTTCAATAGCTTTTTAGACGAAGAATAATAGAAGGCCCTGAGGGGTCTTTTTTTGTTTTCCTTTTTATCATTTTGGGCTAGAATTTTTACAATTTGGGCTAGAATTTTTACAATTTGGGATCTGAAATTGACTATGGCCATTAATCTGATATACTTGTTGTATGACATTTCAAGGAGAAGATAAGTGAGTCAAATGACTGATGATTATATGCCGGATTTAGCAGATATTCCAATGGATGACGGCCCAACAATTCATACTACAAAATACGAAACTAAAGTACCAAGTTTACATAAAGGCTATATTTTATGCTTTAGTATTTTTCTAGCTTTTTTCAGTGTCGCTAATCCTTTTTTTCTACACTTTGCAAATCCTTTGCAATCGCAAAACCTTTATATCGGGATGATGTTGGCAAAAGGACAAATTCCTTATAGTGAAGTCTTCACTAGTGGGGGAATGCTCTATTTTGTTTTGATTGCCTTAAGTTATTTCTGGGGTTCTAGCTTCTGGTTACTGATTTTTGAAGGTATCGCATTTTATATGTCAGGTATTTACTTCTATAAATTGGTTCATTTTATAGTTGGCAATCGAAAGGTATCACTGAGTTTTACCTTATTATTATTTATGTTTATGGCTACGCTTGGATTTGGTGGGATGTACCCAGTCCAATTTGCCATGCCTTTCCTTTTAATGGCACTTTGGTTCTTAACCAAATATTTTGCTGAATTAACCAAGGATGAGTCCTTTATTCTATTTGGTTTGGCCGGTGGTATGTCAATGCTCTTAGAACCTAAAACGCTGGTTTTTTGGCTCTTTGTTGCCATTGCTATTATTATCTATAATCGAAAACAAAAACACTTGGCTCGTGGCTTTTACCAATTATTAGCCATTATCTGGGGTTTATCATTAGTATTTTACACTGCTGGTTATTTCATTCTTGATTTACAGATTTTAGGTCCCTATATTTCTCAGGCCGTTGCCTATCAATTCACCTATTTTAGGGTAGGAGATTTGCCAGTTTTACTTTCACTAGTCATTCAATTCGCCTTTCTATTTGGTCTCGGTTTCCTCAACGGTTATTATTATTTCTTTAAAACAAAATATCAAGACAATGACTACTATATCAAGTGGTTATTAGTTTCAGTCACAATCACTTATTTTGTTTTTGCTGCATTCAGTGGTGACTTTTACCCTTATCATTTACTAGGTTTACTCCCTTTTGCTTTGTTATTGACAGTATTTCCATTTGCTAATTATTACGCTGATGCTTTAAAATTAAATAGTCATCGACGTGGAAGAAGACGCAAATATGGCATTCTAACTTTAATCAGCCTTTATTTTAAAAAGAATTATTATTTACCTTTAGTTGTCATTATTTTGTCACTAGGGCTATCGATGTATTCTTATCATGAGCTTAATCTTCTAGTAAGGGATAGAGAGTCTGTTATTACTTTTGTGAAGAAAAAGGTAGCAAAATCTGAAAAAATATATGTTTGGGATCAGACCTCACAAATTTATTTAGAGGGTCAGCGAAAAACAGCCTCCCAATTTGCTTCTCCGTCTGTTAATGTGAAAAAAGCTGAGAACAAACGCATTTTAGTTGATGAGCTTTTACAGAATAATGCTAGCTATATTATTGTCAATGATAAGATGACTTTACCAAAAAATCTAAAAAAACATTTAAAAAGTGACTATCGAATGATAGATAGAGCTGATACGACAAGCTTTCATATCTATCAACAAAAATAAGTTGAAAATCAATATGTTGTGTTTGAGCAAATTTCTTGACACAAGATATTGATTTTTTTTCTTGTCGTGATATAATAGTCCAAGTAAGGAGAAATGAAAATGATGACAGAAGAAAAAGAAACTATATTTGCTCAACCTGATATAAAAGTAATTAAACGTGACGGTCGTTTAGTGTCTTTTGACACGACGAAAATCTATAGTGCTTTATTGAAAGCGAGTCTTGAAGTTACTAAGATGTCACCCTTGGTTGAAGCTAAACTAGAGGCTATTTCTGATCGTGTCATTGCGGAAATTCAAGATCGTTTTCCAAACAATATTAAAATTTACGAAATTCAAAATATCGTAGAGCACGAATTATTATCAGCTAATGAGTATGCCATTGCCAAGGCTTATATTAATTATCGAACTCAACGTGATTTTGCGCGCTCTCAAGCAACTGATATTAACTTTACCATTGATAAACTGCTTAATAAAGATCAAACAGTCGTAAACGAGAATGCTAATAAGGACAGTGATGTCTTTAACACGCAACGTGATTTAACGGCTGGTATTGTCGGAAAGTCAATTGGCTTAAAAATGTTACCTCCTCATGTCGCCAATGCCCATCAAAAGGGTGATATTCATTATCATGATTTGGATTATAGTCCCTATACGCCAATGACTAACTGTTGTTTAATTGACTTTAAAGGGATGTTAGCCAATGGATTCAAAATTGGTAATGCCGAAGTTGAAAGTCCAAAATCAATTCAAACAGCGACTGCACAAATCTCACAAATCATTGCCAACGTTGCTTCAAGTCAGTACGGTGGCTGTACTGCTGATCGTATTGACGAATTCTTAGCCCCATACGCCGAGCTCAATTACAAGAAACACATGGCTGACGCTGAAAAATGGGTTATTGAAGAGAAACGTGAAGCTTATGCCTATGAGAAAACACAAAAAGACATCTATGATGCCATGCAATCATTGGAATATGAGATTAATACTCTTTTCACTTCTAATGGGCAAACACCATTTACATCTCTTGGATTTGGCTTAGGGACATCTTGGTTTGAGCGTGAAATTCAGAAGGCTATACTTGAGATTCGGATTAAAGGGCTTGGTAGTGAACATCGAACTGCTATTTTCCCCAAATTAATTTTTACTGTAAAACGAGGTTTAAACTTAGAGGAAGATACACCTAACTACGATATTAAACAGTTAGCCTTGGAATGTGCTACAAAACGCATGTATCCGGATATGCTTTCCTATGACAAAATTATCGATTTAACGGGCTCTTTCAAGGCACCAATGGGATGTCGTTCATTCTTACAAGGATGGAAAGATGAAAATGGTCAAGATGTGACTTCTGGTCGGATGAACTTAGGGGTCGTCACTTTGAATCTTCCACGTATTGCTTTGGAATCTAATGGTGACATGGATAAATTCTGGGAGCTTTTTAATGAGCGCCTTGGAATTGGTAAAGACGCACTTGTTTATCGTGTTGAACGCGTTAAGGAAGCTAGTCCAGCCAATGCTCCAATTCTTTACCAATATGGTGCCTTCGGCAAACGTCTGAACAAGACAGATTCTGTTGACGAACTATTCAAAAATCGTCGAGCTACCGTTTCTTTAGGCTATATTGGCCTTTATGAAGTGGCTTCTGTTTTCTATGGTGGAGAGTGGGAAACAAATGATGAAGCAAAAGAATTTACAGTATCCATTATAAAAGCCATGAAAGAGGCTTGTGAAGATTGGTCTAACACTTATGGCTACCATTTCTCAGTTTATTCAACACCGTCGGAAAGTCTTACAGATCGCTTCTGTCGTTTAGATACTGAAAAGTTTGGTGTTCTTGAGAACATCACAGATAAAGAGTACTATACAAACTCGTTCCACTATGATGTCCGGAAAAATCCAACTCCATTTGAAAAATTGGACTTTGAAAAGATTTATCCTGAAGTGGGTACGTCTGGTGGCTTCATTCACTATTGTGAGTACCCGGTATTGCAACAGAATCCTAAGGCTTTGGAAGCTGTTTGGGATTATGCATATGACCGAGTTGGCTACCTAGGAACAAACACGCCAATTGATAAGTGTTACCAGTGTCAATTTGAAGGTGATTTCAAACCTACTGAAAGAGGCTTTACATGTCCAAACTGTGGCAATAATGACCCGAAAACAGTTGATGTGGTTAAACGAACATGTGGCTATCTTGGGAACCCACAGGCACGTCCAATGGTTAATGGTCGTCATAAAGAAATCACGTCACGTGTTAAACATATGAATGGATCAACCATAAAATACCCAGGCTTGTAAGATTAGTCTCAATAGCAATTTTTCAAAAATGATGTTATGCTTAAAAGGTTGCTTACCAAAAGCAATCTTTTATTTATATCAGATGTCAGAAAAGAGGAAGAAAAATGGGAAAATATCAATTAGATTATAAAGGCATGCAGCAAGTGGAGC
The DNA here is from genome assembly GCF_002887775.1 of Streptococcus penaeicida. Lineage (GTDB taxonomy): Bacteria > Bacillota > Bacilli > Lactobacillales > Streptococcaceae > Streptococcus > Streptococcus penaeicida. The sequence continues at coordinate 59,675 of NZ_LOCM01000033.1, read as the reverse complement.
GTTTCCATGAGAAACAATCACAAAAGTCTGCTACGAAAAAAGACAAATCAAAAGACTTAAAAGCACAATTCTTGGAAAAACTAAAGAAACAAGCTAAAAAAGATAAGTAAGACCAAAGAAAGAGGCATTCATGATGTTAAAACTTGGTATTGTTGGATTAGGTGGTATTTCGCAAAAAGCCTATTTACCTTATATGCGCCAGCTTAGTGGTATTGAATGGCATTTATTTACACGTAATCAAGAAACCTTAGTTAAGGTTGATCAGCTTTTTGGACAGTCAAAAACTTATGCTAAGGTTGAAGAACTTGCTGCTAGTGATTTGGATGGGGTCTTTATTCATGTGGTTACAAAAGTCCACTATCAGATGGCTAAACTCTTTCTTGAGCGTGGTATTCCTGTCTATATGGATAAACCATTAACAGAGTCCTTTCAAGAAAGTCTAGAGCTCTATCAATTAGCTGAAAAACATAATACCTTTTTAATGGCTGGCTTTAATAGACGTTTTGCCCCACGCGTAAAAGAACTGTCAACTTTGTCAAATAAGTGTAAAGTTCATGTTGAAAAAAACGATAGTAATAGACCGGGAGATTTTGTCTTTAAAGTTTTTGACTTCTTTATTCATCCCCTTGATACAGCGCTATTTTTAATAGATCAACCACTTGAATCAGGGAGCTTTGATTATCAATTAGAAGATGGTTTGCTTTGTCAAGTTTCTGTCAACTTAAAAACGAAATCTTCTAGGATTACAGCAGCCATGAATTTACAGTCTGGAAGTCGTCGCGAAGTTATGGAAGTTCAAGGTCCGGAAATGACCATGCACCTGGAAAATCTTGATGAATTAACGATTTTTACAGCTACTGATCAAGAAAGAAAAGGCTTTAGTTCTTGGGATACAACCCTTTACAAGAGAGGTTTTGAGACCATTATTGATGCCTTTATTGAAGCAATTACAACAGGTGTCAACCCTGTCAATCCAGAAACAAGTCTTTTAAGTCATTGGATTTGCCATCAAATTGTTACTTCACAGGATTGTTCCGGAAACTTAGATATACATTTACCTAAATAGGAGTTTATGATGGAATTAAGAAGACCTAGATTGTCAGATAAATTGGCAATTCTTGAGATGATGCAAGAATTTGAAATTGAAAAGTCAGCCCATGATGGTGGCTTCTGGGATTGGGAAAATTTTGATTATGAAGAGTGGCTCGATAGGAACAAGGATTTTGAGGCTGGGATTGGTGTTCCTAATCATTTCGTTCCATCGATTCAATTTGTCGCTTTTGATGAAAAAACTCAAAAGACACTTGGTTTTTTAAGTTTACGTCTTCGCTTGAATGATGCTCTCCTCAAAGAAGGGGGTCACATAGGTTATTCCGTCCGGCCAAGTCAAAGACGAAATGGCTACGCTAAAGAAATGTTAAGTAAAGCTATAACGATTGCTCGTGACAAGAATATTCGGGAAATTTTAGTGACCTGTAAGACTAACAATCCAGCAAGTCGATCAGTCATCCTTGCAAATGGTGGTCATTTGGAAGATATTCAGAATGATACGGAGCGTTATTGGATTAAATAAAAGGTAGGTTTCATGTCAGAAAAATGTTGGAATAATCCTAAACCAAAAGAATGGCAGGCTAAAGACCTTAGTAAAGGTCGTGTCATTGACTATAAAGCTTTTAATTTTGTTGACGGTGAAGGGGTAAGAAATTCATTATATGTTTCAGGATGTATGTTTCACTGTAAAGGCTGCTACAATGCGGCTACCTGGTCTTTTAATGCTGGAATGCCTTATACTGAAGAACTTGAAGAACAAATCATGACTGATTTGGCGCAACCCTATGTCCAAGGGTTAACCCTTTTAGGTGGTGAACCTTTCTTGAATACAAACTTTTTGATACCATTGATTAAACGTATTCGAAAAGAATTACCGGAAAAAGACATTTGGTCATGGACTGGCTACACTTGGGAAGAAATGATGGAAGAATCAGAAGATAAGCTAGAGATGTTATCTTTGATTGATATCTTAGTAGATGGACGTTTTGATATTACTAAGAAGAACTTGATGCTCCAGTTTAGAGGTTCCTCAAATCAACGGATTATTGATGTTCAAGAGTCCTTAAAGTCTGGTCAAGTAGTTATCTGGTCAAAATTAAATGATGGTGACCAGTCTTTTGAACAAGTTAGTCGGGATCATTTACTATAAACTAAGGACTACTTTTCTGCTCATGGATAGTATGGAAATAAAGGACTTTATCATCTTATCCTCAAACTTATCCACAAGCTGTGTATAAGTCATGAAGTTGTGGATGAAAGCAAAAAAAGAGGCCTAGGCCTCTTTTTTGATATAGACAAAATGTTTGGTATCAGATTCTAGGTCATCAAAGCGAAAATCACTGAATTCAAGCTTTTTCAGGTCTTTTAGGGTCTTACAGTTAGCCTTGCAGGCTGCTGTTAAGAAGTCTCCTCGTCCTTTTTTAGAGATTGTTGAATGACTTTTTAAAAGGCCATTTTTTTTCTCTAAAAATGTGACACTTATCCACAGTTGTCTTTTTTCAGGACTGAAGACATCCTCGAATTCACTGGATAAAAGGGAGATAAAAGGTCCTTTTCGCTCTAGAAATTGGTCATAAGCTGGGCGCCAATAGCTTTTTAAAGATTCTTGCTTGACTTTGACTTTGGTTTGAAAATCTAGTCGATGTTCAGCGATTGGGTAATCAAAGGGAATGATGCCATAAAGGGAAGAGGTGATAAAGGTATTGTTGATTAAATACTTTTCTTCTTTCTTAGTTAGGTTATCACGTTCAATATGACGGTACATGAGACCATTGAAGAGGCGATAAGCTGGATAGGTTGGTGCTTGATCCCTGTGGATAGCATGGATTCTATCAGACTCTTTTGAAGCTGCTTGGGGACTTATTTTATAAGCAACAGCCAGTTCCTCAACTGTTAAAGAGGCAAGTTGATCGATGATTGCTCGGCTATTCTCCGGAAGGGAAGGAGGGAACTCCTGATTTGGGATGACCATTTCTTTGGCACTTGGTATGAGATAGGTTAACATGTCTTTATTGTAGTAAAGTAAAAGCCCTTCTGTCAAGAAAGGGCTAATGTGTTAAGCTTCTAATGTTACTTTGCTTGTGATGCCATCAGTATCAGTTGTTAAGAAGCTCTTTTTAGTTTTTTCAGTAACGGTCATGCCGTGAAGTTGAGCTTTTTTATATGTAGCTTCAAAAGCAAGTGCATCGGCAAATGTAATAGTAAGGAAGTTTAAACCGGGAATGCCAGCTTTTTTAGCGGCAAGATTTGGTCCAGCCCAATGGTTAAAGGCTAAGTGATGGTGGTAGCCACCAGATGCAATCCATGATGCTGTAGGAATAGTCATTTTGTCTGCCATCCCAAATACTTTTTGGTAAAGTTGTGAAGAAGCTAAGGCATCTTTAACGCTTAAATGCACATGTCCTAAGATAGTTCCTTGAGGCAATGTGAAGGTTGCTGGAATTTCAGTCAATTCATCAAGCATTCCTTGGGCGTCCATTGGGTCAGTAACACCAATGATATGTCCGTCTTCACGAATATCCCATTGACTCATGTCTTTATCGCGGTAAATTTCAATTCCGTTTCCTTCTGGGTCGCTGAGGTAAATCGCTTCGCTATAACCGTGATCTGCAGCGCCTTCAAGTGGTGCATGGCTAGTTGCTAAGTGATGAAGCGCCTGCCCAAGTGACTGACGGTCAGGAACTAGGATGGCTGTATGGTATAATCCATAAGTTAATTGACGTGGTGACGGTGATTTTAGAAGTTCAAGAAAAACAGTTTGGCCGTCAATAGTCAGATGTGTTTTGTTTTCATCTTGGCTAAGAATAGTAAAACCAATCATTTCAGTGTAGAAACGGGTCATGTTTTCTAGGTTATTAACATAAAGGGAAACAGTGCCTAAGGTAATTTGTGATTGATATGGATAAGTCATAGTGGGTCCTCATTCTTTTTTGTTCTTAAGTATATGATATACCCTAAGTTTCTTTTTGAAAAGTAGGCACTTTATTGTGCTTTAGTTACTTATAAGTAACAATTGTGAGTTTTCAGCGTTTTGAATGGTAACTTGCTTTAATTTTTATTTAGGATATAATAGTATCTAAGTTACTAAAAGAAACTATTAAGAAAGAAGTGATGACATGCCTGAAGAAAATGCCCAATGTCCTGTTGAAACAACTTTGGCTTTAATTGGCGATAAGTGGAAAATTTTGATTTTAAGAGACTTATTGAAAGGTACCATGCGTTTCGGTCAATTGAAGAATTCCATTGGCAAAGTCAGTCAAAAAGTTTTGACCAGTCAGTTGCGTGATATGGAAGCTCATGGCTTGGTCGATCGGAAAGTCTATGCGGAAGTACCACCTCGGGTAGAGTACTCTTTGACTGAGACTGGTTTAAGTCTGGAACCAGTGATTAATGCCATGCTTGACTGGGGTCAAGATTATCAAGATAAGTTTTTATCATAAAAAAACCTTTATGAGGATCAATTGTTTAGAGCAAGTGATCTGTCTCATAAAGGTTTTTCTTATTTTTTTTTAGCTAAGCAAGGATTTGTAGCTAAAGATTTTTTATTTTGGTTTGCGTCTTGCAAAGTCGACAAACTTGAATTTTTCTAATTTATGCCGGCTTTCTGTAAATTGGAACTGTTCATTTGATGATAAGTAAACTTTTGATTTAACGGAGACCACATGTCGATCGGACCCTAGGTCTAATAAGATTTTATCCTTATCATTCACTTGGTCAATGGTAACCTCTTTTAAAGCAAAATCAATGGCTAACTTTAGCTCTTTTTCTAAGTATTCATAGAGGGATTTTTCGGCAATTTCTCGGCTTATTTTAGGAACAATTGTTTTACTCAAATAGTCTATGTCAAGGACTGAAGCTACGCCGTCAACAACCCTTTGACGGGTGATTCGCCATACCAGTGAATTAACTGGAAATCCTGTTAATTTAGCCGTTTTTTCATCAACAATCAGTTTATCGATAGCAATAACATTGGTTTTGGAATTCATGTTAAAGTAGGAAACCAATTCTTGATAGCTGGTCAATTCTGAGATTGGAAATAGAATTTGGTGATGTTTAATGACTTGAGTTCCTCTACCTTGTTGCTTTTTAACGAGACCTGCTTTTGCCAGAAGATTGAGGGCCTTGCGAATGGTATCGCGGCTAGCATCATATTCCTGACTTAACTCGATTTCTGTTGGTAAGAAGTCATCAATGGCATAAATTTCTTTAGATATTTTTTCTTCTAAATCTTTAAAAATACGTTCATATTTTTTCATTATATATGGAATCTCTTTCTAACTTGTCTAATTTTCAACATACAAGATAACATATTTAGGTAAAAAAAGTCAATTTATTGAGCAAACAACTTGCATACAAATTTGGAATCGATTACAATTGAAGGGTAGATTAAATTCTCAAAAAGAATTTATAAAAATTAATTTTTGCTTGTTTTAGAAAAAGCAAGCATGGGAAAAGGACCTAGGGGAAATCAAATGGGAAAATTTGAAAACGAAGCTAAGACGCTCCTAACTGCCATTGGTGGTAAGGAAAACATCAAGGCTGTTACTCACTGTGCGACTCGTATGCGTTTTGTTTTAAACGATAACAGTAAAGCCAATGTTAAAGAAATCGAAAAGATTTCAGCTGTTAAAGGAACATTTACTAATGCTGGACAATTCCAAGTTATTATTGGTAATGATGTCCCAATTTTTTATAATGACTTTACAGCAGTGTCTGGCATTGAGGGCGTTTCAAAAGAAGCGGCTAAATCAGCAGCTAAAAGTAATCAAAATGTTTTCCAACGTGTGATGACAATGTTGCTGAAATCTTCACGCCAATCATTCCAGCAATCATCGTTGGGGGTCTTATTTTAGGTTTCCGTAACTTAATTGACAGTGTTCCTTGGAGTTTCCTTGATGGAAAAACTGTCGTAGAAGTTTCTAAATTCTGGGCTGGTGTTGATGCCTTCCTATGGTTACCAGGTGAAGCGATCTTCCACTTCCTTCCAGTTGGTATTACTTGGTCAGTAACACGCAAAATGGGTACAACTCAGATCCTCGGTATCGTTCTTGGTATCTGTTTGGTATCTCCACAGTTACTTAATGCCTATGCAGTAGCAAGTACACCAGCATCTGAAATTGCTAAAAACTGGGTTTGGGATTTTGGTTTCTTCACTGTTAACAAAATCGGTTATCAAGCACAAGTTATCCCTGCTTTACTAGCTGGTTTATCTCTTGCTTATTTGGAAATCTTCTGGCGTAAACGTATTCCTGAAGTTGTTTCAATGATCTTTGTACCATTCTTATCATTAGTCCCTGCTATTATCTTAGCACATACTGTTTTAGGCCCTCTAGGTTGGACAATTGGTAAAGGAATCTCATTTGTCGTTCTTGCTGGTTTAACTGGACCTGTTAAATGGTTGTTTGGTGCTATCTTCGGTGCTTTATATGCGCCACTTGTTATCACTGGTTTGCATCACATGTCAAATGCCATCGATACTCAGTTGATTGCCGATACTGCAACTCATACCACTGGTTTGTGGCCAATGATTGCCCTTTCAAATATTGCTCAAGGTTCTGCCGTGTTTGGTTATTACCTCATGAACCGTCATAATGATAAAGAAGCAGAAATTTCGCTTCCAGCAGCAATCTCAGCTTACCTTGGTGTTACTGAGCCTGCCTTATTCGGGGTTAATGTTAAATACATCTACCATTTGTTGCCGGTATGATTGGTTCAAGTGTTGCTGGTTTATTATGTACAACAATGAACGTCCAAGCTAACTCAATTGGTGTTGGTGGACTTCCAGGTTTCATGGCCATCAATGTTAAATACATGGTACCATTCTTCATCTGTATGGCAGTAGCTATTGCTGTACCGATTGCTCTAACATTCTTCTTCCGTAAATCAAATATCATGACTAAAGCTGAAGATGAAGCTATTGCTGCTCGTTTAGCTGACGAAGCAGTTGAAGCTCCAGTCGCTGAAGCAGCAACTACAGCAGCTGCTGGTTCAGCACTTGCTGAAGCAGGTTCATCTGTTGCCTTAGTTAGCCCACTTACTGGTGAGGTTAAACCTTTAAGTGAAGCTGTTGACCCAGTCTTTGCCCAAGGTGTTATGGGACAAGGTGTTCTGATTCAACCAACTGAAGGTGAATTAGTTTCTCCAGTTGATGCTCAAGTATCTGTTTTATTCCCTACAAAACATGCGGTTGGTTTAGTCTCTACTGATGGTGCTGAACTCTTAATGCATATTGGTATGGATACAGTAAATCTTGAAGGAAAAGGCTTTACTGCTCATGTTAGCCAAGGTGACTATGTTAAAGCGGGTGACAAATTAATCTCCTTTGATATGGATGCTATTAAAGAAGCAGGTTATCCAACTGAAACTCCGGTTATTGTAACTAACCAAGATGCATATACTGTTGACGTTGAAGGTGACCTACCTCGTCAAATCGTTCGTAATGAAGCTATGATGAAAGCAGTCAAAAAATAAGTTTGAAAAACGAAAATCAGGAACTGGTAACAGTTCCTGATGTCATTTAAGGGAAAGGAAAACTATGACTATCGATAAACGTAAAGTTGTCTATCAAATTTACCCTAAATCTTATAAGGATACTAGTGGTAATGGTATCGGTGATTTAAAAGGGATTATTGAAAAAATGCCTTACTTGAAAGAACTGGGTATTGACATGATTTGGTTAAATCCATTTTATCCAAGTCCTCAAAGGGATAACGGATATGATGTTGCAGATTATACTGCTGTCAATCCTGATTTTGGTACAATGGCTGATTTTGAAGAATTGATTGCTGTTGGGCAAGATCTTGGCATTGATTTCATGCTGGATATGGTACTAAACCATTGTTCGACAGAAAATGAGTGGTTCCAAAAAGCTTTGGCAGGGGATAAGTACTACCAAGACTTCTTTATTCTTCGTGACCAACCAACGGATTGGGTTTCCAAATTTGGCGGCAATGCTTGGGCTCCTTTTGGTGATACAGGTAAATACTATCTCCATTTATTTGATGTCACACAGGCTGATTTAGATTGGCGTAATCCAAATGTCCGTGAAGAACTCTTTAAAGTGGTTAATTTCTGGCGTGATAAGGGTGTTAAAGGCTTCCGTTTTGATGTGATTAATTTAATTGGTAAAGACGAAGAGTTGGTTGATTGCCCGGTCAATGATGGTAAACCTGCATATACTGACCGTCCTATCACGCATGACTACCTTAAAATGATGAATAATGCCAGCTTTGGTCAAGATGATTCCTTCATGACAGTTGGTGAAATGTCAGCGACAACTATTGAAAATTGTATTCTTTATACTGCTCCAGAACGCGAGGAGCTTTCAATGGCCTTTAACTTCCACCATTTGAAAGTGGATTATTTGGATGGCCAAAAGTGGACCATCATGGACTTTGATTTTGTCGCGTTACGCGATCTCTTCCATTCATGGGGTGAGGGAATGAGCAAGGGAGACGGATGGAATGCCTTGTTCTACAATAACCATGACCAACCAAGAGCGCTAAACCGTTTTGTTGACGTGAAAAACTTCCGCAATGAAGGAGCAACCATGTTGGCGGCATCGATTCACTTGTCGCGTGGGACACCTTACATCTACATGGGAGAAGAGATTGGGATGATTGATCCGGATTATAGTTCCATGGCAGATTATGTCGATATTGAAAGTTTAAATGCCTACCAAATCATGTTGGATGAGGGTAAAACGCCCGAGCAAGCTTTTGCTATCATCCAAGCCAAGTCCCGCGATAATTCACGGACACCAATGCAGTGGGATGCTAGCGAAAATGCTGGTTTCACCACCGGTACACCTTGGTTGAAAGCCGGTAAATCATATCAAGAAATCAATGTTGAAACAGAGAAAAATGGAAGGATTTTCCCATTCTATCAGCAACTGATTAAACTTCGTAAGGAAATGCCATTAATTGCTGAAGGTGATTATAAGGTGCATACAAGGACAGCACAAGTGTCTATGCCTTTGAGCGTCACTTAGATGACCAAAAACTCTTGGTTCTAAACAACTTCTATGCTGATGAAGTGACTTTAGATTTAGAAGAAGCTTATCAAAATGGGCAAGTATTGATTAGTAACTATGCTGGTGAAGCAACTGTGGGTCAAAGTATTACCCTTAAAGCATATCAAACCATTGCCATTCAAGGTAAATAATTAAGTATTACCAAAATTCTCAAAAAGCTTGGAGATTGTGCATTCTCTAAAAATTTTTAAGTTAAAATATTAATAAAGGTTTCAGTCAAAACTGAGACCTTTAATTTCGGTTCAATATTGAAACAATATATTTATTTATCGGATTTAAGGTATAATAATAATCAAAATGTTTCAAAAAGAGACAAAACTACAGAAACATTTTCTTATCAATTAAAAGTCATCCTGATATGATAACAGAGTAAACGTTTTCAATATTTATAAAATTTTTAATTATACTTTTTTGAAAGAGGAGAATACAATGACAACTTCAATGTTTTTAGCTCTTGGTATTTTGGTCCTAATGATCGTGATGATTATGTCAGATAAATTTGCTTTTGGAGCACCGCCGCTATTTGCTTGTTTATTATTAGTAGTAACTGGTTTATCAACACCACAAGAAGCTTTTGCAGGATTTATTAATCCTAGTGTTATTATGGTAGCTGGATTTATGGTTGTAATGGCTGGTTTGATGAAAACAAGTTTTATTGCAAAAGTACAGACATCTATGATAAATCTTGTTAACAAAGGAGGATACAAAAGTTATGTTCTTTTATTACTCGTTGTTATGTTAGGTGCAAGTTTAGCTGGGACTGGAGCTACTGGATACTATGTTCTGATTCTTTCCTTAGTATCTACTATTCCTTATAACAAAAAGCTGCCGACATCAAAACTTATGATGCCTTTAGGATTTGCAACCAATCATCCGTTGCTTCCGATTAATGTTGCGTTAACATATGGTGTAACTGTGAGTGTACTTGAATCAGCTGGTTTTACCGGCAATCTTTCAATGGCAAAATTCTCAATTGTTAATGTCATTTTATCTTTAGGCTTTTTAATCTGGAGTTTAGTTGCATATAAATTACTTCCAGACCATCAAATTATTGATGATGAGCTTGAAGAATCAATGGCTAATCAAGAAACAGCTATCTCAATGATGACACCGACTAAAGAAAAAATTACAGTAGCTATGTTTGTAATCAGTGTAATCGGTATGATGATGATGAATCAATTAGGAAATGCTGCTTTTGTAATTCCAGGATTAGCTGCTGCTGTATTGTTGTTTACAAATGTCTTAGATTTTCGTTCAGTTCGTGATAATATGGGAGCACCTGTAATATTAATGATGGCCGGCGTTATTGGAGTAGCAGATGCTTTGGGAAATTCTGGATTTACAAAAATGATCGGTGATGTTGTCGCAGGTGCTTTGGGAGATAATATTAATCCATTCTTAATGGTATTGCTCTTCGCATTATTAACAAGTACAAGTGCCACTTTTACAGGTTCAAATATGGGATCGGTATTTATTTTTGCACCGATTGCTATTGCAACATGTATGAGTTTGAATTTAAATCCAATTGCAGCAGCAACCGCTGTAGTAATTTCAGGTTGGAATGGTGGTTACATGCCAGTAGATGGGATGCCAGCAATGATACTTGGTATGGGTAAATACAAGTTACCACAATTCTGGATATATTCAGTACCGATGTATTTAATTCGTATTGTTTTCCTAACTATTGGGGCGATTCTCGTTTTTCCAATGTAAAAAGGTTGGTCTTTAGACCAACCTTTTTAGTTTGCTTTCAAATATCTCCAGAGAGTGGTACGGCTGATGCCGAGTTGTTTAGCTGTTTTGGTTTGATTTCCATCATTTTGATCCAATACGGCGTTAACAATATCTTGGTTATAATCAAATAAAGTTTTCTCGCTAAAAATTTGTGGTAAATTTGATTCGTTCTCAGAATGAGATAGTAGAAAATTTTGGTGCTTCCTTTCCTCTTTCAAAATATCTTGAACTAGATAATCTGTAATATATAGTGAATTAGTAGATAATACTAATTTTGTAATTACTGATTTAAGCTGTGAAAAATTTCCGAACCATCTAAAAGATATAAGTGACTGTAGAGCTTCCGGCTCAAATCCAATAACTTCAGTATTACATTCAATATTGATTTTGTTAATTAATAAAGTAATGATACTAGTCAACTCATTTTTTCGTTCCAGCAATGATTCTGCGTATATACTGCTACTATCGAGCTCTCGAATCATATAATTAAAATTATCTTCATTATTTGACAGGTTTTGACTATTATAAGTAAAAATAATATTATTCCGTTGTAACAATTTAATATCTTTAATCAATGTTATTATTTGATCAATATCTTTAGTTTTAAGTTTCTCAACATTTTTTATTAAAAAGGTGTTTCCGCTTTCTAAAAAGGGACCATTCGTTGTATTTATAAGGTACTTCCAAAGTCTGTCATTGAGGTGTTGAGAGTCAATTTCAATAAGGTTTTCGGTGTTCTTTTCAAATGCTAGATAAGCTTTATATGCAAGTATTGTTTTATTGGTACCTGTTTCACCAAAAATCATCATAGAGTGATAGTACTGCACTAATTTTTCAATTTGTCTTTCGTTCTTTTCATCTATAAAAGTTGTTAATAAAAGTTTTTTTGATACTAAATTTTTAATTTCATTTTTACTATGAAAAGTGAGGCCAAATTTGTTATGTATTGTGGGAGGGGTGGATTCTTTTATCTGACAGTGGACATAATTATTATTTAGATGATCAACAACTTTCAACTTAACTTGGTAAACTCGAGAATTATGAGTGTGATAAAATTGTGAACCAAAATTCTTATTTGACCTCTTTTTTAAATATTTAATTAGAGACTCTTTTAGATCCTCTGCTAAGTTCGATGAGATAACTTGATATTGACTGGATAATACTAAAGTCAATTGATTTTGATTTTGGATTATTGTCTGGAGTAGTTGAGATTTTTCTTTGTGGGCTTGTATATGTTTGATATAAGCAAATGCGTGATTAAACGCAACTGAAATACTCTCATTTCCGGAGGTAATTAATATTGTATTGATTGATTTTTGTAACGCTTTTTGATTGGTTATAGCATCACATAAAACAAGCTGATAGTTATCTTTCTTTAATAGATCAAGAACTTGATCAGCTTCATGTGGGCTGTTTAAAGTGATAATTTTTATATTGTACTGTAAAATATCACAAATTAAATGAGCATTTTTTGTGATACTTGTAAAACCAACAATTGCAATATTGTCAGTATAATTATGCGCTAACTTAATGGCGCTTAAGATATCATAGATTGAAATAGAGACATCGATAACAGGGATTGAGACAACTTGTTCAATTAAATTAGCAGTTCCTCCTCTTGAAATAATGGCATCATAACCATTGGTTGATAATTCTTTAGCAAGCTTTTGACCCTCTTCTAAATCAGCTGTGTATAGATCTAATTCCACGTTTTCAATTTCTCTAGCGACACTAGCCATAGATAATTTAAGCTCTTCATAGGGTGCAATTCCTAAAATTTTAATTAACTTCATATCTTCCACCTTCTATACGTTTCAATAATAAACAATTATACAATATAGCAAGGAATATATCTATAGTTAGATATATTGTTTCAAATTTTAACTCTATTTTTTTTCTATGACTTCGAATTTGTTAGATAATTAGCTACAATTAGGTTATTAAGAGTAAGGAGGTAAAAATGTTGAAATTATTAGTACTTGCTGATGATTTTACTGGTGCTTTAGATACAGGCGTTCAATTTTCTAAGCAAGGTGCTAAAACACAAGTAACGACAGATATTAATATTGATTTTGAACAGGTTTGTGAAATGTATGATGTTGTAGTCATTGATACAGAAAGTCGATATTTAAATGGAGAAGATGCTAATAGATTAATTCATGCAATTCTAACTCGAGCAAAATCCTTCGCTGTTCCTTATATTTATAAAAAAGTAGACTCGGCACTAAGAGGGAATGTTTCAAGTGAATTACAAGCACTTATTGAAGTCTATGAAAATAAAACACTTAATTTCATACCAGCGTTTCCGGAAATAAATAGAACTGTTGTTGATGGAAACCTCTATATTGGAGAGGATCTTGTCTCTGAAAGTGTTTTTGCTAATGACCCGTATGAACCCGTCCTTGAGAGTAATATTATTCAACTATTAAAAAATAATGATATAGACTCAAAGTCTGTCACTATAAATAATTATGAAAATTATGATTCTTCTATCTTAGTATTTGATAGTAAAACTGATAGTGATTTGGAAAAAATAATTAATCGTTTAAGTGTTTCAAATAGACTACATTTAACAGCAGGATGTGCAGGATTTGCAAAATTTTTAGCAAAAGAATTATTTAAACAAGAAAACAATGCAAAAGTGACTATTAGCTATCCATTGGCCGTCATGTGCGGTTCAATAAATCCAATTACAAAAAAACAAGTGATATATGCAACTAAACAAGGTCATGTTCGTTTTCAGTTAAATGGACAACAACTTTTGGAAAGGAATTATTGGGAAAGTGAAAATGGTCATAAAAACATTAGCAACTTTCTTAATAATGTATCTGTTAACAAGATAGTAATTTTTGATACCTTCAGTGATGAGACAACATCTAGTTTATTGTCCTTCGCTAGTGAGAAAGGAATTAATCAAGAAGAAATTCGATTTAAAATCGGACAATCAATAGGATTATTAACCAAAGTCCTTTTGGAAAGTAACATAAAACGAACGATTTTATTTACTGGTGGGGATACTTTGTTCCAATCAATGTCTGTCTTGGGAATCAATGCTATTACTCCAATAAGTGAGATTGCCCCAGGTGTTGTCCTATCGTCAATGACATGGCATGGGAAAGAGTATCAAGTGATGACAAAATCAGGTGGCTTTGGTGACAAAGGTCTCTTTGAAGAAATTAATAATATGGCTGAAAAGCAGGAGGAATTAATATGTTAAATGATTATAGTTTAAAAATGCCGAAAAATATTTTTGCTGGAGAACATGCACTGGAACAATTGGACGGAATTTTATCTGATAGTATTAAAACAGTTATTGTTTTTACTGATAAAGGAATTCTAGGAGCTGGACTTACTGAAATTCCCGAATCGATCTTGAAAGAAAAGGGAGTTTCATATCGAATCATTTCTGAAATTCCAGCCGAGCCTAGTTATCAACAAGCTCAAGAAATTGTAGATGAATTTAAAAAAGAAAATGCAGACTTTATAATAGCAATTGGTGGCGGATCAGTAATGGATGTTGCAAAATTAGCTTCAATTTTGGCGACAGACAGTTATAGTGTTAAAGACTTATTAGAAAATCCCCTCTTGGCAACTAAACAAGTTCCATCATTAATGATACCTACGACTGCTGGAACAGGATCAGAAGCAACGCCAAATAGTATTGTAGGTGTACCCGAAAAAGACCTGAAAATTGGAATTGTAAATCCTGAAATGATTGCAGATTACGTCATTTTAGATGGACGTTTAATCAAAAATTTACCCGTAAAGATTGCAGCAGCAACTGGTGTAGATGCAATGTGTCACGCGATAGAGTGCTATACCTCGAATAAAAGAAATCCATTATCAAATACTTTTGCACTCGAAGCGTTTGATTTAATCTTTAATAACATTATTGAAGCTTGCACAAATAAAGATGCAATTGAAGCAAAAAATAAAATGTTATTAGGTTCATTTTATGCTGGAGTAGCAATTACAGCATCTGGAACTACTGGAATACATGCACTATCATATCCTCTAGGAGGTAAGTATCATATCGCTCATGGAGTTTCAAATGCTATTTTATTGATGCCAGTGATGACGTTTAATGAACCGGTTATCAAAGAATACTTTGCACAAGCATATGATAGAGTTGTTCGAGATGGGGACAAAGCACTAAGTGTTGAGGAAAAATCAAAGTATATTTTAGAACAAATGGGTCATATCGTTAAAACGCTAGAAATTCCAACAAGTTTAAAAGAATTTGATGTTCCAGAAAGTGATTTAGAAGGACTAGTAGAAGCTGGAATGCAAGTAACACGTTTACTCGTTAATAATATGCGTGAAATCACAGCTGATGATGCTCGTGATATTTACAAAAAAGTTTTATAAAAGGAGAAAAAATGGTAGAAATTAAAGGAATTATATCCCCAATCATTACACCGATGAACGAAGATGAATCGGTTAATCATGACGAATTACGAGTACAAATCGATCGACTTATTGAAAATGGTGTTCATGGATTATTTGTTTTTGGTACAAATGGTGAAGGTTATATACTTTCAGAAGAAGAAAAAATTGAAATCATGAAGACAACAGTAAAGCAAACAGCTGGTAGAGTCCCTGTTTATGCATCTACAGGCTTAATCGGTACTAGTGACACGATTAGATTATCTAAAAAAGCTAAAGAAATTGGTGTGGATGTACTGTCAATTATTACTCCATCATTTGCGGCAGCCTCACAGGAAGAATTATACATGCATTTTAAGACTGTTGCTGAAGCAGTTGATATGCCAATTGTCCTTTATAATATTCCTGCACGCACAAATAATGCTATTGCCCCTTCAACAGTTGGACGTTTAAGTAAAATTTCTAATATTATTGGGGTTAAGGATTCTAGTGGAAATTTTGATACAATTCTTCAATATATTGAGCAAACGCGTGATGTTGAAGGATTTTCAGTATTATCTGGAAATGATTCACTCATTTTATGGACCTTACTTGCTGGGGGAACAGGCGGTGTTGCTGGATGTTCTAATGTTTATCCATATACGATGGCTCAAATTTATAACCTTTTCTTAGAAGGAAAAGTAGCTGAGGCTAGAGAATATCAAGATTCAATAAGAAGTTTTAGAGATTGTTTCAAATATGGAAATCCAAATACTATTGTTAAGCGAGCTGTACTAGAATTAGATTATGAGGTTGGTCATTGTAGAGCACCGTTTAATGGTTTATCACAAGAAGGCGTCAATTCTTTACGCCGAGTTCTTGAAGCTAATAAAGAAAAAGGAATGAAATAGGAGCGACTTATGACAAAGATTGTTGGTATTACACTTGGTGATCCTGCAGGAATTGGTCCGGAGATTGCAATTAAAGCTTTTGCCAAGAAAGATTTATATGACCGCTGTAAACCACTATTGGTTGGAGATTATTCAATTGTCCATTATTATCTAGCGAAACACCCTGAATTAGGATTAGATATTAATATTGTTAATCATGCCAATGAAGGGTTATATCAGTTTGGCAAAATTGATTTAATTGACTTGAAATTAGTTGATATGAATGAATTTCAAATTGGGCAAATATCAAAAATTGGTGGAGATGCAGCTTTTCAATATGTAAAAAAAGTTATTGAGCTTGCTATGGCAAAAGAAATTGATGCAACTGTTACTAACCCATTAAATAAAGAGGCAATGAATGCAGCCGGGCACCATTATGCAGGACATACAGAAATTTATGGGGAATTAACAGGCACTGAAAAATATACCATGATGTTAGCAGATGGTAATTTACGAGTAGTCCATGTTTCTACGCATGTCTCTTTACGAGAAGCTTGTGATCGCGCAACCAAAGAACGAGTACTTGACGTTATACGAATTGCTGATAAAGCGTGTAAAAATCTAGGTATTGAAAGTCCAAGAATTGCAGTTGCAGGGTTAAACCCTCATTGTGGTGAGAATGGATTATTTGGACGAGAAGAAATTGAAGAAATTAATCCAGCCGTAGAAGCAGCTAGAGAAGAAGGAATCAATGCATTTGGAACATTACCTGCGGATACTCTTTTTTCAAAAGCAAATGGTGGAATGTATGATATTGTAGTCGCAATGTATCATGACCAAGGACATATCCCGTTAAAACTTCTTGGATTTGTATACGACCAAGAAACTTCTTCATGGAAAGCAGTACAAGGTGTAAATATCACTTTAGGATTACCAATAATAAGAACATCTGTCGATCATGGCACAGCATTCGATCAGGCTGGAAAATGGACTGCTAGTGAAGTAAGTCTGGAAAATGCGATAGATTATGCTATTCGATTAGCTGAAAATTCTAAAAATAAAGAGGTCTTATGATAATTGATAGAATTGAGTGCTTGGGGAAATACCAAGCGATTCTTGGGAAAATTAATAAAGCGCTTTCTGAAGTTAAAAATCGGCAGAATGATTTTCAAGAAGGTACGCGATATGCATTTGATGGTGGATTTGTTTTTTTTCAAACTGGTCAAACAAAACCACTTCAAAATACTCAATTTGAATCTCATAAAAAGTTTATTGATGTTCAGCTACTATTAAAGGGTGCTGAGTATGTTGCCTTAGAAGATTTATCACAATTAACGACTTCTATTCCCTATAATAGTGAAAAGGATGTTGAAAAGTATGATGGAGGCACTAATCATTTTATAAAAATAACTGAAGGTATGGCATATGTCTGTTTTCCATGGGATGGCCATAAAGCAGTTTTTCATTTAGAGGAATCATTAAGTTTTACTAAAGCGGTAATAAAATTAGAAATTTAAAGAGGTATAATATGAAACAACTTCCAAGTATTCGTTTATCTGAACCAAATGGTCAGGTGTATAGAGATGAGTTTTTAGAAATTGATTTTAGTCTTATTCCAACAGGTGGTAAAGCGACAGCACACGCTCCTGCTCTGATTGAGACTAATGATGGTGGATTGCTTTGTGCTTGGTTTGCAGGTTCTTTTGAAGGTAGTGGAGATATTTCTATTGCTTTATCAAAATTAAATCCTGAAACGCAAGTCTGGTCCGAGGCAGAAATAGTTTCAAAAGGTGAGGATAGAAGTGAACAAAATCCAGCATTCTTCCGCTCACCAGATGGTTTAATCTGGTTAATTTATACGTCTCAGTTAAGTCGTCAAGAAGGTAAAGATAATATGCAGTATACCTCTGTAATTATGGTTCAAAAATCTTCTGATGAAGGTGAGTCATGGAGTGAACCTGAAGTCCTTTTCCCAGAAGAAGGTACCTTTTCTCGACAAGCTATACAAGTTTTGAGTAATGGAAGATGGATTTTTGCAACTTGGATTTGTGAAGATTCACCAGAAGGATTGACTAACGACCCAACAGAATTTAGAGTATCGGATGATCAGGGTAAAACATGGAAAATTGTAAGAATGCCTGATTCAAGTGGTCGTGTACACGCTAATTTAATCGAGGTAGAACCTGGCCACTTAGTAGCGTTTATGCGTAGTCGTTTTGCGGATAATGTTTATCTTAGTGAATCATTTGATTATGGAGATACTTGGACTGTACCTGAGAAAACAGTACTGCCAAACAATAATGCAAGTATTAGCGCAATTAAATTACAGACAGGAGAGATTGCACTTGCTTATAATGTGAACTCAGTAGATAATCCTGAATTTGGGAAAGTATCGTGGCCTGGGCTAAGAAATCCAGTGGCAGTCTCAATCACTGAAGATTTCGGTAAAACTTGGCCGATTGGCCGTGTTTTTGAACAAGCTGAAGGATATATTGGCTCAGAAAATAAAACAAATAACAAACAGTATGAATACCCAACATTATATCAAACCAAAGATGGTTTGTTACATTTAGTTTATGCTTATAAAAATAGACTTTGTGTTAAATATGTACGATTCACTCTTGAAGATTTATTTGGTGCTAAACGCGAAAAAGAAGGACTTTATAATCCAACATCAGGAGCTGGTGTCGAAAAATAATTAAGTATTACCAAAATTCTCAAAAAGCTTGGAGATTGTGCATTCTCTAAGCTTTTTTGGTACAATGGGAGAGATGATACTCCTATGTTTTAGGAGAATAGAAAAGGAGACATGATGGTCGATTATAAAGAGAATTTTTATGAAGCTGTTAATGGGGAATGGGCTGAGACAGCTGTCATTCCTGATGATAAACCAAGAACGGGTGGCTTCTCTGACTTGGCTGATGAGATTGAGAACTTGATGCTTGAGACAACGGATCAATGGCTTGAGGGTAAAAACTTGCCTGAGGGCGATATTTTAGCTAACTTCGTTAAGTGGCATAAGATGACTTCTGACTACGATAAGCGTGAAGAAGTGGGTGTTGCTCCTGTCTTACCCTTGATTGAAGAATATCAAACTTTAGAAAGCTTTGCTGATTTTGCGGCAAAGATTGCAGATTATGAGATGGTAGGGAAACCTAATCTCTTCCCCTTTGGTGTTGCTCCTGACTTTATGAATGCCCAACTCAATGTTCTTTGGGCGGAAGCTCCTTCTATTTTACTTCCAGACACAACTTATTATGTTGAAGGGCACGAAAAGGCGGATGAATTGCGTCAGGTTTGGCGTCAATCGCAAGAAAAAATTCTGCGGAATTTTCATTTTTCAGAAGAAGAAATCACAGACTTGCTTGATAAAACACTTGAACTCGATAAGCAATTGGCTCAATTTGTTCTTTCTCAAGAAGAATCGTCTGAATATGTTAAACTTTACCATCCTTATGAATGGGCAGACTTCACTAAATTAGCTCCAGAATTGCCTTTAGATGCCATCTTTACTCAAATTTTGGGTCAGGTGCCAGATAAAGTTATCGTTCCTGAGGAACGCTTTTGGACCCAATTTGCGTCTCAATACTATTCAGAATCTAATTGGGACTTGTTGAAGGCAGACTTGATTATTGGGGCCGCTAATGCTTATAATGCTTATCTAACTGATGCTATTCGGGTTGAATCAGGTGTTTATGGCCGTGCGCTATCAGGTACACCACAAGCCATGAATAAGAAAAAAGCGGCTTATTATCTAGCTCAAGGCCCATACAGTCAGGCTTTAGGCCTTTGGTATGCTGATGGTCATTTTTCGGCAGAAGCCAAGGCTGATGTGGAAGCTAAGGTTGCAACTATGATTGATGTCTATAAAGCACGTTTGGAAAAGGCCGACTGGCTGGCAGAATCAACACGTGAGAAAGCCATCGTGAAATTGAACGTGATTACCCCACATATTGGTTACCCAGAACAATTGCCTGAAACCTATGCTAAAAAGATTATTGATGAAAACTTATCATTAGTTGAAAATGCGCAAAAATTAGCAGCTATCTCAATTGCACATAGTTGGAGTAAGTGGAATAAACCTGTAGATCGTAAAGAATGGCATATGCCAGCTCACATGGTCAATGCTTACTATGATCCACAACAGAATCAAATTGTTTTCCCAGCAGCTATTTTACAAACACCTTTCTATTCACTCGAACAAAGTTCTTCTGCCAACTATGGTGGTATCGGTGCGGTTATTGCCCATGAGATTTCACATGCTTTTGATACCAATGGTGCATCATTCGACGAACATGGCTCATTGAAAGACTGGTGGACTGAGGCAGACTATAGTGCCTTTAAAGAGAGAACTGATAAGGTTGTTGAGCAATTTGACGGCTTAGACTCATATGGCGCTAAGGTTAATGGTAAATTAACTGTTTCGGAAAACGTTGCTGACTTAGGTGGTGTTGCTTGTGCTTTAGAAGCGGCTAAGAAAGAAAGTGATTTTTCAGTGCGTGAATTCTTCATTAACTTTGCTCGTATTTGGCGAATGAAAGCCCGTCCTGAATTTATGCAAATGATGGCAACTGTTGATGTCCATGCTCCAGGTGAGTGGCGAACAAATGTTACATTAACCAACTTTGATGATTTCCATCAAGAATTTGAGATTACTGAAGGTGACTTTATGTGGCGTCGTCCGGAAGACCGGGTTATTATTTGGTAATATTAAAAAGGTTGAGCATCAGCTCAACCTTTTTGAATAAAGAAAAAACCTTGAAAATCTTCAAGGTTTTTGTGATTCTTAGTTATTAAGAGCAGCAGCCATAGTTGCAGCAACTTCTGATTCGAAATCGTTAGCTTTTTTCTCAATACCTTCACCAACTTCGAAACGAGCAAAGTCAATAGCTTTTGCGTTAACTGAGTTAAGGTAAGCTTCAACTGTTTTGCTGTCGTCCATGATGTAAACTTGAGCAAGAAGAGTGTAAGCTTGGTCAACTTTAGTGTTGTCAAGCATGAAGCGGTCCATTTTACCTGGGATGATTTTGTCCCAGATTTTTTCTGGTTTGCCTTCAGCATCTAATTCAGCTTTGATGTCTTCTTCAGCTTTAGCAATAACATCTTCTGACAATTGAGCTTTTGAACCATATTGTAAGAATGGAAGTGGAGCTTTGTCAACCATTGCACGAGATTCGTTGTCTAATTCGATGTCATGGTTAAGTTTAGCAAGTTCATCTTTAACAAATTGTGGGTCAAGTTCAGTGTGAGAAAGAACAGTTGGTTTCATTGCTGCGATATGCATTGAAATTTGTTTAGCAAGTGCTTCGTCGCCACCTTCGATAACTGAAAGAACGCCGATACGTCCACCGTTATGTTGGTATGCTCCGAAATGTTGTGCATCTGTTTTTTCAAGAAGTGCAAAACGACGGAATGAAATTTTTTCACCGATTGTAGCAGTTGCGTTAACGTATGCTGAAGCAAGAGTTTCACCTGAAGGCATCACTAATGCTAATGCTTCTTCGTTGTTTGCAGGTTTACCTTCAGCAATAACTTTTGCAGTTTCGTTAACCAAGTCAACGAATTGAGCATTTTTCGCTACGAAGTCAGTTTCAGCGTTAACTTCAACAACAGCAGCATGATTACCACTTACATAAACGCCTGTAAGTCCTTCTGCAGCAACACGGTCAGCTTTTTTAGCTGCTTTTGCCATACCTTTTTCACGTAAAAGTTCAACGGCTTTATCCATATCACCATCAGTTTCAACAAGTGCTTTTTTAGCGTCCATAACGCCGGCACCAGATTTTTCACGTAATTCTTTTACAAGCTTAGCTGTAATTTCTGCCATTAGTAGAATCCTCCAAATATTTTTTGATATTAAAATTTAAAAAAACGAGACAGAGCGGTTTGCTTTCTGCCCCGTTTTGGTATTGCGAATGTCAAAGTCCTCTTAAATGAGATTTAAGGGTAAATTTGTCAAACTTAGTTGTTGTCGCCTTCTACAACTTCAACGATTTCTTCGATTGAATCTGCTTTAGCTTCAGCTTCGAAAGAAACTTCTGCATCTTCACCTTGACGGCCTTCGATAACAGCGTCAGCTAATTTAGAAGTGATTAATTTAACAGCGCGGATAGCGTCGTCGTTAGCTGGGATGATAACATCGATATCATCTGGATCAGCGTTTGTATCAACCATAGCTACAACTGGGATACCAAGTTTTTTAGCTTCTTTAACTGCGATTTGTTCTTTATGTGGGTCAACAACGTACATAACGTCAGGAATACGAGGCATATCTTCGATACCACCTAGGAATTTTTCAAGACGAGCGCGTTGTTTGTTAAGAAGTGCAACTTCTTTTTTAGGAAGAACTTCGAAAGTTCCTTCTTCTTCCATACGTTTGATTTCTTTCAAACGAGCGATACGTTTTTGGATTGTTCCCCAGTTTGTAAGAGTTCCACCCAACCAACGGTGGTTGATAAAGTATTGACCTGCACGAGTTGCTTCGTCAGCAACTGCTTCAGCAGCTTGTTTTTTAGTACCAACGAACAAGATAACAGCGTCGTTAGCAGCAGCGTCACGAACGAATTCGTAAGCTTGATCAGCTAATTTAACAGTTTGTTGTAAGTCGATAACGTGGATGCCGTTACGTTCTGTAAAGATGTATTTAGCCATCTTAGGGTTCCAGCGACGAGTTTGGTGACCAAAGTGAACACCAGCCTCAAGAAGTTGTTTCATTGAAATTACTGCCATGAGTAGTTTCTCCTTTATAATGTTTTTTTCCTCTCTCAGACGTCGACTTGCAGTCCAACCCGAAGGCAACAAGACCACAATTGATCAGAGATGAGTATTTGTCGACAGACGACAAGATAATTCTAACAGAATTTACTGAGAAAAGCAAGTGAATTCTATCAGATATTTCCTTGTTTTCTCAAGCAAATCGACTGAAAAAGGGAACCTATGGACGAAGTTTTTTTGACTTTGCAAGGGCGCAGTTATTCTCAAAAAAATCAGTCCTTACTATGAAGTAAAGAACTGATTTAGCCGTTTTTATTGTCGGATTAAATAGTCAAAAGCGCCAATTGCGGCTGTTGCGCCAGAACCCATGGAGATAATAATTTGTTTATAAGCAGAATCGGTACAGTCACCAGCCGCGAAAATACCTGGTATATTTGTTGCACCATGTTTATCAACGATGATTTCACCTCGGTCGGATAGGGCAATACCACTGTCATTTAACCAGGCTGTATTAGGAAGAAGTCCAATTTGAACAAATACACCGTCCAAATCAATGTGTTTAACTTCTTCACTATCGCGATCGGTGTAATTAATACCTGTGACATGGTCTTGACCAATAATTTCCTTAGTGGCTGCATTTTTGATAATACTTAAATTATCGGTTTTAGCTGCACGCTCCTGAAGCACCTGGTCGGCTTTTAATTCTGGTAAGAATTCCAGAACAGTTACATGCTTACATAGTCCTGCAAGATCCAAGGCAGCCTCCATTCCAGAATTTCCGCCTCCAATAACAGCTACATCTTTTCCTTCAAAAAGTGGTCCATCACAGTGAGGACAGTTGGTAACACCTTTAGTACGTAGCTCCTCCTCGCCAGGAACGTTAACATTACGCCATTTAGCACCTAATGCTAGAATGGCTGTTTTTGCCTTGAGAACAGCACCATTTGCCAAGGTAATTTCAACGACATCATTTTTCTCTATCTTAGTGGCTAGTTGAGATTTTATGATATCAACTTTATAAGACTTGGTGTGTTCTTCGATTTGAGCCATTAATTGAGGACCCTCAGTATATAAAGTACCAATCATGTTTTCGATACCGACAGTTTCCATGACTTGGCCACCAAATGTCTCAGCAAGAAGACCAGTTCTTAGGCCTTTACGTGCTGCGTAAATGGCTGCGCTGTTTCCTGCAGGTCCACCACCAACTACCAGGACATCATAGGTTTCTTTATCAGAGAAGGCCTCCTCTGATAAAGGTCCTGCAACTTTTTCAAGAAGCTGTTCGATGGTTGCACGGCCAGAATGAAAGACGATGTTTTCAAAGTATACGGTTGGCACTGACATAATGCCCTTTTCTTTGACTTCGTCTTGGAACATGCCTCCCTCAATCATGGTATGTGAGATATTTGGATTAAGGACAGCCATGATATTGAAGGCTTGTACGACATCAGGACAATTATGGCATGTCAAGCTAGCGAAGGTCTCGAAATGCATTACCTTATTAATGCCCTTAATACGATTGATGACATCCTGATCAACTTTAGGGGCTCTACCTGAAACTTGTAAAAGAGCTAAAATAAATGAAGTGAACTCATGCCCTAAGGGAATCCCTGCAAAGCTAACGCGTCCTTGTTCACCATTTTTTGCAATTGTAAAGCTAGGAATTCGGTCTGCAGTAGAAGATGTTACTGTAATCTGATCACTCATCTCAGCAATTTCATCTAGGAATTCACGCATTTTTTGAGAATTGTCATCCTCACCTAAATGAGCCTGCAATTGGATATCTGATTCTAATAAGGCCAAGTATTGATTTAGTTGTGTTTTGATATCTGAACTTAGTGCCATATCCTACCTCCTTTGGTAAAATGCTTAGAAATGTTTAGATTTTTCCAACAAGGTCAAGACTAGGTGTTAGGGTTTCTGAGCCTTCTTTCCATTTAGCAGGACAAACTTCACCTGGATGTTGACGAACATACTGAGCAGCACGAATTTTATCAATTAAAGTGCTGGCGTCACGACCAATTCCGTCAGCATTGATTTCCATCATTTGGATAATACCATCTGGGTCGATAATAAATGTTCCGCGTTGAGCTAATCCATTTTCTTCATCTAAAACATCAAATGCGCGTGAAATGGTATGAGAAGGGTCACCAATCATAGTATAAGTGATAGTACCTACAACATCAGAGTCATCATGCCAAGCTTTATGCACAAAATGGGTATCCGTAGACACTGAATAAACTTCAACTCCTAGAGATTTCAACGTTTCATATTGTTCTTGTAAGTCACCTAATTCTGTTGGACAAACAAATGAGAAATCTGCAGGATAAAAACAGAAAACAGCCCATTTACCTTTGATGTCCTCATGGGTTACCTTGATAAATTCACCATTAACATAAGCATCCGCTGAAAATTCAGCCATTTCTTTTCCGACTAAAGACATAAGAGGTCCTCCTTCTATTTTATACTTGTATTATAGGAAAAGATTGATAAAAAGTCTAAGAGAAAATGGCTTAATTTGTCTTGAATTGTCAGAAAATTCCCCTTATTTTGGAAAGGTATTTAATTAGAATAGTTCTAAATATTGAAGGGTGGGGTTTTACTGAGTTAAGAAATTTTGAAATATTTAGTTAAGATTAAAAAACTTTTTAAAAAAATAAAATGTGTGGAGGCAATTTTATCTTGACCTTTACTTACATTTAGGGTAAAATATTTAATGTTGTGGCGGTATAGCCAAGTGGTAAGGCACGGCTCTGCAAAAGCTTGATCGTCGGTTCAAATCCGTCTACCGCCTTAAATTTACAATTCATTCATTTTCTAAAAACAAGAAGCTTAATTTTCCAAGCTTCTTGTTTTTTTGCTACCAGAAAAATAATAGAAAATCGGTCAAAAATTGGCCAAATATTTTATGGAAATAGACTATGTCAGGCTATTAATCAACGACTTTCCAAGATAGTGTAATAATGACAGAAAAACGGAAAAACTAGTTGAATAACTAGTTTTTTTCGATATTTAATAACCAATCATGTGCCGCTCGTAAACTCTTTAAGGTAACTTCATGGCTTCTCACCCAGAAGGGAGTGACTTGAGCTTTTCGGGATTCAAATTCTTGAATGACCTTTTGGCTTTGAGAAATCGGCACGATAGGGTCCTTTTCTCCCATGGAAATGAAGACTTTCGTTTCCCTTTTTTCTTCTTGTAAGCTACTAGTATCAATAGGATACATAGGTGCAAAGAGGATGGCTTGTTTAAAAGAACTCTTGTCTTGTAAGAGGAGATTGATAGCCATGTTAGAGCCATTTGAAAAACCGACCAAAACAACTTGTTCTGCTGGGAAGTCATGGTCTTTCATGAATTGGCTCAGCTCCTTACTTAATTGCTTCCCTCTCATGTCTAAATCAGCTTGGTCAAACTGACCTTCAGCAAGTCGTTTAAAAAAGCGTAAGGCACCATTTTCAGAAACTTCTCCGCGAAGGGCCAAAATATTTGCATCAGGATTGAGATAGGGAACTAATGGTAAGAGACTTTCCTCATCACCGCCCGTCCCATGGAGGAGAATCAATAACGGTTGCTTGTCTTTACCTTTGTAATAGGACCATTTTGTCATTTATTGCGGCCTTTCTAAACTGAAAACTTCACCAATTTTGGCGTAGTCACTACCTGCCAAACGACTAATGGGCTCCAATGCTTGAGCAGAGATATAACCATCTTGGTAGACTTTTTCATCTATATGGAAATGGACGATCTGTAAAAGCAATAAATCAGCTATAATCTGATTTTGATCATCTAAGATTGGAACATGTTGGTAGAGCTTTGCTTCAAAACGGGTTAGTGCTTCCGAAACCCCAGGCGTTTTGATGCTGCTAGAATCCACTAGGGTCATCCCTGTTAAAGCTAATTCACTCTGACCGCGTCCCAAGGATTTGGCGGCCTGGTTTACAGCTTCCAGGTTAGTCGATGTGACACTGTGGATAACGGCTTCTTTTTGCTTGAGAATGTTACTTGCGGTATCTTTCATTTGTCCATTTTGCCTTTGGACGCTGATAGAGATGATAGCTGGTTTGTGGGAGACAATATTATAAAAGCTGAAAGGAGCAAGATTGATTTGCCCATTTTCAAATTGTGTGGTTACAAAAGCAATGGGACGGGGAATAACACTACCAATCATCAGTTTGTACTGTTCTTTGGGACTTAGGTCCTTACTATTAAATGAAATCATTGTTTACCTCTCTGGAATTCTTAAAGGGGTTAGATTTGTTTCAATCTGATGGCGTCTATTTTCGAATTTATCAGGTAATTGTAGTTTTTGCCCTAATTGGTCAAAAGGTTCATCAATGGTTATACCTGGGCCATCTGTCGCTAATTCAAAGATAACTTTGCCTGGTTCACGGAAATAAATAGACTTGAAGTATTTGCGATTGCGGATCACAGTAACATTTTGTCCGATGCCCGCAAGATAGTCTCGGTTTTGTTTGAGTACTTCTAGATTTTCAACAGCCCAAGCAATGTGATGGACAGTCCCAATGCCCATTTGTCCTCTTTCGCAATTTACTTTAGGTAGGTAGATATGGTCTTCCTCCAAACGATTTGTCTTAAGATAGTAGAGGTCATCGTTTTCTGCTATAGGGACCAGGCCAAATTCATTAATAAGGAACTGGTAACTGGCCTGATAGTCGGCTGAGAGCAAGTAAGTTCCATGAAATCCAGTAATTTCTGGGGTGCTTGCTTCCTCTGGCCCTTCAACTAGGGCTAATTCTAACTGGTGGGGGTCTTCAAAAAAGAGGGCACTGGCTTCAAAGAGGCTTCTTTCTTGGTAAGGAATACCAAAGCTTTCTAAGCGTTGACTCCAAAAATCAAGGGAAGCTTTGGGGATTTGAAAGAGGATGCGTCCTCCCTGACCACTGCCTTTTGTTCCAGCTTGGCTATTTTCCAAAGGGAAAAAGGTCATAAGACTGGGATCGGAAAGGTTTTGGCTGGCAAAATAGAGGTGATAGCCACTGGGGTCATCGAAATTGACGGTTTGTTTGACCAGTCGGAGATTGAGGACTTGGCTGTAAAACTCCAGGTTTTCTTGGGCATTGCCAACCATGGCACTAATGTGTGGATGCGGCTGATTTTTTTCATGATATCTCCTTAGTGTGGGCGACTGGTATCAAAGGGGCGGACCATGTTTTCGATCATGTGGCGTTTTGGTTCCAAGAATGGCGGTAGTGACAAGGATTCGCCTAGGGTTTCATAGGGTTCATCGGTGGCAAACCCAGGGCCATCGGTTGAAATTTCAATGAGGATGTGGCCAATGCGAGCGTAGAGGGCTTGGAAATAGAAACGGTCAACCAGTCCAGAGCTTGGGATACCGAGACTTTCATATTTATCTGCCCATTCTTGGATGGCTATGGAGTCTTTAACACGGAAGGAGACATGATGAACTTGGCCATAGCCTTGGATGGCTTGTCGGCTTTCTGTGTCTTGGCGAAGGATAACTTGGCCACCATGTCCCCCCTGACCAACCTCCAAAA
Source organism: Streptococcus penaeicida (assembly GCF_002887775.1). GTDB lineage: Bacteria > Bacillota > Bacilli > Lactobacillales > Streptococcaceae > Streptococcus > Streptococcus penaeicida. The sequence goes on along the minus strand of NZ_LOCM01000033.1, from coordinate 31,374 downwards.
TGCTATAATTGTCACCTGTTTCAAGGACACGCATGTCATAAATTTGCATCAAGTAATTTTTGAAATCCTCGTAGTAACTGACAGTGATTTCAATTGGACCCAAGCCATAAATAGCTTTGTCTGTTGGGACTGGTCCATTTTGCCATGGAATACCGGCTTCCACACCTTGATTGTGTTGGTCAGAGACTAATTGGTAGCGTTGTCCGTCTTCTTCTTCAAATGGCAGAGCTTTGTGGCCGAATAAATCGATAATACCATCATTTTTGACGCCATATTGGGCAAAGCGTTCTAAATAATAATCTAGAGCTGCATCATTTGGGACACGAAAACCAATCCGTGTGATGGCATTGGTTCCTCGAATTCCTTTTGGGTTATCAGGGAAGTCAAAGAAGGTCATGTCGGTGCCTGCATTACCTTGATCATCGGCAAAAAAAGTATGGTATGTGTGGATGTCATCTTGGTTGACTGTTTTCTTTACCAGACGCATGCCTAGTACTTCAGTGAAAAAACGATAGTTACGTTCGGCGCTGTTGGTCATTGCTGTAACGTGATGGATTCCTAATAATGTTGATGCTGTCATAATGAGACCTCTTTTCGTAATAATAAAGACTACCATTGGGAAATGGTTTTGGTAGTTTTGTTTAAGTAGTTTTAGCTTATCACTAGTTAGTAATAAATAGCAACTCTTTTGTTTCGTCAAAAAAAGAAGTGACATTTGATCACTTCTGGCGGCTGCGGTATTTAATGAAATCGTAGGCAAAGTTTGGTGAACTTTCACGTAGGGAAAAACTTTCTAACTCATTGACTTGGTCACGTAAAACTTGAGCTTCTCGTGAACTTAAGTCGCCCATTTGTTCAAATTCATGAATTGTTCGTCTTTCTAAATAATAGCCTTTTAGTTGTAAGTCATTGGAATCTGGTAGATAGTGCATCAAGACACGTTCGACAAAGAGTCCAGAATTAATCAGTTCCACATACTGAATTCTTTGGCTTTGTAAGAAGTTAACTAAGGATGAGTTATAGTAACCCTCTAGGTTTTCTAAGGCTTCCAGGATTAATTCCGTATTGTTCATAAAGAGGTCTGTTAGGTGTTCGCGGTTACTTGGGCTAAGCTGAATGCGGGGTTTTTTAATGCGTTCAACAATGGAATGAAAACCTCGGAAAGAGCTGATTTCATGTAGGAGGCCTCGTAAAACTCGGAGCAGAATAATCAAGGCATAAGTGAAGCTAGAAACAAAACTTCTGTTGATATCGCGTTCTAAGGATTTAATATAACTTTGGTAGATACGATATTCTAAAAGTGAAATTTCTTTTTTCTTAAAGGCAAATTCCAAACCGTTACTTTCAATGGATAGGATCATTAATTGAAGTTCCGCTAAATCAGCCATAACTTCGTTAGATTCTTGGTCTAAAATCAGACTTTCAATTCGTTTATTATAGGTGTCAACCACATGATAGATAGCGGCCTGATTATTGTTTTGTTCATCACGACTTTCTTCTTCCAATTCTTGGATAACAGTTGTTAGGATGGCAATTTTAGTCAGGTTGTCTTTAGGGATATCTGTCGTAGGTGCTAGTCGCGGTAACATGATGAGGCCGGTTAAGAAACTTAAAAGAGTGACCGCACCGACTATAAAGAGAATGAGACTGTAGTCTTGTGTCATTTCTCGAGGGAGTAGGAGTATCGTTGCAATGGAAACACTTCCTTTTACGCCTGAGAATGTTAGTAAGTTAATTTCTCGCCAATACTTTTTCAAAGACCTTTTGTTGTGGATACTACGATAGAGGTAAAAAAGACTGATGAAGACGAAGCGGAGGAAGAATAGCAGAGCTGTTAAGGCGATTACCAGTAATAACAAGTAGAAGTTACTGTAATCAGGACTGGTTAGGACGGGGCCGGTAAAATGAGCAGCTTCCATTCCGAAGACGATAAAGACAAAACCATTGAGCATGAAATTAATGGTTTCCCAGATAATTGAAGTCACGCGATCAACTTGGGCATCAAATAGGGTAACTTTTTTTAACCTATTAGCTGCATGACGCCGGCTATAACGACGGCAATAATGGCTGAGACGTCCAAGAGGCTAGCTACAAAATAGGATACGATGGGCAGGGTTAATTCTAACAGCAAAGCTCCAGTGACATCTGCGGCGTCGAATTTTTCTAGGACGGATAAAAAGATGCGGTTGAGTAATGCAAAGACCAAGCCTACGGCTATTCCGCCAAAAATAGCAATGGTCAAATGTAGACCAGCACTAGTTAGGGAGAAGGCTCCTGTCATGATGGCGGTCAAAGCAAATTGAAAGGTGACCAAACCGCTAGCGTCATTGAGGAGTCCCTCTGAGGTGAGGATGTTTTTGATTCTATTTGGAAATTTGAATCGTTTAGCTAAGGATAAAAAAGCAACGGCATCAGTTGGTGCTAGGGCAGCTCCCATAGCAAAACAAATAGCTAAGGGCATTTTGATTGGTAGGATTTCATTGATACCTAGTCCCATAAATAAGGTGGTCAAGAGGACTGTTGGTAAGATTAGATAAAGAATGAATGCTCTAAAACGCAAAAAAGCTTTTGACATCACTCTCTTGTCCTTCACGGAAATTTAAGGGGGCAATGACAAAGGCTAGGAAGAGTTCTGGGTTAATAACAATTTCATTATCTTTAGAGAAGGCACCAAAAAGAAGACCCAAAACTAGCTGAATTGCTGGTAGTGGTATCTGTGGGAAAATACGATTGATAACGTTTGACAGGATCAAGGCTATTAAGAAGGCGAAAACGAGTAAGGAAATAGGCATTCTAGTGCTCTCCTTTTAGGGGCTTATCTCCTTCGTCAATGGTATAAGCTCCTTTTAACTGAGCAATTTTTTGATTGATTGAAGAGAGGTCCTTGTTTTCCAACATGTATTGGCAACGTTCTTTTTCAAGAGCTAATAATTTCTTCTTAATTTTTTTGGCTTTTTTATGATTTGAACAGGTTAAATCGCCTTGGCAAGTTTGGTCTTCATGTGCCTCGATGTATTTCCCCTTCATTTCTTGGATACGACTGGTAATTGAATTGACAGACATCTCATGTCCTTTCGAAAATATTATTAAATTTAAGGTCTGGATAGACTTACTTCATGTCATTTTAACCTAGTTTACTTTTTAACTCAAGAAAAAGCGTTAAACATTTTAGAGTGCGCGATCAATTTAATCTTTTTTTAAATTTTTTAAAGCGCTTTAATGTTTTGCCTTGACAATGAAATAGGGCTTTGATAGACTTTAAATGTAAATTAGTTAATGAGTAAATAATTGTGTTTCAACATCTTCATTTCTCTCTAGTTTTACAAATAGCATTATTAGAAAGGACGTGGATGTATATGGCACAAGGTACAGTTAAATGGTTTAACGCTGAAAAAGGTTTCGGTTTTATCTCAACTGAAGAAGGTCAAGATGTCTTCGCACATTTTTCAGCAATCCAATCTGATGGTTTCAAAACTTTAGATGAAGGACAAAAAGTGGAATTTGATGTTGAAGAAGGTCAACGTGGCCCTCAAGCAGTGAATATCACTAAATTATCTTAATCAGCAATGAAAACAGATAAATAGAAGACAGATATAGGTCTGTCTTTTTTTTGCGTTCTTAAAGAGACGATGAGAAATAAAGATAAAGATTTGCTTTTAGCTACGGCAATTTGATATAATAAAAGTCAGTTTTAGTCAAAATATTGCATATGAAAAGAAGGAGAGACTTGATGCCGAGTAAAAACACATCTGATAGCATTGAAGAATATATTAAAGAGTTATTAGCTCAATCAGGGATTGCCGAAATTAAGCGTTCTCTCTTAGCAGACTCCTTCCAGGTTGTACCTAGTCAGATTAATTATGTTATTAAAACACGTTTTACCGAAAGCCGTGGTTATGAAGTAGAAAGTAAACGTGGTGGCGGTGGCTACATTCGGATTGCCAAAGTCCATTTTTCTGACAAACACCATTTAATAGGAAATCTAGCCGCCAATATCGGTCAAGAGGTTAGTGACATTGTCTTTACCGACTCCATTCAGCTTTTGTTTGATGAACACTTGATTACGGAGCGTGAAGGTAATTTTATATTAGCCACGGCCTCAGATGATGTATTAGGACCAGATGCAGCTAGGATTCGTGCGCGTATGCTTTATCGCTTATTACAGCGTATTGACAGGAAGGGAAACAATTAATGATTGAATATTCACCCAAAATGCAGGAAATTTTCAAACAGGCGCAATATCAGGCGGCCCGTTTGATAGTCAATTCTTAGAGACTTGGCACCTGCTTTTAGCAATGGTAGTGGTTGAAAGTTCACTGGCGGGACTTGTTTTCAATGAATTTGATGGCAAGATAGCTGTCGAAGAGTATGAAGCCGCTGCTATTTTAGCCATGGGAAAAGCACCACAAGATGAGATTAAAGAATTAGCTTTTAAAGGCCAATCAAGAACCTTAACACAGATTTTGCAATTTGCTAACGCGATTCGTCAGGTTACTGGAGCCGATGAAGTTGGTTCTGAACATGTGCTCTTTGCTATCTTGTTAAATCCAGATATCATGGCGACACGTTTGCTTGAGATGGCTGGCTTTAAAATGCGTGATGACGGACAGGGCGATTTGAAACTGTCAGATTTGCGCAAAGCTATTGAGCGCCAAGCTGCTTATAGTAAAGAAACCATTAAGGCTATTTATGAGTTACGCAAACCTAAGAAAGCCAAAAATGCAGGTTCTTTCTCAGAAATGATGAAGCCAAGCAGTACAGCTGGAGACCTCTCTGATTTCACGCGTGATTTGACGCAAATGGCTAGTCAGGGACTTTTAGAGCCTGTTATTGGTCGTGAAAAAGAAATTACCCGTATGATCCAGGTCCTTAGTCGTAAAACAAAGAATAATCCCGTTCTAGTTGGTGATGCTGGGGTAGGTAAGACAGCCTTAGCTTATGGTTTAGCTCAACGGATTGTCAATGGGTCAATCCCTTATGAACTGCAAGACATGCGTGTACTTGAATTAGACATGATGAGTGTCGTAGCTGGGACACGTTTTCGTGGTGATTTCGAAGAACGGATGAACCAAATTATTGATGATATTGAAGCTGATGGTCATATTATTCTTTTCGTGGATGAATTGCATACCATCATGGGATCTGGTAGTGGTATTGACAGTACTTTAGATGCTGCGAATATTTTGAAGCCGGCCTTGTCTCGAGGCACTCTACATATGGTCGGGGCAACAACGCAAGAAGAATATCAAAAACATATTGAAAAAGATGCAGCCTTATCCAGACGATTTGCTAAGGTCTTAATTGAAGAACCAAATCTTGAAGATGCTTATCAGATTTTGTTAGGCTTGAAGTCTTCTTATGAGACGTATCATAATGTTAGTATTTCGGATCAGGCCGTTCAGACAGCTGTTAAAGTTGCTCATCGTTACCTAACTAGTAAGAACTTACCGGATTCTGCCATTGATTTATTAGATGAGGCCAGTGCAACTGTTCAGGGGCTCGTCAAAAAAGAAGCTCCTTCATTCTTAACACCAATTGACCAGGCGATTTTAGATGGTGATTTTAAAGTGGTAAGCCAGCTTCTTAAAAAAGCCCAAGCTGCCAAACCAAATCCGACGCCAGTAACTGAAGATGATATCATGGCAACTTTGAGTAAATTATCTGGTATTCCAGTAGAGAAAATCAGTCAGGCTGATAGTCAGAAGTACCTTAAATTAGAAAAAGAATTACATAAGCGAGTTATTGGTCAAGAAGAGGCGGTTTCAGCTATTTCTCGTGCCATCCGTCGCAATCAGTCAGGCATTCGAACAGGTAAAAGACCAATCGGTTCCTTTATGTTCTTAGGGCCAACAGGGGTCGGTAAAACGGAGTTGGCTAAAGCCTTAGCAGAAGTTCTTTTTGATGATGAATCTGCCCTAATCCGATTTGACATGTCCGAATATATGGAGAAATTCGCAGCAAGTCGTCTCAATGGTGCCCCTCCAGGATATGTCGGTTATGATGAAGGTGGCGAACTGACAGAAAAAGTTCGGAACAAACCTTATTCAGTCCTGCTCTTTGATGAGGTTGAAAAAGCGCATCCGGATATCTTCAATGTCTTGCTACAAGTTCTTGATGATGGCATGTTAACCGATTCTCGTGGTCGAAAGGTTGACTTCACCAACACCATTATTATCATGACAAGTAACTTGGGAGCAACAGCCCTTCGTGATGACAAAACCGTTGGTTTTGGTGCGCGTGATATCAATCAAGACCATGGAGCGATGGAAAAACGGATTTTAGAGGAGCTTAAAAAAGCTTACCGTCCCGAATTCATCAACCGGATTGATGAAAAAGTGGTCTTCCACAGTCTGACACAAGATGACATGCGTCAAGTGGTTATGATTATGATAAAACCATTAATTGCGACCTTGCAGGAAAAAGGTATCACCCTCAAATTCCAACCATCAGCTCTTAAGCATCTTTCAGAGAAGGGTTATGATGTGGAAATGGGAGCACGTCCATTACGCAGAACCATTCAGACAGAGGTTGAAGACAAGTTATCAGAATTGATACTTTCTGGCCAACTTGAGTCTGGTAAGACCTTGAAAATAGGTTTGTCGCAGGGCAAATTAAAATTCGATATAAACTAAAAATTGATACCTTATTTTTTGGAAAAATAAGGTATTTTTTTCTTGACTATTTTTGACCAAGTGATAGAATAGTAACTGGAATTAGCACTCTATATATACGAGTGCTAATATTAACTTGATTATTCTATTATGATGATATAAAGGAGGAAATAACGATGTTAAAACCATTAGGTGACCGTGTGGTCGTTAGATTTGAAGAAGAAAAAGAACAAACAGTTGGTGGTTTTGTTCTTGCGGGTGCTCAAAAAGAGTCAACTCGCAAAGCGAAAGTTCTTGCCGTAAGTGAGACAGGTATGCGTACCATAACTGGTGAAGTTGTTCCCCCGTCTGTTCAAGTCGGACAAGAAGTTTTGGTTGAAAGTGGACATGATTTAGAAGTAACACTTGCTGATGATAGACTGTCTATCATCCGTGAATCTGATATCATCGCAATAATTTCTGAATAGGACAAACGCATTAAGAAAGAAGGTAATAAAATGGCAAAAGATATTAAATTTTCTGCAGATGCACGTGCAGCAATGGTACGTGGAGTTGATATGTTAGCGGATACAGTTAAAGTAACCTTAGGTCCTAAAGGCCGAAATGTGGTCCTCGAAAAAGCCTTTGGTTCACCACTAATCACCAATGACGGTGTAACAATCGCTAAAGAAATTGAATTAGAAGATCATTTCGAAAATATGGGCGCTAAATTGGTTTCAGAAGTTGCTTCAAAAACTAATGACATCGCTGGGGATGGAACAACGACAGCTACAGTATTAACTCAAGCTATTGTTCGTGAAGGCTTAAAAAATGTAACAGCCGGAGCAAATCCAATTGGTATTCGTCGTGGGATTGAAAAAGCAACTGCAGCAGCAGTAGAAGAATTAAAAGCTATTGCCCAACCTGTTTCAGGTAAAGAGGCTATTGCTCAAGTAGCTGCCGTTTCTTCTCGTTCTGAAAAAGTTGGGGAGTATATCTCTGAGGCAATGGAACGTGTTGGTAATGATGGTGTTATTACTATTGAAGAATCACGTGGAATGGAAACAGAACTAGAAGTTGTTGAAGGGATGCAATTTGATCGTGGTTACCTTTCTCAATATATGGTCACTGATAATGAAAAAATGGTTGCTGATTTAGAAAATCCATTTATCTTAATCACTGACAAAAAAGTTTCTAATATCCAAGAGATTCTCCCATTATTAGAGGAAGTTCTTAAAACAAATCGCCCACTTTTAATCATTGCAGATGATGTTGACGGCGAAGCCCTTCCAACGCTTGTTTTAAATAAAATCCGCGGAACCTTCAATGTCGTGGCTGTTAAAGCGCCAGGTTTCGGCGACCGCCGTAAAGCAATGCTAGAAGATATTGCTGTCCTTACTGGTGGAACAGTGATTACTGAAGACTTAGGCCTTGAGCTTAAGGATGCGACAATTGCTGCGCTGGGACAGGCAGCCAAAGTTTCGGTAGACAAAGATTCAACAGTTATTGTTGAGGGATCTGGCTCTGCTGAAGCCATTGCTAATCGTGTGGGATTGATCAAATCTCAGTTAGAAACAACGACGTCAGAATTCGACCGTGAAAAATTACAAGAACGCTTAGCGAAACTAGCTGGTGGCGTCGCAGTCATCAAAGTGGGTGCCGCAACAGAAACAGAATTAAAAGAAATGAAACTACGTATTGAGGATGCCCTCAACGCAACACGTGCAGCCGTTGAAGAAGGTATTGTTACAGGTGGTGGTACTGCCTTAGTAACGGTTATTGAAAAAGTAGCTGCACTTGAATTGGCAGGCGACGAAGCGACAGGGCGTAACATTGTCTTACGGGCCCTTGAGGAACCAGTTCGTCAAATTGCTTACAACGCAGGTTTTGAAGGCTCAGTCGTTATTGACAAGCTGAAAAATAGTCCAGTTGGAACAGCTTCAACGCCGCTAGTGGTGAGTGGGTAGATATGATTGAAACAGGTATTATTGACCCTGTTAAAGTGACTCGCTCTGCCCTTCAAAACGCAGCCTCTGTTGCAAGTCTCATCTTAACAACAGAAGCCGTAGTAGCTAATAAGCCAGAACCAGCAGCACCAGCAATGCCAGGTGGAATGGATCCTAGCATGATGGGCGGAATGATGTAAAATTTCAAAAAATGAGTGCAAAAAAGTGTAATTGATAGCTTTCATTTACACTTTTTTAATTTGTTAAAAAATTTCATCAAAAGCTTTTGTAAAAGCATGCTTAGTATGCTACAATCAGATTGAAGAACGATTAACATTTGGTTACATTGTCGAAAATATGATTTTAGGCTACAAGGAGAGAAGAGAAATAATGTTTACAAACAAAAAAGAGATTTTTAGTATCCGTAAAACGGTACTAGGAGTTGGTAGTGTCTTATTAGGGGTGATGCTGACAACTCAAGTAGCAAGCGCTGAAGAAACAAGTGCGGTTACTCCACAAGCAACAAATACGAGTCTTGTGACAGAAGCTGCACCTGTTACCGAAGTTGTTAAAGAGGCAGCAGCTGTGACAGCTCCAACTGCAGTAGATACAACAACCGCTTCAAGTACTCTTTCACCGGCTGTTAGTTTAGCAGTATCAACAACCCCTTCAGTAACCGAAACAGTTATTCAGAGTCCAATCCGTTATGTTGCTGATGATACTCAAGCAGTCGGCTACCGTCAAGTGCAAACACAAGGTGTTGATGGAAAACTAATTACCACAAATACAGGAACATTGGATGCTAACGGTAATCCAGTCATTACTGTTCAACGGATTGAACCAACTGAAACTGTCATTGTTCTTGGTACTAAACCGACAACAACTGTTACAAATGTTATTCCTGCAACGACAGAATATAGCATCGATGTGACAAAGCCGGTTGGTACGGATGTAATTATTCCTGCCGTTGATGGAAAAACAACAACTACAACAACAAATAAGATTCAAACGGAAACAACAGCACCTGTAAGTCCAGCTGTTAATTCAGAGGGCTACAAGTGGATTGATACTCCTTTTTATCATGTTGATACAACTCAAGCATTACCAAGTGATCGTATTGCCATTGATAAACTCTTTGTTCCAATGCCAAAATTAACATCAGATTTCAACACCTCTGAATCGACTGTTCGTGAGTACGCTCAATATGCAGAAAACTACATGTATGATTATATTACGGTTACTAATCCTGACGGAACTACAACTCAACAACAAGTCATTCGTCCGGTTACGAGTGAGATGTTGGATCCAAATAATGCTCAATTAAGGGCCGTGACAGGGCTATCAGATGATAATGCTTTTTATACACGTCTTTTAGATGCAAGTAAAGAAGATTTGTGGAATACCTCTGCCCAAGACTACGGTATAGAGATGGTTCCGGAAGATCTAGCCACTTCAGCTGATGACTTCTTACGATATAACAGTAGCAATATTATCAATGATGCTTTTTATGCTGATATTAAAGCAGATTATTTAAGAGCCCAATTAGCCTATAATCAGTTAGTTGCAATGGGTACTTTGACAAGTGCACAACAAGCAGATTATGATTTGATGACACGTCAATTTGATTCTTTAACTCGCCGTTACAATTCTTATCGTGATAGTGTTAAAATCGATATTGATTACAGTCATACCACTATGTCTGACACCCAAAAAGCTGATTTTGAAGCTCGCTTACAAGCCCTTCCATCTGAAGTGCAACGGATTATCGCCAGTCTTGTTATTTATGACGGCGAAATTCCTGGAATGGGTACTGGTACGCTGGGACTATCAAACTCAGCAGACCAATCCATTGCTTTAAAATATGAAGCAAGCAACACGGATTTAATCACAACTGTCTTGCATGAAATGACGCACATCATTGATTTCAAGAGTGGATTGTATGTTGAGACAAGTGATCGCAATACTGATAATACTTTAGATACTGTTATGGCTTTTTCTGACACAGCAGAGTTCTTAGATGTTTATCATACTTATTTTGATCGCCCAGATGTTTGGTCTTACTACCGTGACAACAGTGAAGAAGCCTTTGCTGAAGGTTTAAGTGAATACATGATGCATAAGCTCTTCGGTACTCCTTATGCGACCTATCTTGCAAACCCATATACTGGAGATGCCTATGATCCAGGCAACGGTACAGGATATAGCCCATTCGCTGCAGCGGAATACTATTTTGCTAGTCTTTATAACAAACTATTTGAATACCCGAGAACAGCAACTGTCGTTGCCTACCAAACAACAACGACAACAACAGCGCCTGTTAATGGTAAAGTGATTTATGGCGCAATGCCTACTGAAACAACAACGACAACGGCTTATAAGACAGTTTATGTTGGAGATACTAATATGGCTTATGATCCAACAGGTCAAACAAATGTTGTCACACCTGGTGTTGAAGGAAGTCAAACGGTTCGCACGACTTATGCCTTGATGCCAATAATCAATTGGTTGGAACAGATACCATTATTTCTTCTAGCCCTGCTCAAGACCAAGTCATTACTAAGGGGATTCAACCAACTGTTGTTGACAAGCAAGTTGCGATGACTATTATTTACCAAGAAGTTAAAGATGGTTCTCTTGGCGATTGGCAAATCAAAGTTCTTGATGCTGGACAATATGGTCTGGTAAGAACAACGACTACTTACACCATAGATGCAACAACTGGTGTGATTACACCGTCAACGACAGAGACAACTGTAACAGCAATGCGTCCAATGATTGTTCAATATCAAGCTGGAACAGCACAGGTTACACCTGTTGCTTATCAAACACGCTATGTTCTTGATCCTAATTTACCAAGTGGTAGCCAAGTAGTGGTGACACCTGGTCAAGATGGAACATCAACTGTAACAGTTCAATCTTACGATTTTGTACAAGATGGTGCCAATAGTCGTTTTGCAAACATTGTTTATAGCAGTCCAGTTGTCGTTGCGGCTCAGGATTGTGTCATTGCTGTTGGAGCTGGTACTCAAGTTCAAGATACGCAAGTTGCTAAAACAGTTATTTATCAAGAAGTTAGAGATAATTCATTAGCTGATTGGCAAGTAGAGATTGCTGATGCTGGACAAGATGGTTTAAACCGTACAACTACAACATTTACTGTTGATCCTGTAACTGGTGCTGTAACACCGACAGTTGTAGAGACCACAGTAACGGAAATGCGTCCAATGATTGTTCGCTATAAAGTTGGTAGTACACAAACAACAACAGTGCCTTTTGCGACTGAGTACGTGGCAGATAATTCGATTCCATATGGCACTGAAAAAGTTGTGACAGAAGGTCAAGATGGTCTTGTCACGAAATCTGTAGCTTCATATAACTTTGTTCAAGATGGCGCAAACAGTCGTTTTGAAAATATTCAATATAATGAAGTGACAAATCCACAAGTTATCAATAAAGTTATTGCTAAAGGAACACAAACAGTTGTCAGTGATCAAGCTCAAACGAAGACAGTTGTTTATCAAGAAGTTACAGATAATTCACTATCTGAATGGGAAGTTAAGGTTGTCAGTCAAGGTCAAGATGGTTTGACTAGAACTACGACTACCTATACGGTTAATCCAGTGACAGGGGAAGTAACGCCTTCAGTTACTGAAACAGTAGTTACTGCAATGACTCCAATGGTTGTTCAATATCGTATGGGTTCAGATAAAGTAACTAACATTGCTTATAAGACTCGTTATGTTGCAGATACTAACTTAGCTAGAGGACAACAACAGGTAACCAGTCCAGGTCAGAATGGTACATCAACCATTTCTGTACAATCCTTTGACTTTATCCAAGATGGTGCTAATAGTCATTTTGCAAACATTGTTTACTCAGATCCAGTTGTACTTGCTGCTCAGGATCAAGTGATTGCAGTAGGTGCTCAAAGTGATATTAGTGACTCTGTTGAAGCTAAGACTATTGTTTATAAAGAAATTACCGATAACTCACTAGCTGATTGGCAAGTTAAAGTACTGGATGCTGGTCAAGATGGTATTGTTAGAACAACTACAAGTTATACTGTTGATCCAGTAACAGGTGCATTATCTAGCTCAACAAGTCAATCAACAATTTCTACCGTCCGTCCAATGCTTGTAGGTTATAAGGTTGGTGCTTCTAAGACAGGTGAACTTGCCTATAACACACAATATGTTGAAGATCCAACATTAGCTGAAGGGCAAGAAAAAGTTATTGTAGCTGGAAGTCTCGGAACGACTTTGGCGACAGTTAAATCATTTAACTTTATTGAAGATGGTGTTAATAGCCGTTTTGAAACTATTGTTTACAATGATCCAACAATTGTTATCGCTGCTGTTGATCAGGTGATTGCGCGTGGAACAAAAGAAGACCTAGTAGTTACTCCAGAACCAGAAGTAACAAAACCTGTAGAAAGTAAACCGGCTCCAACTGTTAAAGTTGTAGCGGTTAAAGCTCCAGTTCAGACAAGTGTGAAAGTTGAAGCTGTTCAAGCTCCAAAAGAAAGCCTTCCGACAACTGGGGATGACCAAAATCTACTTGTAACGCTGATGTCAAGTGCCTTAGTCATTGGCTTAGGTTTAGGACTCAAGAAAAAAGAAGAAAAATAATTAGTAAAACACTCCTGATTTATTCAGGAGCGTTTTTGCTCTATAAAAAGAAGGCTTAAGAAATTTTTTCTTAAACCTTCGATTTTATGGATTAGACTTAATTTTTAGCTTTTTTATCTTTTTTTGGACTTTGTTTTTCCAACTTAGCTTCAATTTCTTTTAAGCGTTTGAAGGTTTTTTCAGCTCTGTCCATAGATGCTTTATCAGCTTTTTCTTGAGCGGCTTTTGGATCACTTGTCACTAACTCAGCAACTTCTTTGTTAGTTGTTTCTTGTTCAGTCATCCAATTTTTTTCAAGACTTTTCACTTCATCAATGACTTTTGTGCCAAATTTCTTAGGATTTGCTGCCACCATATCGTTGATGTGTGAAACAGTCCAGTACCAAGAATCTTTGTTGTACTTAGTGCTGTCTTCTTGGTAGGCTTTGTAAGTTTGGCTAATATTTCCTAAATATGGTAAGTAAGGTGCATTTCTTGGGCTACCAATAGATAACCACATGACGCCGCCACCCATTTCAGCAGGAATATCATCTTTTAATTGGAAGACATGTGCTTCCATAACGTTTGGATTAGAGATTGGATAAGCATAACCTTTAACAGCATCTTTTGATTTAGGTTTACCCTTACCATCTAATTCCATTTGGTCTAAAGGTTTTAATTCTAAGCCTTCAAAACGGTTACGTTGTAATTTGATAGCATCTTCTAATGAGAATTTTTTATCAGTGCTTTGCAATAATTCGTAGTTGTCGTCTTTATAAGTTACTTTTGAATCAGGATCTAAAGATTTAATACCAGAGTAAACGCGTGAACGGTTGGCATCAGCCATTTTTGGATTGTATGATTGAGCAATGTGGAATTGACCGTCAACTTCCTTAAATGTGCCAGCATCTTTCGCTAATTTTTCGACACCGTCAGAAGCGATGGTGTTTTCTTTATCGTCGAAATTGACATGCCCTAAGTAGAAAGTATTAGGGAAAACAGCAAATTTATCGTCTGGGAATTTAATAGCGACATATTGGTGCCCTGACAGAATTTCCATGTACCAGATACCATCTTTGTCGGCAAGAGTTAGGATATTTCCTTCCGCAGAGCCTTTTTCTTTGACGATTTTAGCAATCAGTTCAATACCTTCTTTAGCAGTTTTAACACTTGGTAAAACAACTGAAGTGATAGAAGATTCTGCAAGACCATCTTCAACATATGGGTCTTTTTCTAAAATCTTATCATTGGCTGAAGCAGATACAGTTGCTGACATGGAAACCCCATGTTCGTTGATACCAGCTTCATCGTAAACACCATATTTAGGTGTTACGTCAGGAACAGCAGTGTATTTGAAAGAGTGACTTGGTAATGGGTATTCAAAACCATTCGCTTGATCTTTCCATTTTTCACCAGCTTTGTTGTCTTTAGCAGGACGAACTAAGAAAGTCTTATTGTGGTTTGGTTCTAAGTCTTCAGTTCGACCAAATAGAGTCGATCCGTCGGTAGTCAGGTTTTTACCAATGATAAAACCTGTACATGCTTCCGCAGATGAGTAGCAAGCCAATGCTGTCATAACAGTCACTGTTGCTAGAGTAAATTTCTTGTTGTTCATAACTAACCTCCATAAAATGTAGGCGCTTCCAAAGTTATTATATGCTAGACGCAAGAGAAATTCAATCATTTTTTGAAGCAATGTGAAAATGTAATTTATCTAAATTTTTAAAGAATTTTGCAACTTTAATCATCTTCTTTTTTCTCTTAGGAAAAGTAAAACAAATAGAAATTTGGTATAATGAAGAACAAGTTACAGAGAAAGGGTAAGTTTATGAAGAACTTTTTCAAAAAAAGGTGGGTCAAAGTAACCCTAACCATTTTTGCTCTCTTTATCATTAGTATTCTAGCTTTAGGAGGTTTTTATTACTCTAAAAATAGTGTTATTGATCGCTATGTTAAAGCTAGAAGTCAAAACTCAGGACCAGTGTTTGAAAATATTAAAGAATACTTGGTTTGGTCAGACACAAAAGAAACCATAACTAATGATGAGGCAAGCTTTGCTGAATTCTCGCGTTTAGAAAAATCCCAAATACAGGAAGTCAAGGAAGCACTTAAATCTGCAGATCAATCAGATGACCAATATTTGGTATCGACAGGACGTCATTTTGGTATTTTCCCGGACTATCATATTGCCATGAAACCCATGTCTTTAACTATTAAGACCAATTTACCTGATGAAGATATTCTCCTTAATCAAAAATTTGTGACAAGATCAAATTCGGATAAGTTCTCAACAGAATTGAAACGCTTGCCAATTGCTGATTATAAAGCAAGCATCAATGGCAAATACAAGGGTAGAGATGTTGAAATTAGTAAGACTTATGATGGTAAAAATAAAGTCCTCGATTTATCCGTAACCTTTATGAATTTTACCGTTTCAAGTAATCTAACAGATGGTGAATTGTATTTCGACGACAGTCGGATTGGAAGCTTGAAAGAAGGTACTTACAAGGTTGAAGACTACCCAGTAACGCATGCAGCGCAAGCCTATGTCAAAAAGAACTTCCCAGATGGTGACGTCTCTTCGAAAAAAATGCCTCTAGACCAAATCAAAGATAGTTCGGAAGTGAAGCTAGATGTGGATAATTTACTTTCTGCTGAAAAAGCAGGTCAGTATCTCTTATCGGCTTTTGATCAGTTAATGATTTACACAAGTAATCTTCAGGATTCTGCTAGCTTGAACGATGTTTTTGAAAATGGGACTAATAATGCTTTTTATAAAGGCTTGAAAGAAAGTGTTAAAGCCAAGTTGGAAACAGATAGTCGAAAGGCCTCAAGTTTTGCTATTCCAAATGTTGTCCTCAATAATGTGACCCAAGTTGGTAAAGAATCCTATTTGGTCGATTTTTCGGCAACTTATGACTACGGCTATGACAAATCTACAGATCCAGCTAAGGGCTCCTCTGGTCATATTACTCAAGATATTAATGGTAAAATGACCTTGAAGAAATCGGGTGATAAGTATATTGTCAGTGAGGCGGGTGTTAAGAATATAACAGTTGTCAATGAGAAAAATGAAGTAAAAGCGCCATCTCTACTTCCTAAAGGATTAGTTGGCACTTGGACAGGAACTAAAGATGACATCACCTATACTTTGACATTTGGGGAAGACGGTACTGTAACCCGTAAAAAGGATTATAAGGATCCGAAGAAAAAAGATGAGACCACAACTGCTAAAATCAGCAAGTCTGAAGAAAAATCAGAAGGCGACTACCGTCTAAGCTTCTCTTCTGGAAATGGTGAAATTATGGTTGTTGGTGGCGGCATCGGTGGGATGAATATTAAATATGATTATGGTGTTCGGGTCGAAGGGGATACTATAACGCCTATAATCTGGCAAACAGGCAGTGATCAGGAATTTGATTACAGCAAACCATTACCAGGATTAACATTAAAAAGAGAATAAAAAGAGGACTCCTAAGGGAGTCTTTTTTCAAATGATTCAGATTTTGCATTGACACTAATATCCTCTAAGGTTAATGGGTGTCTGAAATAGAGCCGATGGGCATGAAGCATGAGACGGCCTCTATTATTAGCTTGGTTATAGAGTGGGTCGCCAACTATTGGGTGCCCTAGATGACTTAAATGCACACGAATCTGATGGGTTCGTCCTGTTTTGAGGCGACAATTGACCAAACTAGCTCCGCTGTCAAATGTTTTAAGCACTTTGACCTGGGTGACTGCTCTTTGTCCATTTTTAAAATCGACGATGCGTTTTCTTCGGTCATGGCGGTGGCGCCCAATAGGGAAGTTTATGACTTGGTCCTTGTTTGTCATCGTCCCATTAGCCAAAGCCCAGTAGTCCCTGCCAATCGCACGGTCTTCCAGGAGACGATTCATAATGGGAAGAATAAAAGGATTCTTGGCAAAGATGATGGCTCCGCTTGTCTCCATATCCAAACGATGAATGACATAGCAGGTTTGACCAACATAGGCAGAAACATGGTTGAGCAAGGCTAATTCATTTGGTTCGTTGCCATGCGTCTTCATACCTTCAGCTTTATTGACCACAATTAAGTGGTCATCTTGGTATAAGCAGTCAACCAATCGGGCATCGCCAAACGGAATGGTCTTGCTAGGGTAATCTTCTTGATCAAATGTTAAGGTAACGTCATCGCCTTTTTCCACCCAGCACTGCCAGTTAATTACTTGATGATTAATCTGAAAATGTTTCTTAGTACGCAGAAAATGCCTAATTTTACGTGGAATTAAGAGTTTTTCTTCTAGGAGTTCCTTGACGGTTACTCGGGGAAAGGGACTCTCAAAACTGACTGTAAAACTACCTTTTGCATTATTTTGGATTTTCATTGAGCCAGTCATGATATTTTTCTAGTAGATTAACAGCCATTTGTGTAGCAAGAGCTGCAGAGAAAGCCTCAGTTCCTTCTAACTCCTCGTTAGCAACTTCTAATTTTGTTTCATCATAGATGGCTTTTAAACTTTCAGAGGACAATGTTTCTTTAAAGGCATCGAATCGATTCATTTGCTTTACCCATTCTTTCTATAGATATTTTCTTTAGACATATTATATCATTTTTGAGGGCAATTTTGATTCCTCACTTTTACGCCTTTAAAGGTTTTATTACAGGGTTAATCATTTTTTAAGATAAAAGTTATCATTTAAACTATTTTTAATATTCGATTCCCCTAGAAATTGATATAATATGGTGAAATTAATTTTATGAAAAAAGGGAAAAAATATGAAAAGTATTCGGCGTTATGATGTCAATGAGGAATGTGCCCATACCGGTTTAGTTGAAGCAGGGGATTTCTATTTTCTCAATTATTGTACAGGTAATATTGGTCAACCAGTAGAAGAACAAATTAATGGTGCCTTTGATGAAATGGAGCGTCGTTTAGGTTTGGTTGGCCTAACCTTAGAAGCTGTCGTAAAGATGGATTGTCTTTTCCGCGATGTTTGGAATGTTCCAGTCATGGAGAAAGTGATTAAGGAACGTTTCAAGGGCAAATACCCAGCGCGAAAATCGATTCAGACAGAATTTGCTCATGATGGGGGACCAGAAGGATTACTCTTTCAAGTTGACGGGATTGCTTACTCGAAACCTATCCAAACCACTTCAAACTAGAAGTTGCCATTTCATAGTGGTATAATATCTCTATGACATTTTTAGAATTACTTGAAAAGAAGTTTTTCCCTGGTAAGTATGAGGAAAAACAGAAACAAAAAGAAATGAATAAGTATCAAGAGGAAGCGAATGGCGACACTAGCGTTGGGGAAGAATCAGTCTCTTATGAGCAAGCCCAAAGTTCAGCATATCAACGCCGTCGTGCTGTCGATGATACGAGTAAACCAGGGCCTAATTGGAAGCGGAAATTGGAAGCTATTTTGCCTTCGCCGCAACATCCTATTAGGCGTTTTTGGCGTCGTTATCATATTGGTAAGATTCTTTTAATTGTTATTGGGACTTTTGTTTTACTAACAGGTTCTTACCTCTTCTATTTGTCCAAAACAGCTAAAGTTTCCGATTTACAGAATGCCTTAAAAGCGACAACTATCATTTATGATAATAAAGCTGAATATGCAGGTAGTCTTTCTGGACAAAAGGGGACTTATGTTGAACTGGATGCTATCTCAGATAACTTAGAAAATGCTGTTATTGCAACAGAGGATAGAACTTTTTATGAAAATAAAGGGATAAACTTTAATCGCTTCCTTTTAGCTGTTGTTACAGCTGGGCATTTTGGGGGTGGATCGACCATTACCCAACAGTTAGCTAAAAACGCTTATTTATCACAAGATCAAACTATCAAGCGGAAAGCGCGTGAATTTTTCCTTGCTTTGGAGCTAACCAAAAAATATAGTAAAAAAGAAATTTTGGCTATGTACCTCAATAATTCTTACTTTGGGAATGGGGTTTGGGGCGTCGAGGACGCCAGTCAGAAGTACTTTGGCACAAGCGCAGCTAATTTAACGCTTGGTGAGGCGGCGACTTTGGCAGGTATGCTTAAAGGACCAGAAATTTATAACCCTATCTATTCAGTTAAAAATGCCACTGATCGTCGTAATACAGTCTTGTATGCCATGGTTGATGCGGGGAAAATTTCCCAGCAAGAAGCAGACCAAGCAAAAGCCATTGGGATTGGGGATCGGCTTGCTGACACCTATGTTGGTAAATCAGATGACTACAAGTATCCCTCTTACTTTGATGCTGTGATCGACGAGGCCATTACTACTTATGGTATTTCGGAAAAAGATTTGGTTAATAACGGTTATAAAATTTATACGGAATTAGACCAAAACTATCAAACGGGTATGCAGACGACTTTCAACACGGCTAGTCTTTTCCCGGTATCAGATTATGATGGGACTAGTGCTCAGGGTGCCAGTGTCGCTTTGGATCCTAAGACGGGTGGTGTTCGTGGTTTGGTTGGACGGGTTAATGCTGATGGTAAGCAAGAGTTCCGGAGTTTCAACTATGCGACACAAGCTAAGCGAAGTCCTGCTTCCTCCATTAAGCCTTTGATTGTTTATACTCCAGCGGTTGCTTCGGGCTGGTCAATTAATAAAGAATTACCAAATACCATTCGTGATTTTGGTGGCTATAAACCTCATAACTATGGTAATTATGAGTCCGAGGATGTGCCAATGTACCAGGCGCTAGCTAATTCCTACAACATTCCAGCGGTTGCTACCGTAAAAGAATTGGGGATTGACAAGGCTGTGGCCTATGGTAACAAATTTGGTTTAGACATGGATTCCTCAAATAAAGAATTAGGAATCGCCCTTGGCGGTAGCGTTACGACTAATCCTTTGGAAATGGCCCAAGCCTATTCAGCTTTTGCTAACAAAGGTGTTATGCATACGGCTCATTTCATTACCAAGATTGAATCAGCTAGTGGTAAAGTCATTAAGGTACATTCTGATCAGTCTAAGCGCGTGATTAGTCAGACAGTTGCTGATAAGATGACTAGTATGATGCTAGGGACCTTTTCAAATGGTTCGGCAGTTAACGCCAATGTTTACGGTTATACTTTAGCTGGTAAGACAGGCACAACCGAAACAGATTTTAACCCTGATTTATCTGGAGACCAATGGGTTATTGGCTACACACCAGATGTAGTTATCAGTCAATGGATTGGATTCAATAAAACAGATGAAAATCATTACTTGAATGGCTCAAGTGCGGGGACAGCGTCAACCATTTTCAGTACGCAAGCATCTTATATTCTTCCTTATACAAAAGGTAGTCAATTTAAAGTCGATAATGCCTATGCAGCTAATGGGATTTCTGCAGTTTACGGGGTGAATGAAAGCAATTCGGAAGTAGCTCAAAATTCACAAGATATTATAGATGGGCTAAAGAAATCAGCAGAAGAAGCTTCCAAGTCAATCTCTGATGCAGTTAATAATTATGGCCTTAAAGAGAAGGCGAAAAGCCTATGGGATGGGATTGTTGACTATATTCAATAGCTTGCGCATTTAGCTATTTCGTGTTAGAATATCTCTACGGAGGGCGATATGGCACAGAAAAAAGCGAGCCTAGCCTGTGTCGATTGTGGAAGCCGCAACTACTCTATTGGAGTTAGTAGCACGCCTAAACCGACACGACTAGAAGTTAATAAATTTTGTAAGCATTGTAAAAAATATACTTTACACAAAGAAACACGTTAGGAGAGTCTGATGGGATTTATCAGTGGTATTTTTAGATTACTAAAAGATACAACTTGGCCAAATCGAAAACAACGTTGGAAAGATTTTATCGCAGTACTTGAATACACTGCATTTTTCACTATCATCATTTTCATTTTTGACCAATTATTATCAAAAGGTGTTTTAAACATCATCAATTATTTCAATAATTAAAAGAAAGGCTGGAGAAACTCCGGCCTTTTGGCGTCAACTAATCAAATCATTGACAGGACTGGTGACTTGGACTATAATGAAAGTAACGAAATCATTCCAAAAGCCGCCTAAGGCTTTTTTCTGATGAAAGGAAAATATATGTTAGATTCATTCGATAAAGGTTGGTTTGTTCTTCAAACCTATTCTGGTTATGAAAACAAAGTCAAAGAAAATCTTTTGCAACGTGCTCAAACATACAATATGTTAGATAACATTTTACGCGTTGAAATCCCAACCCAAACCGTAAACGTTGAGAAAAACGGTCAAACAAAGGAGATTGAAGAAAATCGCTTCCCAGGTTATGTCCTAGTGGAAATGGTAATGACTGATGAAGCCTGGTTTGTTGTCCGTAATACGCCAAACGTAACTGGTTTCGTTGGATCTCACGGAAACCGTTCAAAACCAACCCCATTACTTGAAGAAGAAATTCGTGCAATCCTTCTTTCAATGGGTCAAACCATTGATGTCTTTGATACTAATATCAAAGAAGGTGATGTCGTTCAAATTATTGATGGTGCCTTTATGGGACAAGAAGGCCGTGTTGTGGAAATTGAAAACAACAAGGTTAAATTAATGTTGAACATGTTTGGTTCAGAAACCATTGCGGAAGTTGAACTTTACCAAATTGCTGAAATTCAAAATTAATATAAGATTAAAAACCAAAAAGCTTGTTACCTTGAGGTAATAGGCTTTTTTTTGTTTTAATTTTGATATCGTTTTGTAATCTAATTAAAATATAAATATCGGCAATTAATCTTGACTTAATCTTAAACTAACTCTATAATAATATTAATATAATCATTGATTATGATTAGAAAAATCTAATTTTATAGAAAAAGAGGTCGCAATGAAAGACAAAAAACTTATGAAATATTATCTCCGTAAATCAGCTTGTGGATTAGCATCCGTCTCAGCTGCATTTATTATTGGAGGTGCTAGCGTCGCAGCAGATGATACGGCATCACAAGTTACAAGTGCTGCACAGTCTCAAGGAGCAACAAATTCTGGAAAAGAAAGCGAAATAGTAAGTAAAGCTTCTTTAGAAAATGGTTCTTCAATGGATAAGAAAGAAACTTCCCAAATTTTGTCTAAAAAAGAAAAAGAAGAAGTAAAAGCAAAAGAGGCAGCTAAACTTGAAGAAGCTGGAAAGCTTGAAAAAGTTAAGGGCGTTAAATCTCATGTCTCATACACTTTTGCTAACCAACAAGATTTCAATTTACCAGAAAGTTTGGGACATTTAGTCACACTTCCCAAAGCTTTTGATGCTCAAGCTGGTGATCTAATCAAATTACCAAAAATTGATACTACAATTAAGACATTAGCTGGCGAGTGGCATTTTAAAGGTTGGATGCGAGTTACTAAAGATGAAAACTTGGATCTAAGTGATATTGGAGATGAGTTTGAAGCACCTGCAGACGGCGAAGCCATCAACCTTGTTGGGAATTGGGAATTTGTACCCTATGCAGAGGCTGGGAAAGCTAGTGAGGAAAAAACTGATTCAGCTACTGGAGTGGACCCTGAGAATAGTGCTAGTCAAGAGCAGGATGCTGATTTAGAACCAGATCAAGCCAAGGAAGAAGTAGATGATAAAGCTAAAGAACTTGAAGATGCCCAAAAAGAAGCGGAAGAAGCTTGAAGAACTATGGTGCAAGTTCATTCTACTTGAAACGCATTAAGAAGGCTAAAACTGTGGAAGGTGTTAAAGAGTTAATGCGTCAACTCTTACCGTCCCTCAAAGAAAACGTTAAGAAAGAAGCAACTAAAGATTTAGCCAAATACCTCGAAAGTGAAAAAACGGTCGATGAAATCTTAGCGAAGATGCCTAAGGCTAAGGCAGAAGAAGAAAGCAAGGCTGAAGAAGCAGGAAAAGTTAAAGAAGACGTTAAGGATGTTAAAACACCTGAACTTCCTGAGCAAAAAGAAGCTGACCAACAAGCTCTTCCTGAAAATAAAGCTAAGGAAGACCATAAAGGTCAAGGACAAGGACTTGGGGCAAAAGGTGCTCAAAGTATGCCAAGTGCGCCATCATCTAAAGCAGTTAAAGGACATATCTTACCTTCAACAGGTGAAAAAGACATGCATAACCTTCTCCTTGCAAGCGCCGCTTCTATTGTTGCCGCTTCAACAATGCTGACTTATGGTTCTATTAAAAAGAAAAAAGAAAACTAATTTGATATAAGAAACGAGTCTAAGGCTCGTTTTTTTGTTCTCAAAACGACAAATTTGAATTTAATTAAACAACTTTTCTAATTTATTATAAAAAGATTGAAAAAGAAAAAGAAATGTGTATAATGAAATTATAAATGTTTATAAAAATATAATAATTTATAAGTAGTTGGATATGGCGAAAGAAAAAGTTCCTATTATTGGTATTTCTGCAAGCATTATTGTGGATCAGGGTGGTATGTTTCCTGGTTATCATCGCTCGTATGTTAATGAAGACTACGTGTCTGCAATTAGTAAAAATGGAGGAATTCCCTTAGTTTTACCGGTGACTAATAATCCATTGATTTTGCAGCTGCGGCTAAGTATGTTGCCAATGGCGGTGCAGCCTATGCTTATACCAAAGCAGCTTTTGGCGATGATTTAGGATTTTATGTTGGTATTACCCGTTATATTGCGGCTAGTATCGCTTGGGGCGTCATGGGGACTGGTGTAGTCAAGACTGTTCTAACCATTATCAAGTGTGACAGCAACAATATCGGAAATATTACCATTGGTTTTATTTGTTTGATGACCTTGCTCTTGTTGGTCAATTTGTCAGGAACCAAGCTCTTTGAATGGATTAATAATTTATCGATAATTGGTAAACTAGGGGCACTGGTTATTACTATTGCTGTGGGTCTAGTCCTGACTTTAGGCTTTGGCATCAATAACTTTGCTAACATCAGTCAGCTAAAGGATGCTGGTGGACAAACACTTGGCTCGCAGATGGATTTATCGACTTGGGTTATGGCTATTATTGCTGCCTTTTTATGCCTTTACAGGATTTGAAAGTGTAGCCAGTGGTTCTGAAGATATGGAGAAACCTGAAGTTAACCTGCCTAGAGCCATTCCTTTAGCAATTGCCATCATTGCTGTTATTTATATTGGCATTGTCGGAATTGCATGATGGTTAATCCTCAAGCAATCGTTCAGTCCACTCAAGTCGTTGCCTTGGCCGATGTTTTCGACAATCCTTTCATCCGCATGTTGATTATACTAGGGGCCCTAATTTCCATGTTTGGTATTAATGTCGCAGCTTCCTTCCATACCCCACGTATCTTAGAAGCTATGGCTATTCAAAAACAAATCCCCCAAATCTTTGCTAAAAGAACCAACAAGGGCTTCCCGCTCACAGCCTTCATGGTTACCATTGGGATCGCCATTTTGCTCCCTATGGCTTTTGCCTTTAATATGACAAGTATCATCGTTCTCTCCTCTATTTCCCGCTTCATCCAATTTATTATTGTTCCACTTGCGGTTATTGTTTTCTATTTTGGGAAAGAAAAGGGAGAAATCTTAAAAGGGGTATCAAAGAATGTAGTGGTAGATTTACTGATTCCGATCGGGGCTCTGCTTTTTACCCTGGTCTTGCTCTATAAGTTTAATTGGGTGCAACAATTCACGGTCCAAGGGCCAGATGGCAGTCTGGTACCAAATACCTTCGCCATCACAGCCATGATTATCGGCTATGTTATCTTGCCAATTGGCATGCTTATTTGGCATAAAAGCAAGATAAAACTAAAAAAATAGGACTAGAAAGAGGATAATAAATGAAACGTTTAAGAAGTGAACACATTCCTAAAGCCGTTGGTGCTTATTCCCCTGCCAGTCAATCTGGAAACTTGATTTTGACATCAGGTCAATTACCTATTAATCCCTTAGCTGGACAAATCGATCAGCCAGAATCGATAGCTTGGCAAGTAGAGCAGTCTATGAAGAACATTCAATCTCTTTTAGAAGATAATGGAAGCTCTCTGGAAGATATTCTTAAAGTTACTGTTTTTTAACAGTCCATTTCGGATTTTCCGACCTTTGATAAGGTCTATTCAGGATTTTTTAAAGAATCTTTTCCTGCTAGAACTGCTTTTGCTGTAAAAGAGCTACCTATGGGAGCTTTGGTTGAAATCGAAGTAATTGCGGAGGTGGCAAATGGGGATTGATACAGCTTTGCTACATGATTATCCAGTCCTAGATTCCCATACGGGGGTGGCTTCAATTCCCATCTATCAAACCTCTACCTTTCATAATCGGAAGCTCTATGGCCCAAAGCAGACTTATCAATACAGCCGTTTTTCAAATCCAACTAGAGATGCTTTGGAAGAAGGGATGGCTGCCCTAGAAAAGAGTAAGCACGCCTTGGTTTTCTCTTCAGGGATGGCAGCTATATCTTCCGTCCTTATGCTCTTAGAAGCAGGTGACCATTTGATTTTACCTAAGGAAGTTTACGGTGGGACTTGTCAATTTGTGACTGAGATATTGCCTCATTATGGTATTCGTTATTCTTTTGTTGATATGACGGATTTGGAAGCTGTAAAGGCGCTCATTTGTCCAAAGACAAGAATGATTTATTTGGAAACCCCATCAAATCCACTCCTTAAAGTGACGGACATCCAAGCACTTGTTATCTTGGCAAAAGAAGATAACATTTTGACAGTAGCAGATAATACCTATATGACGGCTTTATATCAGAATCCTTTAGCTCTTGGTGTTGATATCGTCTGTGAGAGCCTGACCAAGTTTGTGAATGGTCATAGTGATGTTGTCGCAGGCATGGTAGCAACCAATAATGATCAGATTTATGAGCGTTTACAACTCTATCAAAAGAATTTTGGTGCTGTCTTAGGCATTCAAGATACTTGGTTGATTCTTCGAGGGATGAAAACAATGGGGATTCGAATGGCCAAAGCGGTTAAAAATGCGGAAGCCATCGCAGCCTTTCTAGCAAAGCATCCAAAGATTAAAAAACTATACTATCCAACTATTGGAGATGCCGAGGCCTGTCAGATTCAGGCAAAACAAGCAACAAATGGTGGGGCAGTTTTATCCTTTGAACTGGAGGATAAAGAGGCTGTTCAGAACTTTACTGAAAAAATGACCATTCCCATTTTAGCGGTCAGTCTAGGAGGGGTTGAGTCCATTATTTCGCATCCTGCCACCATGTCTCATGCGTGTTTGACTCCTGAGGAAAGAGCTGAGCAGGGAGTTAGCGACACCTTGCTACGCTTGTCTTGCGGCATTGAGGATAGCGAAGATCTGATAGTCGATTTAAAACAAGCTTTAGCAGATGAAGACGATGGAAAGGAGTTAGAATGCACAAAGAGCCAAATTGGCTAGAATTGATTGAAAAAGAAGAAAGCATACTTCTAAGAGATTTGATTACCCTCTTACAGATTCCATCAGTCAGAGAAGATAATTTGGCTACTGAAGACTGTCCTCTGGGACCGGGGGCTAAAGAAGCCCTTATAGCCTTTTGTCAGATTGCCAGAGACTATGGCTTTGACTGTGAACTTGTCGGCAATCTTCTAGCAGTCTTAACATGGGGTGAGGGCGATGAAGAAGATGCATTTGGAATTCTGGCCCATGTGGATGTGGTCCCAGCGGGTCAGGGCTGGCATTCTCCTCCTTTTGAACCCTTGATTGAAGACGGTAAACTCTTTGCTCGCGGAGCCTTGGATGATAAGGGTCCCTTGATGGCCATGCTTTTTGCTATGAAACTGCTCAAGGAGCAGGGCTATTCCCACCAGAAAAAAATCAAAATGATTGTTGGTAGTGATGAAGAACGGGATTGGACCTGTATGAAATACTATCAAGAGCATTCTCCCTTACCAAAGCAAGGTATTGTTCCGGATGCTTATTTTCCAATTGTTAATGGTGAAAAAGGGAACGCCAAGATTAAGATTATTGTGGGAGCTGACATTACGTCAAAATCAAGTTATCAGTTGCTGAGCTTTGATGCCGGTTTAGTTGTCAACATGGTTCCACAAGAAGCTCAGGCAAGAATTTTCTGTCCTCATGCGCATTACTTAAAAGATGATTTTGCTTATTTTCTAGCCAAGAATCCCTGTTTGAAGGGGGATATTGAGATTGAAGAGGATGTCATTACCCTTTATTTACAAGGAAAAGCAGCTCATGCTTCAAAAGTCCAAGAGGGTATTAATGCGGCCAGCTATTTGGCTAAATTCCTATTGGACTATCCTTTCGCTAGTCCGTCGGAACAGTCTTTTCTGACCTTGCTAGGACAAGAGCTGCATCTTGATTTTGAGGGTGATCGTTTAGGTATCGACTCTGAAGATCAGCTAATGGGAAAACTTAGTATTAACCCTGGCATCTGCATTATGCTAGGGAAAATGGGGGCTATATCCTGATTGATTGTCGTTATCCGCAAACGACGCGTATTGAAAGAATCAGGAAGAGCTTAGAAAGTTACGCTTCTATCCATAATCTCCAAGTAGAACTGACAGAGAAGCATGCTCCCCACTATCTGGATATCAAGCATCCCATGGTTGAAAAACTCTTGCAGATATATGAGGAGGAAACGGGTTTTGAGGCTTACCAACAGGTTATCAGTGGAGCCACCTATGCAAGATTAATGCCTGAGGGAGTAGGTTTTGGTGCCCTCTTTCCCCATCGCATAGATAGCATGCATCAAGCTGATGAACATATCTATTTGGAGGATTTAGCCAAAACGACAGCTATTTATGCCAGAGCTCTTCAAGAACTTCTTTGCCAGTAATTCTAAAAAGAATTGAGATTTAGATTAGAATATGATAAAACTATTATTGGAGGTTCTTATGCATTCAATGGTAAAACATTATATTCCAATTCTTAATTTCTTAGCTGATATGCTAGGTAAAGATACAGAAATTGTCTTGCAAGACTTTAGTCAAGGCTTTGATCATTCCTTGGTTTACATCAAGAATAATTTGTCTGGCAGGGAAATTGGTGCTCCTGCTACCGATTTTGTCTTTGAAGTTTTAAAAGACAAACGCTATTTGACGCAAGACTATGTTGTCAATTATCGCAGTAAAACCATAAATGGTCGGGAACTCTATTCTTCTAGTTTCTTTATCAAAAATGCGCAAGCCGAATTGGTTGGGATGATTTGCATGAATGCGGACAAGAGCAAGTTGCAACAGTTGCAAAGTTTATTCAAAGAAAGCCTATCCTGCCTGCAGGACTTGATGGATAATAAAGAAGAGAAGTCAGTAAGTATGACAGAAGAGGTCACTGAAAACTTCTATTCAACGGCTGAAAATCTCATTGAAGCCACAATTGCCAAAGAAGCCAAGGGTAAAGTTCTTCGCAAATACAATTTAACAAGAACAGAAAAATTAGCCATTGTGAAATTTCTCAATCAAAAAGGCTTCTTCGATTTGAAAGATGCCGTTTCTAAGGTAGCGGAGGCATTTCGCATGTCAGAGGTTTCCATCTATAAATACATTCAAATCGTTCGTCAGGATGACATTGAAGGGAAATGATGGTTAATTTTAGGAAAACGGGTCATTGACTCGTTTTTTCTTTACAAAAGACCTCAGATATAGCCATATTGACCATTTATTAACCACTTAATTCGTGCTATAATAAAAAGAACTAGACTTTTTGACATGGGAGATTCCATATGACTTTTTATAATCACAAAGAAATAGAGCCAAAATGGCAAGCCTACTGGGCTAAAAACCATACTTTCAAAACAGGTATGGACGCATCAAAACCTAAATTTTATGCTTTAGATATGTTTCCATATCCTTCAGGAGCTGGTCTCCACGTTGGTCACCCAGAAGGCTATACAGCAACTGATATCTTGAGCCGTTTCAAACGTTCTCAAGGCTACAATGTTCTTCATCCAATGGGTTGGGATGCCTTTGGGTTACCAGCTGAACAATATGCTATGGATACTGGTAATGACCCAGCTGAATTTACAGCCGAAAACATTGCCAACTTCAAGCGTCAGATTAATGCACTTGGTTTTTCTTATGACTGGGATCGTGAGGTGAACACGACTGATCCAAACTATTACAAGTGGACACAATGGATTTTCACAAAACTCTATGAAAAAGGTTTGGCTTATGAAGCTGAAGTTCCTGTCAACTGGGTTGAAGAACTTGGCACAGCCATTGCCAATGAAGAAGTCTTGCCTGATGGCACTTCAGAACGTGGCGGCTATCCAGTTGTCCGTAAACCAATGCGTCAATGGATGCTTAAAATCACAGCCTATGCTGAACGCCTTCTTGAAGACCTTGAAGAAGTGGATTGGCCTGAGTCCATCAAGGACATGCAAAGAAACTGGATTGGCAAATCAGTCGGTGCTAACGTGACATTTACGGTTAAAGATTCAGAGGAAAATTTCACTGTCTTTACCACTCGTCCTGATACCTTGTTTGGAGCAACTTATGCGGTCCTTGCACCAGAGCATGCGCTTGTTGATGCCATCACTACAGAAGAGCAAGCTGAAGCCGTGGTAGAATACAAACGCCAAGCAAGTCTGAAATCAGATTTAGCCCGTACTGATTTGGCTAAAGAAAAAACAGGTGTTTGGACTGGTAGTTACGCCATTAACCCTGTCAACGGACAAGAAATGCCAATTTGGATTGCTGACTACGTGCTTGCTAGCTATGGTACAGGTGCCATCATGCTGTACCAGCCCATGATGAACGTGACTGGGAATTTGCCAAGCAATTCAATCTAGATATCATTCCTGTTTTAGAAGGCGGCAATGTCCAAGAAGCAGCTTATACTGAAGATGGTTTGCACATCAATTCTGACTTCCTAAATGGACTTAATAAGGAAGAAGCTATTGCCAAAATGGTTGCTTGGTTGGAAGAAAATCAAGTGGGTAATGAAAAAGTCACTTACCGCCTCCGCGACTGGCTCTTCTCACGTCAACGTTATTGGGGTGAACCAATTCCAATTATTCATTGGGAAGATGGGACCTCAACTGCTGTACCAGAAGATCAGCTACCATTAATTCTTCCTGTCACTAAAGATATTCGACCTTCAGGGACTGGTGAGTCGCCTTTGGCTAATCTTACTGATTGGTTAGAAGTGACGCGCGAGGACGGCGTTAAAGGCCGTCGCGAGACCAATACCATGCCACAATGGGCTGGTTCTAGCTGGTACTATTTACGCTATATCGACCCTAAAAACGACCAAGCTTTGGCAGATCCAGAATTGTTGAAACAATGGTTGCCGGTTGATATTTACGTGGGTGGTGCTGAACATGCTGTGCTTCACTTGCTCTATGCTCGTTTCTGGCATAAAGTGCTCTATGATTTGGGTGTTGTGCCAACTAAAGAGCCATTCCAAAAACTCTTTAACCAAGGAATGATTTTGGGAACTAGTTACCGTGATCACCGTGGTGCCCTTGTGGCGACCGATAAGGTTGAAAAACGTGACGGGTCATTCTTCCATATGGAAACTGGCGAAGAATTAGAACAAGCTCCGGCTAAGATGTCTAAATCCCTCAAAAACGTTGTCAATCCTGATGATGTTGTTGAGCAGTATGGTGCTGATACCCTTCGTGTTTACGAAATGTTCATGGGACCATTGGATGCTTCAATCGCTTGGTCTGAAGAAGGTCTTGAAGGTAGCCGTAAGTTCCTAGACCGCGTTTACCGTTTAATTACGACTAAGGCTTTGGTGGCTGAGAATAGCGGAGCCTTGGACAAGGTTTACCACGAAACAGTTAAAGCTGTTACCGAACAAATTGAATCCATGAAATTCAATACAGCCATCGCTCAGTTGATGATTTTCATTAATGCAGCCAATAAAGAGGAAAGTCTATTTGTCGACTATGCCAAAGGCTTTATCCAATTAATTGCCCCATTCGCACCTCACTTGGGTGAAGAACTTTGGTCTCAAGTGACAGGCAGTGAAGAATCACTAGCACATGTGGCATGGCCAGTTTGGGATGACAGCAAACTGGTTGAAAACGAAGTGGAAATTGTCGTCCAAATTAAAGGTAAAGTTAAAGCAAAACTTATGGTTGCTAAGGACCTACCGAAAGATCAACTAGAAGCTGAAGCACTAGCAAATGACAAAGTTCAAGCTGAGATCGCCGGTAAAGAAGTGATCAAAGTGATTGCTGTTCCTAATAAATTAGTGAATATTGTTGTTAAGTAAGAGATTCAGCTTTCAGCTTTGACGAGATAAGTTAAAAATAGTAATGATGTAATGCACTCCTTTGGAGTGCATTTTTTTGTTATGTGACTTTTAGTCCGTTTCACTCCGAAGGTGTGAAACAAAAAACCACCCGCTATGCGGGTGTGCATCAAAGGTTATACCCAAAAGACTCCTAACGCGGTACAATATAGGTGTTCAAGCCAATT
>NZ_LOCM01000032.1 GCF_002887775.1 Streptococcus penaeicida | reverse complement strand
GGGATAGTGGCAAGTAATACAAAGGCCTCTTTGAGAGGCAAGTGACGAGTCAAGAGCAATAAGGCTTGAACAAAGTGAAAGCCAGCGCCTTTAGACGCTGGCTTGTATTCTGGGCTTATAGCCCTTGATCAAACCACCCGTTAGACGGGTGGTTATGATTCTCTCTTTTTTCTAGTCCATTTTTGAACACAAGTCTGTGTGATACTTGGTCTTTTTTAAAACGCTTTCAATTCCTATAATAAGGTTATAAAAATTCTTATTAATTTTGGAAAGAGGTAGTCGTCATGGAATTCTTCCTAGCCCCCCTAAACTGGTTCTCGCAAAATATCTTGCAGAATCCAGCTTTCTTCGTTGGTTTATTAGTACTGGTTGGGTATTTACTTCTCAATAAACCTTTTCATGAGGTCTTTGCTGGTTTTATTAAAGCCACTGTTGGTTATCTGATTTTAAATGTTGGTGCTGGCGGTTTGGTTAATACTTTCCGACCAATTCTTGTAGCTTTGGCTAAGAAGTTTGAATTAAAGGCTGCGGTTATTGACCCTTACTTTGGTCTGGCAGCAGCAAATGCAAAACTAGAAGGTATGGGCTTCATTTCAGTTGCTACTACAGCCTTACTGATTGGTTTTGGGGTCAACATTCTGTTAGTTGCTCTTCGTAAAGTGACTAAGATTCGGACTCTGTTCATTACTGGACACATCATGGTTCAACAAGCTGCAACTATTTCAGTCTTTGTTCTGCTATTGATTCCTCAGTTCCAAAATGCCTTTGGTGCATGGGCTGTTGGTATTATCTGTGGACTTTATTGGGCTGTTAGTTCAAACATGACGGTAGAAGCAACACAACGACTAACTGGCGGTGGTGGCTTCGCTATCGGACACCAGCAACAATTTGCGATTTGGTTTGTGGACAAAGTTGCACCTTTCTTTGGTAAAAAAGAAGAAAACTTAGACAACTTAAAACTTCCAACTTTCTTAAGTATTTTCCATGATACTGTCGTTGCTTCAGCGACCTTAATGTTGGTCTTCTTTGGTGGAATCTTAGCTGTCCTTGGCCCAGAAATCATGTCTAATGTTGAATTGATTGGACCTGGAGCTTATGTTCCTGCAAAACAAGCTTTCTTCATGTATATTCTTCAAACATCCCTTACCTTCTCCGTTTATCTCTTCATCTTGATGCAAGGTGTTCGGATGTTCGTCTCTGAATTAACCAATGCCTTCCAAGGGATTTCAAACAAACTGTTGCCAGGTTCATTCCCTGCGGTTGACGTTGCAGCATCTTATGGTTTTGGCTCTTCTAATGCTGTCCTTTCAGGATTTGCCTTTGGGTTGATTGGTCAATTAATTACTATTACTCTTTTGGTTATCTTTAAAAATCCAATTTTGATTATTACTGGTTTCGTTCCAGTCTTCTTCGATAATGCC
The DNA here is from genome assembly GCF_002887775.1 of Streptococcus penaeicida. Taxonomy (GTDB): domain Bacteria; phylum Bacillota; class Bacilli; order Lactobacillales; family Streptococcaceae; genus Streptococcus; species Streptococcus penaeicida. The sequence continues at coordinate 125,027 of NZ_LOCM01000032.1, read as the reverse complement.
GCTATCGCGGTCTTCGCTGATAAACGTGGTGGTTGGAAAGCAGCTCTAGCCCTTTCATTCATCTCAGGTGTTATTCAAGTTGCCTTAGGTGCTGTTGCGGTTGGTCTCCTTGACCTTGCAGGTGGTTACCACGGAAATATCGACTTTGAATTCCCATGGTTAGCCTTTGGCTACATCTTCAAGTATCTTGGCGTGATTGGTTATGCTGCCGTATGTCTCTTCTTCCTAGCCATTCCTCAATTGCAATTTGCTAAAGCTAAGGATAAAGAAGCTTATTATCGCGGTGAAGCGCAGCCGAAATAAACTTTTAATTAGACTAGTGAGCTAGAGTCCCTTTTGGGACAATGGCTCCGCCCCTTAGGGGGTTAATTATGACTACAAAGCTTAGTAGTTCCAAGAACTCGGTTGGTCAGCGCAGCTGCAAATGGAGCTCGTTTCTGGGCTGACATGTGCTTTGTGTTAGAAATGATGTGACTGCTCAGCGATGAGCAAAAATAGAAAGTAAAGGAAATATCTCATGGTTAAGATTTTAACAGCATGCGGCAATGGCATGGGTTCATCTATGGTTATTAAAATGAAGGTTGAAAATGCTTTGCGCCAACTCGGTGTGACTGATATTCAATCGGCTTCTTGCTCTGTTGGGGAAGCTAAAAGTTTGGCGGCAGGTTACGATATTGTCGTTGCTTCTAATCATCTGATTCACGAATTGGATGGTAGAACGAAAGGTCATTTGGTTGGTTTAGATAACCTTATGGATGATCAAGAAATTAAAGCTAAGCTCAGTCAAGTTTTGTAAGATTTTTAGATAACTTTTTGACTGACGCTGTGGAAAGGAATTGACATGAATTTAAAAAAAGCTTTTATCGACAATAATTCAATTCGACTAGGCCTGTCAGCAGAAAGTTGGCAAGAGGCTGTCAAATTATCTGTGGCTCCCCTGATTGAAAGTGGGGCTGTTACAGAGGAATACTATCAGGCTATTATTGATTCTACTGAGGAACATGGGCCTTACTATATCTTAATGCCAGGAATGGCTATGCCCCATGCTCGGCCTGAAGCTGGGGTAGTGCGTGATGCCTTCTCATTGGTTACGCTACAATCTCCAGTAACCTTTTCGGATGGTAAAGAAGTGCAAGTTCTAGTGGCTTTAGCAGCCACAAGTTCAGCTATTCATGCCACAGTTGCGATTCCGCAAATCATCGCTCTTTTTGACATGAAAGATTCCATTAAACGACTTTTGGCTTGTCAATCAGAAGCAGAAGTTTTGGCTATGGTGGAAGAGTCAAAAGACAGTCCATATTTGGAAGGCTTTGATTTAGAGTCCTAAGGTAAGTGATTGATGAAATAAATAACGAATAGATAGAAAGAGGAAGAAAAGTGTCAAAACATATCCCAAATTTACAGGTTGCCTTGGATCATTCTGATTTACAAGGTGCGATTAAAGCTGCTGTTTCCGTTGGAAACGATGTTGATGTCATTGAAGCAGGTACTGTTTGTTTGCTTCAAGTCGGTAGTGAATTAGTAGAAGTTCTTCGCAGTTTATTCCCTGACAAAATCATTGTTGCCGATACTAAGTGTGCCGATGCTGGGGGAACTGTTGCTAAAAACAATGCCCTTCGAGGTGCTGACTGGATGACTTGTATCTGTTGTGCAACCATTCCAACTATGGAAGCAGCTTTAAAAGCTATCAAAGAAGTGCGTGGTGATCGCGGCGAAATCCAAATTGAACTTTATGGTGATTGGACTTTCGAACAAGCACAACTTTGGCTAGATGCTGGCATTTCTCAAGCTATTTATCACCAGTCTCGTGATGCTCTTTTAGCAGGTGAAACTTGGGGTCAAAAAGATTTGACTAAGGTAGCCAAATTAATTGAGATGGGCTTCCGTGTTTCCGTTACTGGTGGTCTTGATGTGGATACTTTGAAACTTTTCAAAGGTCTTGATGTCTTTACCTTTATTGCAGGTCGAGGGATTACTGAAGCTGAAAATCCACCCCAAGCGGCGCGTGCCTTTAAAGACGAAATCAAACGTATTTGGGGGTAAGCCATGAAGCGACCTATTGGAATCTATGAAAAGGCGACGCCAAAAGATATGACCTGGGATCAGCGCTTAGGCTTTGCCAAGGACCTTGGCTTTGATTTTCTCGAAATGTCTATTGATGAAAGTGATGCGCGCTTAGAACGCTTGGAATGGACCAAAGAGCAACGGTTAGACCTTGTTAAGGCCATTTATGAAACAGGGGTTCGTATTCCCAGTATTTGCTTCTCAGGTCATCGCCGTTTTCCCCTTGGTTCATCTGATGCGGCCATTGAAGCTAAATCCTTAGAATTGATGCAAAAATGTATTCAATTAGCAGTCGATTTAGGAGTTCGGGTCATTCAACTGGCAGGCTATGATGTTTATTACGAGGAAAAATCAGTTGCTACTCGGGCGCGTTTTATTAAAAATCTCCGTCAAGCTTGCGACTGGGCAGAACAAGCTCAAGTCATGTTAGCAATAGAGATAATGGATGACCCTTTCATCAATTCTATTGAAAAATACCTAGCTGTGGAGAAAGAAATTGACTCACCTTATCTTTTTGTCTACCCAGATACAGGTAATGTCTCTGCTTGGCATAATGATTTGTGGAGTGAATTCTACAATGGGCACCGCTCAATAGCGGCCTTACATTTAAAAGACACTTATGCCGTAACGGAAAGTTCTAAAGGGCAATTTAGAGATGTGCCTTTTGGCCAAGGTTGTGTTGACTGGCATCAAGTCTTTTCCGTTCTTAAAAAATGCAATTATCAAGGGCCTTTCTTAATTGAGATGTGGTCTGAAAACTGTCAAACAGTAGAGGAAACCAAAGCGGCTATTCAAGAAGCCCAAGACTTCCTCTACCCACTAATTGAAGAAGCGGGGTTATGGTGATGGCAAAAAATTTACAAGAAATGCGCCAGCGGGTTTGTCTGGCCAATCAATCCTTGCCACAACATGGCTTGGTTAAATTTACTTGGGGCAATGTCTCAGAAGTTTGTCGTGACTTAGGAATGATTGTTATCAAACCTTCAGGGGTTGACTACGATCAGTTGACACCTGAAAATATGGTGGTTACCGATTTAGATGGCAATGTCCTTGAAGGTGATTTAAACCCTTCTTCTGACTTACCAACCCATGTTCAATTATATAAGGCTTGGCCAGAAGTGGGTGGTATTGTTCATACACATTCAACTGAAGCTGTAGGCTGGGCTCAGGCAGGTCGTGATATTCCATTTTATGGGACCACACATGCTGACTATTTCTATGGTCCAATTCCTTGTGCCCGTTCATTAACAGCTGAGGAAGTAGATCAAGCCTATGAAAAAGAGACTGGCTCGGTTATTATTGAAGAATTTGCTAGACGGCAGTTAGACCCGATGGCTGTTCCAGGTATTGTTGTTCGCAATCATGGCCCATTTTCATGGGGTAAAACGCCAGAACAGGCTGTTTACCATTCTGTGGTTTTGGAAGAAGTGGCTAAGATGGATCGCTTTACCGAAGAAATTAATCCTAAAGTTGAATCTGCACCAGATTATATTATGGAAAAACATTACAGTCGTAAACATGGCCCTAACGCCTATTATGGTCAAAAGGGTCAAGTACATTGAAAGTCCCATCTTTAAAAGATGGTTTTAGAAATTGTTTGGGGAGACCTAGTCTCTTCAAACCTTTTTTGCTATAATGGTGTTTTGATTTACTTTTAAGCGCTTGCAAAAAGAATGACTGGGGGATGATCATGTTATTGCTAGATAAAAAAAGTTATGATTTGCTGTCTTACTTGATCAGCTTGGAAAAGCCCCAAACGGTGATGGCAATTTCTAAGGAATTGAATCAGTCTAGACGGAAGGTCTATTACCATCTGGAAAAGATTAACGAGCTTTGCCAGCTTCAGTCAATCAAATTGTTTCGCTACCTCGGATTGGGATTTTATTAGATAAGGACCAAAAGAAGGCCTGTCAATTTTTACTAAAGGATGTCACAGATTATAATTATGTCATGAAAAGCGATGAGCGGATGATTTTGTCAGCTATTTTTATCGCAATTTCAACCGAGAGGGTAACCATTGAGAAGTTAATGCAAATCAATGATGTTTCTCGCAACACAATTCTTAATGACTTAAGTGAATTAAGGGAAAGTCTATTCACCTTTGAATATTCAATCCAACTTCATTCAACCAAATCCAGAGGCTATTATTTTGAATGTTACCCTTTAAGTTATATTCAATTTCTCTACAAAATGTTGTCTGGTATTTTCCGAGGGGGAAATCAAACTTTTATTGAATTTTTTAATCATAAATTAGCTGAGCATTTAGCGGAGACAACTTATTTTTCTAAAGATTTCTTGCAATTCCTCAATGACTACTTGCCGGTTTCCCAGATGCAGCTAGGGAAACGCATCAATAGCCAAGATAGTCAATTTATGATTCAAATTTTACCATTTATTCTCTTAAGTTACCGTCATATGACTTGTGACCATCAAGTCATTGAGGCCTTGAAAAGGGACTTTAATTTAATTTGGAAGCGCAAGGAATACTATATTGCTAAAGACCTTGCTGATAAGCTCTATAAGCGTTTTAAATTACACTTAGATGAGATTGAAGTTGGTTTGGTAGCCATGTTGATGTTATCTTTTCGTAAGGATAAGGATAGTCACGTTGAGAGTCCAGATTATGATGACATGAGAACGACTCTAAGACATTTTATTACGGCGTTAGAAGATCGCTTTAATCTAGAATTCATTCATAAAGATGAACTGATTAAGCAGTTGACACAACACTGTAAGGCTTTAATTTATCGGAAGACTTACGGAATTTCTTCTATAAATCCATTGACTGAGCATATTCAGGACAAGTATCAAAACTTATATCAAAAAACGCAAAGCTGTGCCTCAATCTTAGAAGAAGCCTGGGGGATTCAATTATCCCCGGACGATCTTTCTTATTTAACCATTCACCTTGGTGGGGAACTAAGGAACAGCCAGGTTAAGAGGCAAGAAACACGTTTTATTATTGTTTCTGATGACGGCATTGCGATTCAAAAAATCGTCCTCCAACAGTGTAGTCAATACTTGAAGAGCCATCAAATATTGGCTGTCTTTACGACTGAACAATTTGAAAGTGTTAAGGATCTATTGGATGTGGATGTTATCATTACGACCAACCAGGAGTTGGATGCGGCCTTTACAACCATTACGGTTGATCCTATTTTGAGGGATGATCATATCCTGTCATTGATTCGCTTGTCCAAACGGCAAAATGTGGGAAAAGAATCTTATTTCTCTAGCCAGTTGAACAAGTGTATCGGTCAATATATAGATGAGGATAGGGATCGACATAATCTCAAGATGGAGATTGAAGCTTTAATCCATCAAGAATTGTTAGATGATTTTAAACATTAGAAGTTAGACCTCAACGGTTCTCAGGGCGAGAATAACTGTTGGGGATTTTTTAGTGCCTTTGATAGCCAATGTGTCCATTTTTGAACACAAGCCTGTGTGACACTTGGTCTTTTTTACTGTCCTCTGCCGTACTATACTTAAGATAAAGAAATCAATCTATCGGAGGAATTTGTTAATGGCAAAAATTAATGACATTACACGGGAGTCATGGATCTTGAGTACCTTTCCAGAATGGGGAACCTGGCTTAATGAAGAAATTGAAGAAGAAATCGTTCCGGAAAATAATGTTTCCATGTGGTGGTTAGGGAACTGTGGTATTTGGATAAAGACCCCTGCAGGAGCAAATATTGTTATGGACCTTTGGTCAAGTCGTGGAAAATCAACTAAAAAGGTAAAAGATATGGTTCGAGGACACCAAATGGCTAATATGGCCGGTGTTCGTAAGTTACAACCTAATTTGCGCGTGCAACCAATGGTTATTGATCCTTTTGCAATTAATGAGTTAGATTATTATTTTGTTTCTCACTTCCATAGTGATCATATTGATATCAATACGGCAGCAGCTATTATTAACAATCCTAAGTTGGATCATGTTAAACTAGTTGGACCTTACGAATGTGCAGAAATTTGGAAAAAATGGGGGGTTCCAGAAGAACGCATTATCATTGTCAAACCAGGTGATAGTATTGAATTGAAAGATATGAAAGTTACAGCGGTAGAATCCTTTGATCGTACTTGCTTGGTCACGCTACCTGTTGATGGTGCAGATGCTCAAGATGGAGAACTAGCTGGTTTGGCGGTTACGGATGACGAAATGGCTCGCAAGGCTGTCAACTATGTTTTTGAAACTCCTGGTGGTACCATTTACCATGGTGCAGATTCACACTTCTCAAATTATTTTGCTAAACATGGTCGTGATTTCTCAATTGACGTTGCCCTTAATAATTACGGTGAAAACCCAGTTGGTATTCAAGATAAAATGACTTCAGTGGACCTTTTAAGAATGGCAGAAAATCTCCGTGCCAAAGTTATTATTCCTGTCCACTATGATATTTGGTCTAACTTTATGACGTCAACAAGTGAAATTATTGAACTTTGGAAGATGCGTAAAGAAAGACTAGACTACCAATTCCATCCTTTCATTTGGGAAGTAGGCGGTAAATATACTTATCCACTTGATAAAGACAAGATTGAATACCACCATCCTCGTGGATTTGATGATTGTTTCTTGGAAGATTCTAATATTCAATTCAAAGCTTTATTATAAAATCAGTCCTGAACTCCTAAAAATGGAATAGTCAAGGTGAAGGCAAATACTATTTTTATTAGAAAATAATCTACTTATGCTACTTTACTTAAGTAGCTCGGACGGGTTCAACAGTCAGGGGAGTGACTGTTGAAGGAAATAAGAGAAACTGCACGGCAGTTTCTTCCAACATCTTAAGCCCCCTCGCTTTTTAGTTTTTATGCTCGGGCAGAAATCATCCTCAGGATAATTTCTCTCTCAAGATTTCCGAATGCCAGAAGCTTATTTGCTTCTGGCATTTTTGCTACGGCGTAAAGTATATGATTGTCTTGTTTCCAGGTAAGCTTCAATAATCATAAAAATTAAAACTAACATAATAATATTATGCGAAGTTATTTTTCGTTATTTGTCATCACCTTTTTACTTGGTGAGGTGAACTAAGTCATTAGCAGGCCAGCTTTAAAAAGAGTTCATATACTTTTTTCTTTTTATTTCTTTTCATAGTTATAGTTGAATGTCACCTCTTTTAGGGCATTATGTTAAAATGTAAGAAAATAAGTCAAGGAAGTGATAAGTCTATGAAAAAAGTGATGTTAGTTATTAATCCCGCATCGGGTGGAGAACAAGCTGAAAGCTTTGAGAAAGCAGCTGTGGAAAAGTTGTCGGCTTTCTTTGATCATGTTGAAAGACGCTACACAGAAGCTATTGGTGATGCTAAGAAATTTGCAAGAGAAGCAGCAGATGACCACTATGATAGTCTCTTTGTTATGGGTGGTGACGGAACTGTTAACGAGGGAATTAGTGGTATTGCAGAGCAAAGCTATCGACCTAAGTTTGGTTTTTTCCCACTTGGTACTGTCAACGATTTGGCCAGAGCTTTAGGGGTTCCTTTGGATCCTAAAGAGGCTATTGATCAATTACAACTAGATCAAACACAGGCTTTGGATATTGGTAAGGTTAATCATTCCTATTTCACTAATATTGTTGCTATTGGTAATATTCCAGCTTCCATTAATAATGTTGACGATAAAGAAAAGACTCTCTTAGGTCCCATGGCCTATGTCTTGTCAGGGATGAAAGAAATTCTTGGTAATCAAACCTATGAGTTTGATATTATTACTTCAGAAAATCGAGAAGTCGTAAAAGGGTCATTAGTGCTAGTAGGTTTAACTAATTCTATAGGGGGTATGGATCATTTTACTCCTGAAGCTAAGGTTGACGACGGCTTCCTACACTTGGTCTACACAAAAGATCAATCCGTCACTGATACGCTTAAAGCATTGCCTAGGCTATTCTCCAAAGAAAGTCCTAATGATGACTTGTTGGCTTACCGAAAAATCAAAGAGGCTACCATAACGGTCAAGAATGCAAGTTTGCAGACAAATGTTGATGGAGATCCTGGGGATAACCTTCCAGTACATGTTTCAGTATTGCCAAGTCATATTCAAGTTTATAAATGTAAAGTCTAATTTTTCAAGGATGCGAAAGATAATTTCACATCCTTTTTTAATGTGGTCACTATGGCTTGATACACTTGTATTACTGGTTAAGTAGCGCTTTCATAAAAAATCAAAATGGCGTCAAATGGGCATTTTGGGGATATTTTTTCGTTCAAAAAAGTTGACACAAGTGACCACACGTGATATTATTATAGTGTTCTGTTATCAAATAAAGCATTTTTTATAATTGATGGAGGAACTTCAGTTCCTTTTTTTATACCAATCAGGTTGAAGTGCTAGTACAAGAGAGGAATAAGATGAAAACTATTTTAAAAGTCAATCATTTAACAAAAGTCTTTGGAAAGAAGCAAAAAGTTGCTTTGGAAATGATTAAACAAGGAAAAGACAAATCGGAAATTTTCAAAAAAACGGGTTCAACCGTAGGTGTTTATGATGCCAGTTTTGATGTTAAAGAGGGTGAAATCTTCGTTATCATGGGACTATCTGGAAGTGGGAAATCAACTTTGGTCCGTATGATTAATCGCCTGATTGAGCCGACAACAGGAAGTATTGAACTTGATGGGAAAGATATTTCTAAATTGAATGCGGATAATCTCCGAGAAGTTCGTCGTCATGATATTAATATGGTCTTCCAGAGTTTTGCTCTATTTCCCCATAAGACCATTTTGGAGAACACTGAGTTCGGATTAGAATTAAGGGGAGTCCCAAAAGCTGAGCGTCAAGAGCGTGCAGAAAAGGCTCTTGATAACGCAGGTCTCTTGAATTTTAAAGACCAATACCCAAATCAATTATCTGGTGGGATGCAACAGCGTGTTGGTCTAGCTAGAGCTTTAGCTAATGGCCCTAAAATCCTTTTGATGGACGAGGCCTTCTCAGCTCTCGACCCTCTTATCCGTCGTGATATGCAAGATGAATTAATAGATCTTCAAGAATCAACTGGTCAAACCATTATTTTCATCAGTCACGATTTAAACGAAGCCCTTCGTATTGGCGACCGTATTGCTTTGATGAAAGATGGCCAAATCATGCAAATTGGTACTGGTGAAGAAATCCTGACTAAACCTGCCAATGACTTCGTTCGTGAGTTCGTTGAAGATGTTGACCGATCAAAAGTCTTAACGGCTCAAAATATCATGATTAAGCCATTCACAACCACTGTTGAAATCGACGGGCCTCAAGTCGCCCTTAACAGAATGCACACGGAAGAAGTATCCATGCTGATGGCGACAAACCGACGTCGTCAATTGGTTGGAACACTGACCGCAGATGCTGCCATTGATGCGCGGAAACGTGGGGTTCCTTTGGACGAAGTAATCGACCGTGAAGTACGGACAGTCAGCAAGGATACGACCATTACAGACATCATGCCACTCATTTACGATTCATCAGCTCCAATTGCGGTAACTGATGAAGATAACCGTTTACTAGGTGTTATTATCCGTGGCCGTGTCATCGAGCCTTGGCAAACTTGCCTGAAGAGGAAGAAGAGACAGTCATTACGGATATTAAAGAACCAGAAGCCGAAGAAAAGGCAGCTCTTTCTCTAGAGCCGCAAGCGGCAATGGCTGAGCAAAATGAGTAGAGGGAGATAGTAATTTGAATAAGATATTAGAAACAAAATTACCAGTAGCCAAGCTGGTAGAATCACTTACTGAATGGCTAACCAAAACCTTCTCTGGATTATTTGATATCCTACAAAGCATTGGTAGCTTCTTGATGGATTGGATGACTAGTGTCCTCCTCTTTATCCCACCATTATTATTTATTCTATTAGTTACAGTGGCAGTCTATTTCATCTCTAAGAAGAAATGGCCACTACCAATTTTTACCTTCCTAGGACTCCTCTTTATCTACAATCAGGGTCTCTGGGAACATTTGATTAATACCTTTACTTTGGTATTGGTGGCAAGTTTAATTTCCATCATTATTGGGGTTCCTCTTGGTATTTGGATGGCTAAAAGTGCAACGATTCGACATATCATTAATCCGATATTAGACTTTATGCAAACCATGCCGGCCTTCGTCTATTTAATTCCAGCTGTTGCCTTCTTTGGTATTGGGATGGTTCCGGGAGTCTTCGCATCCGTAATCTTTGCCCTACCTCCAACGGTTCGTTTTACCAATTTAGGTATTCGTAATATTTCGACAGAGTTAGTCGAAGCTTCGGACGCTTTTGGTTCTACACCACAACAAAAACTCTTAAAAGTGGAGTTACCATTAGCTAAAAATACTATTATGGCTGGTATTAACCAAACTATGATGCTTGCCCTTTCAATGGTGGTTACCGGGTCAATGATCGGAGCTCCAGGACTTGGACGAGAAGTCTTGTCAGCCTTACAACATGCTGATATCGGTACTGGTTTTGTTTCTGGTTTAGCCTTGGTTATTTTAGCCATTATTTTAGACCGGACAACGCAAACAATCAACAGTAAACAGGAAGATAAAGCAACAGCTGGTAAAACCAATAAAGTGGTTGGTTTGGCTGCCTTAGCACTCTTTGTACTTGCGGCGCTTGGCCATTCTTTCACAACAATGGCTGGCGGCTCAGGTGAAAAGGGTGAAAAAGTCAAAATTGCCTATATGCAATGGGATTCTGAAATTGCTTCAACCAATGTCATCGCGGAAGTCCTAAAACAAGAAGGCTACCGTGTTGAGATGACCCCACTTGATAATGCCGTTATGTGGCAGACAGTTGCCAACGGAAATGCTGATTTCACAGTAAGTCCTTGGTTACCGGTAACGCAAGCGGAACACATGAAGAAATACAAGGATCAAGTTGATGATTTAGGACCAAACTTGAAAGGGACTAAATTAGGTCTGGTTGTTCCAACATACATGAAAGATGTTAATAGCATTGAAGATTTATCGGATCAAGCTAAGAAGAAGATTACTGGTATTGAGCCGGGTGCAGGGATTACAACGGCTACGCAAAAAACCATTAAAGCCTATCCTAACTTGTCTGATTGGGAATTAGTGCTTTCCTCTACAGGGGCAATGACAACATCATTAGACCAAGCTATTAAGAACAAAGAAGAAATTATTGTGACAGGTTGGTCACCACACTGGATGTTCTCAAAATATGATTTGAAATATTTGAAAGACCCTAAGAAAACCCTTGGTGGTGAGGAAAATATTCAAACACTTGCTCGTTTGGGCTTGAAAAAAGACATGCCTAAACTTTATAAGATTGTTGACAATTTCTACTGGACAACAGAAGATATGGAATCCGTTATGTTAGACATGAATAATGGCATGAAACCAGAAGATGCTGCTAAAAAATGGATTAAAGCCAACAAGGATAAAGTTAAGAAATGGACTGATACTAAATAAGCTCCTAAAATGATTAGAGCCAGGACGATTGTCTTGGCTCTTTTTTGTCGATGACTTAAAAGCATCGAAACCAGAAGGCTTGTGTTATAATAAGGCTATGGAAAACAAGAATAAACTATTATTAATTGACGGCTCTTCAGTAGCCTTTCGTGCCTTTTTCGCTCTCTACAATCAAATTGATCGTTTCCGGAATCAGTCAGGCCTACACACTAATGCTATCTATGGCTTCCACTTGATGTTGGACCATATGATGAAGCGGGTGCAACCGACTCACATTCTGGTGGCTTTTGATGCGGGTAAAACCACTTTCCGAACTGAGATGTACGCAGATTACAAAGGAGGGCGTGCAAAGACTCCGGATGAATTCCGTGAGCAATTCCCTTATATCCGTGAAATGCTGACAGCTCTAGGCGTGCCCTACTATGACTTAGCCAATTATGAAGCTGATGATATTATTGGGACTCTTGATAAAATGGCTGAGCGGACAGAAGTGCCTTTCGATGTGACCATTGTTAGTGGTGATAAGGACTTGATCCAATTGACTGACGAGAACACCGTGTCGAAATTTCCAAAAAGGGAGTGGCGGAATTTGAAGAATTCACTCCGGTCTACCTGATGGAAAAAATGGGTTTGACCCTGATCAATTTATTGACCTCAAAGCCTTAATGGGAGATAAATCAGATAATATTCCAGGGGTTACCAAAATTGGTGAAAAAACAGGTTTAAAATTGTTGCATGAGTTTGGCACTTTAGAAGGTATCTATGACAATATTGAGAGCTTCAAGGCCTCAAAAATGAAAGAAAACCTGATTAACGATAAGGAACAAGCTTTTCTGTCTAAGACTTTGGCGACTATCAACACTCAGGCACCAATCACTATTGATCTAGAAGACCTGGTTTACCATGGTCCACAAATTGAAAGTCTTGCGAAATTCTATGAAGAAATGGAATTCAATCAATTCCGAGAAGCTTTGACAGGGCAAATGCCAAGTGAACCGGTTGCTGAAATCAGCTACCAGGAAGTGACTGATCAGGTAACAGAAGACATGTTCTCTGACCAAGACCTTTTCTATTTTGAAATTTTAAATGATAATTATCACCGCCAAGCCATTTCGAGCTTTGCTTGGGGGAATAAAGACGCCATTTATGTGAGTCAAAATCCTGATTTGCTGCGCCAGTCATTATTTAAAAAAGTCTTGGAAAAACCAATGGCAACCTACGACTTTAAACGTGTCAAGGTCCTTTTGAGTCATATGGACATTGACTTAGGGCAGGTGGCTTATGATGCTCGTTTGGCCAACTACCTCTTGTCAAACGTCGATGATAACCAATTGTCAACGATTGCTCGTCAGCACACCACTATTCCTTTAGAAGCTGATGATCTGGTTTATGGTAAAGGGGTTAAACGTGGCTACCCAGAAAAAGATCTTCTTTTTGCGCATTTAGCTCGTAAAGTGGCTGTATTGGTGGAAAGTCAACCAGTCATGTTAGAAAAACTGGCTGCTAATGAACAAGAAGATCTCTACCAAAACATTGAGTTACCTCTAGCCAATGTCCTTGCTAAGATGGAGATTCGTGGGATTAAGGTTAATAAAGAAACCTTAGTTGAGATGGCTGAGCAAAATAAGAAAATTATTGAAACCTTGACGCAAGAAATTTATGAGCTTGCGGGTGAAGAATTCAATATTAACTCGCCTAAACAATTGGGTGTCATTCTCTTTGAGAAGATGCAATTACCTCTTGAAATGACTAAGAAAACCAAAACAGGCTATTCAACCGCTGTTGATGTTTTGGAACGCTTGGCGCCGATTGCACCGGTTGTTGCAAAAATATTAGACTACCGTCAAATCACAAAATTACAGTCGACTTATTTAATTGGTCTACAAGACTACATTATGGAAGACGGTAAGATCCATACCCGTTATGTTCAAGATTTAACCCAAACGGGTCGTCTGTCTAGTATTGACCCTAACTTGCAAAATATCCCTATCCGGATGGAGCAGGGACGCCTAATCCGTAAAGCTTTCACTGCGTCAACACAAGATTCTCTTCTTTTAAGTTCAGACTATTCACAGATTGAATTAAGGGTCTTGGCTCATATTTCAGGTGACGACCACTTAATTGCTGCCTTCAATGAAAATGCGGACATCCATACGTCAACAGCTATGCGTGTCTTTGGTATCGACAAGGAAGAAGATGTAACTGCTAATGACCGTCGAAATGCTAAAGCAGTAAACTTTGGAATCGTCTATGGTATTTCCGATTTTGGCTTGTCTAACAACCTGGGCATTAGTCGCAAACAGGCGCGTGAATACATTGATACTTATTTTGAACGTTACCCTGGTATTAAAAACTACATGGATTCTATAGTACGCGAAGCTAAAGATAAAGGCTATGTGGAAACCCTCTTTAAACGACGTCGTGAATTACCGGATATCAACTCTCGCAATTTCAACGTGCGATCCTTTGCGGAGCGGACAGCCATTAACTCGCCAATTCAAGGAAGCGCAGCCGATATTCTCAAAATCGCCATGATTAACCTGGATAAGGCTTTGGAAAATGGTGCCTTTAAAGCTCAAATGTTACTACAAGTACACGATGAAATCGTCTTAGAAGTTCCCAAGGATGAGCTCGACGCTGTCAAACAGTTGGTTAAAGAGACCATGGAAAGTGCGGTAGAATTAGCGGTTCCATTACGGGCTGACGAAAATTCAGGTCAGTCATGGTACGAAGCCAAGTAACCTTTTAGAATATATTTCTCATTTTTCTAACTTGTGTTATAATGGGATGAAAAAGAAGGTTTTTGCACAAGGATGAATGGTTACGAAGACAGATCTTGAAACTAGCAGCCCTAATGATTCTGATTGACCTAGCTTTTATCCTGATATCTTTTCTTTGGATTTATCTCAGTACGTAGAAAAAGAGGACCACAAATGACCTATCATTTTCAAAACCCTTCTGATGAAACTATAAAAGCTTATTTGCAAGAAGCTAAAAGAATTGCTGTCGTTGGTTTGTCAGATAGGACAGAAACAGCAGCCTATGGCGTAGCGAAATTTATGCAGGCTATGGGTTATCGGATTATTCCAGTCAATCCCAAATTAGCTGGGCATGAAATCTTAGATGAAAAAGTCTATGCTAGCCTAAAAGACATACCAGAAGCTATTGATATTGTGGATGTCTTCAGACGTAGTGAGGCCCTTCCACAAGTGGCTCAAGAATTTTTAGAAACAGATGCAAAGGTTTTTTGGGCACAACTTGGCTTGGAAAATCAGGAAGCTGAAGCGATTTTAAGGGCGGCCGGAAAAGAAGATATTGTCATGAATCGTTGCCTAAAAATTGATTACCGAACTTCATGTTATAATTGAGAATATAAATACCCGCTAGAAAAATAAGGAGATTGTTTATGGATGTTCATTCACATAACCAACAAGCTTTAGATGCCTTTGAAAATGTTTTAGAGCATCTACGTGAAAAACATATTAGAATTACGGAAACTCGTAAAGCTATTATTTCATATATGGTTCTGTCGCAAGAACATCCAAGTGCTGACAAAATTTATCGGGACTTGAAAGATGATTTTCCTAATATGAGTTTAGCGACTGTCTACAATAACTTAAAGGTTCTTGTTGACGAGGGTTTTGTTTCAGAAATTAAAATTTCTAATGATTTAACGACATATTATGATTTTATGGGACACCAACACGTCAATGTTGTTTGTGAAGACTGTGGTAAAATTGCTGACTTTATGGATGTTGATGTCATGGATGTTGCCAAAGAGGCCCATGAGCAAACAGGCTATCGGATTACGCGTATTCCAATTATTGCTTACGGGATTTGTCCTGAATGCCAAAAGAAAACCAAACGTCTCTATTAATCTAACAAAAATAGCCATCTCTTTTGAGAAGGCTATTTTATATTGTCTTCACATAATTTAATGTGGAAGGGAGTCAGATTTCAACTTTTTTAAGTGTTCATAGAAATAGAGGTCGCTGGTAAGGAAATAAGGATAAACATGGAAAAGTAAAAGTCCAAAAGAAAAGATAATCAGAATCAACCAACCAAAAAAGGTAAGGTGAAGGAGGAAATTTTTCCACTTATAACCTTTGGTTAAAGCAACACTCCGGTCAATAACATCGGCAGGTCCAATGTATTGACCGCTCTCAACTAATTCAAAAAGAATAGGGTTGACTTTGGAATAGGCGTATTGCCGGTTGATAGAGATAGTACCACCAACAAGGCTGATAATCATTCCGAAAATGAGTACCCATAAAGCTGTACTCCAGCCATTACTTTGCCCCATATAGATTCCCAAACCTACTAGAGCTAGTCCTAGTAAGAAGAGGAGGGACCAAACGATTAGTAATAGCCATTTAATAAAACTGACAATGATAATTTTCCAAAATAGGTTTGCTGAAAAGGAAAGAGGCAAGTCATTGAAAGAGACTTCTCTTTGTTTATTTTGGATGACTTTTAGCATGGTAAAAGTGGCTGATAGTCCAAAGAAACTGGCTAAAATATTAAGTAAAGTTGGAAATAATTCAGCAAAAACAGATGTTTGGACTCCCGAATCAATAATAGCATTTTGGTGGATTTGAACAGCGATAAGTGCAATGATAAAGATAATGGGAATAAAAAAAAGTTGTTGTTTGCCAGGCAAGTTTTTGAGTAGGCCTTTTGCCTGTTTTTTATAGTCTGATGATTTCATTGGGACTCCTTTAGTCTAGTCTTTATTATAGCATAAGGCCTCTGTCTTTTCATACTAATTCGCTAGTGAAATGCCATGACAAACCTTCAAAAATCTGTTAGAATAATAAAGCTGAAGAACAAGGGGAATTGCTTCTACAAGCCAAATAAAGCGCAAGACTGTTATTCTTGAAAGCGAGGAAAAAATGACTGATCATCCTATTAAATACCGTCTGATCAAAAAAGAAAAGCACACAGGAGCTCGTCTTGGTGAAATCATTACACCACATGGGACCTTTCCAACACCTATGTTTATGCCAGTCGGAACACAAGCGACGGTAAAAACGCAATCTCCAGAAGAACTCAAATCAATGGGTTCTGGAATTATTCTATCTAATACTTATCATCTTTGGTTACGTCCTGGTGATGAATTAATTGCTAGAGCTGGTGGCCTTCATAAGTTTATGAATTGGGATCAACCGATTTTAACCGATTCAGGTGGTTTCCAAGTTTATTCACTAGCAGACTCACGGAACATCACTGAAGAAGGGGTGACCTTTAAAAATCATCTGAACGGTTCAAAAATGTTCTTATCACCTGAGAAGGCTATCTCTATTCAAAATAATCTTGGTTCAGATATCATGATGAGTTTTGATGAATGTCCACAATTCTATCAACCCTATGACTATGTCAAAAATTCTATTGAACGGACAAGTCGTTGGGCTGAGCGTGGACTCAATGCCCATCGTCGACCACATGACCAAGGTCTCTTTGGTATCGTTCAGGGTGCTGGTTTTGAAGACTTACGTCGCCAATCAGCAGCAGATCTCGTAGGTATGGACTTTGCAGGCTATTCTGTTGGTGGTCTGGCCGTAGGCGAAACTCACGAAGAAATGAATGCTGTCCTTGATTTTACCACACCTTTATTACCAGAAAACAAACCCCGTTACTTGATGGGAGTTGGGGCACCAGATAGTTTAATTGACGGTGTTATCCGTGGAATTGATATGTTTGACTGTGTTCTTCCAACGAGAATCGCTCGAAATGGAACTTGTATGACTAGTGAAGGTCGTTTAGTGGTGAAAAATGCTAAGTTTGCGGAAGACTTTACACCACTTGACCATGAGTGTGATTGCTACACTTGTCAAAACTACACCAGAGCTTACATTCGTCATTTATTGAAAGCTGATGAAACCTTTGGTATCCGTTTAACCAGTTATCATAACCTTTACTTCTTGGTAAATCTTATGAAAAAAGTACGTCAGGCTATTATGGATGACAACCTCTTGGAATTCCGCGAAGATTTCCTTGAACGCTATGGTTACAAGACTTCAAGCCGTAATTTCTAAAAACAGAGTTGATCTCTGTTTTTAAATTGTCTTTTTGTTACCCTATAATAAAAATTAGGTTGACAAGTTCTCGGAATTAGCTTAAACTAAGTTACAGAAAAGAGTTCATATGGAATATTTTGGAATTGACTTAGATCAGGAATCACGTTGCCGACATTATCATAGTGACTTGGATATTGCTACTTTAAAATGCCAAGCCTGTCAGAAATATTATGCCTGTTATCAGTGCCATGACTTACTAGAAGACCATCTCTTTGAGCCCAGCGGTAAAGAGGAAGTTTATCCAGTAGTTTGTGGCGCCTGTAAGAATCAGCTTAGCCTGGCTTCTTATCAGAAAGGGTTTTGCCCCTATTGTCAAAAAGCCTTTAATCCTAAATGTGCTCTTCACAAAGATATTTATTTTAAAAAGGAGTAACCATGTTCAAAACCAAAGATCTAACCTATATGGCCATGATGACAACTCTTATCATTATTTTATGCTTTATCCCAGCCATTCCCTTGGGCTTTATTCCGGTCCCAATTGTTCTCCAAAATATGGGGATTATGTTAGCCGCCTTAATTCTTGGAGGAAGACGAGGAAGTCTTTCTGTTATCCTCTTTATGCTTATTGGCTTTATTGTTCCAGTATTCTCAGGCAAGGCCACAACTTTACCAGTTTTTATGGGGCCAACAGCGGGCTATGTTTTTGCCTGGTTACTAGTACCACTAGTTTTTGCAGGTTTATTTAAAGCATTAAAGTCACAAAATAAAGTCATTCTTTTTGCTTTAATTTGGTTAGCTGGCGTTCTTTTAGTTGATGTGATTGGCGCAGTTTGGATGTCAATTCACACCGGCATGCCTATCGGGGCAGCTTTAGTATCTAATCTTGTCTTTATTCCAGGAGATACCATTAAGGCCGGTCTAGCAACTCTCATTGCATATAAGCTGAGAGAATCTTATATCAATGCAGGCTAGTCTGCATTGGTCTGTCATATTTTCAATCGTGAGTAACATTAAGACATCAGTCTTTTAAGTAAGAAGCTAGGAAATTGGGCCTGGCTTTTTATTTTTAGGCAAATTGACATTTTCCTAAAAAGTCACTTCCTTTGATTTCTGATATAATAAGAGAAAGGAAGAAAGTAGGTAAAGGCTTATGAAAATTACAACTTTAGGTTCTTGGGGAGGTTACCCTTTTCAAGATCAGGGAACAACCTCCTATCTCTTAACAGGGCATGATGGTTTTCAACTGTTAATGGATTGTGGCAGTCGTGCCTTAAATGAGTTGGAAAAAGTTATCAGTCCCTTGGACTTAGATGCGGTTTTGATTAGTCATTATCACCCTGATCATGTTGCTGATTTAGGTGTCTTACGCCATTACCGCCAGCTCTATCCAAAGCATTTATGGGATGCTAAAGTACTACCTATTTATGCTCATGATGAAGATCCCAGTGAGTTTGCTAAATTAAGCTTACCAGATGTCTCAGTTGGTGTGGCCTATGATGTCCATGGGTCTCAATCGATTGGTCCTTTTGATATTGCTTTTATCAAAACTGTTCATCCGGTTATTTGTTATGCTTTTCGGATTGTTGAGAGGAAGACTGGTCAAGTCTTTGTCTTTACTGCGGATACGGGCTATTTTGAGGATATGACCACTTTTGCGCAAGATGCGGATCTCTTTTTAGCAGACGTCTATCTTTATGAGGGTAATGAAAATCATTTTGCCCATTTAACCTCTAAAGAAGCAGGGCTAATGGCTCAGGCTGCTGGAGTTAAGAAACTTGTTTTGACCCACATGCCCCCTGTCCCTCCGCAAGGGATTGACCCAAACCGTCATTTGGAAATTTTAAAAGAAGAAACCCAAAAGTATGCAGGTCACATTCCGGTTGAATTAGCCTTTCCTCAGCTATCTTGGGACTTAGGAAGTTTGGAGTAATGGAATTTAGTCAGGAAGAAAAAGAATACTTTATGAAGCAGGCCTTGTTGGAGGCGGAAAAATCTTTAGCTAAGGCGGAGATTCCAATTGGCTGTGTTATTGTCAAAGATATGGAAATTATTGGTCGTGGCCATAATGCGCGTGAGGAGCTGAATCAAGCCGTTATGCATGCGGAAATCATGGCTATCAATGAGGCTAATGCCACTGTCGGGAACTGGCGTCTTTTGGATAGCACTTTATTTGTGACCATTGAACCTTGTGTCATGTGTAGTGGTGCCATTGGTTTAGCTAGAATACCTCAGGTCATCTTTGGCGCCGCCAATCAAAAATTTGGTGGAGCGGGAAGTCTCTATCAGATTCTGACAGATGAACGGCTCAATCATCGGGTTGACCTGGAAACTGGGATTTTAGAAGCCGAATGTGCTCAAATCATGCAAGAATTTTTCCGTCAGGGACGCTTGCAAAAGAAGGAGGCTAAGCGCCTAGCCAAAGAAGAAGCAAGTCAGAACCTTGCAAATTCATGATTTTATGGTAGAATATTAACTGGAGCAACACTTGTGCGTGAAGTGGGTCAGGGGAGGAATCCAGCAGCCCTAAGCGATTTCAGGTGTGTGCTCTATTTTTTTGTCAAAAAATGGTCAATTTTCAATAATTTTCTTGAAAAGAAAATAACTTTCAGATATTGTGAAAATATCTTCAAAATGATTGAAAAAATAGAAACAAAGAGTTAATATAGTAGTGAACGCAAAAATTATAAGGGGTACATTTATGTCACATATTAAATTTGATTATTCAAAAGTACTAGGACAATTCGTTGCACCACATGAATTGGACTACATGCAAATGCATGTTTCCGCAGCTGACGCAGCTTTACGTCAAGGTACTGGCCCAGGTGCTGAAATGACTGGTTGGTTAAACCTTCCTGAAGATTACGATAAAGAAGAATTTGCTCGTATTCAAAAAGCAGCAGCTAAAATCCAATCTGATAGCCAAGTGCTTGTCGTTATCGGTATCGGCGGTTCATACTTAGGTGCCCGCGCAGCAATTGATTTCTTAAACAATTCATTCGTTAATTTACAAACAGCTGAAGAACGTAAAGCTCCACAAATTCTTTATGCTGGAAATTCTATTTCATCAAACTACCTTGCTGACTTAGTAGACTACGTTGCTGATAAAGATTTCTCAGTAAACGTGATTTCAAAATCAGGTACAACTACTGAACCTGCAATTGCTTTCCGTGTTTTCAAAGAATTACTTGTTAAAAAATATGGTAAAGACGAAGCAAATAAACGCATTTATGCAACTACTGATAAAGCTAAAGGAGCTGTTAAAGTTGAAGCTGACGCAAATGGTTGGGAAACTTTCGTTGTTCCAGATAGCGTTGGTGGCCGTTTCACCGTATTAACACCAGTTGGATTACTTCCAATTGCTGCTTCAGGTGCTGACATCACTAAATTGATGGAAGGCGCAAACGCAGCTCGTCAAACTTACACTTCAGATAAAATTGCTGAAAATGAAGCATACCAATATGCTGTAATCCGTAACATTCTTTACCGTAAAGGTTATGTTACTGAAGTCTTTGCCAACTACGAACCATCTCTTCAATACTTCAGTGAGTGGTGGAAACAATTAGCTGGTGAATCAGAAGGTAAAGATCAAAAAGGTATTTACCCAACTTCAGCTAACTTCTCAACAGACTTACACTCATTAGGACAATTTATTCAAGAAGGTTACCGTAACCTCTTCGAAACAGTTATCCGTGTTGATAAACCACGTCAAAACATCACAATTCCTACTGAAGAGGCTGATCTTGATGGCTTAGGTTATTTACAAGGAAAAGATGTTGACTTCGTCAACAAAAAAGCAACTGACGGTGTGCTTCTTGCCCATACAGATGGAGGTGTTCCAAATACTTACTTGACTATTCCTAGCCAAGATGAGTTCACTCTTGGATACACAATCTACTTCTTCGAAATTGCTATTGCTTTATCAGGTTACTTAAATGGTGTTAATCCATTTGACCAACCAGGAGTTGAAGCATACAAGAAAAACATGTTTGCCCTTTTAGGTAAACCAGGATTTGAAGAATTAGGTGCAGAATTAAACGCACGTTTATAATGTTGATATTTAAGAGCTTTTTAAACTAGCTTTTAGACTAAAGGAAAAAATATTTTTTCCGATACTTTACTTAGGAAGTTAGGACGGTAGCGACTTCCTCCGGAATTCCATACCTAAATCTTAAGCCTAGGGTCTTAAGATTTCCGAATGCCAGGAACTAATAGTTTCTGGCATTTTTGCTACAGCGTAAAGTATCGGTTTGTCATGCTTCACTCGCAAGTTCTATATTCAATAGTTGAGAGATTAATATTATCAAGTTTGTCATAAGCTGGTAAAAAACACTTGGTCAAAACAATTAGCCCTTATTGAGGGCTTTTTTTTTTATTAGTATAGTATTTTTTTAAAATCTAGAAAAATGACTGTCTTAATTATTAGTTGTAAGCGTTTTATAATAAAGTCACAAAATAATTTTAAGGAGAGTTATTATGACAGACTGGTTAAACATATCAGGAAAAACCGTAGTCGTTACGGGTGCCTCATCTGGGATAGGTAAAGCTATCGTAGAAGAACTTTTAGAACTGGATGTTAAAGTTGCTAACTTTGACATTCAAGATAATGGCTTAAAACATGACAATTTACTTTTTGTTCAGGTAGATGTAACTTACCGTGAACAAGTTGAGGCTGCGGTATGTCAGGTAGTTGAACGATTTGGAACTATTGATGCATTAGTTAATAATGCAGGTATTAATGTTCCTCGTTTGCTAATTGATCCAAAGGATCCTCATGGGAAGTATGAACTTGATGATGCAACTTTTGAAAAAATTACCATGATTAATCAAAAAGGTCTGTATTTAGTTAGTCAATCAGTAGGAAGAATTCTAGTTGAAAAACAATCTGGTGTCATTATTAACATGGCGTCTGAAGCAGGATTGGAAGGTTCAGAAGGACAAAGTGCTTATGCGGCAACAAAGGCTGCTGTATATAGCTACACGCGTTCTTGGGCTAAAGAACTTGGTAAACATGGGGTTCGTGTCGTTGGTATTGCACCTGGTATTATGGAAGCGACAGGTTTGCGCACATTGGCATATGAGAAAGCATTAGGCTATACTAGAAATAAAACTGTTGAACAAATTAGAGAAGGTTATTCATCAACCAGTACAACACCATTGGGTAGAAGTGGAAAACTAAGTGAAGTTGCTGATCTGGTAGCCTATTATATTTCAGATCGTTCAAGCTATATTACTGGAATTACAACAAATGTGGCAGGTGGTAAGACTAGAGGATAGTAATAGATAAGGAAGTGAATAGTGACGTTAGTAAATCGATGGTATCAAATAATAGAGCCTTTAGTTGCACAACACGAAGTGGACATTGATACTTTGAAAAATGCTCTTAATATTAGCAATCAAACGTTGATGAAGAGTATCGACCAATTAAACGATTTGTTAGATGACGACATTAGAATCATTCAGAAACAAAATAAACTTCAAATGCAAGTCTTTGATTATACAAGATTAGAGACAGTACTTTCTGGTAGTTTAAGAAAACAGAGTGACTTTAATTCGTCCAGTAAGCGCGTTGCCTATTTAATCAAAAGACTAATAAATTGCAAAAACTCATTAACGATTGATGAACTTGCTGAGGAAGTTGGCGTTAGTAGGGGGACTTTAAATAAAGATTTAAAACTTGTTAAAAGAATAGCTCAAGATTATTCTGTCGCTGTTGTTGGAAAACCAAATCATGGCATTGAAATAAATGGAGATGAACATAATTTAAGGTTGCTTTATATTCATCAAGTATTTAATTACTTCGATGGGAACACCTTAAAATATGAAACAATTGTATTTTTGGACAAGCTTTATAAAGACTTAAAGCTTCCTCATAAAATACAGGAATTACTTTCAAAAACCTTAGCTATTACAATTGCTAGAGTAAGTAAAGGTAATTATGTGGATTATCCAATTATTTATTACAGCCACGAAGTTCAAATGACTTCTTTTATTGAGGAGCTTGTCTATCACATAGAACTAACCTATCATATCTCGCTAAGTTTTTTTGAACGCCAGTTTATTGCCTTTCCCTTGAATATCCAGTACATTGATGGTCTGGAATATGAAAGTATAAAAGATGAAAAACTTTATGATATTTATCTTCAGATGATTTCTAGAGTTAAAGAAACATTACTTGTAAACTTTGAGAAAGACCAATTATATCAAGAGCTTGAAACACATTTTAAGTTTTTAGTAAATAGACTTATATTTCATATTCAAGCTAACGATATTTTTCATGGGGAGATAAAAAACAAATACCCTCTAGCATTTGAAATGGCAAATGTGGCAACAGAAGTCTTATCAGAAATTTTTGGTTATTCTGTTCAGCCTTCAGAAAAGAGTTATTTAGCATTATATTTTGAAATGATGATGCGGGATAAAGAAGCACAAACAGAAATTGGTTCGAAAAAAATTGCGGTTGTTTGTACAACTGGGAGAGGGACAGCAAATATGATATGCCGGCGCTTAATGAGCGTTCTTGGTAGAGATATTGAAATTGAACAATTTTCAGAAGAGCAATTTTGTCCTGAACAAAATGACCATTATTTTGCTATTTTCACAACAATCCCACTAAAATTTGGACAACTAAAATCTCCTGTTGTTCAAATAACAAATTTATTTGATGATCAATGGTTACAAAATGAATGGCAAAAATTACAATTCTACCATCAAAAGAATTTAGTATTAACAGCATTACATTTTGTTAGATTGTCTCCAAAGGAAAATTATCAAGATTATCTTCTAGAGATGACTAACTATCTTTCAGAAAAGAAACTGGTTGATGAGGGTTTTGAGCAACGCATCATTAGTCGCGAAAAGCAACAATCAACAATCTTCGGTAATCGCATTGCTTTTCCTCATACCATTAATCAAATAGATACAAAAACAATTTTACTTTTAGGTCTTTTAGAAAAAGTCCATCAAGAGGATGATAATCAGGTTGAATTTATCTTCATGGTTGCTATTCCAAATCGAGTGGAGAGTCAAATGGAAGCTGATCTCATTGAGTTATATGATGACATTTTTCGTGTCGCAAGTAATGATGAGTTAAAAGAAGCTATCCGTAAGGTAATCGACGAAGAAGATTTTATAGAACTAACGAAAGAAAAAGGAATATTTTAATGGATAGAGTTATTATTTTTGCAATAATTATTATTATCGCATATCTCGTTCAAATTCTTTTAGGTTTGCGCCAACTGAAACACTTCAATCAGGTCTATTCAGATATGAGAAAAAAAGGAAGAGTGGCTATTGGTAGAAGGTCAGGGAAAATCAAATCAGGTACTATTGTTATGTTTGCGATCGATGAGAAAGGTTTAGTCTTAGATGCTCAAAAGATGCAAGGTGTAACAGTAGCTGCAAAATTCCAGCAAATGCCACAATTTATAGATCAAGACATACACTATCTAGACTCTTACAATTCTTTGGTTCGTAAAGAAAATAAACTTCTTCAAATCGCAATTGAAGATGCAAGAGATTTATTTGTTAGAACTGAAGCAGGTTCTTATCAAGAAGTAACAAAATACGCATCCGCTTTTGATATTGATTTTCACGTTAAAAACTTAGTTTCAAGATTTAAAATTCAAAAAAACAAATTTTAAAAGGAGTTAAACATTATGGAATACATCACTAAATTTGCTGAAGGCTTTATGAAACTCTTCCAATTAGGGGGAGAGACCTTCGTTAGTTGGATGACTGGAATTGTACCAGTAGTCTTAATGTTATTAGTAGCAATGAATGCTCTTATTGCACTGCTTGGTGAAGATAAAGTTAATAAATTAGCTCAAATCTCAGCAAAAAACCCAGTTAGCCGTTATATGATTCTTCCATTTATTTCAGCATTTATGCTGGGAAATCCGATGGCCATTAGTATGGGTCGATTTATGCCGGAGTACTATAAACCAAGTTATGTTGCTTCTCAAATGCAATTTTGTCATACTTCAAATGGAGTCTTTCCACATATCAACCCAGGTGAACTTTTTGTTTGGATGGGTATTGCATCAGGAATAAAAACACTTGGACTTAGCCAAATGGACCTTGCTATCCGTTATATGTTAGTTGGTTTAATTATGAATTTTGTCAGTGGCTGGGTAACTGATTTTACAACAGCTTACGTTTCAAAACAACAAGGTGTTACCTTAAGCAAGACATTAGATTAATTGATAAAAGATAGAAAGTGAGAATGAAGATGACATATCAAAGTATAAAAGTTGTAAAAGGTAGTGGTGGTTTTGGTGGACCTCTCGTTATTACACCAACAGAAGAAAAACATAAATTTATTTATATCACAGGTGGTGGAGAAAAACCTGAAATTGTCGATAAAATCTCAGCTTTGACTGGTATGGAAGCCGTTAATGGCTTCAAAACTTCAATTCCAGATGAAGAAATTGCTTTAGCAATTGTTGACTGTGGTGGAACATTACGCTGTGGAATTTATCCTAAAAAAGGTATTCCAACAATTAATGTAGTTCCTACTGGTAAAAGTGGGCCTCTTGCGCAATATATTACAGAAGATATTTATGTATCAGCAGTTGGCTTAATCAAATTGAAGCTACCGATGAATCAGCTTTAGGTATCCAAAGTAATATTGACCAACCAAAAGTAACAAGTTATGATACAAGTAAGAAAATTACAGAGCAACGTGCACAATCTAGCTTTATTGCTCGTATTGGTATGGGAGCTGGTAAAGTGGTTGCGACCTTTAATCAGGCAGCTCGTGAAGCTATTCAAACTTTGCTTAACACTATCTTGCCTTTTATGGCTTTTGTATCGTTATTAATTGGCTTTATTCAAGGATCTGGTGTTGGAAATTGGTTGGCTAAATTAATGGTTCCATTAGCTGGAAATATTTGGGGATTGGTTATTATTGGTTTCATCTGTTCATTACCATTCTTATCTCCATTGTTAGGACCAGGAGCAGTTATCTCACAAATCATTGGAACCTTGATTGGGGTTGAAATTGGCAAAGGTACAATTCCTCCACAAATGGCATTACCAGCCCTTTTTGCCATCAATACGCAAAATGGTTGTGATTTTATACCAGTAGCACTTGGTTTATCAGAAGCAAAATCAGAAACAGTTGAAGTTGGAGTACCATCAGTTCTTTATTCACGTTTTTTGAATGGGGTACCTAGAGTTATTGTTGCCTGGATTGCAAGTATCGGATTATATCAATAAGGAAAAATTTAGAAATAGGGGTTTTATAAATGGTAAAAATATTTGAAACTAAAATTGTCGATGTTGGACCGGAAGCAGAAGAAATGATCAATGGTGCAAATATGCTAATTCTTTTCGGACAAGGAGCACCAGCTGATTTAGCAGAATATTGTTTTACAATTGATAATAAAAATCTTAATGATGACATTACAAGTGGTGGGCGTTTAAAAATTGATGATTTAGAATTCACAATAACTGCTGTTGGAAATCTTGTCAACACAAACTTGAGTAACCTAGGTCACATCACTATATCTTTTGATGGTTCAAGTCAAGCTTCTTTACCGGGGACCTTACATGTTGATGGCAATAGAGGACCTGTTATTAGTGTAGGTAGTATTGTTTCTTTTTGGAAATAAAATGTAATGTTACCATTTAGTATTTACCTCCTAATCTATTTAAAGCCCCAATGGGGCCTTTTTTGTGTCAAAAAATAATTCTAAAACTTAGCCAATTTTCTGAAAATTTGTTATAATAGAAAAAAATCCAGAGGAGAATCACTATGACAGCAGAAAAAATGTCAGCACAAGAAATTATTGCGTTTATTGGAAATGCGGAAAAGAAAACACCTGTAAAGGTCACCTATCAAGGTCAGTTGGCTGAATGGGTTCCTAATTCTGTGCTTAAGCTGGGCAATGTTCTCTTTGGTGACTGGAAAGATATTGCGCCTTTGCTAGTCGGTTTAGAAGAAAACACTGATTATGTGGTCGAGCAAGATGGTCGTAATTCGGCTGTTCCGCTTTTGGACAAACGTGAATTAAATGCTCGGATTGAGCCTGGTGCAATTATTCGTGACCAAGTCAGCATTGGTGATAATGCCGTTATTATGATGGGGGCTATTCTCAATATTGGTGCTGAAGTTGGCTCTGGGACAATGATCGATATGGGAGCTATCCTTGGGGGTCGTGCTACGGTTGGTAAAAATAGTCACATCGGGGCTGGCGCTGTCCTAGCTGGTGTTATTGAACCAGCAAGTGCAGAACCTGTTAGAATTGGCGATAACGTGTTAATCGGTGCTAACGCTGTTGTCATTGAAGGCGTTCAGGTTGGCAATGGTTCAGTTGTTGCTGCAGGGGCAATTGTAACGCAAAATGTTCCTGAAAATGTTGTGGTTGGTGGTGTGCCAGCGCGTATTATTAAAGAAATTGATGCCCAAACACAACAAAAAACGGCCTTGGAAGAAGCCTTGCGTTTAATCTAATTTTTGGAATCGGTGATTAATCCCGTGCTTAGCACGGGATTTTCTATTAAGGAGATGTTATGTTAGACCTTGTACAGATTAGAAGAGAACTTCATCAAATACCGGAAATCGGCTTGCAGGAATTTAAGACTCAGGCTTATCTTTTAGAACGCATTCAGGAGCTCTGCCAAGGGGATGAATGCATCAGTATTAAAACTTGGCGGACTGGGATTTTAGTCTTCTTGAAAGGCTCTGCCCCGGAGAAAACCATTGCTTGGCGGACGGATATTGATGGTCTGCCGATTTTGGAAGAAACTGGCTTGCCATTTTCCAGTAGCCATAAAGGCTTTATGCATGCTTGTGGTCATGATATGCATATGACTCTTGCACTTGGTCTCTTGGAAGAGGCATTAAAGCTTGAGCGAAAGAACAATTTGCTTTTTATTTTTCAGCCAGCTGAGGAGAATGAAGCGGGTGGCATGCTCATGTATCAAGATGGTGCTTTGGATGAGTATCAGATTGTTGAAGTTTATGCTTGTCATGTGCGTCCTGATTTGCCTGTTGGTACGATTGCTACCAATAGGAGCACACTTTTTGCTGGAACCTGTGAGGTTCTTTTGACCTTTAAGGGTAAAGGTGGGCATGCTGCCTTTCCTCATCAGTCTAACGATGCTCTTGTGGCTGCAGCTTATTTCATTACGCAGGTGCAAACCATCGTTTCTCGTAATGTCGACCCCATTGAGGGTGCTGTTGTCACTTTTGGTTCTTTACATGCGGGAACAACGAATAATGTGATTGCATCTGAGGCCAAGTTGCATGGGACTATTAGAACTTTATCACAAGAGATGAACCTGCTAACCCAAAAGCGCTTGAAGAGTATCGCTGAAGGAATCGCAGCTAGTTTTGATTTGGAAGTTGATTTGCGACTTAAACAAGGAGGTTATTTACCTGTTGAAAATAATCCTTCCTTAGCGGGTGAGCTGATGGCCTTCTTTACTGATAGAGATGAGGTAGAACTGATAGATTGTCAGCCGGCTATGACTGGGGAAGATTTTGGTTTTCTACTTCATCAAATTCCCGGTGTCATGTTTTGGTTAGGAGTGGAGGCAGCTTTTCCTCTCCACCACCCGCAAATGAGTCCTGATGAAAGAGTTCTAGCCTTTGCACCGAAAGAAATTGCTGCATTTTTGGCAAGTCGGCTCCATTAAAAAGACCAACTGGTCTTTTTGTTTTGATAAAAAAAGGTAGCTCCAAAGGGAGCTACCAAAGAGATTTATGAAAAGGATAAATAAGAAAACCTATCTATCCCAACGGTTTAGGAGACCGTTATTTAGGATAGTTTTATTATAGAGGTTCTAGCTTAAAGATTTCTTAATTGAGCTTCCATTTTTTCTTGTTGGTTCAATTTTTTGAGTAAAATCAGGCTTGAAGGGATTAAGATGATGACAGCTCCAATCCATGCTGCTGGGCTTGCCCAAGCAATTCCAACGAAGCCGAAATAAATGAGTCCGATAATAGCGACTCCTGCTCTAAGGACTAACTCCATAATACCTGCTAAGGTTGGGACAAAGCCGTAGCCTAATCCTTGAATAAAGGAACGAAGGATGAAGAGGTTGGCCAAAATCCAGTAACAGCCACCATTAATCATGTAATAAATAAGGGCTAATCGGAAGACTTCAGGATTAGCATCAGCGATAAATAATCCTGAGAAGAAACGGTGACAGCTGACTAACAAGATGGCGAAAAGAATGGACCATGCAATACAGATTAAGAGGGAACCTTTGAGACCTTGACGAATTCTAGCATATTCTTTAGCTCCATAATTCTGGGCAGTAAAGGTTGAGATGGCTAAGCCCAGGTTAATCATGGGTAGCATTGCTAGTTGATCGGTTTTACTAGCAATAGCCTGTGCTGCGATAGCATCTGTTCCTAACTTATTAATGGTAATTTGGAGGGTGATGGCTCCAATGGCGATTATGCTAGCCTGGAAGCCCATGGGAAATCCTAGGCGGGCATGGTTACGCAGATGGCTTGAATCTAATTGTAAATCTTTACGACCGATGTGGAAATATGGGATGTACTTTTGAATATAAACCACTAAGTAAAGGACGGAAAAGGCTTGGGCGATGATGGTCGCAATGCCGGCTCCTAAAACCCCCATTTTTAAGTAAAGGATAAAGAAAAATTCCAAGAGGATATTGAGGATGCTAGCAATAATGAGGGCAACTAGGGGTGTTTTGGAATTCCCTAAACTACGGATGGCACTGGAAAGGTAATTGAAGAGGATGGTGAAGACCAGGCCACCGAAAATAGCGAGTAAGAAATCGTAGGCATCTTGGATTAAGTGCTCGGGCGTCTGCATCAATACTAAGAGTTGCCGTAAAAAGATCAGGGAGATGACACTTAGAACAAGGCTGACTACAATAGAATAGAAAAGGCCATGGACAAAACTTTTTTTAACCCCTTCAAAATCCTCTGCACCGTATAATTGTGAAGTGACAATGGTTAAACCTGAGGTCAAGCCCATAGCAAAACCGATAATCAGGAAGGTCAAACTTCCGGTTGCCCCAACACTGGCAAAGGCATTCTGCCCTAAGGTATGTCCAACGATAATGCTGTCGGCAAAGTTATATGTGAGCTGAAAAAAACTCCCAATTATGAGAGGAATGGTAAAAGCTAAAATGACAGTTAGGGGATTTCCTTTGGTTAAATTTTGCATGTTTTTCTCCGTGAATTCAGTTACCTTTCCATTCTACCTTTTGTTTTCTTAAATTTCAATACAGATTAGAAGCATATAGAAAAGGAAAAAATGTGTTAAAATAGGCTAATGTTAAAAAAAGAAATTCGAAACCAAATGATTCAAGAGATGAAATCTCTGGATAAAACAGAAAAAGCTGAAAAAGATTTAGCCCTACTAGAGGAATTACGAGCAAGTCAGGCTTATCAAAGTGCCAAGGTGATAGCGACTTATTTGGCTATGCCCCATGAATACAAAACAGGTCTTCTAATCAAGCAGGCTTTAACAGATGGCAAGCAGGTCTTGATTCCTAAAACCTATCCTAAAGGCAAAATGATTTTTGTGGCTTATGAGCCTAAAAATCTTGAGCGGACGAACTTTGGACTATTAGAGCCTAAGAGTGACCTTGAGGTGGTCAAAAATCAAATTGACATGATTCATGTTCCAGGGGTTGCTTTTAACGAGGCCGGTTTCCGTATTGGTTATGGGGCTGGTTACTATGATCGTTACCTAGCAGACTTTCAAGGAGCAACAGTCTCTACCATTTACGACTGTCAAAAGGCTGAGTTCCAAGAAGAAGCTCATGATGTGGCGGTTCAGGAGGTCTTGATTAAATGACCTACAACCTTAAGAAAAGTCCCGTCACCTTCTTTTTCCTAGCCATTACGGTCCTGGTTTTCCTGGCAATGCAAGTTTATTATGGATCGGCTGCAAGCTCTCCCCAGGCAGTTTTTAACTTTGGAGGCATGCTTGGTTTGGTGGTGAAAGCTGCGCCTAGTCAGGCCTGGCGTCTGATTACTCCCATATTTGTTCACATTGGCTGGCAACACTTTTTCGTTAATGCCCTGACTCTTTTTTATGTGGGTCAATTGGCTGAGAAAGTTTGGGGGTCAAAAAATTTCTTCTTTCTCTATTTGTTATCCGGTTTTATGGGCAACTTATTAACCTTGCTTGTGACGCCAGGAGTGGTTGCCGCGGGCGCGTCGACATCCTTATTTGGAATCTTTGCGGCTATTGTTGTCCTGGGAATCTTTAGTAAGAACCATCATTTGAAGGCCTTTGGCAAGACCTACCAGACCTTGATTATTCTCAACTTGGTCATGACTGTCATTATGCCTAATGTGAGTTTAGTAGGGCACCTGGGGGTGTTCTTGGTGGTGGGCTGGCAGCAGCATTTCTACCTAATCAAGTTGATCAGGCCTTATTTTCCCAAAGAAAAAGACAAGTAGCTGGTCTGCTTTTCGCTACTATTAGTCTTGTCATTTTATTTATAGCTTTTATTTAAGAATAGAATAAGCGCACTTACTTTTTCAGTAGTGCGCTTTATTGTTTATTTTGTTGATTTTGTTTCTTCTTTGTTTTCGGCTGCTAGGGCTTGACCAAGTTTAATGATATAGTCTTTGAGGTCATCTTTAACTTGTTCATGCTTGAGGGCATAGTCGATAGAGGTTTTCATAAAACCAAATTTATCGCCCACGTCATAGCGATTACCAGTAAATTCACGAGCAAACACGCGTTGGGTTTTGTTGAGGGTATCGATGGCGTCTGTTAATTGAACCTCATTGCCAGCTCCTGGTGCTTGATTCTCGAGTAAGTCAAAAATTTCAGGTGTTAGGAGATAGCGTCCTATAATTGCTAAATCACTTGGAGCATCTTCTGGTTTTGGTTTCTCGACGAAAGTATCTACACTATACAAGCCATTTACAGCTTTACCATGAGGAGCAATTACCCCATAATTAGAAACTTCAGAATGAGGAACCTTCATGACAGCAATCGTTGATGCATGGGTTGTCTCGTAATCATCCATGAGCTGTTTTGTTAGTGGGGTAGCGGAGCTGTCTGTAATATCCATCAAATCATCACCTAACATGACGATAAATGGTTCATTACCAACAAATGCTTTTGCTTGTAAAACAGCGTCTCCAAGACCACGTGGGTGGCTTTGACGGATAAAGTGCAAATTGATTGAAGTGGTTTCGTCAACTAACTTCAATAATTCAGTTTTACCTTTTTGTTGCAGGTTATATTCCAATTCAAAGTTTGAATCAAAGTGGTCTTCAATAGACCGTTTAGCTTTTCCGGTAACGATTAATATTTCTTCAATACCTGATTTTAAAGCTTCTTCAACGATAAATTGAATGGTTGGTTTATCAACAATAGGCAACATTTCTTTGGCAAGTGCTTTTGTTGCTGGTAAGAAACGAGTTCCAAGACCAGCTGCTGGGATAATAGCTTTTCTTACTTTAGTCATTTGATTCTCCTAATAGCAATGACATTAATGCCATTCATTTTCAGATTTAAATTCGTTAGACATCATGCCTAAGATGCTTTCTTTAACGCCTGCGCCTTCATAAATTGATTTATAAATGGCAGTTGTAATTGGCATGTAGACTCCAAGTTCTTGAGCAATTTCATAGGCAACTTTTGTTGTCGAAATTCCTTCTATAACCATTCCCATATTGCGTTCAATATCTTCTAATTTTTCTCCGCGACCAAGAGCATCTCCGGCACGCCAGTTACGAGAATGGACAGAGGTCCCGGTAACAATCAAATCACCAACACCCGATAAGCCACTGTATGTTAGTGGATCAGCACCAAGTTTCACACCAAGACGAGTAATTTCAGCTAAGCCACGCGTGATAACGGCAGCTTTAGCATTATCGCCATAGCCAAGACCATGAAGAGCACCAGCACCAACAGCGATAATATTCTTAAGGGCACCAGCAGTTTCAACTCCGATAACGTCGCTATTAGTATAGAGACGGAAGTAGCTGTTGCTAAAGAGGGATTGAACATATTTGGCAGCTTCTAAATCATTTGACGCTGCTGTAATTAGAGTGATATCACGAACAATAGTTTCTTCAGCATGACTTGGTCCTGAGACAACAACGATGTCACTACGTAAGTTTGCAGGGACTTCTTCTGAAATTACAGTAGATAAGCGTTCATGTGTTCCAGGTTCTAGACCTTTTGAAGCATGCATCATGATAACTTTATGATCTAAAGTCTCAGCAACTTGTTTTGCAACCAATCGTGTTACTTTTGTTGGAACAACAAAAAGAACAGCATTGGCCCCATCAAGGGCATCTTTTAAGTTAGTTGTTGCTTTGATCTGTTCATCAATTACAATGTCTTTAAAATAGCGTGTGTTGGTATGTTTGCTATTAATTTCATCGATTTGTTCTTGTGAGTCTCCCCAAAGGCAAACCTCATGGCCGTTGTCGTTTAAGACTTGGGCAAGTGCCGTTCCCCATGAACCAGGGCCTAAAATTGCTATTTTTTCTTTTGTCATTTCTAATCTCCTTTAAGAGTCATCATCTCATTATATCACAAGACCCTTTAATACTCTATTATAAACGGCATTCTGAGCAATTATGAAAATTTTTGAAAAACATACTTAAAATTTACAGAAAAAATCATTTCCCTTGACAATAGTTCCTAAGAGAACTAAAATAGTTAGCACGAGAACTAAGGAGAAAATCATGTCACGAATTATTGCTGATCTGAGGGAATTGACCCATCAGATTGAACAAATCAGTGAAGAAATTGCTAAAAAATATGCTATTGACCACCTTGCGGGTCCGCAAGGTCATGTTTTGGTTTATTTACAAAAAAATAAAGAGCGCGAAATCTTTGTTAAAGATATTGAAACACAACTTGGAATCTCAAAATCAGTTGCTAGTAATCTTGTTAAGCGAATGGAGAAGAATGGTTTTATTGAAGTCATTCCTTCGCAGACAGACAAACGCTACAAGCAAGTGATTATGACGCAAAAAGGGGAAGATAAGCTGCCGCTTTTACAAGAGTGTCGCCAAGATATTGAGAATTATTTTTTTAAAGAAATCACTAGGGAAGAGTTTCAAGTGGTTCGAAAAGTGATTGATCAATTGAAACAGAATATGCTTGATTATAAAAAAGGAGAAGATGATGCTTAAAAAAGCCATTCTAAATTACAAATGGTATGCTCTAGGGTCATTCTTGATGATTATTGCGGTTGTTGCAAGTACTTTACTTCAACCCCATTATCTAAAAGATGTTTTAGAAGCAGTCATTAAAAACGATAAAGACAAAATTGCCCAAGTGGGTGTTTTGCTTTTGATTATTGCGGGTATTGGTCTAGTTGCCGGAACGATTAATACAGTTCTTTCAGCTAAGATTGCCCAAGGGGTATCAGCGGATATTCGGGAAGAAACTTTCCGCAAAATTCAAAGTTTTTCTTATGCAAATGTAGAAGAATTTAATGCGGGTAACTTAGTTGTGCGAATGACCAATGACGTCAACCAAATTCAAAACTTAGTCATGATGCTCTTCCAAGTATTATTCCGCTTGCCAATTCTTTTCATTGGAGCCTTCTACATGGCTGTTCAAACCTTACCAAAATTATGGTGGGTCTTAGTCTTAATGGTTGTTTTAATTGCTATTATCATGGCTTTGGTCATGAGTCAAATGGGTCCTCGTTTTGGGAAATTCCAATCCTTAATGGATAAAATCAACCGGATTGCTAAAGAAAATTTACGTGGTGTTCGTGTGGTTAAATCATTCGTTCAAGAACGAGAACAGTATGCTAAATTTAAAGAAACCTCAAATGAATTATTAGGTCTTAACCTCTTTATTGGTTACGGTTTCTCAATGATGCAACCGGCTTTGATGTTGGTCTCTTATTTAGCCGTTTATGTTTCTATTTTAGTTGTCTCAGGGATGGTTAAAACAGAACCAACCGTTATTGGTAGTATTGCTTCCTTTATGACTTATATGATGCAAATCATGTTCTCTATCATTATGGTAGGGTTTATGGGAATGCAAGCCAGTCGTTCTTTCATTTCCATTGGTCGGATCAAGGAAGTTTTAGATACTGAACCTGCCATGACTTATGTTAACAGTGATCAAGCAGGAGATATTTCTGGTGACATTGTATTTGAACATGTTAGCTTTACTTACCCAAATGAGGAAGAAGCAACTTTGAAAGATATTTCTTTCTCAATTGCTTCAGGTCAAATGGTTGGTGTCGTTGGTGCTACTGGTGCTGGTAAATCGACATTAGCACAGCTGATTCCACGCTTATTCGATCCGCAAGAAGGTCGGATTTTAGTGGGTGGTAAAGACCTTAAGAGCCTCAGCCAGAAAACGCTGAAAGAGAATATTTCGATTGTTCTTCAAAAAGCTATTCTCTTTTCTGGAACCATTGCCGATAATTTACGGCAAGGAAATTATCGAGCTGACTTTGAAACCATGCAAAAAGCAGCATCGATTGCTCAGGCTCGTGAGTTCATTGACCGTATGGATCAAGGCTATGATAGTCTGGTTGAGGAACGTGGGAATAACTTCTCAGGTGGACAGAAACAAAGAATGTCTATTGCTCGTGGTGTTATTAACAATCCGAAAATTTTAGTTTTAGATGATTCAACGTCGGCATTAGATGCTAAATCGGAAAAACTAGTGCAGGAAGCTTTGAACCACGATTTGAAAGAGACAACAACTGTTATTATCGCTCAGAAAATATCATCGGTGGTTAAAGCAGATACGATTTTAGTTTTAGACAATGGTCGCTTGATTGGCCAAGGTAAACATGCGGAATTGATCGCTTCGAATGAGGTCTACCGTGAGATTTACGAAACACAGAAAGGTAAGGAGGAAGAATAATGAAAACAGCCCGTTTTTTCTGGTTTTATTTTAAACGCTATAAAATCTCATTTTTCTTTATTGGATTAGCTATTATTCTTGCCACTTACCTGCAAGTGAAAGCTCCCGTTTTCTTAGGGGAAGCCTTGACGGAACTTGGTAAAATTGGTCAAAAATACTATATGGCTAAAATGGCTGGTCAAACAGGATTTAAGCCAGACACTTCTGACTTCATGGCTGTTATGACTAAATTATTGTTGGCTTACCTCTTTACAGCACTAGCTAATTTTGTCTACAGTTTACTCTTCACTCGAATCGTAGCTCAATCGACAAACCGCATGCGTAAAGGTCTCTTTGGCAAATTAGAACGCTTAACGGTTTCTTTCTTTGATAGCCACAAAGATGGTGCCATCTTGTCACGCTTTACCAGTGACTTGGATAACATTCAAAACTCGCTCAACCAATCCTTAGTGCAGGTTGTTACTAATATTGCCCTTTATATCGGTTTGGTTTGGATGATGTTCCGTCAAGATACCCGTTTAGCTCTTTTGACAATGGCAACAACACCGGTAGCGATTATTATCTTAGTCATCATTATTCGTCTGGCTCGTAAATACACTGATATCCAACAAAAAGAAGTTTCAGCCCTTAACGCCTATATGGACGAAAAGATTTCTGGTCAAAAAGCTATTATCGTACAAGGTGTACAAGCAGAAACCATTGATGGTTTCTTAGAGCACAATGAAAAAGTAAGAGCCGCAACCTTTAAAGGTCGTCTTTTCGCTGGACTTCTCTTCCCAGTTATGAACGGGATGAGTCTTTTAAATACGGCCATTGTTATTTTCCTTGGTTCGAGTATTGTCCTCAATGATAAATCAATTTCGATGGCAGTAGGTCTTGGATTGGTGGTTACCTTTGTTCAGTTTTCACAACAATACTACCAACCAATTATGCAGGTTGCCGCTTCATGGGGCGAGCTTCAGTTAGCTTTCACAGGCGCTAGCCGCATCCAAGAAATGTTTGATGAGGAAGAAGAAGTTCGTCCTCAGAATGCTCCGCTATTCACCCAATTAAAAGAAGGTGTTGCTATTAACCATGTTGACTTTGGTTACAAACCGGGTCAAAAAGTCCTCTCAGATGTAACGATTAGTGCGCCTAAAGGTAAAATGGTGGCTGTTGTTGGGCCAACCGGTTCAGGTAAGACGACTATCATGAACTTGATCAACCGTTTCTACGATGTTGACAGTGGTTCCATTACCTTTGACGGCATTGACATCCGTGACTATGATCTCGACAGCCTTCGTAAAAATGTCGGTATCGTCTTGCAGGAATCTGTTCTCTTCTCAGGGACAATTGCGGATAATATCCGTTTTGGCGATGCTTCTATTTCTCAGGAGATGGTGGAAATCGCTGCGCGTGCGACCCATATTCACGAATTTATCAAGTCCCTGCCCGAAGGCTATCAAACCATGGTCTCAGACGACGAGAATGTGTTCTCAACTGGGCAAAAACAATTGATTTCAATTGCCAGAACCCTACTGACCGACCCACAAGTTTTAATTTTAGACGAAGCAACTTCCAATGTTGACACCGTAACTGAAAGTAAAATCCAAAAAGCAATGGAAGCCATCGTAGCAGGTAGAACCAGCTTCGTTATCGCCCACCGCTTGAAGACCATCCTCAACGCAGACGAAATCATCGTCCTTAAAGATGGCAAAGTCATTGAACAAGGTAATCACCATGAATTATTACGCCAAAAAGGTTCTATTCTGAACTTTACCATAACCAATTTGTCTTTGAATAAGTCAATTACAAAAGGAGTTGTCAAATGGCAGCTCCTTTTGATATTTCTACTAAATAAAAAATCAAATTTGAGTATCCTGCTAAATTCGGCTTATGACATTTTTAGTTAATGTGATTTTTTAAAGAAAAATAGCTAATAATAAATACTAAAAGTGATAAAAAAATTGTTCCAATCCAATCATAACTTAAACGTTGATATTTTATGTGAAACCATATTAAGCGAGAAAACAATAATACAAGAGAGAGTAATAGTGAGACGAATAATTTTTTATTCATTTTTTAAAACCACATACATCTTCCAAAACTCCAAATTAGTGATGCAGCAGCGGCAGCTGGAGCAACGTTTTTCACACCTACTTTGAGAATTAGTTTAGCAATTTCACCTGCGGCCTTTTTTTGAAGTAGACCAACAATACCACCACTTAATAATGCAGAGACACTCGCTACCCCTAAAGTATCTTGAACTGCAACAATTGCACAATTTCCTGCGTTTGCTCTTAATGTAGAAGGTGTGGAAATTAATTGCTTTTTACTATCGTTCTTTACCAGACTTTCAACTTTAGTGAGTTCTTGACTATAGCCAAATTTTTCATAAAGTTTGTTGAAATCAATATCGATCAATTTTCCGTAACTATCAAATATAGCAGCTTCGTTCATGATAAATTGAATTGCTTCTGTATAGTCATCTTCACTGTAAGGAATGGTATCAGTCTGAGAATGATAATTTGAATTAGTATATGCGAATATTAATGAAGGGGAGAGACTTGTGAATAGTATGATAGTGTAATGGTTATAGACAATAGTTTTAAAATAAGTTTTTTCATCGAACCTCCTTCTTTTTTGACCTAAGTGTAGTTAGCAAAGTTTGCTCAATCATATTTAAACTTATTTTATCACAAAAAACACAAAAAAATTTAATTTAATTAAAAAATAACATTGCGTAATTTTTAATCTCCAAAATAAGGTTTCCATTTTATTTTTTAACAAGAAAACAGCCGAGATCAGTTCTCGGCTGTTTGTGCTTTACTAAATCTTAATGATTAACTTTCAATGTGTTTGGTTTTGGTTTGGTTTAACCAGGCATAAGCGATTCCCATGAAGAGGCCGCCTCCAACCCAGTTTCCGAAGAAGACCACTGTCCACTGGCGTAGGATGTTCATAACTGTAAAACCCTTGATGTGTTCTACGGGACTAAATCCTGCTAACATAAATGAGGCGAAGTTAGCAATTAAATGTTCATTGACTAGGAAGACAAACATAAAGATGGCAGTCACGACAACAAAGATTTTTGCAGATTCTTCTTTTAGTAACATATAACCTAAAACAGCAATATTAACGAACATATTAGCAGTAATACCTTCGATAAAGTTCATCCAATCAGTTTTTGCTAATTTAAGTTGAACAGCATTGATGACAAAACTCTTGTCTGTTAATTGGTGATAAGTAAAAGATTGATTAAAGAGCCAGGCTAAGAAAATAGCACCAACTAAATTCATAATAGTACAGTAAAGTAAAATTAAGGTAACCTTTGACCATTTTATTTTTTTATAGTAGGCGCCAGCACTCAAATACATCATGTTTGAGGTGGCTAATTCACCGTTAAAAATGAGGACATAAAAGAGACCAATAGCAAAGATAGCTGTAAAAGTGAACCGACCTAGTGATGGAAATTGAGTGGTAATCATATCAGCAGCTAAGATACCAACAGCTGTTGACATCGTCAGGTAAGCACCTGCAAACATAGAACGGACACCATAGCGAGCCAAGCTTTCATCAAAGAGAGATTCTTTTTTAGCACAGGCTGCTTCAATTTTTTCTTGAAAAGGGGACATGACGTTTACCTCGATAATGATAAAAAACGAGAGAAGTTAATCTCTCGTTGAAAATAACTTATTTTAGGTGAAAGACCTTAATTAATGTTCAGAGGCCCCAGATGTGGCATCTGCTTCAGCGACTACTGGAGTAGCGGCAGCTGATCCTGTGTCTGATGCGCCAGATGTTGCATCAACACTTCCATGTCCTGCTGGCATTGCGTTAGCTTTTCCACCAGCCAGATGCTGACCAGTTTCTTTCAAATACCAATCCAACCATGGTTTAAAGTTGAAGACAATCTCGTTGATACCTGAGAAGGAACCATCTGGATAGTACATGGCTTGGTAGTTATGGGTATTAATAACTTCAGCTGGTCCGCCAGGAACGATCGTCCGAACATATTCTTCGTTACCATTACGGAGAGAACCAACAACCCATTCAACATTTTTCATGCGTCCAGCTGGTAGTGAACCGTGAACAGTTGATAACCGGTTTCCGACTTGTTCAGGAAGGCGTTTAGCAAACATTGTTTCTGGATCTTGATGGGCATTGTTGTAGTATAGGAATTGGTTATTGTCATCTGAGTAGGTTAATTCAAATGGCATAGCTTTCAAGAACATGTTGATTTGATCAACAGTTAGGACCCCGTGATCAAGCTTGACATAGGTGTCCCCTTCTACAGCATTCACTAACTTGGCAGCTTTGTCAACCCAATCAGGATCATCAGGGTCTACACCAGTGATTGTTGTAGCAATAGGATTATTACAGTCTAAATCTTCTTTTTCAATTGCTTTTGGTTGACGTAAAGCTGAAACCACTTTAACGTATTTGATGAAGTTATCTAAACAAGTTTCTAAGAATTTCACTGTACCCTCATTAATAATATTGCCCTGGTTATCAAAAGCTTCTTTAGCTTTCCCGAGTAAGAATTCATTTCCTGGAAGAGTAAAGGCATTAACACCTGGCGCTTCCAAAATTTTACGAAGATGGACTTGGGCACGTGATGTTCCTTGGTCATAATAAGAGGCACCAACAATCATCACCGGTTTATTTTCAAGTGGGTGGAGGTTAAAAGATAACCACTCAAGGGTACTCTTAAGAGCAGGAGTAATGGTGTGGTTATGTTCAGGAGTTGCAATGATGACACCATCAGCACGAGTGATTTTATTATA
Source organism: Streptococcus penaeicida (assembly GCF_002887775.1). GTDB lineage: Bacteria > Bacillota > Bacilli > Lactobacillales > Streptococcaceae > Streptococcus > Streptococcus penaeicida. The sequence goes on along the minus strand of NZ_LOCM01000032.1, from coordinate 83,984 downwards.
AAGGTATTTAACAGCGAAAGAATCAGATTGATCTTCGTCTTGGTTAAACATTGGAATATCTTTAATTTCTAATACTTCAAGTTCACATTTTAATTTAAATTGGCGTCTCATGAATTCTAACAACATGCGGTTGTAAGATTGATCTGCATTTGAGCCAACGATACCAACAAATTTCATAGGTAAAATCCTTTCTTATTACAAGTTTTCCCAGTCAAAATCTTCAGCTTCTTTACGCAAAAGTTCTTGAGCATTTGATAATTTTCCAGCAATTTTAACAAAAATTCGGAAATCATCGAAGATGGCATCTAATTTTTGAATGGTTTCCAAGTCAAAAAGGTTACCATTAGCATCAAATGCTTGTAAGGAGTGAGAAAGTAAGAATTCATCAGGAAGAACTGTCGCTTTCAATTCAGGTGCGTTTAAAATTTGACGCAATTGCAACTGAGCGCGAGAGGAGCCTAAAGTACCGTATGAAGCACCAGTAATCATCACAGGTTTACCAAGTAATGGGTAAATACCGTAAGACAACCAGGCTAAGGCATTCATAAGTGAAGCTGGAATAGAATGGTCATATTCAGGAGTACCAATGATAACGCCATCAGCCTCTTGAATTTTTGCGGCCATTTCCATCACCCTTTCAGGTAATTCCTTATTAGCAGGTTTATTGAAAACGGGTAAGTCCTTAATTTCAATAAGTTCAATTTCTGCCTTATCTGCAAAATGATTTGACATGTATTGGAGAAGCTGACGGTTAGTGGAACGACTTGAATTTGTACCAACAAGACCAATAAGTTTCATAGTATATCCTCTTTTTCTTAATTTTCAAGAGTATTTCCTCTCACTTTAATGATAACGCTTTACTGCAAGAATATCAATTATTTTCTGAAATATTCATTTTCTTCGAATATTATCATAAGTAATTGCACAAGCGGTGTGAGCAAGATTTTGTTATAATGTTATATTGAAAAAATAAATAAAAGGATTTATATGAAAAAAACTCTATATATTATTGCTGGCTGTGTCAGCTTTGCCTTAGCCATTATTGGTATTCCCTTACCAATATTACCAACAACACCATTACTACTATTAGCCGGATTTTGTTTTTCACGGAGTTCAGACCGTTTTAACAATTGGTTGCGTGGAACCAAAGTCTACAAATATTATGTCGGCGACTATCTGGAAACACGAATTATTAAACGTGAACGGAAAAAACAAATTTTAATTCAGGTTTGGATTTTAATGGGAATTTCTATTATCTTTGCTCCCTTTATTTGGATGAAAATTCTCTTTTTCACCATGACAAGCATTATGTCATTTGTTTTATTTAGATTTGTACCGGAGAAATAGGTGAAATATGAACTGGGTTAGTAGAATAAATTCATTTAGTAAGCGACTTACAGATCAAGATTTGATGATAATAAGTTTTATTGAAAACAATCGTAAAACGATCCCAAATATGACATCACAAGAATTAGCAGATAGGTGTTTTGTATCTAGATCCAGTATCTCTCGCTTACTGAGGAAATTAGAAATTGATAGTTTTGCTGAATTAAAATTTTTACTATCTCAAAAAGAAAAAGTAAATCAAACGGAAGAAACAGATTTTAATCGACTTCTAAAAAGGTATCATAGGTATATCGATCAAATCTTTGAAAAACAGGATTTACACCAGTTAGTTACTCTACTAGCACAGACTGATAAACTTTTTGTTTACGGAACTGGGAATGCCCAAAAAATGGAGGTTGAGTCATTACGTCAACTATTTTCTTCTGTAGGTAAAGAGGTGATTGTATTTTTCGACAAAGGTGAATATGACTATGTGAAAGCAAATTTTTCTCAAAATGATTTGATATTATTATTATCTTTTAAAGGAGAATCTGCAGAAGCGTTAGCGATTCTTCAAGATTTGCAATATCTTCCGATAAAATCACTTGTTATGACCCAGACCAGTAACAATAGTATGGCTAAGTTAGCAGATTATCAATTGTACGTTCCTACAGAATCCATAAAGACTCCAACAAAACGAACTTATGAAATTTCAACAACTTTTTATTTTATCATTGATCAGCTATTTTTTGATTATTGTAAAATAATGGAGAAATAATATGACATTAAAAGAGTTAATCGAAAGTCAAAAGAGTAATCTATCAGCACTGAATGGGAACTTTATCATTTTTTGACTACGACCAAGAATACTAAAGATATAACTATTCAAGAATTGGCTGAAATATGTCATGTATCAACAACCACCGTTTTTCGTTTTTGCAAGAAGCTAGGTTTAGCAGGTTTCTCAGAATTAAAAGCTATGCTTAAATATTCTGATTACAATCAAGAGAGTATTGTCCGTAGTGATTTTAAAGAAACCTATCATCAAGTGGTAAATTATATTGCTCTGTATGATACTAATAAAATTCTCGAAGCAATCAAAAAAGCTGATAAAATATTTTTACTTGCTCGCACAGATTCAGAATTGCGCCTAGCAAAAGATTTTCAAAGGATTTTTTTTCCATTAGAGAAACCCTTGGTTATTTTGCCAAATAACCAAGCACTGTTAAGTCATAAAAAAGGCTTGGATGGTCAGATGCTATGGATTTTTCAGCTAGATTCTCAAGAAGAATTTCCTATAGAAATGCAGTCTCCTTTTTGGATGAAGTCAATATTTACAGTTTTAATGAGTGATTTTCAGGAAGCTCAAATATTGGCTGATGAAATACTATTTATACCAAATCTTTCACAAAAGCAGAGTATTCCTAAAGGGCATATTACGCCTTTTAGCCTTGCTGTTGAAATCTTATATTTAAAACTTCAATTAGAGTGAACAATTTTACTTTTTAGGTAAAAGCGTCTCGGCTTTGAACAATTTTCCAAAAGCCTTAGATAATCTTGTTTAAGGTTTTTTTTTACGTTATTATGGGTTTGTAAGCGTAAACAGGAGGAAGATTATGACAGACTGGTGGAAATCCGAGATTATTTATCAAATATACCCAAAAAGTTTTCAAGACTCTAATAATGACGGAATTGGAGATATAAGAGGGATTATCAATAGATTAGACTATCTATCTAATTTAGGAATCACTTGTATTTGGATTTGTCCCATTTATAAATCACCAATGGCTGACAATGGTTATGATATTTCAAACTATTTTGAAATACAAAAAGAATTTGGAAATTTAGAAGATGTCAAAGAACTAATTTTTCGTGCTAAGGAAAAAAACATCAAAATTATTTTAGATTTAGTTGTGAACCATACTTCTGATGAGCATGAATGGTTTCAAAAAGCCATATCAGATCCGAATAGTAAATACAGAGACTATTATATTTTTAAAACTGGTAAGAAGATTCCTAATAATTGGAGATCTATTTTCGGTGGATCTGTTTGGGAAAAAGTTAAAAATGAAAACTGTTATTATTATCACACCTTCCATAAGAAACAGCCTGATTTAAATTGGGAAAATCCCCAAATGCGTCAAGAAATCTATGACATGATAAATTGGTGGTTAGATTTAGGCATTGCTGGATTTAGAGTTGATGCAATTACGTTTATCAAAAAGGATCTTAGCTTCCAAAGTATTGAAGCAGATGGTGTCGATGGTTTGGCCAAATGTACAAAAGTTAGTCGGAATCAACCAGGTATCGATTTGTTTTTAAAGGAATTGAATGAAAAATGCTTTAAGCCGCATAAGGCAGTTACTGTCGCTGAAGCGCCAGGAGTATCTTATAATCAATTAGAAGAATTTATTGGTTCAGATGGGTACTTTTCAATGATATTTGATTTTAAACATGCTGATTTAGATGTAGCAAGTGGTAGTGAGTGGTTTAAACCAATAGATTGGCAACCATCTGACTTATTTGATTATCTGAAAAAGTCACAATTAGCTATTCAAAAAGTTGGTTGGGGTGCACCATTTATTGAGAACCATGATCAACCGCGTGCCACTAGTAAGTACCTCAGAGAGCATGCTGAAAATCCTGAAGCTGTGAAGGCTTTGGCAATACTATACTTCTTCTTGAGGGGGACTTCATTCATCTATCAAGGCCAAGAAATAGGTATGGTTAATTTCCACAGGGAATCAATATCAGAGTTTAATGATATCTCTTCTATTGATCAATACTATCGTGGGATGCAAGAAGGTTTGACCGAAAAAGAAGCTTTAGCAGTTATTAATAAACGCAGTCGTGATAATTCAAGGACACCAATGCAATGGTCGCAGTCATTGAATAGTGGTTTTTCAGATTCAAAACCATGGCTTGCTATGGCTGGAAATTCAATGGAATTAACAGTTGAAGTTCAGGAAAATGATAGTCGTTCTATTTTGTCATTTTATAAAGAAATGATTGCTTTCTCTAAAGGAGAATGGTGCGAGCTTTTAACTTTTGGAGATATATCATTTCCAGAATCAAGTGAAGATGTTGTCTTTCAATACAGACGGACATTAAATGACAAATCACTTTTAATTGTTGTAAATCTAAGTAATCAATTGAAAAGTGTGAAAATGGAACAGCCTATTAAGAAAATATTATTTCATAATTTAGCTCATATTAGTCTAAGTCATAGAGAATTGACATTAGAACCATTTGCAGCAGTTATTTTGGAGGAAAAATAAATGTCACAAGAAAAATATAAGAAAATTGCAGAAGAAATTATTGAATTTGTTGGCTCAGATAATATCCTATCTGCAACTCATTGTGCAACACGTTTACGATTAATTGTTAAGGATCGTGAAAAAATTGATAGTAAAGCAGTTGAAAAGATAGATGAAGTCAAAGGGACTTTTTATAATAGTGGCCAATACCAAATTATTTTGGGCACTGGCATTGTCAATAAAGTATTTGCCGAAGTCGAACAATTAAACATCTCGACGGCAAGCAAAAAAGAACAAGATGCTTATATCAAATCACAAGAAAAAGGTGTTAAAGCTTTAATGCGTACTTTAGGTGATATTTTTGTTCCTATTGTTCCAGTAATTGCAGCAACAGGTCTCTTTTTGGGACTAAAGGGTGTCGTTTTTAATGATAATATTTTAGGATTACTAGGTCTTTCAACAGAAATTTTTCCCTCTTACCTAAACCAATTAGTTAGCGTCTTAACTGATACGGCATTTGCATTCCTTCCTGCTTTGATTACAATGTCTGCATTTAGAGTTTTTGGTGGTACCCCAATGATTGGATTAGTTATTGGATTGATGCTTGTATCCCCTATTCTTCCTAATGCATATGGTGTAGCATCAGGGGATGCAAAAGCTATTATGGTAGCTGGATTTCTTCCAGTAATGGGTGCGCAAGGGTCGGTTGTAACAGCTATTTTGACGGGATTTTTAGGAGCAAAACTCGAAAGAAAATTACGTCAAATAATGCCAAATTCTCTTGACTTAATATTAACACCTTTTGTCACCATGCTTGTGATGATAGTGGTTGCTTTAATGGGATTTGCTCCAATCGTTCATTGGTTAGAAAAAGGTTTAATCGCTCTAACACAAGGATTGATGAACTTACCATTCGGTCTGGGAGGATTCTTTGTTGGGGCAACTTATCCCTTAGCCGTAATTACAGGACTACATCATATGTATGTTGTTATAGAGACTTCTTTATTAGCGAATACTGGATATAATCAGTTAATTACCCTCTGTGCCATGTATGGTTTTGCCAATCTAGGTGCCTGTTTAGCATTCTACACTTCTGCTAAAAGTGATCGTGTAAAGCAGACTGTCATGGGAGCTTTTATGTCTCAATTGTTTGGGGTTAGCGAACCAGTGCTCTTTGGTCTACATCTTCGTTACAATCTGAAACCACTCTATATGATGTTGATTTCATCAGGATTTGGTGCTGCCTTGTTATCCCTTTTCCATATACAATCTAATTCCTATGGATTAGCGGTGCTACCATCTTATCTAATGTATATATACGATACCTATCAAGTATTAATTTACTTTATTGTTTCGTTAATCAGTATGGCCTTATGTTTTGTTTTAACAAAACTATTTGCGATTCCTTCAGAGATACTTATTGAAGATGAATAGCAAATAATAAGAGAAATTCATTTATATATATTTTGGAGGAAAAACGTTGGAAAATAATGGAAAAGTTATTGATTTAAAAGATTATTTAATTGAAAGAAATGCTCCGAAAGAGCTATTAGATTTGTTAACAGATTTTATAGTGAATAAATCCTTTACAAAAGAAGAAATGGAGAATTTAACAAAACTGCCAAAAAATCAATTATTAAATTTTATTGATTCCTACATTTTGAGAGGTCCAATTAAATAGGGAATATTAGCCTAAATTTCAACTTTTACCACAATAACAAGAGTCACATATTTATATGTGACTCTTGTTTATTTTAAGAGTTAAGGGAAAACCAATTGTAGCGTATGTTACGGATATCAACTTGACTTTTATCCAGCTGATAACTTTCGTAAATTATTTTGCGAATATCATTTGGATTCTGCTTGGTTTGACCATAATAACCACCTAGGTTTTCACGATAGGTCCAAGTGCTTAATTTGTCAAGTTGCGGATAATCCGCTGGTTTTGTATTTGTGTCTTTAAAAACGATTAAAGTGCTATACAGATAAGGCTCACTATCAGATGTTTTTAAACCTTTTTGGATATAGAAAAAGCCAATAACTAAAATGAGAACAGTAATTTCACCAACTATAATATAAGGGTCGTTTTTAATAAATAAGAATGTTTGTAACATACTTTTGTCTTTCTAAAAAATGCTTAGTATAAATTTTAGAGCTATGGGTAAGTAGGGTCTTTTTAAACAGCTCCCAAGCTCCCAGAAATTTGCAATGAGGTAACTGTAACTTCTTGATTATTTAAGTTATATGATTTTTTGATGTTTTCTCTTAAAGCTTTATCATTGATTTTTGATTTAACAGCATAAGTATCTGAACCAGGTGCGTGAGATATAATTTTGACATTTTTTAATAACTCTTTATTATTTTCTAAGTCTACAGTTTTTTCGGTTTTAAGTTTAATGACATAACTATATCCAGAAATTTTAGTGGCTTTTGCCATACCTTTGTAAGCGGAAGAAACCATAAAGTACATGATTGCGATAAATGTGATAAAAATAAGTATTTGTGCTAATAATTCCATGGTGGTAAGACCTTTCTATATTAATGGACTGCTGGGCCCATGCTGAGGTATTGTGAATGTTGAATGCTAATGTCCTTAGGATCCAATTGAAGCTCTTGCTAAGCCGTTGTATGAGATTATCATTATCCAAATTTGTTTGAATACTAAATGCATTGTCATTTTGAAAATGGTGGACTATCTTAATTTTCTTTAATAGTTGTGGATAATCTGTTAAAGAAATGGGGGACCATCATTGGTAAATCGAATAATTCTAGGAGCAGAAATGCTTTCTCTAGTCCGACGTCGAGCACGTCTAGTCACGTAAAAAACTAGGAGGATAAGGAAATAGAAAAGATATAGGGGCCATTCATTTGGCATAAAATCACGCTTTCTTTAATGAAATTGAGATTATTATAGTCTTCTCATATTCTCATGTCAACAAAATAATCAGGCTATAGTTTTTTAATATAGTAGGACTAGATGTAGTGGTTCTGACTAGTTTCAGCTACTATTAGTAGATTTTTAATAAGCGAACAACTCGCAAAGCTATATGCTCTTTTTCTATCAATTTTTTTTTGCCAAAAAACAGTGCTTTTTGCTATTCTTTTGCGAATCATTTATAATAGGGAGAATGAATTTTGTAGAGAAAAGGAAGTAAAACATAATGAAAATTCGTGGATTTGAGTTAATTTCACAATATGCTGATGCTGCTCAGCTATTACCCAAAAGAGAAACGAAACATGCTGCTGGTTATGATTTAAAGGTGGCAGAGGCTATGGAAATTGCTCCTGGTCAAATCAAGTTGGTACCAACTGGTTTGAAAGCCTACATGCAAGATGGAGAAGTGCTCTACCTTTATGATCGCTCTTCTAATCCTCGTAAAAAGGGTCTTGTTTTGATTAACTCAGTAGGGGTTATTGATGGGGACTACTATAACAACGAGGCTAATGAGGGTCATATTTTTGCGCAAATGCAAAATATTACTGACCAACCGGTCACCTTAGAAGTTGGTGAACGGATTGTTCAAGCTGTTTTCGCACCTTATCTTTTAGTTGATGGTGATCAAGCAGAAGGTGTTCGTACAGGTGGTTTTGGCTCTACTGGGCATTAAAATCCTGATAAAGGAAAAGAAATTTTATGGCAAAGAAAAAAGCAACTTTTGTCTGCCAAGAATGTGGTTACCATTCACCCAAATATTTAGGACGTTGTCCTAACTGTTCGGCTTGGTCCTCATTTGTGGAAGAAGTAGAAGTGCAAGAAGTTAAAAATGCGCGTGTTAGTCTAACGGGAGAAAGAAGTAGACCGGTTAAACTCAAAGATGTTGATAACATTAATTATGCTCGCACCAAAACGGATATGGATGAGTTTAACCGTGTATTAGGTGGGGGTGTCGTCCCTGGAAGCTTAATCTTGATTGGTGGCGACCCAGGTATTGGGAAGTCAACCTTGCTTTTACAAGTATCGACACAATTGGCAAATAAAGGTACGGTTCTTTATGTTTCAGGTGAGGAATCTGCCGAACAAATTAAATTGCGAAGTGAGCGTTTAGGCGATATTGATAATGAATTTTATCTTTATGCCGAAACCAATATGCAAAATGTCAGAGCTGAAATTGAAAAGATTCAACCAGACTTTCTGATTATTGACTCCATCCAAACCATTATGAGCCCGGAAATATCAGGTGTTCAAGGTTCTGTCAGTCAGGTTCGTGAGGTGACTGCTGAACTTATGCAATTGGCTAAAACCAATAACATTGCAACTTTCATTGTTGGACATGTGACCAAGGAAGGGACCATTGCTGGACCTAGAATGTTGGAACATATGGTGGATACTGTTCTCTATTTTGAAGGGGAAAGACATCATACCTTTAGGATTTTAAGGGCTGTTAAAAACCGTTTTGGATCAACCAATGAAATTGGCATCTTTGAGATGCAGTCTGCCGGTTTGGTGGAGGTTACCAATCCCAGCCAAGTCTTCCTCGAGGAACGGTTAGATGGAGCCACTGGTTCGGCTATCGTCGTTACTATGGAAGGTAGTCGACCAATTCTGGCCGAGATTCAATCCCTAGTTACTCCGACTGTTTTTGGGAATGCCCGGAGGACAACAACAGGCTTAGACTTCAACCGAGTGAGCTTGATTATGGCTGTTTTGGAAAAACGCTGTGGCTTGCTCTTGCAGAATCAGGATGCCTATTTAAAGGCAGCAGGTGGCGTTAAGTTGGATGAGCAGCTATTGACTTGGCGGTTGCTGTGGCGATTGCTTCGAGTTATAAAGAAATGCCAACCAATCCTCAAGAAGCCTTTCTGGGTGAAATCGGATTGACCGGTGAGATTCGCCGAGTGACTCGCATTGAACAAAGAATAAACGAGGCTGCAAAATTAGGCTTTACAAAAATTTATGTTCCCAAAAATGCCTTACAAGGCTTAGATATTCCGAAAACAATTCAAGTGGTTGGTGTCACAACAGTTGGTCAAGTCTTGAAAGCTGTCTTTTCAAATAAAAGTTAGGAAATTACTGGAATTTTATTTGGTTATTTTACTTATCAAAGTATAAGTGCGAACAATTCTCTTGAAAAAGTTAAAATTTTAGAGTTTTTGACTATAAAGTGATATGATGTCAAAAAGAAAGTTTTCAGTTTTTTTGAATCGGAGGAGAAATCATGTCATATTTCGAAAGTTTCATACAAGCCAATAGTGCATATGTTGATCTTCATGGGACAGCCCATCTGCCCCTCAAACCTAAAACACGGGTTGCGATAGTAACCTGTATGGATTCTCGTTTACACGTTGCCCAAGCTTTAGGCTTAGCCCTAGGGGATGCTCATATATTGAGAAATGCAGGTGGCCGTGCAACAGATGATATGATTCGTTCATTGGTGATTTCGCAACAACAGATGGGTACACGCGAAATCGTTGTTCTCCACCATACTGATTGTGGGGCACAAACTTTTACAAATGAGAGTTTTGCTGACCATATCCATCAAGAACTCGGTGTGGATGTTTCAGGTCAAGATTTCTTGCCTTTCCAAGATGTGGAAGAATCAGTAAGAGAAGATATGCAAATTTTGCTTGATTCGCCGCTGATTCCAGATGATGTTGTTATCAATGGGGCTGTTTATGATGTTGATACTGGTAAGATGACACAAGTAATCTTATAACATATTATTAATTGAGTCTGGGTCTTCCCAGGCTTTTTTGATAGCTAACAAGTACCAATAATGATATTTCAATTAGATTAAAGTTATTTCTCTTTTTTCTTAATTTTCTTGTGTAAATATTGGACAAATGCTGTCATAATGGGCTATACTGAGGGTGTTAAGATAACAACATTATTGGAGATTTAAAGGAGAATCCTAATGGCAGACAATCGGATGAAGTTCACAATTGATTCAAACATGCAGTTTCCTTTGGTTGAGATTGATTTGGAAAATGGCGAATCTATCTTCTTACAACACGGCAGTATGGTTTATCATAACCCTGAAGTACAATTGACAACAAAACTAAATGGTAAAGGTTCTGGTTTGGGTAAACTTGTCGGTGCTATTGGCCGTTCAATGGTCTCCGGTGAATCCGTATTTATTACGCAAGCTCACTCTACAAGTGATAATGGTAAATTGGCCCTTGCGCCAAATACACCAGGACAAGTTATTGCACTGGAACTGGGTGCCAAACAATACCGATTAAATGATGGTGCTTTCTTGGCATTAGACGGGTCAGCACAGTACACTATGGAACGTCAAAGTATTGGCAAAGCTCTATTTGGTGGTCAAGGTGGGCTCTTTGTTATGACAACTAATGGTCAAGGGACATTATTAGCCAACTCATTTGGATCAATTAAGAAAATTGATTTAAACGGTGGTGAAATGACTATCGATAATGCTCATGTGGTGGCTTGGAGTAAAGAACTTGATTATGACATCCACTTAGAAAATGGCTTTATGCAATCCATTGGAACTGGCGAAGGTGTTGTCAACACTTTCCGTGGTGTTGGTGAAATCTATGTGCAAACCTTAAACCTTCAACAATTTGCTGCATCACTACAAAGATATATCACAACAAGTAGCAACTAAAAAATCAAGGAAATCAGCCCTTTCAAGGCTGATTTTTTGCACTCCTAGCTCGAAAATGTGCTATAATAGTAAAGATTTAAAACATTAAGAGTTAGTGAGATGACAAAAGAGAACAAGCTCAAGATTCATTGTTGCTTGTTTTTAGCTGACTAAAATGCTTTTTTATAGGAATAGGAGAAATAGAATGTCTAAACCAATTCGTGTGCGTTACGCACCAAGTCCAACAGGCTTATTGCATATCGGTAATGCCCGTACAGCACTCTTTAACTACCTTTACGCTCGTCATCATGGTGGTACTTTTATTATTCGTATTGAAGATACAGACCGTAAACGACACGTTGAAGATGGAGAGCGCTCACAGCTTGAAAACCTCAAGTGGTTGGGAATGGATTGGGACGAAAGCCCTGAAACCCATGAAAATTACCGTCAATCTGAACGTCTTGAGCTTTACCAAAAATACATTGATGAGCTTTTGGAAAAAGGCTTAGCCTACAAATCATATGTTACGGAAGAAGAACTAGCTGCTGAACGGGAACGCCAAGAAGCTGCTAGCGAAACGCCTCGTTACGTCAATGAGTTTATTGGCATGTCTGAAGCGGAAAAATCAGCTTATATCGCTGAACGCCAAGCGCAAGGCATTATTCCAACAGTTCGCTTAAAGGTTAACGAGACTGGTATCTACAAGTGGACAGACATGGTTAAAGGTGACATTGAATTTGAAGGTGGCAACATTGGTGGCGATTGGGTTATTCAGAAAAAAGATGGTTACCCAACTTATAACTTCGCAGTTGTTATTGATGACCATGATATGCAAATTTCCCATGTTATTCGTGGCGATGACCACATTGCCAATACACCAAAACAATTGATGGTATACGAAGCACTTGGATGGGAAGCACCTGAATTTGGCCACATGACCTTGATCATTAATTCAGAAACAGGTAAAAAGTTATCAAAACGAGATACCAACACCCTACAATTTATCGAAGATTACCGTAAAAAAGGCTATCTTCCAGAAGCAGTCTTTAACTTCATCGCTCTATTAGGTTGGAATCCTGGTGGCGAAGATGAAATTTTCAGTAGAGAACAACTTATAGAGCTCTTTGATGAGAACCGCCTCAGTAAATCACCAGCTGCCTTTGACCAAAAGAAAATGGACTGGATGAGTAATGAATATCTTAAGAATGCTGATTTTGCCAAAGTTTTTGAGCTTTGCAAACCCTTCTTAGAAGAAGCCGGACGCTTAACTGAAAAAGCGGAAAAATTAGTTGAACTTTACCAACCACAATTGAAATCAGCTGATGAAATCATCCCCCTAACAGACCTCTTCTTTAGCGAATTCCCAGAATTAAGCGAAGCTGAAAAAGAAGTCATGGCAGGGGAAACTGTACCAATAGTACTGAAAGCTTTTAAAGAAAAATTAGAAGCTATGACTGATGAAGATTTTAAACCCGAAAACATCTTCCCACAAATTAAAGCTGTTCAAAAAGAAACAGGAATCAAAGGGAAAAATCTCTTTATGCCAATCCGTATTGCTGTTTCAGGTGAAATGCATGGTCCAGAATTACCAAATACAATCTATTTACTAGGTCGTGAAAAATCAATCCAACATATTGCAAATATGTTATAAAAGCAAAAGCTATCCCTCGACTAGTTGAGGGATAGCTTTTTTTGGTTGAAGTGGATTATCGAAGGTGAGCCCCATTTGTTGGTCAGTCCTGGGTATAGCGAAGCGTTTAAGATGTATTTTTATTAATCAATGAAAATTTATAGAAATTGTAATATTTATCCCGATGTAGTATGATTAAAGGAGCTAGAGAAGAGGGGGAAGGTTTTATTTTATCACTAACAGTGCTTGTTTTATTCACTAGATTTTTAACCAGTTGGACCATTTTCTTTATGAATAGTGAAGAAACAAATAAATTATTAAAGGCTGTTTCGATAACCATTTGCGAAGTTTTTATCGTACATCATTTTAAGGTTTCATTTGTTGTCCTTGAACCATTACTGATGTTATCCTATCGTCTCATCTTTTATCAGAAAGATACCCTCCTTTTACGGACCTATTACACTCTTTTTCCAATTGTACTAACCAGTTTAATTTCAAGTTTTCTCATCTTTTTTATTTTTCCCTTTGTTACCCGAATCAGTCTAGAAACAATTTGGCAGAGTTCGGAATATGAAATCATTTCTTATCTTTGTGTCACTCCTATACTGACTTTTATAGAACGGATATTTGCCATCGAGAACTTTAAATTTACTTACCATCACCTTAAAGTTTTCAAAAGATATTTATGGATAACGGATATTGCCTTAGTCATTTACTTTTTAGGTTTTTACGTTTTTGAAACCAAGAACGCCAATGGGGACCAATTGTTTTGGGTATCAAAAATCTTGATCTTAATTTTCCTCTTTATCTTTTTTTATCTGTCATCCTATCTCAATCAATATTCCAGAACAATTGTTCAGGAGCAGATTTTCGAGAGTGAAAAGCGTCATTTGAGCATGTTAGAACAATACAACTCTTACATCGAAAACTTGTATAAAGGCGTAAGGTCTTTTCGTCATGATTATGACAATATCCTTATAAGTCTCGGAGGGAGCATTGCTCAAGGAAATTTGGAGGCTGTTGGTTTGGTCTATGAGGAAACGCTTGAGCGGATGACAGCTACCAGTAAAAATACTAGTGTTTTCGATAGACAGAGTTTTTTATCAATAAAAAATGCTGATTTAGAAATCTTTTTTAACTTTAAAAAAACAGGAATTGGTAGAAAAAGGGACAGCTTTTGAAGTTGTTTGCACTTCGACTATGACAGAATTACCAATGGATGTTTTCGATTTTTTGATAATCTTATCAACCAGTTTAGACTTAGCTGAGGCCAATTTAGCAGATACTCAAAACAGCTTTATTAGACTCTTCTTGAAAAAAGATGAGGTTCAAAATCTATCGCTTTTAATTGAATCGTCTTATCAAAATCAGGATGGACAGACCACTAATCTGAATCAGGATGCCATTGAAAAAACGACTTTGATTCTAGACTATTACTTAAGACAATTGCCAGGTTTGGCATATAACCGTGATAAAACCGAATTTCTATTACTACAATCAATGGATTATCGAGGACCTATGAACTTAGAGGAGGAGAAAAATGAATAGTCTGTTCTTATTTATCTTCTACCTTATTATTTTTCTCAATACATACTGTTTATTTGTTATGGTAAGTGGTCGAAAGAATAGATGGTATGAGATTCTAATCTTTGCTCTTGTTAATATGGCCCTATCTTTTTGGATGGATCACTATTCCCTAACCTTGGACTCTCTCTATTTGTTACCCTTTTCTTATTTAGCAAAAAGAGAACAGCCCTTAACCTATCACATATTCTATAGCTTTTATACATTTACTAATCAGGACCTCTTTTCAAGATTAATTGGTTATTTAATCTTACCCACGCTCCTTAATACCAGTATTGATCATATTAATAACAGTGCTCTCTTAATTCTCTTAACTTATGCTTTGGTCATACCTTTTCATCTCTTTTTTAAATCTATTTTACATATTGATTATCGTAATTTTCAAGAACCAGCTGCCGGTGGCAGTCAGCCAACAAAGATGTTTAAGCCGTTGAACATTAGTATGGTTGCCTTTTTCATTGTTTTACAAACCTTCGTTTTTTGTCAATACAATATTAATGGATTTCCAAGATATACTGAACAATTTCGCTATATCTTAATTGCTATTTACGTACTCATTTTCTTCTATGGCCTTTATCGTTTGAACCAACATTCACTTGAGCTCTTGACGCAAAAAATGAATCGTGAGCGATTACAACAATATAACAACCTTAAACAATATAATAACTATTTAGAATCCTTATTTACAGAAGTAAATTTTTTTAAAAATGAAACCAATTCTGCCATGCATCGATTTGGAAAAATCTTAAAAAAGGGGACTTTAAGGAAATCGAAAAGTCCTACCAGGAGCTTTTTGCTAATGAAGATAATCCTTTCCGTAATCAGAAATATGACTTGGATCTTTTAACCAATTTGGAAGTGGCTACTGTTAAGAGTTTCCTAGCTGCAAAATTATTTGAAGCTCAAAATCAAGGAATAGAAGTTGCTGTTGAAATTCCAGATGTTATTTCTGAGATAAAAATGAATTTGTTAGATTTTATTATCCTCCTCTCAATTTTCTTTGATAATGCGATTGAAGAAGCGAAAGAATCACATGAGAAAAAAATTTCGGTGGTCTTTTTCACGGAAGATAAACAGTTAAATTTTTATATCGAGAATAGTACAAGGGATGTGCAAATCAATATTAACCAAATTTTCCAAGAAGGTTTTTCAAGCAAGGGTTCTAATAGAGGCATAGGTTTATCAAATGTTCTTAAAATATTAGATGACTATCCATTTTGTAGTTTAACGACAAAGAGTGCTAATTATAAATTATCTCAAAAATTATCGATACTTGTTTATTAAAACCTTTCCCAATTAAATTACTTGATGTCTTTTATTAGAGACTGCTAGTCATTCTGAAATCTAAAGTAAAATAACAAAGACCTGGTTAGAGGACTGCTTTATCAATGCTTTTTATGAATTAAAATAGTCTACTAACTATAAGATTAGATGAAAACACTTAACAAAATTACAATCAAAATCATTTGATAGTATGGTAAAATAGTTTAATCGGAGGTAATGATGACAGATTTCAATATGATGCTAGCTATTCATTTCATGAGATTTATAATTGGATGGATTATTTTCTTTATGTTATGTAATGAAAAAATACAATGGAGACGAATGTAGGAATGATTATTCTGGGAATGATTATAGTGACAGTACTCCCAGTACCATTTCATCTTGTTGCAATGTGTACAATGTTTTTTTATCATTATTATTATCATAAGAATTACCAACTCAAACATCATGTCCTCTATTCCTTTTTTCCTTTTGCCATCTTGAATCTCCTTTCGAGGTTGATATTGTTGTTTATCCTTCCGTTTTTATTAAATCTTCCTGATAAGAGCGTAACGTCGAATCTGATATACATTTTTATATCGGTAGTACTATCGTTACCGAGTTTTATTTTCCTATTGAAAGTTTTTAATATACAAACTTTTTCCTTTATTCGCCATTATTCGAAAAAGATCAACCGTTTTTTAATATTCAGTGATATTGGTACTATCTCATATCTATTATTAATTCCCTTCCTCAACGGGAGTAGTAATGAAGGGAATTGGCTGAAACGAATGATCGTCTTGCTCTTTTTCTGTATTTTCTTATTTGTCATGTCCCATCTCTCTACCTATGCAAGACAATTAGCCGTATCACAAATTGAAGAAGAAAAAGTACAGCACATTGAATTATTGGAAAAGTACAATGACTACATTGAAGAACTTTATAAATCCATAAAATCCTTCAAGCATGATTATGATAATATGCTGATTACTTTAACTGCGAGTATTGATAGTCAAGATATGGAAACGATAGAAAAAGCTTTCTACAGTATTGTTGATCAGATGGAGACAAGTGTTGAGAGACCCCTTTCAATTAATTTGGAACGCTTTGATAAAGTTCAAGCTTTTGATTTAAAAACTCTTTTAGCACTGCGTTTTTATGAAGCAAATCAAAAGGGTATTGATACTGCTGTCAAAATTGATCAGCCACTAAAATCTGAGATTACAGATCCCTCAAATATGATTGTTATTATTTCAACCATTGTGAAATTAGCAATTGAGAGATCAGAGAGAACAAATGATCCTTATTTAAGTTTTAGTTACCGAACAATTGATAAGCATCAGAGTTTTCAAGTGATATCAAATACAGATTTGCGGAGTGAGCTAAAGAATATGGCACTTTTGGATTTAATTGAGCGGTCTAACCTCATTTTGGATGCCTACTTGGAGAAATATCCTCAAATGACTTATCGTTCTAAAATTATAGACAATAAATATTCGCAATCCTTGCATTTCGACAATAATCAAAAAGAAAGGTAGATGAGAAATATTTGGAACTATTGTTAGATGTATTATTTTATCTGGTTATTTTTAGTAATAATCTTGTTCTTTTCTTTCTAATTTCGAAGCATCACCTAAGATTCTGGAAACTTATACTATTTTTTTTTAAGTTCAATTGTTGTTACCTACGGATTGGATCATTTTTCATTAATTCTAGATCCCTTATATTTTGTGATATTTAGCTATTTTTTGAATCGGGAATTGCCAATTGCTAATCACCTATTTTATAGTTTTGCAGCTTGTACGATTTCTGATTTTATATCTCGTATCATTGGATATGTGATTCTTCCAACTTTATTTCATCAAACTTCAGCTTATTTAAGTACACATTTTTGGTACCTTTTATTAGCCTATTCGTTAGTTCTTCCCACTTACGCCTTTATCCATTATGTTCTTCATATTGATTACCAAATTATACAGCGAGCAAATAGAGAGATTGTTTCCAAGACTTATCGTTTGATGAATATTTCAATGATTATATTTTATGGTGTGGTACAACTATCGACCTTTTTAGAATATAATTTTCCACAGTATACTTTCTTACCTGATTATCATCGATACCTGATTATATATGTCTATATTTTAATCTTCTTATGGGGAATATTAAATCTTAATCAAGTTTCTTCAAGGATGGTTGCACTTGAAATTGATGATGAACGAAAAAAACATTATTATAATTTGGCAAATTATAACCATTACTTGGAGTCACTTTATCATGAGACGAGTGACTTTAGAGACAAGACAAGGAAGGTTTATTAGCACTAGAAGATAGCGTGAAAAGTGGTGATCAAAAACGCATTAAGAAAGACTATCAAGACTATATATTAGCGAACGGAAGTCCTTTCAACGACCAAAAATATAATATGGATAAATTGGTCAATATTAAGGTGGCAACAGTTAAGAGTTTATTATCCGCCAAAATATTTCAAGCACAAAAATTAGGCTTAACGACTGAAATTGAAATTCCTGATATTATCACGTCAATACCAATTAAAGAACTTGATTTTGTCATCATTCTATCAATTTTTATTGATAACGCTATTGAAGCAGCAATAGATTCTCTCAATAAGCAGATAAAAGTTGCTCTGTTCTTTAATGGAGATGATTTGGTCTTACTTGTAGAGAATACGAGTAAGGAAGAAAAGATAAATCTCAATAAAATATATTTAGATGGTTTCTCTACTAAAGGTAGTGGCCGTGGATTAGGATTGGCAAACGTTATGAAAATTCTCAATCGTTATCCATTTTGTACCCTATCAACAAAAAGCAGAGAGTTTGTTGTTACCCAACAATTAACAATTTTGAACCAGGCAAATGACTAAATGAAATCCTAAACTTTTTGACAATTAGTGTTCCTAAAATAGATAGGAAAAATTAGGATTTATAGAGAAAATTGATTTAAACATCGTCTGAAATGGTAAACTTGAACAGTTACCAATTACAAACTAAAAGGAGTGAAATGTCAGTAACCATTTTAATTGGACTTGCCTTGTCCATTATTGTTTATTATTTGGTAGAATTAAGTATTTTTTCCTTTTTATCAAGTATTAAGTTATTTATCTGGGAGCGAGCTTTTATTATCTCACTTTTCCTTTTTATGAATCAATTCAAACTTCTCTCTCCAATGTTAATTGATCCAGTTATTCTGCTGGTAGTGTTATGGTTGCATGGACAGAGAAAATGGGATACAAAACTTTTCTTTTTAGCGCTGGCACCAACTGTCTTTGTAGACTTAATTTCCCGTTTTTTTGCAACTTCTATACTTCCCTATTTATTTTCCATTCAGAGTGAGTCTTATAATAGTGTTTGGATGAATTTATTGTCATATTGTATGGTATTTTTAAGTTTAGATCTCCTTAATTACCTTGTTGGTAAGGAATATAAGCTCTTCATTAATGATGAAAAAGCATTGAAGTCAAATCAATTTTTTAGCATTTTTTTAGCATTTATTTTAGCTTATTATTTAGATATTTTTGTTGTTATGGGCTTTACAGATCCTTTTTTAAGTTATCAGAAGAATCTTATTATACCTAAGTCATATAAAATTATTTTTTTAATCTTTACAGTTTTCTTAATTTGTCTGTTATCCTACTTTAATCGCCGTTCAACTGGTTACCTTGAGAAAAAGATTAAAGCAGAACAAGAAAGCTATATTGATAATCTCGAAAATTATGGTCAAAATTTAGAAGGCCTTTACCGAAAAGTTAAGTTATTCCAAAAAGATTATCTTGACCGTCTGGATCAAATTGGAGATAGTATTGAACAAGGCGATGTTGCCCACGTTCATCAAGTTTATAATCGTATAGTATCGAATTCAAATGAATTTTGGGATAAGAATCATTACAATATTTCGAAGCTAAGTAATGTTACAATGTCATCAGTAAAAAGCTTGTTATCTGCTAAAATTATAGAGGCAGAAAAACAAGGTATTTCAGTAACTTTAGAGATACCCGATATTATTGATGAGGTGCCGATGTTTCGTTATGATTTAATTTTACTATTATCAGTGTTTTGCGATAATGCTATTGAAGCAGCGCTATTCTCTGATGAAAAAATTTTAACTATCGCATGCTTCACACACCAAAAACAGACTGTTTTTATCATTGCTAATTCCACTGATACTGAAAAGGTAGACATAAAACCTATTTTTGAAGAGGGATATACATCAAAAGGTTTGGGTAGAGGCTTGGGTTTAGCTAATGTCAATCGAATTCTTCAAAAATATAATAATATTACCTTACAAACCCAAAGTGTTTCACATCGTTTTACTCAAACTTTAACAATTTTAGATACAGAGGAGTCGTCATGGAGTCCATCGTAAATGGTCTGATACTTTCCCTTATCATTTTTATTGATTATTGGGTTATCTTCTCAAATACTTCAGGAATAAAAATTTCGCTGAATAGATGTATTATTCTATTTTTATTATTTACAGCTTTGAATTTTTTGATAAGTGTTAACATCATGTTTGACCCACTTTTCTTTATATTAATGAGTTTTCTTTTCTCTCGTGGAAGAAAGTGGTCAGAACATATTTTTCACGGTTTCTTTTCAACAGTTCTTGTTGAAATGATTTTCCGTCTATTAGGATCCCTCTTTATCCCAATTTTTTTAGGGATTAGTATTGAACAACTTAATAGTAGTTATCAAACGCTTGAAATGGCCTATGCTTTGGTCTTGCCAGCAACTTATTTACTCTTCTATATGTTTTCAGTTGATTTATCCATTTTTCGTTTGATCAATGTTGTTCACCTAAAGAAATGGCTCTATTTCACAAATACCATGATGGCGTGTTACTATATTCTTTTCCATTACATAATGCCCCTTGAGTCTCCCCTGTTGTTTTATGTCCATAAGTACCGCTTAGGGTTGATTATTGTCTACTTACTATTTCTAACCTGGCTTTTTTTACGTTTGAATCGCTACGCTAAAGATCAATTGCAGGAAAAACTTTACCAAGCTCAAACAGAAAGAATTGAAAACCTTAAGCGTTATAACGATTATATCGAACAACTCTATCGTGAGATTCGAATGGTCAAACACGATTCTGAAAATATTTTAATATCTTTAAAAGATAGTATTGATAGTGGTGATATAGATACTATTCATTCTGTTTATACAGCTGTTGTCAAAGAATCAGGGAATTCTATTCGAAGCGTTGGAGGAACTTTTGGGTCACTGGAGAATATCAAAGAATCAGTTATTAGAAGTCTCATAAATTCAAAATTGATTGAAGCCCAACATCAAGGAATTCGTGTTTATATTGAAATTCCAGATGACATTGAAGAAGGTAGATTGAAGTTAATGGATTTGATTACATTATTAACCTATTTGATGGACAATGCCATTAAAACGGCCAAAGATAGTCGAAATGCTTTTTTATCAATTGCTTTTTTTAGTGAAGATGACAAGCAATACTTTATTATTGAAAATAGTACTAAGGTGAAGCGAGTAAACATATTGACTTTGTTTGAAAAATCCAATACTCTGGAATCACAATGTCAATTAAGGATGTCTAAGCGTTTTAATGATATACTAGAGTCACATCCCAAAGTAATTTTCTCTACCAAAAGTGATTATTATAGAATGCGACAAATTATAGAAATGGAAAAGTAAAATGAACATTTTTATCCTCGAAGATGACTTTATTCAACAGAATCGGATTGAGTCAATCATTGAAGAAGTATTGGAAGAGAGAAAGATTTCTTATAAATATATGGAAGCTTTTTCTAGTCCAGAAAAACTGTTGGATAGTATACCTGAAAGAGGAAATCATCAACTCTTTTTCCTAGATATTGAAATAAAGAATGCCACAAAGCGGGGATTGGAAGTTGCTTCAGAAATTCGCAAAATGGATCCAAATGCTGTCATTGTTTTTGTAACAACTCATTCAGAATTTGCTCCGATTTCTTTCAAATACAAAGTGTCAGCATTGGATTTTATTGATAAAGCTGTTGATAATCAACAATTTAAAGAACAGATACAGGAATGTATTCTTTATACTGTTAAGATGATGTCTAGTTATGTCACAGAAGAAATGTTTTTATTTGAAACCCCTCAAACACGATTGAGAATGCCATTTAAAGATATCCTCTACTTTGCAACTTCTACAACTCCTCATAAAGTCTGTCTATGGACCCAAACAGAACGGTTAGAGTTTTATGGAAATTTAGCTGAGATTCAAGAAATTGCCCCCTCATTATTTCTTTGTCATCGCTCTTTTCTAGTAAATTTAAATAATGTGGTTCGTATCGATAAACCGAATCAACTTCTTTATTTCGAGAATGGTGATTCTTGTCTCGTATCTCGCTTAAAAATGAAGTCATTAATTGAAAAGTGGGAAGCCATTCATAATTGATGAGAGTTTTGACATTTTAGGATGTTTTTTTGACATTTTAGGAAAAATATCACCATTATTTGTATTTTTATTTATAATAAGTTTATAGATAAAGACTTAAGTTATCTCTTAAAACAAGTTATTCCCCAATATATCAAAATATTGTTTTCTCTCTCTCTCCATAAAAAACACAAATAGTATTTTTGATTTAACTTGACTAAAAGCGATGACAAAAAATTCTGTTTTTATCAGCTATAATTATATTTGTAAAATAAAGACGGAAACTTGAGACAAGTACTAGAGTTCGTTCCCCAATTTTATCAAAATATTGTTTCTCTCTCTCTCACCTAAATAACAAATTTTGAAGAACTTCTAGGAAACAGGTCCAAAAACAAATGTCTTTGTTTGGATATGATATATTAAAAAAACCGGTCTCTCACCGTTTTTTTTGTATTCTCCAGGATTTTATCGATACATGTCCTTTCCTTGACTTAACAAGGAGCGATTAGATCATAACTTGTAAGCAGAAAAAGTGCTAGAAACCAAGATTTGAATAGGTTTAGGGCTTGTGGTATAATGTAACTAATTTAGATTAATGGAGTTAGATTTTGAAGAAATCCTATCGGGTAAAACGTGAAAAAGATTTTCAAGCCATTTTTGATGCTGGAAAAAGTGCAGCTAATCGAAAATTTGTCATACATTTTTTAGAAAAAGACCAAGATCATTTTAGAGTTGGCATCTCTGTAAGCAAACGCCTTGGCAATGCCGTGACAAGAAACGCAGTCAAACGAAAAATCAGACACGTCCTAATGGAATTTGGAGAACATCTCAAAAGTGATGATTTTGTCGTCATTGCCAGAAAAGGTGTCGAAGAATTGGATTACCAACAAGTGAGACAGAACTTAAAACATGTCTTAAAGCTGGCAAAATTGCTCGAGGAAGGTTTTGAAAGTGAAAAAGAAAATTAAAATTGTAGGATTACTACCAATAGTCATCCTTCTTGCTGCTTGTGGAAGAGGTCAAGTATCCGCAAATTCTGCAAATGGATGGGATCAATTGGTTTATTTTTTTGCCAAGTCTATTCAGTGGTTGTCCTTTAATGGATCAATTGGGGTCGGGATTATCCTTTTTACCCTCTTAATCCGTATCTTGTTAATGCCATTATTTAATATTCAAATTAAATCAAGTCAAAAAATGCAAGATCTACAACCTGAATTAAAGAAAATTCAGGCTAAATACCCAGAAAAAGATTCCGTTAGCCGTATGGCTTTAGCAGATGAGACTCAGGCACTCTATAAGGAAAATGGCGTCAACCCATACGCTAGCATGTTGCCATTGTTTATTCAGATGCCAATCATGATTGCCCTCTTCCAAGCCCTTACCCGCGTACCCTTCTTAAAAACAGGAACCTTCTTGTGGACGGAGTTGGCTCAACATGATCAACTCTTTATTTTGCCAATTTTAGCAGCTATTTTTACCTTCTTATCGTCATGGTTAACCAATATGGCTGCAAAAGAAAAAAATATGGTAATGACCATTATGACCTACACCATGCCACTAATGATCTTTTTTATGGGATTCAGACTGGCAAGTGGGGTAGTTTTATACTGGGTTGTCTCAAATGCTTTCCAAGTCTTCCAGTTGTTGTTATTGAATAACCCATTCAAAATAGTAGCTGAAAGAAATCGTCAAGCACAAGAAGAAAGAGAGCGTCGTGCCAGAGAAAGACGTGCCCGTAAAAAAGCATTAAAACAAAGAAAGTAAAGTAGGAGTAATCTTATGGCCTTATATACAGGTAAAACAGTAGAAGAAGCAATTGAAGCAGGATTGCAAGACTTACACATTTCGCGCTTAAAAGCCCATATTCGTGTTATTTCAAAAGAGAAAAAAGGTTTTCTAGGCTTTGGGAAAAAGCTAGCGCAAGTAGATATCGAAGGTATTAATGAAGGTACCGTCTATCAAGCAGACCAAGAAGCTGTCAAAGGGATTCCCGACGACATTAACCGTCAAAATGCACCCCTTGTCAAACCACAAGGATTTGTGAGTCCGGAGAATCAACCGGAAGCCTCAGACTCAGGCAGTTCTGAGATCGAAACAGTAACTACAGACGAGCAAGACATTCCAGTTGATAAAGCTAAGGCTGAAATAACAGATTCAGTAGAAGAAGCTCTTCAAGAAGAAGAGCTTCACGAAGATTTTAGCCAAGAAACTTCAGATGTGCAAGTGGCGGACCAAGAAGCTAGTGATAACCAAGCCCAAGCAGAAAATCAAGTTGCCCCGTCTGAAATCTCAGATAAAAAAGCTGAAGATAATTCTTTTGAAGCTTTCATTGCCAGCGAATTTCCAGAAGCTGCCATCAGCAAAGATATTGAAAAAGCAGCCGATGAAGTGGCTGATTATGTCACAAAAATCATCTATGAAATGGATATTGAAGCGACAATTGACAAGAGCCATAATCGTCGCCAAATTAACCTACAGATTGATACCCAGGAAGCTGGACGTGTTATCGGCTACCATGGTAAGGTTCTTAAATCCTTGCAGCTGTTAGCTCAAAACTTCTTACACGATCGTTATTCAAAAAACTTTTCTGTAACTCTTAATGTTCATGATTACGTTGAGCACCGTACGGAAACCTTGATTGATTTCACTCAAAAAGTCGCTAACCGCGTTCTTGATAGTGGTGACAACTATACCATGGATCCAATGAGCAATAGTGAACGTAAGATCGTCCATAAAACCATTGCGGGCATCGAAGGCGTTGAATCTTATTCAGAAGGAAACGACCCTAACCGTTATGTTGTCGTAAGTTTACAAGCTTAATAAATAAGAAAAACTGCTAAGCCTAATGCTTTAGCAGTTTTTTTGAATTTCTTGTCTTACCCATTCCTGACAGTCCATTAAAGAGTCCATAATCTCGGGCATCTTCCCGGTCTTGAAATAACTTTCTAGTCGTCGGTTTTGGTTGACCCAACCGGCCAGGTCTCTTTCCAGGTTGGGGAAGTGGTTTGGGGATTTTTCAGTGAAAGTAACCAGGGTTTTACCCTTTTCTTCCCTAAAAGCGAAGCTTATGACCGCACCGAACCAGTCAAAACTAAAGAGCTGGTTTTTGATTTCTTGTTGAATAGCCAAGCATTCCTTAAAGCCAGGCATACTAAAAACAAGTTCATGCTCTTGCCGAGACAGTTGCGGGAACCAAAGGGCCAAGCCTTTAGAGCTAGTCAGGAGCTGCCAAAGCTGATCTGGACCTGAAGAAATCGTGTAAGTTAGCTGTAACAGGTAGTGACCGTCTAATTTTTCTAAATATTTTTCCATAGCTTAAGTATAGCATAGAACCACTTGGAACTTGAAATTGACCACTTGGTGGGAAAGTGGTCTTTTTTTGTTCCTCCTTTGCTAAGATAAAAGTACGGAGGAGGTGAAGTTAGCACAAATTATTGAGATAAAAAGTCGTGGAAAAAATAAATGCTACTAGAGACCAGGTCTAATGGATTACCACTTACCACCTCATTTGGACCTCTTAGCGGCCTCTTGAACTCAGAGCATCCATTTTTTGGTATCATATGGTTAAGAAATAAGCGAAGGGGTTTAATGATGAAATGGCAATTTAAAGAAAATAAAAATCAGAACGATTTAATGTTGACTATCGAGAAAGCACACTATGATAAGCAGGTTTCGGAATTAGTGGACTATTTAGAAGCTTTTCAAAGCATGAAAACAGATGTGGTTGCCGTTAAATCTGATGACCATATTTACTTGCTGAAGATGGATGAGATCATCGCTTTAGAGGTTGATGGGGATTATTTGCTTGTGATGACTAAAGAAAAAACGTTTCGCATGCGAGAACGCCTGTATAAAATGAAAGACCGTTTACCAAGTGATCATTTTGTTCAAGTATCCAAACAAAGTTTGATTAATCTGGACCACTTGCAAATGATGGAAGCTTCTTTCTCAGGTAATATGTTAGCCATTTTAACCAATAAGACAAAGATTATTATCAGCCGTCGTTATTTAAAAAATTTAGAAGAAAAACTAGGATTGTGAGGTAAAGATAATGAAAAAAATGATTAATATGTACATATATGGAATTGGGATTGGAGGCATCATTTACAGTTTCACTTTACTTGTTGGTGGGGTTGAAACACAGACACTATCTAATATTGTTTCCTGCCTAGCTTTCAGTGGCTTTATGGGACTTGCTAGTCTTTATTACGATATTGAGAAATGGTCTTTCCTACAACAAAGTGCTTGTCATTTCCTTACTATAGCTTTAATGGTATTTGGAATGAACACTTTTAATCATTGGCTATCACCTAAAGAATATTTAGGTTTCTTCCTGGAGTTCTCTCTTGTTTATCTCATCATTTGGATCATCATTTATATTTTAAACTACCGTAGCAGTCAAGAAATTAACAAAAAGTTGCGGGAAAGAAATAAATAAACAACTACCAGAGAATCTGAAACAAATGGGAAATATAGCTTGACAAGGTAGTCATTATATAATAGAATATTAAGGTATGTTTAGTAACTGATATCACAATAGCCGGCTAAACGAATACGAAAATCTATGAGGAGGTATTCACTGTGAAACGTACTTATCAACCAAGTAAAATCCGTCGTCAACGTAAACACGGATTCCGTCACCGTATGTCAACAAAAAACGGACGTCGCGTGCTAGCTAGCCGTCGTCGTAAAGGGCGTAAAGTATTATCTGCATAATTGCGAATACAAAATAAAATCAAACCAAGAGTGCTCGAGACTCTTGGTTTTTTTGTTCTTTAAATGATTAAAAGGACTTTTAATCTTGTGGCTTTTGTTTTAGATTTTATCTTGATAAAATAGGAGTAATCGAGTAAAGGAGTGCTTATTATGAAAATTGTTGTTCTAGATGGTTATAGTCTAAATCCAGGTGATTTAAGTTGGGAAACTTTTGAAGAGATTGCAGAAGTGAAGGTTTATGATCGGACACCCTATAATGACAAAGCGGAAATTATCAAGCGTATTGGTGATGCTGATGCTGTTTTAACCAATAAAGTCCCAATAGACGCCGAGATAATAGCAGCAGTCCCAAATCTTTCTTATATTGGCGTTCTTGCCACTGGCTATAATGTTATTGATACTCAAGCAGCCAAGGATGCTCAAATCAAAGTGACTAACATTCCTGCTTATAGTACAGAATCAGTAGCTCAATTAAGCTTTGCCTTACTATTAGAAATTGTCAATCAGGTAGGTCTTCATCATCAGTCCGTCCACGATGGCCAATGGCAAAATAACCCAGATTTTTCATACCAGAAGGCTCCTCTGATTGAACTGCAGGGAAAAAAGATTGGCTTAATTGGTTATGGTCAAATTGCCCAAGCTACAGCAAGAATTGCCCATGCTTTTAACTTAAAAGTTATCTATTGGAATCATCGTCCAAAAGCTGCGCAAGCAGAATGGGCTAAGCAAGTCACCCTAGAAGAGCTTTATCAGCAGGCTGATATTATTAGTCTTCATGTGCCACAAACCAAAGAGACGCAAGAAATGATTAATCAGGCTTCCATTGCCAAAATGAAGGATGGCGTCATTCTCCTTAATACTGGCCGAGGTGGACTCATTAATGAAGCTGACCTAGCCAAAGCTCTCAATGAAGGTAAAATCTATGCCGCAGGTCTAGACGTGGTTACCAAAGAACCTATCCGTGCAGACAACCCACTATTAACGGCTAACAATTGCTTTATAACACCGCACATTGCTTGGCGTCCTTATGAAGCAAGACAGCGGTTGATGACTATTGCCCTAGATAACCTAAAAGCCTTTCAGGCTGGTCAAGCTAAAAATGTGGTCAATGAGTGAGGGCAGACCTCAGTCCATCAATTAATTGATAGTATCTCCTCAAATGAGATTGGTCTCAGAAAAATTTCTATAGCTTAATATGCTAGGACATGATGTCCTGGCTTTTTTTATCTGAAAATACTTTCAGGAGAATTGGGAAAAGCTGATTTTTTGAAAGTAATTTCTAAATAGAGACTAAGTATTGAAAACGCTTTTATGATTGTTATAATAAGGACTGTGAACGTTCTCGAAATTATTAAATGAAGGAGAAAAGAATGCCGGTTCAAATAACAAAATCAGAATTTTTAAAGCAAATCAAAGATGGCATTATTGTCTCTTGTCAGGCCCTTCCGGGTGAACCCTTGTATACAGAAGAAGGTGGGGTTATGCCACTTATGGCTAAGGCAGCGCAAGAAGCTGGAGCTGTTGGGATTAGAGCTAATTCCGTTAGGGATATAAAAGAGATTCAAGAGGTCACTGATTTGCCAATTATTGGCATTATAAAAAAAGATTATCCCCCCAGGAACCTTTCATAACGGCCACCATGACTGAAATAGATCAACTGGCGGCTCTCAATATTGCTGTTCTGGCCTTTGATTGCACGCGTCGGCTTCGCTATGACCAAAAGACAATCGAGCAATTTATCAAAGAAATCAAAGCCAAGTATCCCAAGCAGCTACTGATGGCAGATATTAGCACTTACGAGGAGGGTCTCGCAGCCTATGAAGCAGGTGTGGACTTTGTCGGGACGACGCTTTCTGGCTACACGCCTTATAGTCGACAAGCAGAGGGACCGGATTTGGAACTGATGAATCAACTGACTCAGGCCGGCATCCCTGTTATTGCTGAAGGAAAAATACACACTCATGAGGATCTAAAACGGGTACATGACATCGGCGTGGCCGGCATCGTCATCGGCGGTGCTATTACCAGACCTAAAGAAATCGCCCAACGGTTTATCAATGTGTTGAAAGCTTAAAAATGAAAGGGGTAGCCTGTGCAGAAACATTCAATGAAACTAAAGCAAGATTATACTGGTTATTTGTTTATTGGACCGCAACTTCTATTAATGCTGATTTTCATACTTTATCCTGTCGTTAAAGGTTTTAAGATGAGTTTGTATTCCGTCTATGGCGTTGAATCTTACTTTGTTGGTTTTGAAAATTTTGCTAATCTCTTTCAAGATGTTGTTTTTGTTAAGTCCATAGTAAATACCGTCTTCTTTGTCGTTGCTATTGTTATTTTGACAATTGTCTTTGCTTTGTTTGTAGCAACGACAGTTTACGATAAAAATAGTCGATATGTTTCTTTTATCAGAGGAGCTTACTACCTACCAGTAATGGTATCAATGGTAGTTATGAGTATTGTTTGGAACTTTTTACTCAATCCATCCAATGGTTTAATCAGTTACTGCTTTGAAAATATTGGTGTACACCACCTTAATTTATTAGGAAACACTAAAACGGTTATGCCGATTATCGTCTTTGTGACTTTCGTTGGAAATGTTGGACAAGCAATCATCCTCTATCTTGCAACAATGATTGGTATTTCCCAAGATTATTTTGAAGCAGCACAATTAGATGGCGCAACAAGGGGGCAAAGAATTAGACATATTATTATTCCGCTAGTTAGACCGACTACCGCTTATTTAGTTGTTATCAATATTATTGCGGTTTTGAAGATTTTTGTTGTTATCCAATTGTTAACTGGAGGTGGACCAAACAATGCCTCTGTTACGATGATGTATTATTTGTATCAAAATGCTTTTGTTTACAACAATACTGGAGCAGCGGCAGCCATTGGTGTATTGATGTTTATTATTGCTTTACTATTAAGTATTCCGCAATTAAGAGCATTTATTAAGGCAGAACAATAAGGAGGCTATTTGTGAAAAAAATAAAACAAATGGAAGGCTTTGATTTAGTCACTAATATCATTGTCTTTATACTTGCTATCTTGTTTTTACTCCCCCTCTTCTGGTTACTAACAAATACCTTTAAAACGTCATCTGGAATCTACCAAATGCCTCCTGACATTCTTCCCAAGGAATGGTATTTAGGAAATCTAAAAGAACTTTTTCAGGGACAACCGACGTTTAAGTGGGTTCTCAATAGTTTTATTGTCTCATTTATGACAGCTTTACTGAGTGTCTATATCTCTGCCTTAGCTGCCTACGGTTTTTCAAAACTACATTTCAAAGGAAAAACAGTCCTCTTTATTTTAGTTATCGCATCTATAATGATTCCAAAGGAGACCTTTATCGTTCCCTTATTTGATATTATTGAAAAATTGCACTGGGTCGATACTTACCAGGCAATGGTAGTACCAAACTTGGCAACTGGTTTTGGAACTTTTATGCTTTATTCCTATTTTAAAGTCATACCAGAATCAATTAGAGAGTCTGCGAAATTAGATGGTGCTAGCGAATGGACTATTTTTAGTAAACTGATGTTACCAATTGTGAAGCCAGGAATTGGAGCCTTGTTTATCTTGAACTTTGTGACTGCTTGGAATGATTATTTATGGCAATTACTGATGGCTAGAAGTAAAGAAATGAAGACATTAACTATTGGGGTGGCAAGTCTCCAACAAGATATCAATCCTAACATTGGATTAAAAGTTGCAGGTGCAGCTATTGCAGCAATTCCTATGATAGTCATCTTCTTTATGTTTCAACGTTTCTTTGTAAAAGGTGCTACCAACGGTGCTATTAAAGAATAGGGTTTGTTAAAACAAAAAATATCAACAATTTTTATTTCTGAAAGGATAAATTATGAAAAAGAATCTTTTACGCTATGTCACTCTTGCAGTAATCCCTCTATTAGGGCTAACAGCTTGTTCTTCCAAAGAATCAGCTAAAGAGAAAAAGAACCAAAATGAAATTGAAGTTTGGTTAACACCGCAATGGAAAGGGACCTATAAAGGCGATGAAAAAGGGGCTGACTATGATAGCTTCTTCAAAACAGCAGCTAAGTTGTATGAAAAAGAGCATCCAGGTAAAAAAATTAAAATCCAAGTTATTCCAGGTGAAGAACGTGATAGTAAATTAAGTGTTGCTACTCAAACCAAGACTTTACCTGACGTTTTCTTTGAATCAACATTTGCCATATCAGATTTAGCACATCAAGGGTTACTAGCTCCACTAGATTCTGTCATTGATCAAAAAAACAAAGCTGATATTTCGAAATCAGTTTGGGACAATGTTCAAATTAAAGATAAAACCTATTTCTATCCGTTCGCTCAAAATCCAGGTATGTTAGCTTATAATGCTGAAATGTTTGAAAAAGCAGGACTACAAGAATACATCGCTGATAAAGATAAAATTGCAAGCTGGTCTACGGATGACTTCAATACAATCTTGACAAAGCTGAAAGAAAGTGACAGCCAAGTAACACCTTTAGGTTTCTATGCGAAAAACAATCAGGGGGATACATGGACAATGATGTATCTCAGAATGTACGGAAGCAGCTTCTTTGCAAAAGATGGTCAATTGAATGTTAATGATAAAAAGGGTGTGAAGGCACTTGAGTATATTAAAGAACTCAATGACAAGAAAATGATTACTTCTGGAGCTGAGTCTTTAACAAGTAACGATGTTAATGCCATGTTCCAAAATAAAAAAGTTGCTGTTAGCTTTACCAATGCCGTTCTGTATAAAGGCATGTTAGACAGTATGGAAGCTGGGACTGTAAATAAATTTGATGCTCGTTTGGCGAATATTCCTAGTGTAGATGGGCCAAAATCATTTACCTATGTCTTGGGTTCAGCAGTCTTTAATACAAATGGAGACAAACGTCAAAAACTAGCTAAAGATTTTGTCAAATATTATTCAGAAAATAAAGAGCTTATTAAAGCAAGTATGAATTTTATGCCAGTTCGTAAATCATTGGTTGAGAAAGAAAAAGCAAACAATCCAATACTTGAAACCTATATCAATAATGATCAGTACGTTATTAATTTCTCTAATAATACATCAGGTTATGTTGAAGTGAGAAATGCCTTATTCCCTGAAATCCAAGCTGTTCTTACAGGTGAAAAATCTTCTAAAGAAGCATTGGATGCTTTTGTTGAAAAAGGAAATAAAGCTATTTCTGAGGGGATTAAACGCTCAAAAGTCTTAAATGACAAATGAAAGGATAATCGCTTTTGATATTTGATAAGTTGAGTCATATTACTGACTATAAAGGGATTTCAGAAAATCTTGATATTGCTATTGATTATATAGTAAGCCAGGATAGTATTTCCTTAAAAATTGGGAAAAATATTATTAAGGATTCAGATGTTTTTCTAAATTATAATGAAACAAGGTTAACTAATAAAGAAGATCAATCCTTCGAATACCATAAGGATTATGCTGATATCCATTTATTATTAGATGGTAAAGAACATTTAAAATTTGGCCTATTTTCAGAAGAAGAGTTGACTCCTTATCAAATCGAAGATGATTTTGGCCTTGTCACTTGTCAAAAATTTATGGATATTCAATTGGAACCTGGTTATTTTCTTATCTTCTTGCCAAATGAATACCATCAACCTGGTCAAGCGATTACGGGCTTTGAGGAAATTAAAAAACAAGTTCTGAAAGTTAAAATGTCTTAGTTTAAAAAATAGGAGTTAAAAATGCCAGAGAAAAAATTAAGGAAGTATCAGGGAGTCATTCCAGCCTTTTATGCCTGCTATGACAAGGATGGAAATATTGATCCAAAAGCTGTTCAAGCATTAACAGGTTATTTTATTGAAAAAGGAGTTCAAGGTCTTTATGTGAATGGGTCTTCTGGGGAATGTATTTACCAAAGTGTTGAGGACAGGAAGATAGTCTTGGAAAACGTCATGGCAGTAGCTAAAGGGAAGTTAACCGTTATTAATCATGTGGCTTGCAACAACACTAAAGATAGTATTGAATTAGCAAAACATGCTGAAGAGTTAGGTGTTGATGCCATAGCTGCCATTCCACCAATTTATTTCAAATTGCCAGATTATGCAGTAGCTGACTATTGGAATGCCATTTCTCAGGCAGCTCCAAAAACTGACTTTATTATTTATAATATCCCTCAATTAGCCGGAACGGCACTAAGTCCTAGTCTTTATCAAACAATGTTGGAAAATCCTCGTGTCATTGGGGTTAAGAATTCGTCAATGCCTGTACAAGACATTCAAATATTTTCTTCTTTGGGAGCTGCAGATCATATTGTCTTTAATGGACCAGATGAACAATTTTTAGGCGGACGCATGATGGGAGCTGCAGCGGGTATTGGTGGTACTTATGGAGTAATGCCAGAGTTGTTTTTAAGCTTAAATCAGCTCATTGCTGAAAAAGAAATTGCTAAGGCTTATGAACTACAATGTAAAATCAATGACATTATTTCAGTTCTTGTTTCAGGTCATGGAAATATGTACGCAGTAATCAAAGAGGTTCTAAGAATAAATGAAGGCTTAGATATCGGTTCAGTTAGGTCACCACTTGCCCCACTAATTGAGAGTGATCTGGCTATTTGCCAAGAAGCGTCAAATCTGATTATATCAGCTAAAGCTGAATTTTGTGAAGGTCGGTGAGTCAACAATGACATATATTTTAGCCATTGATATTGGTGGTACTGCTATTAAATATGGACTCATCACAAACAAAGGCAAACTTCTTAGCAAACAAGAAATTGCAACCGAAGCTTCAAAAGGTGGTCCGGCTATCTTAGAAAAAGTGATATCTTTGGTCAACCATTTTAATCATGAAGTTGAGCTAAAAGGGGTTGCCATTTCGACAGCTGGAATGGTGAATCCGGAAGTAGGAGAAATTTTCTATGCCGGACCTCAGATACCAAATTATGCAGGAATCTCATTTAAAAAGAGTATAGAGCAAGAATTTCTTATTCCTTGTGAAGTAGAAAATGATGTCAATTGTGCCGGTTTAGCAGAAGTTATTTCTGGCAGTGCTAAAGATGCCAGCGTTGCTCTTTGTCTAACAATAGGAACTGGTATCGGTGGTTGCCTATTAATCGACTCCAAAGTTTTTCATGGTCATAGTTTTTCGGCATGTGAAGTGGGCTATATGCACCTTAGTGATGGAGAATTTCAGGATTTAGCATCGACTA
Organism: Streptococcus penaeicida; assembly: GCF_002887775.1. Classification (GTDB taxonomy): domain Bacteria; phylum Bacillota; class Bacilli; order Lactobacillales; family Streptococcaceae; genus Streptococcus; species Streptococcus penaeicida. The sequence goes on along the minus strand of NZ_LOCM01000032.1, from coordinate 50,086 downwards.
CTGCCTTGATCAAGGATGTTGCAAAACGCCTTAATGATAACACTGAGAATTGGACAGGACGGCGGATTTTTGAAGAAGCTAAAACTGGTAATGAAGAATGTAAAGCAGCAATCAACCAACTTGTTGATTATTTGTGCCAAGGTATTGCAAATATTTGTTATGTTGCAAATCCGGAATGTGTTGTACTTGGTGGAGGTATTATGGGTCAGAAAGAATATTTAGAACCCTTAATTAAAAAGTCACTCTCTAAGTACCTAGTCTCAAGTATCTTTGAGAAAACTAAGGTTGTCTTTGCCTGCCATGAAAATAATGCAGGAATGTTTGGAGCCTATTATCACTTCTTGGAGAAACAGAGTTAATAAACCAAAACAAAAAGTTCTAAACATGATTTAGAACTTTTTTCACTTGATAATGGTATTTTTAAAAATTTCTTCTTTCTGATCTTTATCAATAGCAGAGACGTAGGCATATATGATATCCATCATGATTAAAAGTGGAAACTGTGGAGTGATGCGATTGCCGTAGTTCAATTTATGGTTGGATGCAACGGCAATTGTTTCAATGTTTTTTGGGAATGGCTGGTTACTGTTAGTTGTCAGCAGAATAGTCTTAGCTCCCTTTTGACTGGCCTTATCTAGGGCCTCGATAACCGAGCGTGTTTTACCTGAGAGTGAAAAACCAAAGACCAGACAATTGTCGTTAACTATACTATTGGCCCAAGTGAAGCCATCGGTGTCAGAATAAGCGTCACAGATGAGACCGAGCCTCATAAAACGTAATTTCATTTCTTGGGCAACCAGGGCAGAAGACCCTTTGCCATAGAAGTAGATCCGTTCAGCTTGATCAAAGGCCTTGGCTAATTCCTGCAGTTTACTTTCGTTAACTAAATCATAAGTCTTATTCACTAAAGCATCATAATCTAAGAGGACTCGCTTAGTGAGTTCTAAATGGAATGGCTGAAAGCTAACCCTTGATTCTTGCAGGCTTTTGCTATATTCGAAAGAAAACTCGCGGTAGCCAGCGAAGCCACATTTTTTAGCAAAACGGGTGAGGGCTGCCTGAGAAATGTGTAATTTAGAAATGATTTTGGCAGCGGTCAAATCATCGTCTTCAAGTTCGGTTTCAATAAAAAAGCGACCAATTTCTTTTTCTAATTCGGTCATTTGTTCTAAAGAGTCTTCAATCTGGGTAATTAAACGATGATCTCTGCGCATGTCAAATCCTCCTGTAAGCACTACCAATTCAGTATATCATAAATTAATGAAAGGTATAGGTGAAAATAAAGTCTTCACAATATGGGGAATCAATCAATTCTTATAGGTCACTTAGGGCAAAAGTTTCCGGAGCAACGGAAGTTGTTCTTCCTTAAGTTTGACTGGCAGCTCTGCTATACTAAAAATGACTAAAAGAGGAAAAAGGAGAAAAAATGAAGAAGATTGTTGCAATTACTTCTTGTCCGGTTGGGGTCGCTCATACCTATATGGCGGCTGAAAATTTAGAAAATGCCGGTAAGGAAATGGGTTATGACGTCAAGGTCGAGACGCACGGTTCTATAGGGGTTGAAAATCGTCTAACAGCCAGCGATATTGCCCAAGCAGATGGCGTTATTATCGCAGCGGATACTAAAATTGATAAGAGTCGCTTTAATGGAAAACCTGTGATTGAATGTGGCGTTCAAGAGGGGATTCATCATCCTGAAGACTTGATTCAAAAGATTGCTGATGGCCGAGCAGAACGCTATCAGTCCATGGAAGTTTCGGAAGAATCAGCTCAAGCTGGTGAAGATAGCCTGGGACAAAAAATATACCGTAGTTTGATGAAGGGTGTTTCCTATATGGTACCTTTTGTTGTAACAGGTGGTTTGCTGATCGCTGTTTCTTTGTCTTTAGGTGGTCACCCAACTCCAGAAGGCTTGAAAGTTCCAGAAGGAACCATGTGGTCAACCATGCTAACACTTGGTGGAGCTGCTATGGGTCTAATGGTTCCAATTCTATCAGCTTTTATTGCTGAAAGTATTGCCGATCGTCCTGGTTTAGTACCTGGTTTTATCGGTGGTATGCTTGCTGCCAATGGTTCGCTATATGGTAGTACTGCTAACGCTGGTTTCATCGGTGGTATTATTACCGGTTTCCTTGCCGGTTTTATTGCTCTAGCGATTAAAAAAGTTAAGGTTCCAAAGGCGCTTCAATCAATCATGCCGATTATTGTCATTCCGATTTTAACAACCTTGATTGTTGGTTTCCTATTTATCTATGTCATTGGGGGTCCGGTTGCATGGCTCTTCACCTCACTCACTCACTTCTTGGCGGGCATGCAAGGTGGAAGTCAGGTTATCCTTGCCATGATTTTAGGGGCAATGATTGCCTTTGATATGGGTGGACCTTTCAACAAGGTAGCCTTCCTATTTGGTTCAGGTCTAATTGCTGATGGCAACTACTCTGTTATGGGACCAATTGCGGTTGCTATTTGTATCCCACCTTTAGCTTTAGGGGTTGCAAGTCTTTTATTGAAGAACCGTTACACTAAGGCAGAGCGTGAAGCAGGTAAAGCATCACTTGCTATGGGCTTATTTGGTATTACTGAAGGGGCTATTCCATTTGCTTCAACGGACCCACTTCGTACTATTCCAAGTATTGTTGTTGGTTCAATGGTTGGTAGTGTAATTGCTATTCTTTCAGGTGTAACTGACCATGTTGCCCATGGGGGTCCAATTGTCGCAGTACTAGGTGCTGTGGATAATGTCTTAATGTTCTTTGTATCCGTTATCGTTGGCATCGCGGTTACAGTTCTGATGTTAAGTTTCTTAAAACCGAAACTCCAAGTAGCTGGTCCTGTAACTGGAGCAACTCATGTGGATGAAAATATTACTGAAGAAAAGATCAGTCATTCTGAGCAATCACAACTTAATGTTATGGATCTACTAGCAGATGAAAGTATTACTTTAGATTTGGCTGATGACAGTAAGGATAGCGCCATTACTGATTTAGCCAGTCGTTTGGTCAATACAGGTAATGTTGCTGAATTAGAGACTTTTAAAGACGACATATATGCGCGAGAAGGCGAAAGTACGACAGGTATTGGTATGGGAATTGCTATTCCGCATGCTAAATCTGCGCTAGTCAAAAAACCAAGTTTAGCCTTTGGACGTTCAACAAAAGGTCTTGACTGGCAATCCTTAGACGGTGAAACTGCAAAATTGATCTTTATGATTGCCGTTCCGGAAAATAATCAAGATGATATCCATCTCAAAATTTTACAAAGCTTATCTCGTAAATTGATGGACCAAGATTTCCGTCAAGCTTTATTAAACGCTCCAACTAAAGAAGATGTTAAGAACTTATTGAAAGAAATTTAATCTGAAAATCAAATAGAAAATCGATATGCTATGATAGAAGCATATCGATTTTCGGCGTTTTTGAAGAAAGGAACCTATGAATTCAAGACAAATCCAGTTAGTGCAAGATTTGATTAAACAAGAATATTACCAAACAACTAGTGTTCTTGCTAAAAAATTAGCTGTCTCAGAGCGGACCCTACAAAAAGACCTTTCTACGATCAATGCACTGATTGAGAAACAGAGAAATAGCCTTGTTTTGGAACGAAAAAAAGGGATTGGCATCTTATTAAAGGGAGATTCTTTGGACAAAGAGAAACTCTTAGAACAACTGATGGAAGTGGCACAGACACCTCCAGATAATCAACAGTTGCAAGAACTGATTGTCTTTCATATTCTTCAAAATCCAAATGATAAGATTAGTTTGGATGAATTAGCCGAGCAACTCTTTGTTAACCGGAAGTTAATCCAAGAAGAAATTCGCAAATTAAAGCCTTACTTTGCTTACCATCGCTTAGAATTAATGACTAAACCTGGTTATGGAACTTATGTCCTTGGTGAGGAAGACCAGAAGCGACGGTTGCTGATACAAACTTTAAAAAAGATGAAGAAATCTGATTTAAAAAATCCTTCCCTAAAAGAGTTCTTTAAGCAAGACCGTTTGAAAGTGGTTAGAGACACCCTGTTAGAAGTTTTAGAAGCTAATCAGATTTCTGTTGATAGTGATTTAAGTAATATTGACTATCATATCTATTTTATGTTAGAAAGGATGAAAAGTTCTAAGGAAGTTGAGTTAAGTCTTTCAGAAGTAGAAGCTGTCGAAAATTCGCAGGCGCAAGCAATTTCTAGTCAAGTTCTAGCGCAACTGGCTATGATTTATCCTATCCAATTTTCACCTAGTGAAATTAATTATTTGGCTTTAAGAATTGCTTCGTCGCTTCCCTCTTTGCGGCCAGATCTACAATTTGATCAAGAAGCAGCGGCATTGATGGATTATTTGATTCAGCAAGTCAGCGATATTCTATCTTACCCTCTGAGAGAAGATGCTATTCTCAAAAGCAACCTTAGCTCCCATCTTTCGTCGACCTATTTTCGCTTAAACTATCACTTGAGCATTTCAAATCCGTTGACGGAGGCCGTTTTTTATGCCTATCCACAGCTGTTTTTGGTTTTACAGTTGCTCTTGGATGACTATTTTAAGCAAGAAGAGCACTTTGTTCCTCAGGATGAGATTGCTTACTTAACCATTCATTTTCAGTCGGCTATTGAAAGACAAAAATTTCAAAAAAGCAAGACTTTTAAGGTCCTATTAGTTAGTGAATATTCCAAGGCGATGGCCACCTTTATTGAGGCCCGTCTCAATCGAGAGTTTCCTGAACTTCAGGTGGTGGATTTGGTCAATCATAAAGAGTCTAGTGGGTTAAGGAAACACTCAGGTTATGATTTTATCTTATCAACAGTGGCTTTAGAAATGGAGAAAATTCCTGTTATTCAGATTTCACCGATGATAAGCCAAGATGATTTGATGACCATTGAAAAGTATATGTTAGAAAATAGCCCTGGTGAACAGGGCCAAAGCTTTGATTTAGCTTCATTTACCCAACCTTTCTTTATCTATCCGCAATTGGAATTGGATAACCCTGAAGCTATTTTACGCTTTATGGGAAATAATTTATTGGCTCATGATCATGTTGAAGCGCAGTTTGTTAATGAACTCTTATCACGGGATCGTTTTTCAAGTACAAGAGTGGCACCTTTTATAACCTTGCCCCATGCTAACCCTAAATTTGTCAAACAATCCATGGTTTCCATTGCAACTTTAAAAAAACCTATTGATTGGCATGGCGAGATGATTTCCATTGTTATGATGATTTCGGTAACCAAGGAAGTCTTAAAAAGTTCAGAATTTAAGAAACTCTTTTCAGTGATTCACTACATCAGTCAAAATCCAGACTGCTTTAATAAGATTTGTCAAACGCAAAATGTACTGGAAATCTTAAGCCTTTTATCCTATTATGAAATGTAAACAGCTAGGACCCTGTCTAGCTGTTTTTGAGTGGCATCTTCTGCCAAAGGCAAGTGACATATGTTATAATAGTCAAACGAGAAGTGTAAATTGAAAGGTGGTCACAAAATGCTTGAAATTTTTGATACCCATACCCATTTAAATGTAGAGAACTTTATTGGTAAAGAGGATGAGGAGTTGGCTCTGTCTAAAGAGATGGGCGTGATTTATCATAATGTGGTCGGCTTTGACCAAGAAACAATTGATGGTGCACTTGCCTTGGCCCATAAGTACCCTGAGGTTTATGCCACTATTGGTTGGCATCCGACGGAAGCTGGTTCTTATAACCAGGACGTTGAGGAGATGCTTATTTCACATTTAAAGGACTCTAAAGTGACTGCTTTAGGGGAAATTGGTCTGGACTATCATTGGATGGAAGATCCTAAAGAAGTACAGATTGAGGTCTTTAAGAAACAAATTCAACTGTCTAAGGATTATAATTTACCTTTTGTGGTCCATACCCGTGAGGCTTTAGAAGATACTTATCAAGTCATCAAAGAAGCTGGTGTGGGCCCTCGTGGGGGAATCATGCATTCTTACTCGGGTTCCTTAGAAATGGCTAACAAATTCATAGAGCTCGGCATGACTATCTCTTTCTCAGGAGTCGTTACTTTCAAAAAAGCACTAGACATTCAGGAAGCAGCTCAGCAATTACCCCTAGACAAAATCTTGGTAGAGACCGATGCCCCTTACTTAGCGCCTGTTCCTAAGCGTGGTCGGGAGAATCGCACAGCCTATACCCGATATGTGGTTGATAAGATTGCGGAATTACGGGGTATTTCAGTTGAGGAAGTGGCTGCCGCAACGACAGAAAATGCGAAAAGGATTTTTAGAATTGACAGATAGAATTAAAATTCAAGAAGTGGTAGTTGTCGAGGGTAAGGACGATACAGCTAATCTAAGACGTTTTTATGAAGTCGATACCTACGAAACGCAAGGTTCAGCGATCAATGAGGAAGATTTAGAACGCATCCAGAGATTGCAAGACTTACGTGGTGTTATTGTTTTCACGGATCCTGATTACAATGGGGAACGGATTCGAAAAATCATCATGCAAGCTGTACCAACGGTCCGCCATGCCTTTTTGAACCGTGACGAGGCTGTTCCAGGATCCAAGTCCAAGGGACGATCACTGGGTGTTGAACATGCCTCTTTTGAGGACTTGCAAAAAGCCTTGTCAAAAGTAACCCAAGCTTTTGATGATGATAACCAGTTTGATATTACAAGTGCCGATTTAATGAGGCTGGGTTTAACTCTAGGTCAAGAAAGTCGACAAAGACGGGAATTTTTGGGGAATCAACTCCGCATTGGCTACTGCAATGGAAAACAACTTTTAAAAAGACTGGATCTTTTTGGCATTACTTTAGCAGAAGTTGAAGAGGTCATGGCTGACTACAATAAATAATGAAAACTCACAAGGTTGGCTTGTGAGTTTTTGATTTGCTGTCTATTGTTTTCGAAAAATTAATTCAACTAAATTAATGAGAAGAAATAAACCTAAAATTTCAAACCAATTTGGATGAAAATTGCCGTGTCCAAGGCTTAATAAATAAGAAAAAATGAGATAACAAACTGTTGACAATAAGGCTAACGGGAAGTCATATTTTACCCAGTATTTTAATGTCCTGCGCACTGAATTCCGTACCAAGATAAAAGTGCAGCTGTAGCTGCCACATTTCGTTTAATCCCATTTTTAGCTAACCAAGAGACGGCAAATTTGGCTGCTTCTTTCCAAGCCTTTCTTTGTACAAAACTAACAAAAGCACTAACTTTAAACATATCAGCAATATCTGAAACAGCTTTGTCTTTCATACAAACTACAAATGAACTTATGCTTCTTTTTCTACGGCCCGAAGATATAGGAGATAACTCACTAGAGGCCATCAAATTAATGAAAGCCTGTATTTCTTCAGATGTATAGTTATTATTTAAATAATCATAGTTAATAGAATAATTATTACCAGAAATAATTATTCCATTTGAAAATAATTTTTCGAATTCGATTGCAACGGCATCAACTTCTGATTGACTGATATACTTTTCTTCATTTGCATAAACAGTAGTTACTGTTGAAGATAAATAAGGAAAAATACTACATATTGTCAAAATGTAAACAACTATTTTAAAAATCTTTTTTTTCATTAACTATCCTTTCTGCTTAGTATTAATTTATTTTTTAGTCGACGATTTTTAATTTAATTAGATTAATCTTATAAAAAAATAATAAACAATTTATGAAATATTGTCAATACATTTTGACAAATTTTTCCCATTTTTTTATGAGGTAAAAAAATTATGCTACAATAGAGAAAAGAAAAAAGTAGGAATATAAATTAAATGAGAATTGCTGATTACAGTGTGACTAGAGCTATCCTTGAACGCCATGGTTTCACTTTTAAAAAATCCTTTGGTCAAAACTTTTTGACGGACACCAATATCTTGCAAAAGATTGTTGATACGGCAAAGATTGATAAGGATGTGAATGTTATTGAAATTGGTCCTGGTATTGGAGCTTTAACTGAGTTTTTAGCTGAGAATGCAGCGGAAGTTATGGCTTTTGAAATCGATGATCGTTTGGTTCCCATTTTAGCAGATACCTTAAGAGATTTTGACAATGTTCAAGTTATTAATCAAGATATTTTGAAAGCTGATTTACAAACACAAATAAAAGCTTTTAAAAATCCGGAATTACCTATCAAAGTTGTTGCGAACTTACCTTATTACATCACGACTCCAATTCTCATGCACTTGATTGAAAGTAAAATTCCTTTCCAAGAGTTTGTGGTTATGATGCAAAGAGAAGTGGCCGATCGCATATCTGCTGAACCTAACACCAAGCTTATGGTAGTTTATCAATTGCCGTTCAATATTATATGGCTGCAAAAGTTGCCTTTATCGTTCCAAGAACAGTCTTTGTTCCAGCACCAAATGTGGATTCTGCTATCCTAAAAATGGAACGCCGTGTTGAACCTTTAATTAAGGTTCAAGATGAGGATTTCTTCTTCCGAGTTGCTAAGATGGGCTTTGTCCATCGTCGTAAGACTCTTTGGAACAATTTAACCAGTCATTTTGGCAAAACTGAAGAAGTTAAAACGAAGCTAGAAAAAGCTCTAGAGCTTTCAAATATTAAACCTTCAGTTCGTGGTGAAGCACTTACTATAGCAGAATTTGGTAAATTAGCTGACGCTTTAAAAGAAGTAAATATATAAAAAGATTCCTATTTATGTGAAATAAATAGGAATCTTTTTATATATGGAGTTAAATCGATGAAGATGAGGTCATTCTTTATTGTTACTATTATGTATAAAGTGCATTATGACTTTGAACGATGAGTTCATCAAAGAATTTACGTAGTGCAATTTTACCACCATGATAACTTTGTTCTTGAATGACTTGGATTTCCTGGTGAATATTTTGGTAGCCAAATAGTGCATTTGCATATTGAAGTGTGATTTCATTTTCAAAATCGTCAATACAAAGGTGAGCAATATTGATCATTGCTTTTTTTACAGCACGTCTAACCCGTTGCAAGATGATTTTTTGTTGATGAGCATCTAATCCTAAGGAGTCTTCAAAGTCTACTTTTTCGAAGGTGATGTTATGATCAAGCATGACTTTACAAATAGTCATAATATCAGTATAGCCTGCTTCTGAAGTAATCCCTAAATAGGATAATATGGTTCGGATTTTTTCGAGTTGTCGTTCTTCAATATTTTCTTGAGTTTTCTGAGCAAGATTCGGTCCTAAAAGATCTTGTATAAGTTTTAACTTGGCCTCCATTTCAATGCTTTTTTTGACTTTTTTAACCACAGAACGAACTTCAACGATGTTTATTGGTTTACTAATAAAAAACTCTATTCCTGCGTGGTAGGCATTTTGACGAAGAGTTTCATCTTTTACTTGAGAAATCATAATGAATTTTAATTTAGGCCGACTCTTATGTATTTTTTCAACTAAAGTTACTCCATCTAGTTTAGGCATAAGTAGGTCTATCAGAACAATGTCAATATCAATCAACAACAAATCATTATAGGCTTCGGTAGAATCATTTGTGGTTTTTGCATACTGTATGATTAAAATCTTCTTCAATGATTTCTTGAAGAATCATTGTCATCGATGGATCGTCATCAATGATATAAAATCTCATTCGCTCACTCCTTTCATTAACCGTTCTTTACTAAGAGTAACCGTAAAGATGGCACCTTTAGGGTTGTTATCAGAACAAGAAATCTTTCCTTCGAATTGTTCTTCTACAATAACTTTGACATTAGATAAGCCAATACCACGATAAATATCCCCATTGGCATCAAATTTTGTTGAAAAACCAGGTTGAAAAATATATTTTTTCATCTTCTCAGAAATACCTGGGCCATTATCCTTAATAGTTATTATTAGTAAATGATCGTCTTCTTTTGTACTGACAGCGATTGTGCCATTTTTTTGCTTATCTATTGCTTCAACTGCATTTAATATAATGTTTGAAATGACAGTAAGGAGGAAATAATAGTTGGAAACACTCATCTTGCTTTTGATATGTTCTGTTATGATAATATCTTGCTGATGGGCTTGAATTAAACTTCTAACATATGATAAAACAATACGAAAGATATCTTTAAGTAACATGCTCGATTCATTTTCAACACTAAAATAAGTACCTAATCCTTTTATCACATTTTGATAATCTTTCTTTATTTCATGGACATCCCTGGCAATATCTAAAGATAAATGTTGGTATTCTTGAGGAAGATGATGTTTTGTCAACTCTTTATCCAATAAATATGCATTTTTCATAATGTTTTCAATTTCAAGTATATTTTTTTGCATAAAATAGACTTCACTTTTTACAGCAGAGGTTGACCAAATAAAATAATAGTAGCGTTGTTCGTGATAATCCTTTAATAAGAGAAGTGACATATAACTATATGTGTAAGCTAAGGCACAACTAACAAAAGCTCTGATTAATGCTGTTAAAAATAGAAGTTGAAAAATTTTTAATGAATAATGGTGAAAATTTAAGAGAAGACTTATTTCCAAAATATTTGAAAGATAATCACAAATGATGATGGCTAAAAAAAATGTTCCTTTATTACGGTAGGAGCGACTCCAATATATAAAATAAAAGCAAGATCCATAACATAAATAGAATGCCATATCCGTTAACACGAATTCGATTATTTTTAAAAAGGAGGCATCTCCAACTACCATTAATAGTAATCCTCTGAATATAGGGGAAACTATTGCAATTCCCAAACAAATACTAAAGGGATTGACATCATCGTTGAAAAATAAAAAAACGGGCAGTATAAAAAGAGATAAGGTCAGTATAAAGCCGTCAGTTATTGTTGAAATATGAATTTGTGCTGCTAGAGCAATAGTTATAGCTGCAACAATAATTCTTTGTCGTCTTTCTAAGTGACTTTCTGATAAGATATCGAGCATAAAAAATTCCTAAAATTTATTTGTGATTATTTTTGAGTAAAACTGAAGATTTGTGAAAGCGCTAACTATACTAAGAGTATAAATAAAAAGGAGGCAATTAGCAATGAAAAATTTACGTAATCGTAATTTTCTAACTTTATTGGATTTTACAACTCAGGAAGTCGAATTTCTTTTAAATCTCTCTGAAGATTTAAAACGTGCTAAGTATGCTGGAATTGAACAGCAGAAGTTGGTAGGTAAAAATATCGCACTCATTTTTGAAAAAGATTCTACTCGAACTCGTTGTGCTTTTGAAGTTGCAGCATATGATCAAGGTGCTCATGTAACTTATCTTGGCCCTACAGGAAGTCGGATGGGTAAGAAAGAGACGGCTAAGGATACAGCAAGGGTTCTTGGTGGTATGTATGATGGAATTGAATACCGTGGATTTTCACAAGAAACGGTTGAAATTTTAGCAGAATATGCTGGAGTACCTGTTTGGAATGGTTTAACAGATGCTGACCACCCAACACAAGTTTTAGCGGATTTCTTAACCGCAAAAGAATGTCTTAAAAAACCATATCAAGAAATTAACTTTACCTATGTTGGTGATGGTCGTAATAATGTCGCTAATGCCTTGATGATGGGGGCAGCAATTGTTGGGATGACCTTCCATTTGGTATGTCCAAAGGAACTTCAACCTGAAAAAGAACTCTTAAGCAAATGTCAAGAAATTGCTAATAAAACTGGAGCGATCATTGAGGTAACTGACGATATTGAACAGGGAGTTCTTAACTCTGATGTTCTTTATACAGATGTTTGGGTTTCAATGGGAGAACCAGATGAAGTATGGAAAGAAAGAATTGCTTTACTAGAACCTTATCGTGTGACTCAGGAAATGATTGAGATGACAAAAAATCCAAATGTTATCTTTGAGCACTGTTTGCCTTCTTTCCATAATATTGATACCACAGTCGGAAAAGAAATTTTTGACAAATATGGTTTGAAAGAGATGGAAGTCACAGATGAAGTTTTTGAGGGTCCTCATTCAGTTGTCTTCCAAGAAGCTGAAAATCGGATGCACACTATTAAAGCTGTCATGGTGGCAACCTTAGGCGACTAGGGGGGATATTATGACAAAAATTGTTGTAGCATTAGGAGGCAATGCTCTCGGAAATTCTCCAGAAGAACAACTTAGTTTGGTTAAAGGTACTGCCAAATCTCTCGTTGCGCTCATTAAAGCTGGGCATGAGGTGGTTATAAGTCATGGAAATGGTCCACAAGTTGGTGCAATTCATTTAGGGATGAATTTTGCTGCGGAACAAGGTCAAGGCGCCTCCTTTCCTTTTCCTGAATGCGGGGCAATGAGTCAGGGATATATTGGTTACCATCTTCAACAAAGTTTACTAAATGAATTACGTAAAGAAGGCATTGAAAAAGAAGTGGCTACGATCGTAACGCAAATTGAAGTTGACCCTAATGATGGTGCTTTTTACAATCTCACAAAACCAATAGGAAGCTTCTATGATAAGGAAACTTCTGAAAAAATTGCAGCTGAAAAAGGGTATACGTTTGTTGAAGACGCAGGACGGGGCTATAGGCGCGTAGTGGCTTCGCCCCAACCTAAAGATATTTTAGAATTAAACAGCATTAAAAACTTAATTGAATCTGGAATGCTTGTCATTGCAGGAGGTGGCGGAGGAGTTCCTGTCATTCTAAATGAGGACAATTCTTACCAAGGTGTAGCTGCAGTTATTGACAAAGATCAATCAAGTGCTTTGCTAGCTGGAAAACTTGGTGCAGAACAGTTAATTATTTTAACTGCTGTTGAACATGTGTACGTTCATTTTGGAAAAGAAAATCAAGAAAGTTTAACAGATGTTACGTCAGGGGAATTGATTGATTATGTCAATCACGGAGAGTTTGCTAGAGGGAGTATGTTACCAAAGATTATTGCTTGTCTCAGTTTCCTTGACCAAAATCCTCATGGAAAAGCTATTATTACCTCTTTAGATGGATTAGAAGCTGCCCTAAAGGGTCAAACTGGTACACATATTACAAAATAATATGATTTAGGTAGCGTGAATCTTAAAAGTAAGAATTATCCTCCAATTTTCACGCCTTTGATACTGATATAACAACATATTTTAGAATAAACGTTTAAGGAAGATTTGATATGAAAAAGAGTGTAAACACAGAAGGAGGGGTAGTAGCAAAAAAACCTTTTCGCATGCCTGGTGCCTTCACAATACTATTTATATTAACTATTATTTCGGTTATTGCTACCTATATTGTTCCTTCCGGTTCATATGCTAAATTACAATATAATCTTGAAAGTTCAAAGTTGGTGATTACAGAACCTACTGGTTCTGTTAAAAAATTATCTGCAACTCAAGATCAGCTAGATAAAATTGGTGTCAATATTAAAATCAAAGATTTTACTTCTGGTGCCATTAGTAAACCCATTTCTGTACCAAATACATACAAAAGATTAAAACAAAACCCTGCTAGCCCAGCTGATATTACAACAAGTATGGTAAATGGAACCATTGAAGCTGTTGACATCATGGTATTTATCATGGTTCTTGGTGGTATGATTGGTGTGGTACGTCGAAGTGGTGCTTTTGAGTCAGGATTAATCGCATTAACCAAAAAAACTAAAGGAAGAGAGTTTACCCTTATTTTTCTAGTATCACTGTTAATGGTTTTAGGTGGTACACTTTGTGGAATTGAAGAAGAAGCAGTAGCGTTTTATCCCATTTTAGTTCCCGTTTTCTTGGCTATGGGATATGATTCAATTGTTTGTGTTGGTGCTATTTTCTTAGCTAGTTCTGTAGGTACTTCATTCTCGACTATTAACCCCTTCTCATCTGTAATTGCTTCAAATGCAGCAGGTATTAGTTTTACAGAAGGTTTAGGTTGGCGTACTTTTGGCTGTATTGCTGGTGCTATTTTTGTTGTGGCTTACTTATATTGGTATGCTAAAAAAATAAAATCTAATCCAAGTTTTTCTTACTCTTATGAAGATCGGGAAGAATTCAATGAAAAATGGGGCCTAGTTGCTGGCTTGGCAGATGCAAAATTTACTCTTAGACAAAAATTGATTCTTATTTTATTTACAATATCTTTCCCACTAATGGTCTGGGGTGTTATGTCACAAGGTTGGTGGTTCCCAACGATGGCTTCATCATTTCTAGCGATTACCATTGTCATCATGTTCCTAACGGCAACTGGACCAGATGGTGTGGGAGAGAAGGTGGTAGTTGATGAATTTGTTGATGGAGCCGCTAGTTTAATTGGGGTATCCTTAATAATCGGTTTGGCACGTGGTATTAATATTATATTGAATCAAGGTTTTATTTCGGATACCATGTTATTTGGTGCTTCAAAAATTGCCTCTCATGTTAGTGGGCCAATCTTTATCATCGTAATGATGATTATCTACTTCTTCTTAGGATTTGTTGTTCCTTCATCTTCAGGTCTCGCAGTATTGTCAATGCCGATCTTAGCACCATTAGCAGATACTGTCGGTATTCCGAGATATATTGTTGTTATGGCTTATCAGTTTGGACAATATGCGATGCTGTTTCTTGCACCTACTGGATTGGTTATGGCAACTTTACAAATGCTCGATATGAAGTATTCTCATTGGTTGAAATTTGTTTGGCCGGTAGTAGCTTTTCTTCTCATTTTTGGTGGAGCAATGTTAGTTTTTCTTGTTATGATGACAGGATAGATTCCTGTTTGAATAAATGACTTACCTCTTATTTCAGAAATAGCCCTTCCTATATAGGAAAGGCTATTTCTATTCTGTAATGTCAAGAGCTTTTTTCAATTGCTCTATTTGCATTTTGGTGGAGGCTTTTGGATCTTTTTTGGCTAATGCTTGCATCTGCATAGCCATTTTGGGGTTAGCTTTCATGGCTTTTTCTTGTTGTAATTTAAGCTGAGGTGCTAATTTAGTTAATCTTTTAGCTTGTTTTGGTGTTAGAACTAACCAAGAATCTTTTGGGACAATGATTTGTGATTTTTCCGAAATGAGTTCATGATTTTCGCCCCCAAAACCGTACATAAGTTTATCAAAATCAGAAGCCCAAACATATCGTTTGGTTCTTGTTTTAAGAATAGCTTTGTCAGTATCAGCTAATTGATAATTAGCTGTCTTTTTAATAGCTTGATTGATTTTTTTCTTATTGGGAACAAAGTGAGCTTTGGCTTCTTTTTGGTCTTTTCTGTCTCTAAAGACCAAAACATGGTGGTCAGACTTGCTACCAATTTTTTGGTTAATCAGCAGTCCGAAAGAGGTATTGGGATCACCAGCTGTATAAATAACTTTTTCTTCTGTTTTTGTTTCCACTTTCATACCACTGTGGTTGACAAAATGATTGGTTAAGAGGAGCGTACTTATTAAAAGAGTGATTAATGATAGGCTACCTAATAGATATCGAAGTCCTGCTTTTTGGATATACATCCAGGTCACGAAGGATAGGACTGTTGATAATATGATGAGTAATAGAGTCATCTTAAAGCTCCTTTTCTACTTCAATTACTTTTCCTTTGCGAAGGAAAAGGGCGACAACAAAACCAATAAGGGCGAAGGAAAGACCAATGGCAAATGAGACATGGAAGCCTTTTAAGCTAGCATCAAGCATCTTAGCAGCATATTCGAGTGGGTTTTGTTCTTGTAAAAGTTTTGAAGGTTTATTAGTATTGATGACGTTTTGTGTCACACTTGATAAGAGGGCAACAACAATAGCAGATGCGATTTGACGAGCCGTATTATTAGAAGCGGTTCCGTGAGCGGCCTCATGTGGCGGTAAGGCGCTCATCGCTGAAGCTGTTAAAGGCATCATAATCATAGCGATACCGAACATTCGAACAGCATACAATAGCGTAATATAGTGGTCTGGTGTTGTGCCCGTAAGGAAAATGAATGGGATAGTCCCTATACCAAGGATTGAAAACCCAATTAAAGCTAAGCGGCGAGCACCAACTTTATCGTAGACACTACCTGCGATAGGGCTGACAAGTCCCATCATTAGGGCTCCGGGTAATAGGACAAGCCCTGAATCAAGAGCTGAAAGACCATGTACATTTTGTAAGTATAGCGGAAGCATCATCTCAACCCCCATCATAGCCATCATCGACAGAGCAATAGCAAGGGTCGTCATGGAGAATTGTTTTACTTTGAAGACACGGATATCAAGAAAGGGTTGGTCCAAAATTAATTGACGGTGAATAAAGATTGCGATGAACATCACTCCGACGAGAATTGGTGTGATAACTGTTTTGATATCGCCCCAACCGTCGCTAGCTACATTGGTAAATCCCCAAAGGAAAAGGCCAAAACCGATAATTGACAAGATGAAGGAAGGGACATCTAAAGTCATTTTTTTGTTTGGAATAACATCTTTCACTAAGAATGGAGATAGCAAGAAGGAAATAGCCAATATAATGAGCGGTAAGACAAAGATAGCACGCCAAGCCAAATTATGGCCGAAGAGGATGATATCATGTTTTAAGAGCCAACCGGCAAATGTTGGGCCAATGGCAGGGCCAAGTCCGACAACTAATCCACTGAGCCCCATAGCTACACCTCGTTGTTCAGGTGGATAAATATTGACCATAACCACTTGCATTAGAGGCATTGTGATCCCTACAGCGATGGCTTGAACGATACGTCCAACAAGGAAAAGAGTCCAGTTCGATGTTGGGGCAAGAGCAGTTATCAATAAACCGATTACCAAAGTGGCATAGGCAAAGACATAAAGTAATTTTGTTGAAAAGCGAGTAGCCAGGTAAGCAGAGACAGGGATCATAATCCCGTTTGCTAATAAGAACCAGGTTGTTGCTTGTTGAGCTGTTGCCAGGTTGATGTTAAAACTATCCATAAGAGTAGGAATAGCAGTTCCAAGACTGGTTTGATTTAAAATCCCGGCAAAGGTTGCGACCAATAATAGAATGACCATTGCGGTTCTATTAAAGTGTTTGCCATGGATATCAACGTTGTAATCTGTTGACATATTTCTCTCCTTTTGTAAGTGATGATTTTGTAGATGAATGAAATACATTATATTTTCAGAAATTCAAATAGTTACCCTGAGAACTATACCACAAGAAAAAATCTCCTGCAAGAATTTTGCACTAATTATTAATAAAAAAATAAGGCTCTGATATTTTTGAGACTCTCAGCTTTACAAAAATGTAAATCTACTGCTTTAAGTCCTTATTTTTGCTATAATGAACTTATTGTTATTATAGTTAAGAGGAGTTCATTTGCAAGGTAGAATTGTTAAATCCCTAGCTGGCTTTTATTATGTTGAGTCAGAAGGAAAAGTATTTCAAACACGAGCGCGTGGAAATTTTAGGAAAAAAGGCCAAATCCCTTATGTTGGTGATTTTGTGGAATTTTCTGCTGAAGATAATTCGGAAGGCTACATTCTAGCAATTCAAGAGCGTAAAAATGAATTGGTTAGACCACCGATTGTCAATATCGATCAAGCTGTTGTTGTCATGTCGGCTAAAGAACCGGATTTTAATAGTAATCTATTAGATCGCTTTTTAGTATTGCTGGAAAACAAAGCTATAAAACCAATTGTTTATATTTCGAAACTTGATTTGCTTGATGATCTGTCTGACATTGAGGCTATTGCTCAAAAATATCATGATATTGGCTATGATTTTGCCTTGTCCTTGGAAGATTTACTACCTCATTTGACTGGTAAAATTACTGTTTTTATGGGGCAAACCGGGGTTGGTAAATCGACTCTGCTCAATAAAATTTCACCAGAACTCGGCTTGGAGACGGCAGCCATTTCAGATAGTTTGGGACGCGGACGCCATACCACTCGTGCTGTCAGTTTCTATGATGTTAATGGCGGAAAAATTGCTGATACGCCAGGATTCTCCAATTTAGACTACGCCATCGATAATGCAGAAGATTTAAGTGAAGCTTTTCCAGAGATTAGACATTATAGTCATCATTGTAAATTCCGTTCTTGTAGTCATCGCCATGAACCTCAGTGTGCTGTAAAAGCAGCTGTTGAATCAGGGGATATTTGGCAAGTTCGTTATGATAATTTCTTACAATTTCTCAGTGAAATTGAAAATCGTCGTGAAACCTTTAAAAAAGTAATTAAAAGAAAGTAGGTCTATCTAATGACAAGTTACAAAATCGCACCATCTGTTTTAGCGGCTGATTACGCTAATTTTGCTTCTGAATTGAAACGTATTGAGGAAACTGATGCGGAATATGTTCATATTGATATCATGGATGGGCAATTTGTACCCAATATCAGCTTTGGTGCGGATGTCGTTGCTAGTATGCGCAAACATAGTAAACTCGTTTTTGATTGCCATTTGATGGTTGTTAACCCTGAGCGTTACGTAGATGCCTATGCACAAGCGGGTGCTGATATCATGACCATTCACACAGAAAGTACGAGTCATATTCATGGCGCTTTACAAAAAATTAAAGCTGCCGGTATGAAGGCTGGAGTGGTTATTAATCCAGGAACTCCAGTTTCAGCTCTTGAACCAGTTCTTTCTTTAGTCGACCAAGTCTTAATTATGACTGTTAATCCAGGATTTGGGGGACAAGCTTTTATTCCTGAATGCCTTGATAAAGTGAAGCAGGTTGTTGACTTGCGTCAAGCAAATAGCTTTGATTTTGATATTGAAGTTGATGGTGGTGTAGATGATAAAACCATAGCTGCATGCGCCAAAGCAGGGGCTAACGTTTTCGTTGCAGGCTCATATCTCTTTAAAGCTGAAGACCTAGTGTCGCAAGTTCAAACCTTAAGGACAGCTTTAGATGCCTAAGATTGCCTTAGTCGCTGGTGGTGATTTTTCAGGGATTTTTGGGGAATTTGACTATTTCGTTGGTATTGATCGCGGAAATCTACACCTTATGGCAGGAAATTTTCCAATTGATTATGCGATTGGCGATTTTGATTCCGTTTCTGCTCAAGAATTATCGGATATAAAGGAGAGGGCCAAAAAGTTCCAACAAGCACCAGCTGAAAAAAACGATACAGATACGGAATTAGCCCTTAAAATGATTTTTCAGGAATTTCCAGATGCCCAAGTGACTATATTTGCAGCCTTTGGTGGACGGTTAGATCATTTGATGTCCAATCTCTATCTTCCTAGCGATCCGGAAATTGAACCTTTTATGTCCCAAATTCAATTGATGGACGCGCAAAATATTGTCCAGTTTCGCCCAAGTGGTAGTCATTTGGTTAAAGAAGTAAAAGGCATGAAATACGTGTCTTTCATGTCTGAAAGTCAATCCCCATTAACCATAAGAGGGGCGAAATATGACTTGGATGCTAGTAATTATTTTCAGAAAAAAGTCTATTCTAGTAATGAATTCATAGGACAGGCAATAGAAGTTAGTACTCAAACAGGTTATATCATTATTATTCAAAGTAAAGATAGGAGTTAAGTTGGAAATTATTATTGTGATTCTACTCATTCTGATGGGAGTTATCAGTATTTTTCTCTATCAAAAAGTACAAGCCTTAGAGGGTCTGTTGCAAAAAACTTTAGAGACCAATGCTGATAATCTTTCGGATCAATTATCTTATCAATTAGAAAGTTTTAGTAAAAATCAGATTATTGAGATGAGTTCATTGGTGAATCGCAATCAGAACGAACTTTATCAACAATTGAATGATTTAAAAACAGTTCTCTATCAAAATTTATCAGAAAGTCGCGATCGTAGTGATCAAAGGCTGACATTGATTGATAAGAATCTTTCAAAATCGGTTAAAGAAATGCAAGATTCTAACGAAAAACGCTTAGAAGAAATGCGCCGAACTGTCGAAGAAAAGCTAGAAGAAACCTTAAATAAACGTCTTCAAGTCTCCTTTGAAACTGTCTCAAAACAACTGGAAAATGTTAATTTGGGTCTTGGTGAAATGCGTTCAGTTGCTAAAGATGTCGGGACCCTTAATAAAGTTCTTTCAAACACTAAAACAAGAGGTATTCTTGGAGAATTACAATTAGGTCAAATTATTGAAGACATCTTAACTGTTCAACAGTATGAAAAAGAGTTTGCGACAATTAAGGGTTCTAGCGAACGGGTAGAATATGCCATTAAATTACCAGGTCAACATGAAGATGACTATGTCTATTTACCAATTGACTCTAAATTCCCACTAGAAGATTATTATCGATTGGAAGATGCCTATGAATCTGGAGACAAAGTTTTAATCGATCAGTCTCGAAAAGCACTTTTAGCAGCTATCAAGCGATTTGCTAAAGATGTCAATAAGAAGTACATCAAGCCACCTGAAACCACAAATTTTGGGATTCTATTTTTACCAACTGAGGGTCTCTATTCAGAAGTGGTTCGAAGCGCAGCCTTTTTCGATGCTCTCCGTAGAGAAGACAATATTGTTGTTGCCGGTCCGTCAACCTTATCTGCTTTGCTTAATTCCCTATCAGTAGGATTCAAAACCTTAAATATTCAAAAAAATGCTGACGATATTAGTAAGATTTTGGGTAATGTTAAGGTTGAATTTGAAAAATTTGGCGGTATTTTAGTTAAAGCACAAAAACAAATTAATACTGCTAATTCAACACTGGATTCTTTGATTTCTACAAGAACAAATGCTATTGTTAGAGCCTTAACCAAGGTTGAAACTTACCAAGATAAGGATACCGAAACCTTACTTAATTTGCCTGATTTAGAAGAGGATACTAATGAAAATTAACCAAATGAAGAAAGACCAATTATTCGAAGGCTTTTATCTGATAAAATCTGCAGAAGTCAGAAAGACTAGAGCGGGGAAGGATTTTATTGCCTTTACCTTCCAAGATGATTCTGGAGAAATATCGGGGAATCTTTGGGATGCTCAACCTTTTAATGTTGAGGAATTTGTGGCTGGTAAAATAGTTCATATGAAAGGCCGTCGTGAAGTTTATAATGGGACACCACAGGTTAACCAAATTACTTTACGGAACACACGCGACGGTGAACCAAATGATCCACGTGATTTTAAAGAAAAGGCACCTGTAAGTGTTTCAGACGTCAGAGATTATTTGGAGCAAATGCTTTTCAAAATTGAAAATGCAACATGGCAAAGAATTGTTAGAGCCCTCTATCGTAAATTTGATAAAGAATTTTATACTTATCCAGCTGCAAAAACTAACCACCATGCATTTGAGTCAGGTTTGGCCTATCATACCGCTACCATGGTGCGTTTGGCTGACAGCATTGGTGATATTTACCCTGAGTTGAACAAGAGTCTTCTTTTTTCTGGGATTATGTTGCATGATTTGGCAAAGGTTTTAGAATTAACTGGTCCTGATCATACAGAATATACGGTTCGTGGTAATTTAATTGGTCATATTTCTTTGATTAATGAAGAAATCACAAAGGTTATTAACGAATTGCAAATTGATGATACAAAGGAAGAAGTTATTGTCTTACGTCATTTAATTCTAAGTCATCATGGACAACTTGAATTTGGAAGTCCTGTCCGTCCAAGAATTATGGAAGCCGAAATATTACATATGATTGATAATATTGATGCCAATATGATGATGATGCTTACAGCTTTGGGGCGTGTAAGTGAAGGTGAGATGACCAACCGTATTTTTGCAATGGATAATCGCTCATTTTACAAACCGAAGTATTAATTGTTACATTTTTGTTAAATTATTATCAAAAAGTCCGAGAATAGCTTAAAAAGGCGATTTGTTGCAGTTGCGAACGTTCGTCTTTTTTTTGTCTTTGTGTTATAATGTGCTAAAATACATTATTATGGGGTCATTATGAAATTAAGACGTAGTGAACGGATGGTAGTTATTTCAAATTACTTGATTAACAATCCGTATAAATTAACAAGTTTAAATACATTTGCAACGAAATATGAAGCAGCTAAATCTTCTATCTCTGAAGACATCGCTATTATTAAAAAAGCTTTTGAAGAATCAAATATCGGTGAAATCGAGACTTTAACAGGAGCAAGTGGCGGTGTTGTCTTTACACCAAGTATTTCTGAAGAAGAAGCGAAGAGTATTGTTCAAGACTTGTGTGAGCGTCTATCGGAGAATAATCGTATTTTACCAGGTGGATATATTTATTTATCTGATCTACTAAGTACTCCGAAAATTCTCCAAAATATTGGTCGCATTATTGCAAATGCTTTTAAAGGACAAAAAATTGACGCAGTTATGACTGTTGCAACTAAAGGTGTTCCTTTAGCAAATGCAGTTGCAAATATATTGAATGTACCATTTGTAATTGTTAGACGTGATTTAAAAATCACTGAAGGGTCAACAGTATCGGTAAACTATGCGAGTGCTTCGAGTGATCGTATTGAAAAGATGTTTTTATCTAAACGAAGCTTGCAACCTAATAGTAGAGTTTTGATAGTAGATGATTTCTTAAAAGGTGGTGGAACCATCACCGGGATGATTAGTCTCTTAGCAGAATTTGATAGTACACTAGTTGGTGTAGCGGTTTTTGCCGAAAATGCTAGAGAAGAACGCGAAGATATGGCTTACAAGTCACTACTTAAAGTGTCTGAAATCGATGTTAAGAATAACAAGGTTGTTGTCGAAGTTGGAAATATCTTCAATAAAAAATAAGGAATTGAATGAGAGAGAAAAGGGAAATAAGATGGAAACCGAAAACATTAAAGGGAAGCAACTTAAAACAACAATTGCTTTGACATCTACATTGGCTTTATTAGGAGCAAGTGTCGGTGTGCAACAACAAGTCAAAGCTGATGAATATGCTAGCCGTGAAACGAGTAATGCAGCAGCACCAACTTCAACAGCAGAAGAAACACAAGCAGCTCTTGCTACTAAAGAAGCGACTTTAGCAAAGAAAACAACAGAACTTTCGACAGTAAATACTTCTATTGAAAAAACAACTCAAGAAGTTGCTAAATTGGAAGCTGAAAAAGTTGCAAATGAAACTGCTGTTGCAAAAGCTGAACAAACCCTAGAAACCGTTTCAAACGCTTCTGAGGAAGAGTTTACTGCACTTGTTGATCAACATAAGGCTGATTTAGCAAAAACTAACAGTCAGCTTCAAGCGACAAAAGCAGCTGAAGTTAAAGTCAGCACAGAAGTTGCCGCTCAAGCCAATGAGGTTTTAGTTGCTTCAAATGAAGCTAAAAAATTAGCTGATCAAGCTAAAGCAGCTAATAAAGAAGTCACTAATTTGACTAATTTAGTTTCAAAACCAGAAACTATTACGACACAAGCTGAAAATGCAACAAAGGCAGTTCAGACAGCGTCTGACGACTTAGCAAAAGCTCAAACAAACTTAAAGACTGTAACTAATACAACTAAAACACAACTAACAAATGAATTGACTAGTAATCAAGCAGCCTTGGCAAGTAAAAAAGCTGAATTAGCTAAAGCTCAGACAGCTTCTAGCAATATCAATGTTAACATTACTGGTGCTAACAAAATGGTTGCTCCAGCTGGTTACCCAATTAATGAAATTAAACGTTTGATTTCTAGTGGTTACATTGGTAGCCAATCTTATCTTAATGCTTACTATCAAATGCAATCAACTTTGGTTTCAAAAGCTAATCCGGGCGCGTCAATTAATCATTATGTTGATATTGCTAACGATTTAAACCGTTTTGTAAATCCTGATAAGTTAACGCCTGAAATCCAAGACGAACTAGCTTTGTTTGCGGCATCGATGATTAATTCTGTCCGTAGTCAACTTGGTCTATCTCCAATTGTTGTCTCTAAGGGGTCACAAGAATTTGCACGTATTTTGACAACAACTTACAAAGCAACTCACGGAACAAGGGTGCCATTCTTTAATTATGGGCAACCGGGTGTAGCTGGTCACTATGGCATCGGCCCACACGATAGAACATTGATTGAGAATGCGGCGACTTCGGTTGGTTTAATTCGCAATGATGATAATATGTATGAGAACATCGGCTTCTTCAATGATGTTTATACAGTGAATGGTATCAAACGGAGTATTTACAACTCATTGAGATATATGCTCTTTACTGATAACATGCATGGCAATACTTTTGGTCATACAGTTAACCTACTTAGAAGTGATAAGACTAATCCAAGTGCTCCTGTCTATCTAGGTGTTTCAACTGAAACTGTTGCTGGATTAGGAACTCACTATGTAGTATTCCCAGCTTCCAATATTCGTTATGCAAGCTTATTTGATAAAACGCTTGTTTCTGCTCCAACGAAAACGACAATTGATCAAACTAAAGTTGCAAATCTTAAAACAAGTATCGTAACGATTTCTAGTAAAATCACATCACTTCAAAATCGTTTAAATAACCTAACATCAGAAGCTCAAGTGGTTATCGCTCAGAAACAAGTGAATGTCAAAAAAGTTCAATTAGATGCTGCTAAAACTTTAGCAACAAGCTTAGCTAAGCAAGTTGAACAATTAAAAGAGTCTAAAGCTTACTTGCAAAAACAATTGAAGCAAGCACAAGTAAACCAAGCAGAAATAAAGGCTGAACTAGATAAAGTGTTAGCGAATTTAGCTAGCCAAAAAGTTGTTCTCCATACTTTAGAAGAGCAACAAAAATCTCTTGCTTTACAAGCGACGGCTTTAGTTGCGAAAAAAGTTGAACTGGAAAAAATAGTTGACATCAAACAAGATCCTCAAAACCAACAACACGCTCAAGATGAGCTTGACGCTGCTAAACGTGATTTAGCTAAAACAATCTCAGATTTAGCTGCGAAGAATAAACGTCTTGGAGAATTGGCTAGCCTTAAAGTTAATTTAGAAGCAGAAATTAAGGCAAATGATCAACAAGTGGTAGACTTAAAAGAACGCCTTGCAAATCAACTTGAAGACAAAGGAACACTTAATAAACCGACAGTTGACAGACCTGCTGCCACTGATCCAAAGGTACCTACTGGTAGTATTATCCCAGATGTAACTAACGGGGATAAAAATTTAGATACTCCAACAGTTCCTGTAAAACCTGTTGAAACTGTACCAGTTGTCCCTACACCAATTGTACCGGTTGAGGATGCAATGAATGCTGAAAAAGAAGTAGCGGTGGAAGAAAAAGCTTCGAAATCAGTTATTAATGAAACAAGTCAAGTTATTGCAAGTGCAGTTAATAAAGTTGAAGAAAAAGCTAATGAGGTTATAGCTTCAACAGTAAAAGCTGTAACTGCCAATGCTGCAGAAACTTTTAAAGAAGCACTCCCTGTAGTTCCAAGTGTTGTTGGAAGTCAAAGTGTTGTTGGTAAAGTAGCTGAAAATGTAACGAAAAACAATAGTTCTGATAAAAAAGAATATGCAACTGGTTCGACAACCGCTGGAAATATTGCAACATCGAACGATGAAAGTACAAAGCGTGCTATCCGTGCTGGAGTTGTTATGTTAGCAGCCGTAGGTTTAACTGGATATAAACTTAGAAAAGATAGTAAAAAATAAGAAAATTCAAGTGAAATTGAATTGACAAGTAGTGCCGTCTATGTTACTATAGTAGACGGTACTTTTTACTTTTGGTCTCTCAAAAGTGTACAGAGACGTGCTGACAATTGTTGCAAAAGTACACCCAGATATAGGCTGTCACCAAGTGCTATATCAACCAAAAATAAAAAAATACAGGAGAATGTAGATGCCTACAATTAACCAGTTGGTACGTAAACCACGTAAATCTAAAATTGAAAAATCAGATTCACCAGCTTTGAATATCGGTTACAACAGTCATAAAAAAGTTCACACTAAAATGTCTGCACCACAAAAACGTGGGGTTGCAACTCGTGTTGGAACTATGACACCTAAAAAACCTAACTCTGCCCTTCGTAAATTCGCTCGTGTACGTTTGAGCAACCTTATTGAAGTTACAGCATACATCCCAGGTATCGGACACAACTTGCAAGAACACAGTGTTGTTCTTATTCGTGGTGGACGTGTAAAAGACCTTCCAGGGGTACGTTACCATATCGTTCGTGGTGCCCTTGATACTGCAGGTGTTGCTGATCGTAAACAAGGCCGTTCTAAATACGGTGCTAAACGTCCTAAAGGATAATAGAAGGGAGATAAGAATCAATGAGTCGTAAAAATCAAGCGCCTAAGCGCGAAGTATTGCCAGATCCATTATATAATTCAAAAATTGTAACACGTCTTATCAACCGTGTTATGCTTGATGGTAAACGTGGTACTGCTGCAACTATCGTATATGATGCTTTTTCATCAATCAAAGAAGCAACTGGTAATGATGCTTTAGAAGTTTTTGAAACTGCAATGGACAACATCATGCCTGTACTTGAAGTACGTGCACGCCGCGTTGGTGGATCAAACTACCAAGTCCCAGTTGAAGTTCGTCCTGAACGTCGTACAACTTTAGGTCTTCGTTGGTTAGTAAATGCATCACGTGCTCGTGGTGAACACACTATGAAAGAACGTCTTGCAAAAGAAATCATGGATGCTGCTAACAACACTGGTGCATCAGTTAAAAAACGTGAAGATACTCACAAAATGGCTGAAGCTAACCGTGCATTTGCACACTTCCGTTGGTAAGATTTTTCAATTTTTTGAATTGATAATAATCAAGACTGCAAAAGTTTAATAATCTTGATAACGGGTAGGTCCTGCCTATCCGTTTTTTATAAATCATGATATAATAAACTTATCAAAAAAATAATAGGAGAAACAACCTAATGGCTCGCGAATTTTCACTAGCAAAAACTCGTAATATTGGTATCATGGCTCACGTTGATGCCGGTAAAACAACTACAACAGAGCGTATTCTTTACTACACTGGTAGAATCCATAAAATCGGTGAAACTCATGAAGGTGCATCACAAATGGACTGGATGGAGCAAGAACAAGAACGTGGTATCACAATCACATCAGCTGCAACAACTGCACAATGGGATGGACACCGTGTAAATATCATCGATACACCAGGTCACGTGGACTTCACAATTGAAGTACAACGTTCACTTCGTGTACTTGATGGTGCTGTAACTGTTCTTGATGCACAATCAGGTGTTGAACCTCAAACTGAAACAGTTTGGCGTCAAGCAACTGAATATAAAGTTCCTCGTATCGTTTTTGCTAATAAAATGGATAAAATCGGTGCTGACTTCCTTTATTCAGTAAGCACACTTCATGACCGTCTTCAAGCAAATGCTCATCCAATTCAATTACCAATCGGTGCTGAAGATGATTTCTCTGGTATCATTGACTTGATTAAGATGAAAGCTGAAATCTATACTAACGACCTTGGTACAGATATTCGTGAAGAAGATATTCCTGCTGAATATGTAGATCAAGCTAACGAATATCGTGAAAAATTAGTTGAAGCAGTTGCTGAAACTGATGAAGAATTAATGATGAAATATCTTGAAGGTGAAGAAATCACTAATGAAGAACTTGTAGAAGGTATTCGTAAAGCAACTATCAACGTTGAATTCTTCCCAGTTCTTTGTGGTTCAGCTTTCAAAAATAAAGGTGTTCAATTAATGCTTGATGCAGTTATTGACTACCTTCCAAGCCCACTTGACATTCCTGCAATCAAAGGTGTTAACCTGATACAGAAGAAGAAGAAACTCGTCCAGCATCTGATGAAGAGCCATTTGCAGCTCTTGCCTTCAAGATCATGACTGACCCATTCGTAGGTCGTTTAACATTCTTCCGTGTTTACTCAGGTATCCTTGAAAGTGGTTCATACGTTATGAATACTTCAAAAGATAAACGTGAACGTATCGGACGTATCCTTCAAATGCACGCAAACACTCGTAAAGAAATTGAAAAAGTGTATGCTGGGGATATCGCAGCAGCAGTTGGTTTGAAAAACACTACAACTGGTGACTCATTGACTGATGAAAAAGCAAAAGTTATTCTTGAGTCAATTGAAGTTCCAGAACCAGTTATCCAATTAATGGTTGAGCCAAAATCTAAAGCTGACCAAGATAAAATGGGTATCGCTCTTCAAAAACTTGCTGAAGAAGATCCAACATTCCGCGTTGAAACTAACGTTGAAACTGGTGAAACAGTTATCGCTGGTATGGGAGAACTTCACTTGGATGTCCTTGTTGACCGTATGAAACGTGAATTCAAGGTTGAAGCAAACGTTGGTGCTCCTCAAGTATCTTACCGTGAAACATTCCGTGCTTCAACTCAAGCTCGTGGTTTCTTCAAACGCCAATCTGGTGGTAAAGGTCAATTTGGTGACGTTTGGATTGAATTTACTCCAAATGAAGAAGGTAAAGGATTCGAATTTGAAAATGCAATCGTAGGTGGTGTGGTTCCTCGTGAATTCATCCCTGCAGTAGAAAAAGGTTTGGTTGAATCTATGGCTAACGGTGTCCTTGCTGGTTACCCATTAGTAGACGTTAAAGCTAAACTTTATGATGGTTCTTACCATGATGTCGATTCATCCGAAACTGCCTTCAAGATTGCTGCATCACTTGCACTTAAAGAAGCTGCAAAATCTGCACAACCTTCAATCTTAGAACCAATGATGCTTGTAACTATTACAGCTCCAGAAGATAATTTGGGAGATGTTATGGGTCACGTTACTGCTCGTCGTGGACGCGTTGATGGTATGGAAGCTCGTGGAAATGTACAAGTTGTTCGTGCATATGTTCCTCTTGCAGAAATGTTTGGTTACGCAACTATCCTTCGTTCAGCAACTCAAGGACGTGGTACATTTATGATGGTATTTGACCATTATGAAGATGTTCCTAAATCTGTTCAAGAAGAAATTATCAAAAAAAATCATGGTGAATAATTAATTCACTAAGAAGAAGTTGGGACTTTGTCTTAACTTCTTTTTTGATAGGTTTAGGATTTCTATGCTATATAACAGTGAAAACACTTTCACAAAACCCTTGATATATAGGGGATTATGGGACTTTTAAAGTTTGTGAAATTAGTTATTTTGTTTGCAATTTTTAAGAAATAGTTATATAATAGTTCTGTTGAAAGGTTGGAACAAGTTCTTGTTGTTAATCTTTTCACAATAGGTAGGGGCTTGTCCCTTAATAATAATTCTTTTGATTTTCATAAGGAGGAAATCACTAATGGTAGTTAAAGTTGGTATTAACGGTTTCGGTCGTATCGGACGTCTTGCATTCCGTCGTATTCAAAATGTTGAAGGTGTTGAAGTAACTCGTATTAACGACCTTACAGACCCTAACATGCTTGCACACTTATTGAAATATGATACAACTCAAGGTCGTTTTGACGGAACAGTTGAAGTTAAAGATGGTGGATTCGAAGTAAACGGTAACTTTATCAAAGTTTCTGCTGAAAAAGATCCAGAACAAATTGACTGGGCAACTGACGGTGTAGAAATCGTTCTTGAAGCAACTGGTTTCTTTGCTAAAAAAGCAGCTGCTGAAAAACACTTACATGCAAACGGTGCTAAAAAAGTTGTTATCACTGCTCCTGGTGGAGACGATGTGAAAACAGTTGTATTTAACACTAACCATGATATCCTTGATGGAACTGAAACAGTTATCTCAGGTGCTTCATGTACTACAAACTGTTTAGCTCCTATGGCTAAAGCTTTACAAGATAACTTTGGTGTTAAACAAGGTTTAATGACTACTATCCATGGTTACACTGGTGACCAAATGGTTCTTGACGGACCACACCGTGGTGGTGACCTTCGTCGTGCTCGTGCTGCTGCAGCAAACATTGTACCTAACTCAACTGGTGCTGCTAAAGCAATCGGTCTTGTTATCCCTGAATTAAATGGTAAACTTGACGGTGCTGCACAACGTGTTCCTGTTCCAACTGGATCAGTTACTGAATTAGTAGCAGTTCTTGAAAAAGAAACTTCAGTTGAAGAAGTTAATGCAGCTATGAAAGCAGCAGCTAACGATTCATATGGTTACACTGAAGATCCAATCGTATCATCAGATATCGTTGGTATGGCTTTCGGTTCATTATTCGATGCTACTCAAACTAAAGTTCAAACTGTTGATGGAAATCAATTAGTTAAAGTTGTTTCATGGTATGACAACGAAATGTCTTACACTGCTCAACTTGTTCGTACTCTTGAGTACTTCGCAAAAATTGCTAAATAATTTTAGATAGAAAAAGGAAGAGAAATCTTCCTTTTTTTTGTATGAAAAATTTGTGAAAAATATAATTAATTACTTTCATTTTTTATCTATCTTTTCAAAATTATGCTATAATAGGGTGTATAAAATATTATTAAGGAGTCTATACAAATGGCTAAAATGACAGTTAAAGACCTTGACTTAAAAGGGAAAAAGGTTCTCGTACGCGTTGACTTTAATGTCCCTTTGAAAGATGGTGTTATCACAAATGATAACCGTATTTCTGCCGCATTACCTACAATCAAATACATTGTTGAAAATGGTGGCCGTGCAATTCTCTTTTCACATTTAGGTCGTGTTAAAGAAGAAGCCGATAAAGAAGGTAAATCACTTGCACCTGTTGCTAAAAACTTAGCAGAAAAACTTGGTCAAGATGTTGTTTTCCCTGGAGTAACTCGTGGTGCTGAATTGGAAGAAGCAATTAATGCTTTAGAAGATGGACAAGTACTTCTAGTTGAAAATACACGTTTTGAAGATGTAGACGGTAAAAAAGAATCTAAAAATGATCCTGAATTAGGTAAATATTGGGCATCACTTGGCGATGGCATTTTTGTAAATGATGCTTTCGGTACTGCTCACCGTGCTCATGCTTCAAACGTTGGTATTTCTGCAAATGTGGAAAAAGCTGTTGCAGGTTTCCTTTTGGAAAATGAAATTGCATACATTAAAGAAGCAGTTGAAACTCCGGAACGTCCATTCGTTGCAATTCTAGGTGGTTCAAAAGTTTCAGATAAGATCGGTGTTATTGAAAATCTTCTTAAGAAAGCTGATAAAGTTCTTATCGGTGGTGGAATGACTTATACATTCTACAAAGCACAAGGAATTGAAATTGGTAATTCTCTTGTTGAAGAAGATAAACTTGAAATTGCTAAAGAATTACTTGAAAAATCAAATGGCAAATTAATTTTACCAGTTGACTCTAAAGAGGCAAATGCCTTTGCCGACTACTCAGAAGTTCGCGATACAGAAGGTGAAGCTGTATCTGAAGGATTCCTAGGTCTAGATATCGGACCAAAATCAATTGCTGAATTTGATAAAGCTCTTGAAGGCGCTAAAACTGTTGTATGGAATGGACCAATGGGTGTCTTTGAAAACCCTGATTTCCAAGCAGGAACAATCGGTGTTATGGATTCAATTGTTAAACAACCAGGTGTTAAATCAATCATCGGTGGTGGCGATTCAGCAGCTGCAGCAATTAACTTAGGCCGTGCAGAAAAATTCTCATGGATCTCAACAGGTGGCGGAGCTTCAATGGAATTATTAGAGGGTAAAGAACTACCAGGACTAGCTGCATTAACAGAGAAATAAGCGGTAAGTTAGGAATCTGTGATTCCCTAGACGCACCCTCGCAAGTCTGAATAGCTTGTTCGCTTTCAAGTAGAGGAAGAACAGCCATTCAGCTACTGCGCCAATAAAAGAATTGAGAGAGTTGGTTAGACCAACTCTCTTTGTTATTTTTATCTATAAATAAAATAGTGGCTCTTTTTCCTATGTGAAATATAAAAACAGAATCTTATAGTTAAAATTTTTATCAAAAATGACTTTAACTAAGTAAAATATAATTTATTATAATATAATATTTTAGCTTTCAAGAAGAAAAATTTATATTTTTGAGAAAATATTCAAAAATTCACTTTTTTCTAGTCCTTTGCTAAAGCCAAATGACAAATGACTGCTGAATATGGTACACTTACTATATTCAGAAAGGGGAAAACCGAAGATGAAATATTATTTTGATCCCAAGAAAATGAAATTAGGGATGAGAACTTTGAAAACTGGGCTTTCCGTTTTCTTGGTCATTTTATTCTTTCATATGTTTGGCTTAGAAGGTTTACAAATTGGGGCCTTAACCGCCGTTTTTAGTTTACGTGAAAGTATGGATGAAACAGTTTCTTTTGGGACTTCCAGAATTATTGGGAATAGTATAGGAGGTCTATGTGCCATGCTTTACTATGTCCTGCAAATTTTCTTCAATCATCAATTTTGGGTAACTTTAGTTTTTGTGCCCATTGTAACCATGCTAACTATCATTATTAATGTGGCTATTAATAATAAGGCAGGAATAATTGGAGCGGTGGCAGCTTTATTAGTGATAACACTATCCATTCCGACTGGAGATACTTTTGTCTATGTTTTAGCTAGGGTATTTGAAACCTTTTGTGGTGTTTTTATTGCTATTTTGGTCAATACAGACATTGAATTTATTCGCAAGAAATTGCAAAAATGAAAAAAATAGGAGCGATGTGAGGAAATATCACATCGCTCCTTGACATTTAATTTTCATAGGTTATAATAAAGGATGTGAAAGGGGGATTCATGAAAGAAAAAGAATTAAGACGCTCGATGGCTGTCTTTCCGATTGGTACAGTAATGAAGCTAACAGATTTATCTGCAAGGCAAATCCGTTACTATGAAGATCAAGAACTGATTAAACCGGAACGAACTGAGGGTAATCGTCGTATGTTTTCATTGAATGATATGGACCGTTTGTTAGAAATTAAAGATTTCATTGATGATGGTCTCAATATAGCTGCCATAAAACGTGAGTATATTCAAAGGGAAACAAAATTTAATCAGGCTGATAAAGCATTAACTGATGCTGATGTTAGGCGGATTCTACGTGATGAACTCTTAAATCAAGGTGGTTTTACAGCACCAGCACAGTCAATGGGTAACTTTCGTATTTAACTACGAACTAGATTTTGGAAATAGTAAGGAGAATTATTTCTATGGCAATCACAGCAGCTGACATTCGTCGCGAAGTTAAGGAAAAAAATGTCACGTTTTTACGTTTAATGTTTACTGACATTATGGGAATTATGAAAAACGTTGAAATTCCAGCAACCGACGAACAGTTGGAGAAGGTCTTATCAAATAAAGCAATGTTTGACGGTTCATCTATCGAAGGATTTGTCCGTATTAATGAATCAGATATGTATTTATACCCAGATTTGGATACCTGGATTGTTTTCCCTTGGGGTGATGAAAATGGTGCCGTCGCAGGCTTGATTTGTGACATTTATACTGCCGAAGGTGAGCCTTTCCCTGGCGATCCCCGCGGTAATCTAAAACGTGCCCTAAGACACATGGAAGAGGTCGGATATAAATCGTTTAACCTGGGACCAGAACCAGAATTTTTCCTTTTCAAAATGGATGAACAAGGAAATCCAACTCTCGAAGTTAACGACAATGGTGGTTACTTTGATTTAGCTCCTACTGACTTAGCTGATAATACACGTCGTGAAATCGTTAATGTTTTGACAAAAATGGGCTTTGAAGTAGAAGCAAGTCACCATGAAGTGGCTGTTGGTCAACATGAAATTGACTTCAAGTACGATGATGCCTTAAAAGCTTGTGATAATATTCAAATCTTTAAACTGGTTGTTAAGACAATTGCTCGTAAACATGGCTTATATGCTACCTTTATGGCAAAACCTAAATTTGGAATTGCTGGTTCAGGTATGCACTGCAATATGTCACTGTT
The DNA here is from genome assembly GCF_002887775.1 of Streptococcus penaeicida. GTDB lineage: Bacteria > Bacillota > Bacilli > Lactobacillales > Streptococcaceae > Streptococcus > Streptococcus penaeicida. Next base: position 16,726 of record NZ_LOCM01000032.1, on the reverse strand, counting down.
TGATAAAGATGGAAAAAATGCGTTCTTCGATGAAAATGATAGTCGAGGGATGCAATTATCAGAAGATGCTTATTACTTCTTAGGTGGTTTAATGCAGCACGCCTATAACTTCACTGCGATTATTAACCCAACAGTTAACTCATACAAACGTTTAGTTCCAGGTTATGAAGCACCAGTTTATGTGGCATGGGCAGGTCGTAACCGTTCTCCATTGATTCGCGTACCTGCTTCTCGTGGTAATGGTACTCGTTTAGAATTGCGTTCTGTAGATCCAACTGCCAACCCATATCTTGCAATGGCTGTGCTTTTAGAAGCAGGACTTGACGGAATCATCAATAAAATTGAAGCTCCAAGCCCTGTTGAAGCTAACATCTATACAATGACTATGGAAGAACGTCAAGAAGCTGGTATTGTTGATCTTCCATCTACTCTACATAATGCCCTTAAAGCACTTCAAACAGATGAAGTGGTGATTGATGCTCTAGGTGAGCATATTTATACGAACTTTATTGAAGCTAAACGTATTGAATGGGCTTCATATGCAACCTTTGTTTCACAATGGGAAATCGATAATTATTTACATAGTTACTAATGATAAAATCACTAAGTTTTCTTAGTGATTTTTATTATATTCATCTGACTGATTTTTTATTAACACAAGAGTGCATAATCCTTGGTATGATAAGGTTTGAAAATTATAGTATTTTATAAAAATTTAATATCAAAATTTTCAGATAAATCTATTCCTTTTTTTCTGAATTGTGATATAATTTAATCTATCAACTTTTACACAAAAAATGTTTGACTAGGAGGTCTTTACATGAACGAGCAACAAAAAGCAAATTGGAAACGTTTAGGTCTTGGAGCAGTTACTCTTGCTTCTGCAACACTCTTAATGGCTTGTGGAAACAAATCAACAGCCCAATCAGGAAACAAAGATGAAATCAACTGGTATACACCAACAGAAATTATCTCATTGGATATTTCCAAAAATACGGACACCTATTCTGCTTTAGCAATTGGGAACTCTGAAAGTAACTTACTCCGTGTTGACGAAAAAGGTAAACTTCAACCTGAATTAGCTAAAAGTGTTGACGTTTCAGAAGACGGCTTGACTTACACAGCTACTCTTCGTGATGGCTTGAAATGGTCTGACGGTAGCGAATTGACTGCTAAAGATTTTGTTTATTCTTGGCAACGTATTGTTGATCCAGCTACTGCCTCTGAGTATGCTTATTTGACTTTTGATGCTCACTTAAAAAATGCTGAAGAAATTAACAGTGGTGCGAACAAAGATATCAACTCTTTAGGTGTTAAAGCTGAAGGCAACAAAGTTATCTTCACACTTTCTAAACCATCACCACAATTCAAGAGCTTGTTGTCATTTGCAAACTTCATGCCACAAAAAGAAGAATTTGTGAAAAAAGCTGGTAAAGATTACGGTACTTCATCAGACAAACAAATTTATTCTGGACCATACACTGTTGAAAAATGGAATGGTACAAGTGGTACATTCAAACTTGTTAAAAATAAAAACTACTGGAATGCTAAAGAAGTTAAAACTAAAGCAATCAATGTTCAAACTGTTAAAAAACCAGATACTGCTGTTCAAATGTATAAACAAGGTAAACTTGATTTAGCTAACATTTCAGGAACTTCAGCAATCTACAATGCTAACAAGAAAAATAAAGATGTTGTAGATGTACCAGAAGCAACAACTGCTTATATGGTTTATAATCAAACTGGTAAAGTAGAGGCTCTTGCTAACACTAAAATTCGTCAGGCTCTTAACTTGGCAACTGACCGCGCTGGAATCGTAGCGGCAGCTGTGGATACTGGCTCAAAACCTGCGACAGCGATTGCCCCAACAGGCCTTGCAAAACTTAAAGATGGTTCAGACTTAACTAAATTTGTTGAACCTGGCTATAACTACGATGAAAAAGAAGCAGCTAAAGTCTTTAAAGAAGGTTTGAAAGAACTTGGTAAAGATTCTGTTAAAGTAACAGTTACTGCGGATGCTGATAGCCCAGTTGCTAAAGCGACAGTTGACTACATTAAAGAAACTTGGGAAAAAGCTCTTCCTGGTCTTACAGTTGAAGAAAAATTTGTAACCTTCAAACAACGTCTTGAAGATACTAAAAACCAAAACTTTGAAGTTGCTCTAGTACTTTGGGGTGGTGACTATCCAGAAGGTTCTACCTTCTACGGTCTCTTCACTTCAGATGCAGCCTACAACTATGGTAAATTCGCAAGTAAAGAATATGATGCAGCTTACAAAAAAGCCATCACTGATGATGCTCTAGATACTGATGCAGCAGCAAAAGATTATAAAGATGCTGAAAAAATTCTTTATGACAATGCTTACTACAACCCAGTATACTTCAGAACGACACAAGCTTTACAAAATCCAAGCATCAAAGGTCTTGTTCGTAACTCAACTGGTTTAAACGTTGACTTTACACACGCTTATAAAAAATAAGAGACCTTAATCGTAACGAAATAGTGCAAGAATTGGTGACCCCAGTTCTTGCTTTTGTTAGAGGGAAATCATGACTAGATATTTATTAAAACGTGTTGCTATTTTATTAGTAACTTTATGGGTAGTTGTAACTCTATCGTTCTTCTTAATGCAAATTATGCCAGGAACACCTTACAACAGTCCCAAATTAACAGCAGAAATGATTGCTATGATGAATAAGCAATATGGCTTAGATAAACCATTGTGGCAACAGTATTTGAAGTACTTATTTGATGTATTGCATGGGGACTTTGGTACAAGTTATCAATCTATCAACCAATCCGTAACCAAATTGATCACGCAAAGACTTGGCGTTTCTGTCCATTTAGGGATTCAAGCTCTTGTTGTCGGTATTTCTGGTGGATTGTTAGTTGGTGCTATTTCAGCACGTAATAAAAACAATAAAATTGATGGCTTCTTAAGTGTGATTTCTACTTTAGGGATCTCTGTACCAGCCTTCATCATTGGTTTATTACTATTAGACTATTTTGGATTCAAATGGGGTCTATTACCACTTTCTGGGTGGGGGTCTTTTGCACAAACTATTCTGCCAACATTTGGTTTAGCCATTCCAGTATTTGCGCAAGTTACTCGTTTCTTCCGTAGTGAAATGATTGAAACTTTAAATACTGACTATATCCAGTTGGCTCGTGCTAAAGGTTTGACTAATCGTCAAGTAACCAATAAACATGCTTATCGTAACTCAATGATTCCAGTTTTGACATTAGTTGGTCCAATGGCTGCTAATATTTTGACAGGGTCTGCCTTGATTGAACAGATTTTCTCAATACCTGGTATTGGGCAACAATTTGTCTCTTCAATCCCAACTAAAGATTACCCAGTTATTATGGGAACAACGATTGTTTATGCCTTGATGCTAATGGTGGCAATCTTAATTACTGACGTTGTTATCAGTATTGCAGATCCACGTGTACGTCTAGGATAGGAGAGTAAGATGCTAGAAGATACAAAATCATTTAAACTTGTTGGTGTTGGTTCTACTGACTCACAAGAAAAAATTGAAAAGCCAGCCTTATCTTTCCTTGAAGATGCTTGGCGACGCCTTAAGAAAAACAAATTAGCTGTAGTTTCTATGGTCTTTTTGGCGACCCTATTAGTTTTTGCTGTTGGTTCAACTTTTGTTGTGAGTAAAAATGATGCAAATAGTTTTGACAGTAAAGAAGTTTCGATTTATCGTAACTTACCACCAAAAATCAGCTCAAGTTTACCTTTCTGGAATGGTAGTATTACCTATGCTGGCAATACAGAACCTAACGATGCTTACGCTGATCAAGGGGTACCAGAAGATAAAAAGTTCTTATTGGGAACAGATAATTTAGGACGTAGTATTGGAAAACGGATTACAGTTGGTATTCGTATTTCACTTTTAATTGCCATTGTCGCAACCATTATTGACTTAATTATTGGGGTCACTTATGGCTTGGTATCAGGTTTTACTGGTGGTAAAGTGGATACTGTTATGCAACGGATAATTGAAGTTATTTCATCAATCCCTAACTTGGTTATTGTTACTATGCTTGGATTGCTTTTAGGAAATGGTGTTCTTTCTATCATTATTTCGATTGCAATTGTTGGCTGGACCTCAATGGCACGTCAAGTACGGAACTTAACCCTATCATATCGTGAACGAGACTTTGTCCTTGCATCACGTGCACTAGGGGAAAGTAACTTTAAAATTGCCTTTAAGCATGTATTGCCAAATATCTCAGGTATCATTATTGTTCAAATTATGATGACTGTTCCAAGTGCCATCATGTATGAATCAGTTCTATCAGCTATTAACTTGGGGGTTAAACCACCGACAGCATCACTTGGTTCATTGATTACGGATGCGCAAGAAAACTTGCAATATTTCCCATATCAAGTCTTGCTTCCTGCCCTTGCTCTCGTCCTTATTTCCCTTGCCTTTATCTTATTAGGTGATGGTTTACGTGATGCATTTGATCCAAAATCAAGTAACGACTAGGAGGAAAAAACATGTCAAATGAAACAATCTTAAATGTTAAAAACCTCCACGTTGATTTTAAAACATATGCTGGAGACGTTAAAGCCATTCGTGATATTAATTTCGAATTATACAAAGGTGAAACACTTGCTATCGTAGGTGAGTCTGGTTCTGGTAAATCTGTAACAACTCGTACCTTAATGGGATTAAATGCTAAAAATGCTAGTATTACTGGTGATATTGATTTCAAAGGTAAGAAACTAAATGAGCTCAAAGAAGAAAAATGGGTAAAAGTTCGTGGTAAGGAGATTGCCATGATCTTCCAAGATCCGATGACCAGTTTAGACCCTACAATGAAAATTGGAATGCAAATTGCTGAAGCTATTTTGATCCATGAGTCTGTTTCCAAACAGGAAGCCTTAGACCGTGCTTTGAAATTGATGAACCAGGTTGGTATTCCAAATGCTGAAGAGCATATTAATGATTATCCACACCAATGGTCTGGTGGTATGCGTCAACGTGCAGTTATTGCTATTGCCCTAGCTGCTAACCCTGAAATCTTAATCGCTGATGAACCAACAACTGCCCTCGATGTAACGATTCAAAACCAAATTTTGAAATTAATGAAGGGCTTGCAATCACAAATTTCATCTTCTATAATCTTTATCACTCATGATTTGGGTGTTGTTGCTGGTATGGCTGACCGTGTTGCGGTTATGTATGCTGGAAAGATTGTTGAATATGGAACAGTTGATGAAGTCTTCTATAATCCTCAACACCCATATACTTGGGGACTTCTAAAATCAATGCCAACGACTGATACAGAAGCAGGAACCCTTGAGTCAATTCCTGGAACTCCCCCAGATTTATTGAACCCACCAAAAGGGGATGCCTTTGCAGCTCGTAATGAGTTTGCCTTGGATATTGACCACGAAGAAGAGCCACCAATGTTTAAAATTTCAGATACTCATTACGCAGCGACTTGGTTATTAGATGAGCGTGCACCTAAGGTGACACCTCCGCTCCAAATTCAAAAGCGTTGGGAAAAATGGGCTGAAAAGAATGGAGGTCAAGCTTAATGACTGAAGAACGTAAAAAATTAGTTGAGCTTAAAAATGTGTCATTGATCTTCAATAAAGGCAAAAAGAATGAAGTCAAAGCGATTAATAACGTCAGCTTTGACATCTATGAAGGTGAAGTTTTTGGTCTTGTCGGTGAGTCAGGTTCAGGTAAAACAACTGTTGGACGCGCCATCCTAAAACTCTATGAAATTAACGAAGGTGAAATCAACTTCAACGGCAAAACGGTTTCCAATTTAAAAGGGAAAGAACTTTTAGAATTCCGTAAAGATGCCCAAATGATTTTCCAAGATCCACAAGCCAGTCTTAACGGCCGGATGAAAATCCGTGATATCGTTGCTGAAGGTTTGGATATCCATGGATTGACTAACTCTAAAGAAGAGCGTGAAGCGCGTGTTCAAGAATTGTTAGAACGCGTTGGTCTTAACCGTGACCACGTTACCCGTTACCCACATGAGTTCTCAGGTGGTCAACGTCAACGTATCGGTATCGCCCGTGCTCTTGCTGTGAAACCAAAATTCATCATTGCCGATGAGCCAATTTCTGCCTTGGACGTGTCTATTCAGGCCCAAGTTGTTAACCTTATGCAGAAGTTGCAAGAAGAACGTGGTTTGACTTACCTCTTTATTGCCCATGATTTGTCTATGGTAAAATACATATCAGATCGAATTGGTGTTATGCACTGGGGTAAAATGTTAGAAATAGGGACATCAGACGACGTCTACAATAATCCAATCCACCCTTATACACGAAGCCTATTATCAGCTATTCCAGAACCGGATCCAGATATTGAACGCAAACGTGTTGCTGAAATCTATGATCCAAGTATGGAAATGGATGGACAAGAGCGTCAGATGCATGAAATTACAGCTGGTCACTTTGTCTTATCAACAGAAGCAGAAGCAGAAGCTTATAAAGCAAAACATCATTAAAAAAAACAACCTTCGGGTTGTTTTTTAATATAGAAACATTTTTTAGTGGAAAAATTAATCTAAAAGAGTTGGTAATAATATTAAGCCTTCCACAAAACAACATTATACAGTTGTCAATCAATTGAAAATAAATAGACTTTGTCTTCAGTTTGTGTAAAGAGGGAGTTATTTAATACTGATAAAATGTATCAGATAATAAGCACCATATTGATATACTTATCTTAGTAATGCTTGTGAGTTAAAATAATGACAAAAAAGATACTTTACACTATAGCAAAAAATGCAGAAACCTAGAGTTTCTGCATTTTCGGAAATCTTAAGACTTAAGATTTAGATATGGAATTCCAAAGGAAGTCGCTATCGTCCGAGCTACCTTAGTAAAGTATCTAAAAAACGACTATCTATTTTTAGTCTTCTTTGTCAGGGGTTAAAATCATTGGGATAATGATTGGTTCCCGTTCAGTCTTTTCATATAAGAATGGACGAAGAGCATTCACAATAGCTCCATTAACAGATTGAATACTTGCTTCTTTGTTTTTCAAGGCAATGCGGATAGCATTGAATAAAACACGTTGGCTTTCACGAATCAAGTCACCAGACTCACGCATGTAGATAAAACCACGACTTAGGATATCTGGACCTGCCAGAATCATTTGCGTATCAAAATCAACTGTTGCTACAGCAAGGACAACACCGTCCTCTGAAAGATCACGACGATCGCGAAGAACAGCCGTCCCAATGTCACCAATTCCGTTACCATCCACATAGATGTCTTGGGCATTGAAGTGGCCAGCACGACGAGCAGAGTCGCTAGTCAAAGCAAGCACGTCACCATTTTCCAAGATGAAGATGTTTTCTTCTGGAATACCAGTGTCTTCAGCTAAGCCTGCGTGGACTTTCTGCATCCGGTATTCACCATGGACAGGCATAAAGAATTTAGGTTTCATCAAGCGTAACATCAATTTTTGTTCCTGTTGGCCACCGTGACCAGAGGTATGGATGTTGTTAACTTTACCATGGATAACTTCAACACCAGCTTCTTGGATGGTATTAATTAATTTATTAACACTAGTTGTATTACCAGGAATTGGACTTGAAGAGAAGATTACCGTATCACCAGGTTGCAAGGTCACTTGACGGTGCGTACCGTTGGCAATTCTGGCAAGCGCAGCATGGACTCCCCTTGACTACCAGTACACATAATCAATACTTCATTGGCATGGTAATTTTTGATTTCATTAGGCTCAATAAAAGTCCCTTTAGGTACCTTAATATAACCGAGTTCAATCCCGTTGACAATAGCTTTTTCCATAGAACGACCGAAGACACAAATCTTACGACCAGTCTTAACGGCAGCTTCCGCAGCTTGTTGTAAACGGTAAATATTTGAGGCAAAAGAGGCGAAAATAATCCGTCCATGGATACCTTCAATGATTTTCAAGATTGATTGACCAACTACTTTTTCTGAGTTAGTAAAGGTTGGAACTTCTGCATTGGTTGAATCAGAAAGCAAGCAAAGAACGCCTTCTTCACCAAGGGCAGCCATGCGATGGATATCAGCAGGGTCACCAACTGGTGTGAAGTCAAATTTGAAGTCACCGGTACAAACAATCTTACCTTGAGATGTATGAATAACAATACCAAGAGGTTCTGGAATAGAGTGAGTCGTTCTAAAGAAAGTCACACTCATATTCTTAAAGGTCAATTCCGTATTGTGGTTGATTTCATACATGGTTGAATCACGAAGCAAACCATGTTCTTCTAATTTACCACGAATCAAGGCAAGGGCTAAAGGACCAGCGTAAATAGGAATATTAGCCTGTTTTAAAAGGAAGGGAATCCCACCAATATGGTCTTCGTGCCCGTGGGTAATAACCAAGGCTTTAACACGATCAATATTATCAACAATATAAGAATAATCAGGAATCACATAGTCAATCCCTAAAAGATCATCTTCAGGGAATTTAATCCCAGCATCAACAATGATAATTTCATCTTGATACTCGATACCATATGTGTTTTTGCCGATTTCCCCTAGACCACCAATGGCGAAGACGCCAACTTCATGAGGTTTTAAATCGATAGTTGACATATTATAACTCCGTTACTTGGAAAACACCGGTTTCTTTTTCATATTCCAAGTGTTTATCAGATAGAAGCTCAATAAATTCAACGTTGTAGCTTGTTTTTTCTTCAACTAATTTACGGGCTTTGATACGGCCTTCCAATTCATCTTTAGCCTCAATATCAATATATAAAGCCTTAGTATTTTCACGGCGTGGGTTACGGTCTTTTGATTCTTGGTAGAATACTTTGTAGATCATTTCATTTTTCCTTTCTGGGTACATCAATGATTGAAACTATAATAAAACAAGTCAAATGACCATGTGTCTCGTGACTGTTCGCTATAAATAAGAGTGTAGTAGTTTTAATCCTGATTCAGTGCAATTACTAGAATTATACCATATTTGGGGCTGTTAGTAAAAGCATTGATAGCAAGAATCTTGAGCTCATAAGCTCCCACGCGAACGCTCCTTTGTTCAGAGAGGGCAAATTGTGATATAATTGGACAATAGAAATCCATAGAAAAGAAGGGTAAAATGAAGACACTAGCATTTGACACCTCCAATAAGAGCCTGTCCTTGGCTATCTTAGAGGACCAAACTTTATTAGCCGACCTGACCATCAATATCAAAAAGAATCATAGCATAAGCCTCATGCCCGCTATCGACTTTCTAATGCATTCCTTGGATTTGAAGCCTAGTGATTTGGGTCGAATCGCAGTCGCAGAAGGACCAGGTTCATACACAGGCTTACGCGTCGCCGTCGCAACAGCTAAAACCCTAGCTTACTCCCTAAGAATTGACTTAGTCGGCATTTCAAGCTCTATGCACTAGCAGCAGGAATCAAGGAACCAGATGACTTAGTTATCCCCTTAATTGATGCTAGACGGCAAAATGTCTACGCAGGATTCTACGTCAATCAAGAATCTGTCCGACCAGACCAACACATGGCCTTGGGTGATTTACTCGAGCAAATCAAAGATCAACCCAAAGTCATCTTCACAGGAGAAGCGGAGGTCTTTAGAGAATTTATCACAACTCAATTGCCAGAAGCACAAATTCTACCAAGTCTCCCATCAGCCTATGAACTGGGACTAAAAGCTCAAACCATGCCAGCAGTCACTGTTGACGCCTTTGTTCCAGAGTATCTGAAAAAAGTTGAAGCCGAAGAGAATTGGTTGAAAACTCATCAAGCTGGCAATGATGAAAACTATATAAAGCGTGTTTAAAGATGAATGCAACTGACGAAAAAATGACTGCTGTTTATGACATCCTAAGCCAGGTTTACCAAGAGTCGCCCTGGACCAAAGAGCAAGTAGCAAGTGATATGGCCTCACCAGAAGTTGACTATTTTTATGTCTATGATGACCAGAAAATTGTCGGCTTCCTGTCCTTACAGAATTTACTAGGCGAAGCCGAAATCACCAATATTGCGGTCTTACCGCAATACCAAGGAAAGGGCTTAGGCGCACAGCTCCTAGAGCGAGTCGTGGATGATAACATCCCTATCTTTCTAGAAGTCCGAGAATCCAATCTAGCCGCGCAAGCCCTCTACAAAAAAGCTGACTTTACCATCGTCGGCAAACGCAAGGACTATTACAAAAACCCTGTCGAAGGGGCACTATTGATGAAACGAGAAGGAAGAAATGACAGATAGATACATCATGGCGGTCGAAAGTTCCTGTGACGAAACCAGTGTCGCCATCCTCAAAAATGACAAAGAACTCTTGAGCAATATCATTGCCAGCCAAGTGGAGAGCCACAAACGCTTCGGTGGTGTTGTGCCAGAAGTTGCCAGCCGTCATCACGTGGAAGTGATCACCAGCTGTTTCGAAGACGCCCTCCAAGAAGCAGGCATCACAGCAGAACAATTGGACGGCGTTGCTGTAACTTATGGACCAGGCTTAGTCGGTGCTTTATTGGTGGGAATCGCTGCCGCAAAGGCATTTGCCTGGGCCCATCAAATCCCACTGATCCCAGTCAACCACATGGCCGGCCACCTCATGGCTGCGCGTGAAGAAAAAGAACTAGAATATCCGCTGATGGCCCTCTTAGTTTCAGGAGGCCACACAGAATTGGTCTACGTATCAGAACCTGGCAATTACCACATCGTTGGTGAAACGCGGGACGACGCAGTAGGCGAAGCCTATGACAAAGTAGGTCGAGTAATGGGCTTAACCTACCCAGCTGGACGAGAAATTGACCAATTAGCTCACCAAGGGCAAGATACTTACAACTTCCCAAGGGCCATGATAAAGGAAGACCATTTAGAATTTTCTTTCTCAGGGCTCAAGTCTGCCTTTATCAACCTGCACCACAACGCAGAACAAAAAGGAGAGGAACTGGTCTTAGAAGATCTTTGTGCTTCTTTCCAAGCAGCCGTCCTTGATATCCTCATGGCTAAAACGCAAAAAGCCTTAACCAAATACCCAGTCAAAATGCTAGTTGTAGCAGGCGGTGTTGCTGCTAATCAAGGATTGCGTGAACGTTTAGCCCAAGACATTACAGATGTCCCAGTGGTTATTCCACCACTCCGACTTTGTGGAGACAATGCCGGAATGATTGCCCTAGCCGCAGCTGTTGAATATGACTTGGGTCATTTTGGTCAAATGGACCTCAATGCCAAACCAAGCTTAGCTTTTAGTTATCTTGATTAAATGATAGAAAAATCAACTCTTAGATCATGTGGTCTAAGAGTTTTTTGAATAATTGTGTGAAAGTGATTCAATTTGTAATCTACTATCTTTGAAAATCAGAAAATGGTAAATTAAAAGTGACAACCATCAATTTAGCCTCTAAGAATCTGACAATGGCAGATTGTGGTTTTAATAATCAGAAAATATGCTCCTTAAAAATTTAAAAAATAAAAGTACTAGATTTTAAAAATTTAGAATATGGCAATCCATTATTCACAACTTTTAATCTCGCATCTAAAGAAATCCGAAAATGGCAAAAACCATAATCTCAGTATCCAGGGAAAACCATTCTTAAATTGTATAGAAAGATTTGCCGAAAGCATATTTTGTACAAACAAAAAACCCGGCATCTTGGCATACCGAGTTTACTGTGATAAATAATTGGCTTCTATGATTACTAATAGTTAAACACCCACCTGCAAAATAAGTGTTTGAAAGTGTGACAAGCTTACCAGCTAGCTTTAGTGACGCCAGGAAGTTGGCCTTTGTGAGCTAGGTCGCGGAAATTGATACGGCTAACGCCAAACTTACGCATGTAAGCATGGGGACGGCCATCAATTAAATCGCGGTTTTTCAAACGGTTAGGGTTTGAATCACGAGGCAATTTGCGAAGTGCTTCATAATCCCCAGCGGCTTTAAGCTCGCGACGAAGGTCAGCGTACTGTTCAATCAGTTGGAGCTGCTTTTGGTATTTAGCAATTTTTGATTTTTTTGCCATTGCTTTCTCCTTCATTCTATTAATAATCTTTGGGCTTATCAGACCCGTTCCTTAACTGGTAATTAACCGGTTAAGAAAACATAAAACCATTATACACTAAGTTGAGAAGATAGGCAACCGGTTAAGTAAAAAAGACAGGATAAATTTCCTGTCTTCCGTTTAAACTATTTGATTATTAAAAATCATCTTTTAAAAAATGTTACATCCTAATAATGGGGACTACCAGCCACCCAACCTGAACAGAGGGCAGAAGTAATGTTGAAGCCACCAGTGTGGGCGTTGATGTCTAGAACTTCCCCAGCAAAATGAAGACCCGGAACCTTTTTACTCTCCAAAGTTTTAGGATTGATTTCTTTCAAATCGACCCCGCCCTTGGTCACAAAGGATTTAGCTAGGGACATTTTACCCGTAATTGCTATAGGGAATCGCTTAAGCTTTCCGACCAATTCTTCTTTTTGAACAGGTGTTAACTGCTTAACTTTTTCGGGATAGGCTGTGCTTAAGAAATTAGCCACCCTTTCTGGAACTAAGGACTTAAGTGCATTCTTGATAGCTTTTTCGCGATTTTCTTCCAAGAAACTGTTAAGCAGATCTTCAGACATTTGAGGCAAGAAGTCCAGCTCAGCTATTTCACCACCCTTAACAAAAGACGAAAGACGAAGAGCAGCAGGACCCGACAAGCCAAAGTGGGTAAAGAGCAGGTCGTGGGTGATGACATGCTTACCATAAGATAGGGTTACATCATCCAGGGAGATGCCTTGCAGTTCTTTATGAGGGAAGTCGGTTAAGAGCGGACTTTCAGCAGCTTCGAGGTCAGTCACTTCAATCTTGAAATGACGGGCGATATCGTGGCCAAAACCAGTAGAACCAGTTGAAGGATAGGATTTTCCGCCAGTTGTGACAATCAGTTTTTGACAGCTAAATTCTTGGTCTTTCGATTTGAGCAAGAAATTGTCGCCTTCTTTTTTGACAGAGACAATTTCAGTAGCTGTTATAACTTGCCCACCCAGTTCCTTGATTTTTTTATCCAGGGCTTCTATAATGGTTTTGGATTTATCAGTGGTTGGGAACATGCGACCGTGGTCTTCTTCTTTGAGTTTAACCCCATTTTCCTGGAAGAAATTGATGATGTCATGGTTATCAAACTGGGAGAAAACACTATACAAGAAGCGACCGTTACCAGGAATGCCTTCCAATAGTTCATCCAAAGTTCCGTTATTGGTCACATTACAGCGTCCCCCACCTGTACCAGCAAGTTTTTTGCCCAAGCGACGGTTTTTTTCGATTAACAAGGTTTTGTAGCCATAATAGCTAGAGGAAATGGCTGCCATCATACCAGCAGGACCACCACCAATTATTATCGTATCATAAGTATTCATAAGCCTATCTTATCATAATGATTCCAATTTTTATAGCAGATAAACCAGAGTCATTTAGGATGTATTCATTAGACAAGAAATCTTTCCCACGCTATAATAGAAGTAGTAAGAGAGATATTTCTTACGTCAATCTTATCAATAATAGAAATGGAGGCTTTTTCCTTGAAACCGTCTGAAAACTGAAAGGAAGGTGATCCAATATCTATGTCTCGAGCCGTACATTAAAACGGCTTATTTTGTTTTTAATGCCTCCTTAACCTAGCTGAAATTGACAGAATACTAGTATTATGTTACTATGCTTATTAGAATATTCAGTAATGTAAAGAGGATCATATGACAATAGAAAAGACAGTTAGTGAACTAGCTGAAATTTTGGGAGTCAGTCGTCAGGCCGTCAATAATCGTGTCAAAGCACTTCCCGAAGAAGATCTTGATAAAAATGACAAGGGTGTCACTGTGGTTAAACGTAGTGGCCTTATTAAGTTGGAAGAAATTTATAAAAAAACGATTTTTGACGATGAACCGATCAGTGAAGAAACTAAACAACGTGAATTATTAGAAATTTTAGTTGATGAGAAAAACACTGAAATTACCCGCCTTTATAATCAATTAATGGCTAAAGACGAGCAGTTGGCAGCCAAAGATGAGCAAATGCGGGTGAAAGACATTCAAATTGCTGAAAAAGATAAACAATTAGACCAACAACAACAATTAACAGCCAAAGCTATGGCTGATAAAGAAACCTTGAAGTTGGAATTAGAAGAAGCAAAAGCTGAAGCTGATGAAGCCAAAAATCAAGTCGAAGAAGTAAAAGGCACAGTTGGTAAAAAAGGCTTCTTTAGCCGATTATTTGGAAAATAAGACTAATAAAGGCCCTCAAGGGTCTTTTTATCTAGGAGACTTATGGAAAATCTAACACATTACATCGCCTTTGATTTAGAATTTAATACCGTTGATGAGGTTAGCCATCTCATCCAGCTGTCAGCTGTCAAAATGGACCAGCATGAGGAAGTTGACAGCTTTGACTCTTATGTATACACGGATGTCCCCCTCCAAAGCTTTATTAATGGTCTAACCGGAATAACTGCCGATAAAATTGCTAGGGCACCCAAGGTTGACACAGTTCTAGCGGACTTTAAAAAATTTGTCGGTGATTACCCTCTGATAGGCTACAATTCCCAAAAATCCGATCTACCAATCCTAGCGGAAAACGGCCTCGATTTAAATGGGCAATACCAGGTTGACCTCTATGACCAAGCTTTCGAACGTCGCAGTACCGACCTCAACGGTATTAGCAATCTCAAGTTGACCACCGTTGCTAGCTTTTTAGGCATCAAGGGCAAGGGCCACAACAGCCTAGAGGACGCCCGCATGACTGCGCGTGTTTATGAAACCTTCCTGGAGCTGGACGACAACAAACAATACCTGACCCAACAAGAAGAAGTGGCTAGCAACAACCCCTTCGCCGACCTGGGTGGCTTCTTTGATTAAAAAAACAGCCAAACTAACCTAAAGTTGAGACGACATCAGCCCCAAACCAAGCCCAAGCAAAGTAGCACTTGAAACCAAGCCCAAAAGAAAGGAGCAAAGACCAAGGTCTCTGCTCCTTTTATCATGTTCAGAAAGTTAGAATGGCATTTTCCCAGCAAAAGCACCCATTGTTTTCTTAGTCGCATCATCAATTTGAGTCAAAGCATCATTAATCGCTTGCGCTGTCATATCAGACAAAGTTTCAAGATCTTCAGGATCCACAACCGCTTCCTTAAAATCAATGGAAAGCAATTTCTTATCCCCAGTAAAAGTAGCCGTCACAAGCTCCTGAGCAGACTTACCAACAAAAGACATAGCCGCCAAATCAGCCTGCTTTTGCTCCATTTGTTTCTGAAGCTTTTGCGCCTGCTTCATCATGTTTTGCATATTCATCATAAGATAATATTCTCCTAAGGTTTAATATAGATAATTATATCATAGGAATTAAATTTTTTGATATACTTATATTATAAATATACAAATATAAGTAATATGAAAGAAAAAAATTATAAAAGTAATATGGTTTATGAACTAATATGGTGGTAAAATCAAATTAGATAAATTGAATACTAAAGATAGGTAAGAGAATGAATAAAAAATTAACAATTTCAGATATTGCAAATTTGTCTGGAGTTTCCAAAACGACAATATCTCGTTATTTAAATGGCAAGTATGAAGGCATGTCTGAAGCAACCAGGAATCGCATACAAGAAGTGATTGAAGAGTTAGATTATCGACCAAGTCGTCAAGCTAGGGCTTTAAAATCACAGTACTCATCAATAATTGGTATTGTCGTAGCTGATATCTCGAATTCATATACTTCGCGTATGATCAAAGGTGTTATGGATCGTTTAAATAGTACCGACTATCATACTATCATTATGGATTCTGATTTAAATACAAAAAGAGAAGCCAATAATATTAAAAAATTAATAGATGAACAAGTTGATGGGATTGACATTCAACCGATTGGTGAGTCCTCATTGGAATATGACTTTATTCCGTCAGGAATGTCACTTGTTCAAATTGATAGGTATGTTGAGCCATTGAAATGGCCAGCAGTAGTATCAGATAATTTTCTTCAATCACAAAACTTGGGCAGAACTATAGCTGAACATAATTATAAGAGAGTTATCATCTTAACTCCCGAAATAAAAAATGCCTCTCCTCGTATAAACCGTTATAAAGGATTACAAAATGGTCTAGCTGATTATGATGTTGAGGTTATAATTGTTACTACTAATGAGATAAAAGACATTGTTGCGAGGGATATTGATATTTGGGATCAGATGAAGCAATATATTTACGATGATGTCAAAACGGTACTTTATGCCTTCAATGGCGGATTACTTTATGGGTTAATCAGACTTTTAAAGGAAAAAAATATTCCTGTTCCTGATAAAATTGGCTTGGTTGGTTATGATGATGGAGCATTAACGGATTTATTCAATCCAGAAATTACCTCGATAGAACAAAATCCTGTGGAAATTGGGCATAAGGCAGCAGACATTCTATTAAATTCGATGGCTGGGAAGGACATTCTAATTGACTTGTACTGTATTGATTCTAAGTTAAAAAATCGGAAATCGCTATAAAAAAAGCATCTTATATATGAACTGCACCCCAAAAGTTAGACACAAATGATATGTACCCAGAATCCTGGACACATACTTATAAACTAGGCAGAACCCATGGATGTCATCCTGTATTGTACAGGAGCATCCATTTTGTTTTTGCCTGAATTCTTTTGTTATTGTAATAATCAATATATTCCTCAACTGCTCTTGAGAATTCTTCAAATGAAGAATAGTCTTTCTCATAGCCATAATACATCTCATTTTTTAA
>NZ_LOCM01000031.1 GCF_002887775.1 Streptococcus penaeicida | reverse complement strand
AAGGTCGTAGGTTCAAATCCTGCTCCCGCAATATACAATGTTTTGTATACATGGCTCGGTAGCTCAGTTGGTAGAGCAATGGATTGAAGCTCCATGTGTCGGCGGTTCGATTCCGTCTCGCGCCATTACAATTTAATATCATGGAAAGATAGCGAAGAGGCTAAACGCGGCGGACTGTAAATCCGCTCCTTCGGGTTCGGGGGTTCGAATCCCTCTCTTTCCATCCTAACGGGCATAGTTTAAAGGTAGAACTAAGGTCTCCAAAACCTTCAGTGTGGGTTCAATTCCTACTGCCCGTGTTTGGAATATGGCGGGTGTGGTGAAGTGGTTAACACATCAGATTGTGGCTCTGACATTCGTGGGTTCGATTCCCATCACTCGCCTATTTTATTGGGGTATAGCCAAGCGGTAAGGCAAGGGACTTTGACTCCCTCATGCGTTGGTTCGAATCCAGCTACCCCAGTTTTTAAATGAAAATTTGAAATGCCGGCGTGGCGGAATTGGCAGACGCGCTGGACTCAAAATCCAGTGTCCTCACGGACGTGCCGGTTCGACCCCGGCCGCCGGTATACTTGAAAAGACAAGGTTTAACGACCTTGTCTTTTTTGTTTTGTATTGACAATCTTCTTTTAAAGTTACTAAAAACTACTTACAATATTTTTACAAGTTATTATTAGTTTTTTTGTGATATAATATAAAGAATTTAATTTGAAAGGATTTTTAATATGTCTTTTACAATTCGAACTTTAAATAAAGATGATAAAGTACATTTTGAGTTGTTTTTAAAAGAGCTACTTTTAGAAAAGCATAATGGTTTTCGATATTCTTTATCTACTATAAATGAAATTAATGATTTTGATCGGTACTTTGATAAGATTAAACTTTTAGAAACATCATCACTTAATCCTGACTATTCTCCTGTTACAAGTTATTATTTTTTTAAAGACAACGAAATCTGTGCTCGGATAGACTGTAGATGGGATTTATCAAAAGGTAGCTTATCTAAAGAAGGAGGGCATATTGGTTATATTACGTCCCCGAGTCATAGAGGTAAAGGAATAATGTCAGTACTTCTTAAATATGCACTAGAACAATATAACGACAGAGGGATTGATAAAGTTTTCATTACAGCACTTACAGATAATAAAGCTAGTCGAGCAACTATAGAAAAATTAGGTGGAATTTTTGATTCGTTTTATATTAGATCGGATGGCGAAGAGATTGCTAGATACTGGGTACCAACTTCATAAATTTTTTTAAAAATAATTTAGATACTTAAAAAAGCACAAATTTATTATCATTTCTGGTTTTAGTATGTTTATGGCTTTCTAAAACTCCGAGTATGCTGATCAAACATTTTTTTAAATTTTGACCTCTTATCAGGTAATATGTTTAGTAATTAAGGAAAACCAGATAAATGATATGAAATTGATTTCACTTCTTGCTTCAAGTATGTATGATTATGAAATGAAAAAAGGATTGAAAAAGCAGTTGCAAGAAATAAATCAAAACAAGTTAGATAGGTTTATATCAAAATATGATAATTTAAAAAATGAAGAAGAACTCAGACAAAATCTTCCAATTTCAGCGTTATTATTTGCACTTTTGATACAAGACTTGGAGAATAGAATGGGTGTAACAACTGAAATGATAAAAGAATTTATTGATATACGAAATAATTAGGTAATAATATGATAATGAATCTAGCGTTGTTTGGAATAAAGATGTTGTATTACATTGTTGCACATATTTTTTTAAAATTAATTAATTGGTCAGATTTTTTTACATGGATACTAACAATTAGTGTTTCAAGCGTATTTTATTATTTATTAAGTTATAGACGAATCAAAGTAATTGGGATTACAATAAAACAAATAAATAAAAGCATTAAACAGCCAATTTCATTTATTCTAAGAGATTGTAAGGAATATCAAAATGGAGTAGAAAATGAGCTAGTAGTTAGTAATCCTCGAAATGAGCAGTTCTTACATAAAATAGAGATTAATTTTTTAGAAATTAATGACTATAAGTACAATGAAGACAAGTTTCAAGTATTTTTTAATTACCGAAGTCAAGAAATCTACATTGTTCAAATTAACAATGGTAGTCAACTTTCAAAACAATATGAAATAAAAGTACAAATATTTTCAAAAGATTTAGATTTATACCTTATTAATAAAAATGTAAATACTAAAAGCATT
This sequence comes from Streptococcus penaeicida, assembly GCF_002887775.1. Taxonomy (GTDB): domain Bacteria; phylum Bacillota; class Bacilli; order Lactobacillales; family Streptococcaceae; genus Streptococcus; species Streptococcus penaeicida. The sequence continues at coordinate 9,677 of NZ_LOCM01000031.1, read as the reverse complement.
TCGTCTGGAGAGATATGTATTCTTGAGCGTATTAGCTTGGATACCCTGAGTTTAGGAAAAAATATTACTATTTTTCAAAAATTAACAATTAAAATTAAGAGTATTAACTCTGATAATTTGTTATCTATTCTATATTTGAGATATGATTATTTAGAAAATGATTATAAATTAGCTGGTAGTCTCGGTGCAGGCTCTCCTCAATCTAATAGGGAAGCAATACCAGTACTTCTATTAAATGATAGATATGATACAGGACCTTATCATTTTACACTTAACAAAATTCTAAACAATGGAATAAATTTATTAAAATGGATTGTATTAGTTGATTTTCCAGTTAAGATTAAATATGAAGTTATATTAAAAAATATTGATGGAAAAATTCTCTATAAATATATAGTTAAGTCTACAAAAATAAAGTTCCCAAAATATAAATTTAATGATCCCTTTAATAGGGAATTCGAAAATATTTTATTAAATATGGACAGTGATATCATCACTTATGATGAGATTGTTGAAAGAAATAAAGAAGAGAATCTACATTTGCCCATTAATAATATTAATTGGAACTATAATATTTATATAGACTAAAAAAGAGAAGTAACTTTCATTGTGCCAAATGAAAGTAAAAACTTATCTTTACTAAAAATATAAAATGCTTATATAATGCTATTTTACAAACTTTTCTAAAAATAATAACTAGTTGACATACTGGCCGCCGGTATACTTGAAAAGACAAGGTTTCTAGACCTTGTCTTTTTTGTTTTGCTAGATGTTTTTTTGTATAAAATTACTTATAATATTTATTTATATTATTTCAATGGAGAGTAATTTAAATAATATATAAATTACAATGATTAATTCAATTATGGCATTTAAAAATAATCCCATAATAATCCAACTTGGGAAACAAATTGGCTGTATTGCTACAAATGCAACAAAAAGAAGATTAAATACAAAAGTATTATAAGAGATAGAAATGAGCTTCTGCCATAGAGATTCATATCCTTTAGTTTTTTGATCATATAATACTGCTCGTAAAGAAGAGGAAAATATAATTGCAATTGCGGATAGTACGAAACCAATAATTACTGTTAAGATGGTAATTATAGCTTCATTACTAATATAAAAAGTTCCTTTTAAAAAATATGATAAAAATAAACACATGGTTATTTTAATAACATATAAAATATTATCTCTTTTGCTTAGCAGTAACATTTTTTAATTCCTCAATTTTCTTTTGAAGGTTTATTTTGATTTCTTCTGAGTCATATTTTCCAGAGTATTTTTCTGCATCGATTACAATCTTTTTTATAAAGGTTTGTTGATTGTATACATGCTCAAATCCTGTCTCATCTTTCCCTCGAATTAATAATCCATTTAGAGTATACTCTGTCTCTTCAGTCATTAAGTCTTTTAGAAAATTTATTGGGTTAAATTGATGAGAATTGGTTTTTATGTCTAAGGTTAAATCTGTAATTTCTGTCGTCCCAACTAAATCAATTAAAGAATGTCGCTTCTTTGAATCTGAAGAGAATAAATCATCTTTTGATGTAAACTTTATTTCTTCAACATTGTTTAGTAAATTTAAAAAAGTTTCTTTATCTTCATAAATGCCTTTAAGCATAAATTTCTGTTCAGTAATTTCATGAATAATATCTTCAAAGATTTTTTTATTTCTTACATCGGACAAATATAGTAAATTTGTTTTATAATCATAGAATGCGAATAGTTGTTTTAATAATTCAATTTCTGTTTCTTTTTTAGGATTTTTTCTTTTCTTTTTAGAAGTCTTATCAATAACATATTCATCTCTAGGTTCTAGAGTTCCTGATTCAACAGTCAAAAAAAAGTAATCATTATTATTGGATATTGTTACATGATTGATTCCTTTAACCGAATCTAAATTTTCATCAAACTCAGTTGGGAAATCTTTTTTATCAGGGACTATCCATCTTAATCCATTATTATTATTTTCCTTAATTAATTGCCAAATTGAAAATGTTATTATAGACATATTTAACCTCAATTGAATTTTTATTCTATTATAACATTTAACTACGAATATACTTATATCAAATTATCCAGCTTATCTGCTAAACTCTTCTGCTTAGACGGGTATAAATTTGAAATTTTTGATTTTAATTCCACACCTCGAATATATTGTTCAGCCTCGATTGCTTCTTTTTTTGTTTTGAAGCCTTTTCTGACAATCCTTCGTTGATTTAAGGTGATGGGATCGACACCATTACTGACGTCGACAATCCATCTACTATTCTTTGCTTTACGTATTGCCATGGCTTTATACCTTAGAGGTTAGTTTTAAATCTAATAACTCCTCAGCAATTGTTGCAGGTATGGTTCCAATCCGTTTATTATCATAAACATAGAACCCACGTTGAACGAGGAGGTGTTTCCCCTTACGAATAATAGAACGTGAGGTTCCCTCTGAAAAGCCTAAGGCTACTAAATCATCTTTTGTTACGGTTGCTATCATGTGTATTCTCCTTAATAACTATGGTATAATTAAGGACAGGTTGAGGAGTTCCAGCTCCTCGGCTTGTCCTAAGCGTTTCCTTTTTCTCTTGCCGGAGTTTTGGGACGCTTTTTTATTTGTGGTAATATGCGAGGAAGAATATGTTCATCTAAAACACGATTAATAAAATCTACTTTATTATCAGTGCAATAGATATCTTCTTCTCCAAAATGTAATTGAATCTCTTGATCATTACCTGTTTGGTAATAATCGTTGTAACTTAACTCTTTAATTTCTGATAGATTATAGAATCTATCTTTTTCTTTATCGTGATTTCCCTTTTTCTTAGAAATCTCTAAAACGTTATTAAACCGTCTGATGTACTGGTTTAAATCTTCATTTTGAATCTTTCCAAAGAAAGACTTCAGGGACTGATAATTAGTAATCACAATCAGTCGACCAATGACTAACTTATTTTTATAACGTGCGGATAGGTAAGACTTGTTTAAAGGATCTAAGAGTTTTAACCAGTCTGCTGGTAATAGACTATCAGATCTTGGATCATCTAAAAGAATAACCTCTTCACCAAAGTACTCATCAAAAATATTCTTAGCACCAGCACTGTACATTTTCCAGTTGAGACCTTGTTCTTTAGCTCTCTTGATAATTTCTTCAATCACTTCAAGTGCTAGTGTTGTTTTTCCTATTCCAGAGGAACCATGCACATAAATAATTGTTGGCTTGAACTCACCATTCTCTAACTCCCTTAAGGTTCGTTTAGAAGCTATCTTGCCATAAGCTCTAAAAGCTTCATCAAGTCTTGTTTGATTATAAGACCAAAGAAACGTTAACTCTTCGTCCGCAAAGATGTCATCTTCTGTTAGATTACCATTGATAATTTCTTGAAATACTTTATCCAAACTCTCATCTGATTTTTCTCTTTTGGTAATGGCATAGCGTTTAGAAAAATCTGCTCTGTTATCCTCAATGAAAGCTTCATAATCAAATGTTCCAAAAGTTTCCACTTCGCTAGGAGCATACTGATGTTTATCAGGACTCTTTGCGTGAATTAAATAGGCTTTGGAATTGACCTTTCCATATTTGCCTTGACCACTAGGCTCAATATATTGTGGTAAGAGACCAAGAGCACTAGCTAATACAGATAAGTCTCTACGACTGGCAAATTCAATATAAGCATGGATATGAGGTTCTACAGGTTTAATGCAATACTTCATATCTTTATCATGAACAATTAAAGCGACCTTTGCTGGAATATCTTCTTCGAGGGTTTTAATGCGACGATGTATTTCTTGGAAGATTTTTGTTTTATTACTTTCCCAATTAGTAAATAATGCTTTTTTATCTTCTTCCCAATCCCAATATTCCGCATGCAATTGTTGCTCAAAGATATAAGTTGTTGTTCTTTTTCGGCTCATTAGACTCCTTTCTATAGAAAATTTTTATCATTCTTGGGCAAATTAGTTTAATTTGCCCATTAATTTACCCATCAATTTGCCCAAGATTTTCAAGGATTCTTGTTTTTTCGAAAATCGCTGAAAGCATTGGTATTATTGGGTTACACACCATTCTGTCGACAAGCCCCGAATGGTGTGCCCGTCACAATTGGGCATTGGGTAAATTAAATACAGGAAAACTCTTTAGAAACCAATCAAAGATTTTCCATTGTCGCTCATGCGAACACGTTTCTCACTCCCTTACGAGCTATGACGTCGTCGTCTCGCTCGCAGTGAGTAAACTCTCCGCACTCACATGAAAAATCTTTGGTTATTTAGCGGGTTCCTTAGCTAATGAAATCCCATCTGCCTTTGCACTCAATTCTAGTGAAACAAATTCTGAATTCTTAGTGGTACGAGTATACATACCGACGTTTAGATTAGTGAAGGTAACAGTGGCAGATCCTAATTCAGCTAACTTTTCACTTGAAATAAAAGGTACTTCACCATTTGGATTAGGCACTTTAACAGCAACCTTTTCATAACGTAATCGTGGGAGAACAATAACATATTTCCAACCGGCATGCTCACGTTCATTTTCTTTGTATTCAAACCATTCTTGGACTTCGACTAATTGGTAGTCTTTTTCTTCCCAATTCTTCACTGCGATATCTGTATTCTTTAGACTCATAATTTTTCCTCTTTCTATTTTTTCCATTTTGAGAGGAATCCTTTATCTTTTTCCTCTTCTAATTGATCTAACCGTTCACTAAGAGTGGTTAGTCGTTGTGATAAGAAACGATCATTTTGATTAAGAGTATGGATTAAGCTTAAACTTTTCTTTTGATAAGCTAGAAACTCTTCTTTTAATTCAGCAATCATTTCTTTTGAATCTTGTTCAAGCTGGGTATCAAGGTTACCCCAAACCTGTTTGATAGCTTGATCTAAGTTATTAGTTTTATTAACTAGACGATTTACTTCAATAAACTTAGATACTTCCTCATCAGTAAACTCATAAAAGACCTGCGTTGAATAGCGACTCACTTTATGTTTAGCCTTCTTGAAGCTATATCCAGAAATCTTTTCTATTAGTAAACGCTATTTCTTAATAGTTGATACTGACTTACCTGTTTTGTTTGCGATTAACTTGTAATCAATATGATTGTCCTCCTTTAGATTATTGATAAATGTATTTCTATTTGTTACAATTTATCTATCGGCGTTACCGATAAAATAAATATATCGCTTTATCCGATATTTGTCAACGAAAATATCGTCTTTTTCGATTTTAGGAGAATTTATGTCATTTCATGATAGATTAAAGCAACATAGAAAAGAAAAAAAACTAACTCAAAAAGAGATAGCTCCACTACTAGGGATAAAACAAAATACTTATAGTGATTGGGAAACAGGGAAGAGTGAACCGAATTTAGAAAATGTTGTAAAATTGTCAAAAATATTGGGAACTACGACAGATGAGTTATTAGGGCAAACAATATATTCAAAAGTAAATTTACTGAGATTCTTAGATGATTTTGATGTAAGCAACATCAAAAATTTTGAAAAAGAAGATGTGGATAAGCTAAAATTTGCAATTTTGTTTGAGATGACAAGAAACAAAGTAAATGCACTTAACTTAAAAGATGAACTTGTTTTAAAATATAAACTTGATAAAGAAGAAAGAGAAATTCTCAATACTATTTTTAGTGAAGTACAAGATGAAATGATGAGTTTGTTAAGAAAATAATTAATGGTAGAAAAATGGCAAAATATACAAGAAAACAAAAAGAACTAATTGAAAATTGGGATGCCCAAATAGATTTTTTGAAGTCATCTATTGAAATTTTTGATAAGGGAAAAGTAATGGAAGCAATAAGAATTGCTCAAACCTTAAGAGTCATGTTTCATAATACTGAAAAATCTCATTCAATATATGAAAGATTAAATAATAAAATAATTTTTAAATCTTCATCCGGACTTTATTCACCATTCAATTTAATTAGTTCCTGGATGTTGCTTTCTGTGGAACTGAGTTCTGATGGGATTAGCTATCAGCCTAAATTAGACAATCCTGTGGATAGATTATTTTTTTATGATTTTGAAGATTGGTGGAATCAAGTTATTTTTGATGATAAAAAAAATGTATTTTCTAGAAAAGATATAGTAGTATATGTTGCTAACAAAGATGGAGGTGCACATTTTGATGATTATATACCTGAAAAATATGCAAATTTAATCATTTATAATTCGTTAGGTGTGTCGGATATGAATGGAAGTATTTCAAATAATCCAATGTATATGGCAATCAGAGTAATTGCTCAAGAGGTTATAGACTCAGTAGAATTAGAAAATTATAGTAAGGAACGAAAAAGTGTTATTATTCCCAGATCTTCATTTGAAGTAAGATTCTAGACGAAAACGAGGTAGTAAGGTTTACATGGTCCTCTACGGATATTCAACAAGGTAATTCAGAAGAGCAAAAGTTAATACTTTCAAAATTTAAACTTAGCAAGAGAAAATTATTTTATAAATATTTTGGTGACAAAAAAGTTGAATATATAAAAAAATAAAATTAAATACAAAAATCCTTAAGAAAGATTTCTTAGGGATTTTTTGGTATTCGAATAGTCTGTGCTATAATTATAGTAATTTAACGAAAGGAGGTAATAATATGAAAATAAACAACACTGGAGGTTTGCTTTTAGTTTAACCTCCCAAGGAGAAAAATGATGAAAGCATACTTAGACCAAAATCAAGAAAGATGGGATAGAGTATCTAGTAGACAAGCTAATCCATATACAATTCCATACAGTCATGAAGAGTTACAAGCATTAAAAGATAAACCAATAGAAGTTGCTCTCACAGTAGGGAAGTTAGTGCCAATAACTTGGTTTGAAAAAGCTATTGGTAAGCGATTATTAGGACTAGCTTGTGGTGGTGGCCAACAAGGTCCTATGTTTGCAATGCACGGTTATGATACTACCATCATGGATTTTTCAGAATTTCAGCTATCTAAAGACATAGAAGTAGCAAAACGAGAAAATTTACATATTAAAACTGTACAGGCTGATATGACCAAACCATTCCCTTTTGAAGATAGTAGTTTTGATATTATTTTCTGCCCAGTTTCAAATGTCTATATCGAAAATTTAGATAATATGTATTCAGAAGCCTACCGTGTTTTAAGAAAAGGTGGCTTATTAATGATTGGATATATGAATCCGTGGATTTATATGTATGACGGAGATGAGGTTTGGGATCAACCTGAGAAGGAATTATTATTAAAATATAGCCTTCCTTTCAACTCAAGACTTTTAGAAGAAAAAGGTCAACTAATAATTGATCCAGAATATGGATATGAATTTAGTCATACTTTAGAAGAACAAATTCAAGGTCAGCTGAAAAATGGCTTTGCTATGATTGACTTTTACGAATCAAAAGATAGTAGAAATCGTTTAAGTCAATTTGGATCTGACTATATTGCTAATTTATCAATTAAGTTATAGGAGGGTATTATGGAAAATAGTAAAGTTGAGGAATACTGGCAAGAGTTTAAGTCTGAAAAAAATATAAATAATAATCACTATGATGCTTGGCAATTTGGTTTTGATGCAGATTTGTTAGGTGGATTAGTGGTTGAGGAAAAGAAAACGGCAACAGCAAGTGCACATGTTTTTTATGGCATTGAACAAGAGGATTTACCAAAAGTTGACGATTATAATATAATATTAGACTCACAAGATAATCCACTTTGTATCACAAAAACGACTAAAGTTTATGTTATTCCATTTAACCAAGTCAGTAGTGAACATGCATATAAAGAAGGTGAAGGGGATAGATCACTAGATTATTGGCGAGAGGTACATAAAACATTCTTTACTAATGAGCTGAAAAAAATTAATCAAGACTTTCAAGAAGATATGGAAGTAGTCTGTGAAGAATTTGAAGTAGTTTATAAATAACTAATTCGTGTTTGCAATTAATAGTTTTGGTTTGCTACTTCTATTTGCATATTGCAATTATAAGGTTCTTTAATATCAAAATTTTAAATGTTATTATTTATTCATCACAGAAAGTAGCAATGAAAGGTATCAAATGAAGTTAATTTTCTCACAACAACTCATAAAATTAAGAAAAGTAAGTCATTTTTCTCAAGATGAACTTGCGGAGAAACTTTTTATAAGTAGACAGGCGATATCTAAATGGGAAAGAGGAGAAGTAACGCCTGATTTAGCCAAGATTGAGCAAATTGCTAAAGTTTTTGGTGTAACAACAGAGTTCTACTTTTTGGAAAAAATTTCGAAGATGATTGGGGCGTAGAAAACTTCAAACATGATGAGGTTGAAAAACGTGATTTCGAAAGAAAAGAAGAGCGTTTTGATAAACTAATAAATGAATAATATTGATACTGAAAAAGTTATTATTAATAAAGACAAAGGGTATTCAATAAAGTATAAAAGACAAAATAATTTGACTAATTTTATAAAGGAAATGTAAAGATGATTATAAGAATGCTTTTAGAAGTTTTGAGCAAGCATTCAAAAACAAAAAGGTTGATCCCTCTGAAGCAGTAGGGAATTCAAAATCTATTTTAGAAAGATTTCAGATGATAAAAGAAATAAAATATATAGCTAAAAAGATTTTTTCAGATAAGTTAATCTTATGTTTGCTTCCATTAAGTATTATTGCAATTATAGTTAATCCTAACAATATAAGAAATGTTGATTTAGATACAATTTTAAAATTAAGTGCCTTGTTAATGCTCATTACTATTTATCAAGAAAATAATATTTTTAGTAACTTTGCCCTAGAAATAGTATCTAAAACTAAAACGAAGAGGCAATTAATTGCTGTTGTTTTAATACTAACTTCTTTTGGATCTATGTTGCTTACTAATGATATTATAATATTAACGATGATACCTATAATTTTCTCAATTTCGAAAATTATAGAGGTTTCAGAGATTAAATTATCAATAATCGTAACTATACTTGCGAATATGGGTTCCTCTATCTCTCCGTTTGGAAATCCACAAAATATATATATAATATCTTTTTATAACTTATCAGTAATTAGTTTTTTTAAGATGATTTGGCCAATCTTAATTTTAACCGTGTTTATAACTGTCTTTGGTATTTATTTTTTTAAGCAAAGTGAAATTGAACTAACAAACGTTACTAAAAGTAAGAAAATAAAAGATAAGGGATGGATTATACTTGTCACTACTTTTCTAGTGATACTATCAGTATTAAATATGATTCCGTTTTGGTTATCAATACTCTTTAGTATCGTTGGTATCTGTTTAACTGATATAAACTATTTTAAAAAAATAGATTATAATATAATTGTCTTATTTATTAATTTTTTTCTATCCACGTCATTAATTAACAGTAATTCTATAGTTAGTCAAATAATAGATAATTCAATAAATTCAAATCTTTCATTATTTAATATTGGAGTAATTTTAAGTCAGGTTATTAGTAATGTACCAATGACGATAATTTTGTCTAACTATACTTCAAATATTAATATTTTATATTTAAGTGCTAGTATTGGAGGCTTAGGAACTCTAGTAGCTTCTTTAGCAAATCTATTAGCTTATCGTCAGATATTAAGCAATGGTAGCAAAAGCCAGGCTAATAAATTTATTAAAAAATTTACTATACTAAATTTTTTAATTTTACTAATTATTTACTTGTTAATAATAATTTATTATGTGATTTCATGAAAAAATTGAAGTCTGGGACAAA
>NZ_LOCM01000030.1 GCF_002887775.1 Streptococcus penaeicida | reverse complement strand
AGGGGGCAGTTAATTAAATTGTTAAGTTTGAAAACCTTTGATTTTTAAAGGTTTTTTTCTTTGTTTTTTTTAATTTTGTTCTAAATTTGTTCTAGAACCACTTTTTTAAAATATTTCTTTAAGATACCAAAATTCTAACAGTTTCATATTCTTTATTGATTACCTCTGTCAAAACATGACCATAAGTCTCTAGTAACTGTGTAATATCCTTATGACCCATTAACTTTGCAACTACCCAAATATCTACACCTTTTGCTAATAAGTAACTTCCATAAGTATACCTTGCACCTGTTGCAGTCATTTTTGAATTAATATTTAATTTTTTTAAAACATTTTTAAGACTTTTATTTATCGCACTATTTGTCGAAACACCATATCTATAGTCATAAAATATTTGATTATTCATGTTTACAATTTTTAATTTTTTCAACATAACTTGCTGATCATCATACAACCGACTTAATATTAAAGCTAAAGATTGACTAATAGGAATCGTACGAATAGAAGTTTTTGGAGGACTAAAGATCCCCTTATCTCCACTAAACCTTCTATACGTTTTAATTTCTAAATTTTCAAAATCAACATCATCCCAAGTTAATGCTAAGGCTTCACCTACTCTTAAACCAGTTTTAAACAATACTAATAATAAAAAATAAACTAATACATTATATTTAGAACGACCTACACGACGCATAGATTTGATACAAAATTTGCGGTTTTCTGTTGAAAAGGCAACACTTTTCTGTACAAAATTTATAAAGTGTTTTTCTAGGCAATGTCTGCACCTTTATAGTCATCATTCGCTAAAACATTGTTTAGAGTATTTGCAGATGTAGCTAATTGAGGGGTAACCCCCTTTTTCCCATTTATGATTTTGTCTGCCATTGGAATATCATTTTCGAGCCAATCCACAGCAGAGCCTTTTGTACCTGGTCCTTCTGATCCTCTATAAATGACTGAGACCTCTTTTTTATCTTCACTTTGAACAACATAAGCTTTTTGGCCGAAATTATCAGTAACGACTTCACGGACAGTACCAATTTCTTTATAAGTTTCTTGTTTTCCGATAGTTACTGTCGCATCTACATCATAATCAGTATACTCTTCACTAGCAATTAATCTTCTCTCAAGGTCACTATATACCATATTAGTTCTCCTTAAGTAAAACATTTAAATCTTTTGAAATTCCACGTCCACCGATATCAATTCCTTTTCCCGTTAATTCATGTACTAATGTATAGGATAACTTATATTTTTTGTTGTTATTAATATAAATATTAACCATGATACCTCCCATTGGATTTTTTTTTTATTGATTTTTTATCAATACTATATTCTTTAACTCTACCTTTATTTGATAACGCATTTTTATCAAAGAATTTTAAATCATCTTCAATAAGGTGTTTAACTTCTTTACTTTCAACAATTTCTACCATCTGATCATATTCGCGTTTTTCTTGCAATTTATGTCCTCCTACTAAAATACCTACTGCAATTAATAAGCCTAAAAAAAAATATATAATCTTTTTATTATTCATCTTAACTCCTTTAATGTAATCAATTAAATACCCTCTACTAAGTATATCAAAAATAAGAAGGCTTATGCCTCCTAAGCTATACTTATGAATGAGAATAAACCAATTATTGATTAATCTGTGAAGCAATATCAGAGTCTGTTTGTTCAACAACATCTACAACTTTTAATAATTGTTGATTAATGTCTTCTAACAATTGTGCAAATTGTGTTATTTTTGGTGACAGTTCATTGAACTGTGCTTCAAAACTGTCAAATGCTGTACCATCCCAATTCTCATCAATAACTGCTTGCTCTTGCATTAAAGCAGTTAACACATCTGTAATCGATTGTGAGCCAGTTGTATATTTCTGCGCTGATGTACGAAGTTCTTCTGGTGTTAATTTAATTTGTGACATAAAGCATCCTCTTTCCTATGATCTCATTATAATACTTTGTTTATTAAAACACTGATATTTTATAAAAAGATACCAATTTCTTGTTATTGTATAAATACACAACAAATACGAAAAATTATACTTCCTTATTTATTCTATATTTTTACTTATTTGCCCACCGATTGCCCACCAAAATTGCAATTGATGATATCACTTAACAATAGTTATCGCTTCAAAACAGCCTTAAACACCTAATAACATCACTTATCGCACTTTTACAAACCTTAATTTTATCCTGTAGGGGGCATCATACTATACATAAAAAAAGCCTTTGATTAAAGGCTTTTTTGCTTGTCTCAGGAGGATTTGTCCCATCAATTGTCCCCGAAATTATTTATTATATTTTTTGATGTCAAATTGAAAATCTGAAATTTTCTGACGTTCAATTACTTCAAAATTTTCTTTTTGAAAATCTTTACGAATAGTAATTGAGTTTAGACAATCAAAGCCTAACTCTCTATATAATTTCATTGCTTTCAAATTTCTTGAAGCCACTTCTAGATACAAAGATTCCGAATATTGTTTTACTTTATTTTCTAGTATATTAATGACTTGTGTTCCTAGTCCTCTATTTTGAAATTGCTCATCTATAAATAAATCTTCTAACCAATCAATTTTAGCACCTCTATTTCCTAATCTTGCGAAACCAATATAGTGGTTTTGAAATTTAACTATATAGAAAAGATTACCCTCACTTTGCCATTCCTTGAAGTCTTGCTTACTCTCTTCATCAGTTTGAATATAGTTGCTATGTATCTTCCAAAAGCTCTTTATCAGTTCATAAGCACAATCAATAATATCCTGATTAGATTGAAGATTCACTTCGACTAGTTCTATTGACATTTGAGTACCTCTCTTTATTATATGATGATTTCTATATTTTTCTTTCGACTCTCATTGAACTCAAATTTGACAATCCATGGAAACTCATGTTTATATTTATTAAACATTTCATACTTAAAGTCTTCTTGATAATAATTAATTATTGTTGATAAGGCTGTTCCATGTGTCCCTATTACAACTATTTCATTTCTAGAAGTTTCTAAAATGGTATTTACAGCAAGAATATTTCTTTCTTGAACTTCTTTTAGACTTTCACCATTTGGCAACTTATAATTAAAGTCTTCCCATTGTTTTCGTGCCACTTCATTAAAATTATCAATCCATCCTTCAGAAAGTTTTCGTTCTCTTAATTCATCAATAATTGTAATTTGTTTATTCTTGCTATCTGCTAACGGTTTGATAGTGTCTATCGAACGTTTGTAAGGACTGGAATAAAACTTGTCTATCGCTATGGATGAAAACAAGTTAACTAATTTTTTGCTTGAATCTATCCCTTTTTCAGTTAATTCTCTTAAAACATCATCATGATTATTGTAATTAGGTTCAGCGTGACGTATAAAATATATAGTTGTTGTCATATTTCTCCATAGTATTTACAGTTTAAAATTATTTTAGAGCTCTTTCATCATTGAGTATTCATTAAGGAGCTCTCCATTTTTCAGTCGAATTGCACTTGGTTTAACACCTGTTATTCTAAAACCAAATTTCTCGTATAAAGCCCTAGCTCTCGAATTCCCCTCAACAAAATCTAATTCTATTTGTAAAATATCCTTATTATTATTTACTATATTTATTGCCTCGCTCAGTAACTTTGAACCCACTCCCTGACTCCAATACTTTTGCAAAACAGCAATTGATAGACTGGCTCTGTGCTTTGTCTTATAATATCTAACATCTGTGTACGAAAAAAAACATTTTCGAACAATATTTAAAATTCCAATAATTTTAAATTACCAGAAAATATCACTTTGTTTGGCTGAGATGATTTAACCTCAAAGATTGTTAGAAAGCAATATTATATTCCACTTCTTGTTAGATGTTACTTACAAATTAAAAGATGATATAAATATTTTATTCCAAAATAGATTAATATCAATTTCACAATTAGTACAATCCATAGGAAATGATATATTACATAAACAGCAACATGAGTAAAAAAGGTACACAAGATTATCCAGATTTCAGTCATAGTAATTAAATTGTTTTATACATTTGTGTAGATAGTGCTAGCATTTCTCCTAGCAAGTCACTATGGCTGATAATTAAATCATAGATGGTATCTTCTCCAAGAATTTTTAAATCAGGATTATTAATTTTATTTTCATGTAGGTTAAACCACTCATCACTACCATAAAATTTAGTTATTTCTTTAAAATCAGAATAGCTATTTTTATATTCCATTAACGCTTGAAATAGATTATCCTGAGTTTTTTGAAATTTTTTGTAGTTTTCTTCAAGTGTAATTAAATTTGGTTGATCCATTATTTTACCTCACAAGTTTTGTAAATATTATCACGCTAACTTTTTGTTATAGAATCCATAATAATGACAATCTATTTGTTGCTAACTAAATAAAGTTCGCTGTATCCTTGCAAAGAATTTTTGTAATTTTTTGCTTCTTCCTCGGTAATAAATTTTTTAACTATTTTTTTATATTGCCAACGACTACATTTTTCTGTTTTTAATACTTCCCAATGCATTTTTTCTACTCCTATTAAGAAATAATAGACAGACTATAGCATAGCAAGTTTTAAACTTCAAATTTTTATATGAAAATAAATTAAAATGTTCGGAAAAAATATGTAACAAAGAACTTAGTCACTTACTGGTACGAAGATGGTCTATCCGTAATTTCTTCAATTCTTACTGTCCCAATCACTGCTAAAACTACTGGTCCAGTCTGACAAAGCTTTATCATAATCCTCAAGGGAAACTAAGGTATCTTTGTCAGCATCTGTGTAACCTTCATTAGCATAAGTTGTGATGAGACCAAAATTTTGGATAACACTGCTATTAACGCCATTAACCCACATGACATTCAGTAAATAACGCGATTTCCAAACATGTGCATTGACCTTGCTGCTAGGGTCTTTAGATACTAGGTAGCTTTCCTCATTTGAATGAAAGCCAGTCAGATAATCCGTCAAAGCACCACTATTGCCATTGATGGTCTTCTTGGGATTTTGATAGTGTTTAGCAGCTTCCGCACCAATAAAATCATTTAATTGAATATGAGCCCACGTTGGACAACCATATTTATCTAACTTTCCTAGGGGGAAATAAGGTTCTCCTTTGTAAGACAGGAGTCCCAGTTCTTTATATTCGGTCTTACTCATTGCACTGACAGACAGAGGCGATGCTGACAGAATCAGTAAGCTTAGAATAGCACATAACAACACCTTTTTCCTCATCATAGATTCTCCACTCCCTAAAACTTTCAGGATATATCAAGCTTATATTACCATATTTGAAACGATTACTACCTCTCTAAGGATATCCGAATATTAGATTTTAAAGGTAAGCTCCCAATTTAACGACAAGTGTTTTTTTGATATGATATTGGTAAGACTGAGGAGGTAGTCATGGATATTAAAGCATATCAAAAATGGGTTAGTGATTTTTATCAGAAAAGGAATTGGTACCAATATCATTCTTTCATCCGAGCTAACTTTTTATGTGAAGAGGTCGGTGAACTCGCGCAAGCCATTCGAAAATATGAAATTGGGAGAGATAGGCCTGATGAGATTGAAAAATCGATGGCTGAAAATTTAGAAGATATTAAGGAAGAATTAGGAGATGTTCTAGATAATATCTTTATCATAGCTGACCAATATCAAATTTCATTAGAAGAGATTATCGAGGCACATAAAAATAAATTAGAAAGACGGTTTGAAGAATGAAATTAACCATTTTTTGCGGAGCAAGTGAGGGTAAGAATCCAATCTACAGAGAAAAAACCAGTGAATTAGGCCTTTGGATGGCCCAAAATAAGCACGATCTCGTATATGGCGGTGGTAAAGTTGGACTAATGGGTGTCATAGCTGATACAATCATCGCCCAAGGTGGTCAGACAATCGGTGTCATGCCGACTTTCTTAGAAGAAAGGGAAATTGCCCATGCAGGTCTCTCCCAACTGATTATCGTTGACGACATGCCAAAACGAAAAGCCAAAATGATGGCACTCGGGGATGCCTTCATCGCACTACCAGGTGGCCCTGGAACGCTAGAAGAAATTTCTGAAGTTATTTCCTGGTCACGCATCGGTCAAAATGATAACCCCTGTATTCTTTTTAACATCAACAACTATTTTGACCATTTAAGACAACAATTTGATCAGATGGTGACTGAAGGCTTTTTAAGCCAGCAGGATCGCGATAATATTCTGTTCTCAGATGACATTTCCGAAATCGAAAGCTTTATTCTTCATTATCAAGCGCCAAGTGTGCGAAAATATCAATAAGTAGAAAGGTATCATTTCATGAGTCACAATCATTTTCTAGCTAAAACAGCACTTTTACTGATCGATTTGCAATTAGGTATTCTTGAAATGCCAACACTGCCATATCCATCAGAAGAAATTACCCAGAATGCTAAACTTCTAATCGATCGCTTTCGTCAAGAAGATGCCTTTATTGCTTTTATCCGGGTAAAATTTCAAGATGGCAAGGATAAGTTGCACCCAAGTAATGCAATGGTTCAACTCCCCGGTGACGATATGAATTCTCGCTTCTCACAATTTCCTGAAAGCTTTCAAGTGACTGAATCTGATTACATTGTGGATAAAAGAGGTTTTAGCGGATTCTTTGGTACAGATTTAGATCTTCAACTCCGACGGCGTGGTATTGAAAACCTTGTTATATGTGGTATTTCTACGCATGCTGCTGTTGATTCGACAGCACGTGATGGCTATCAATATGCTTATAATCAGTACTTTATCACCGATGCCATGGGTGCCACGACTGAAGAATTACATTACTTTCCAATCAAAAACCTCTTCCCCCTTATGGGACAAGCTCTAACAACCAAAGATTTCTTACAGTTAATTGAAAAATAGGTTAGTGAAATGACAGAAACGATTTTTTATCTAAAAGCAAATCATCCGGATTCAGAAAAACGGATTGCTCTCATTCAGGAAATTGATTGGAAAGCTGGGCAATTTCTAGCAACGCGTTACAAGGAAAAGAACTTAGCTACAAGTGACCGGATTATTCTCGTTACCGATGAAAATCAAAAATTGATCGCTTTGGGAGCCTTGTTAGATCAGGATATCTTAAACAAAGATGATTATCCTCTTGGGCCTTTTTTATCGACAATTTATGTCGCACCAGCCTCACGGGGAAAAGGTTACAGTTTAAAAATCATTTCCTTACTGGAAGATCTTGCACTAAAACAAGGTTTTTCTAAACTCTACATTGTCACTGCTCACACCGGACTTTACGAAAAATGTGGTTACCACTTTCAATATGACGTTATCGACAGGTTTGGGCGTAAGATGCGACTTTTAAAAAAACACTTAGGCTAACACTCCCACTTTAGTTTTCTGCAAAAACACAGACTGGAAACCCATCAAAAATAGTTGCTCTTGATAAACAAACTCTTTTTAACCACTTGTTATCCCCCTCTTTTGTGCTATCATATTATTTAGCATTAAAAGGGGGTTCTTTTGTGGAAAAAATTGCTGTTGTTGGTATGGGAGTTAGTGGATTAGCGGTACTGTTGGCCTTCTCCCAACTTCCTGATGAGGAATTGGCTAAATTAGAAATTTACTGTTTTGATGATGCTCTGCATTTTGGCCGAGGACTACCCTTTCAGGAGGACCATGCCTCAGCACTGATTAATTCTCCCATCCATGATATCTCCTTTGATTACCGTCAGATGGGGGACTTTGTCCAGTGGATGCGCGACAATAATCAGGACACTTCGCACCCTTATGTCTCACGCGCCCTTTATGGTCACTATATGTCCCAAAGAGGCCTGGAGCTAATGACTAAGTTGCCGGTTCAACGTCTTGAGCAACGGGTTGACCGGATAATCTACCTTCCTGAAAATCAAAAATGGCAGCTTCTTACCCAAGGCCAGCCATTTCCGTCTGATTTTGATGAGGTCCACCTTGCCTGTGGTCAGTTGCCGGTTCTTGACCCCTTCGCCTTGCAGGGTCACGCCAACTACATTGCCGATCCTTATCCCTTAGATGATTTACGTTTTTTGGGAAAATGGGACAAGCCAGAGATAGCAGTCATCGGTACAGGTTTGGCGGCAGTGGATGTCATCAAATTTTTACTATCAGAGAGCTCCGCTTCGATAGCAGCTTTCTCCCGTAGCAACCATCTACCAACGGCAGAATCATCGAGGGTGACCCAATCAGCTGGCAGTATCTGACCGACCAGAACTTGGCTTCAATCTTAAACCAGGACAAGCCATCCTTTACATTAAAAACTTTTGAAACCTTATTCTCTTCAGAACTTACAGCACTGGGCTTTACTGATTGGGAAGAGACCCAAAAGCAATTCTTGGCAGACGGCCTCAAGGGGCTTGAGCTATCACTGGCTAACCCAGCGCAGCTCTTTTCTTTGCAACAGCTGGCTAGCCGAGTCGCCGACCTCTTTACAGACTTGTGGCCACTGATGACAAGTGAGGATCGCAGAGCTTTTCAGCAAATCTATGGCAAGTCCATCCTCAACTTACGCAATCCCATGCCTGAAGAATCAGCGCGGGTCCTCATAGCCGCTGCCAAAGAAGGAAGACTAACAATCATTGACGCCATTGAAAGCATCCAAGCGCAAAATGGCCAGTTTGTTCTCAAAAGACAAGACGAGCAAGACCTAAACATGGACGTTGTCATCAACGCTACCGGCTATCACCTGTCAGACAAGTCACTAAAGAATGCCACCCCACTCCTGCAAGAACTAATTGCTGACGGGCTTTGCCAACTTGATTCCTTTGGCGGCCTGTCCATTCTGCCAGAGACCTCACAAGTCATTTCAACTCGCTATGGCGTCCTAGAAAACCTCTACGCACACGGAGCTCTCATCAATGGAACGATTTACCAAAACAACTCCACCATCAAAATCCAAAAAATGGCGGAGCGAGCCATTTTCCATAAAAGTAAAGAAACATCCTGATGAGGATGTTTCTTTTTTAAATCAAAACCTTAAAATTCTCTTCATAGGCTTCTGTATAAAGCTGATGGTTTTCAGCATTTGGATGGTATTCTTGGTCGCGACTTTGGCTTATATAACTTTGTCCTAGGGCCTCTTTTGAGAGAAAGAAAGCAGCTCGGCACCCCACTTCTTTCTCATCTGATTGGATAATGGTTTTACCAGTAATATCTGCTAAGAGTTCAATAAATAATTGCGTTTGGAAGAGACCGCCACTGACATAGAGTGTGTCCACAGGGTAGTGTTCTTCGATACTTTCCAAAATCATGCGGATGTTATAAAAGAGTCCCTCCATACAAGCACGCGCAAAGTGGGCTTTCTGATGGGTAAAGGATAGATTATGGAAAGAACCTCTGATTTCAGAATCCCATAGGGGTGCTCTTTCACCACCAAGGTAGGGTAGGAAGCAAAGCTTGTCTGCACCGATTGGTGTTGCTTGGATATCTTGAAAAATGGTCTCCAGAGCCTGTCCTTGATAAAAGGTCTTATGTAGCCATTCCAGAATATTACCACCTGAATTACTTGGTCCACCAATGACCCAAAGGCCCTTTTTAACAGCGTAGGTAAAGAGACTACCACTTTCTTCCACTTGCAACTCTTGAGATAAAAGACGAACAGCTGATGAGGTTCCAATAGTAATAACGGCAGCCTTGTCAGCCATCTTTCCAATTCCCAGATTTGCCATAGGACCATCGCCCGCACCAAAAAGGAAACGGGTCTCTCCTGTCAAACCATTTAAGCCTTGGAAAACTTCTGGTACTCCCTCAAGGTAGTTCAGGGAATCCTTGATTTCTGGCAGTAAGGACTGCGAAATATCCAAATAGTCAAGAATATCCTGATCCCAGGTTCCTTGCTGCAGATTAATCAAACCAGTCCCCGTTGCAGAAGAAATGTCTATGGCATTGACGGCAAAGAGTCGATAAAAAAGATAGTCCTTAATCCCCATCAAATGGGCTGTTTGCGACATCACTTGTGGTTCTTCTTTTTGAAAATAGCTCAACTTAGCCAACCAACTCATTGGATGGATAGGCGTCCCAGAAGTGGCCATAAATCGCTGTCCCACTTCTGAGTCCTTAATGACTTTCGCAAAGGCTTTTGCCCGAGTATCAGCCCAGGTTATAGAAGGCGTTAGAAGGGAATAAGCTTGGTCTAAAAGAATTAATGAATGCATCTGGCATGAAAAAGCCACCGCATCAATCTTATCTTCTTCTTTCAGACCCTGACTGACTTCCTGAATGAGTTCAACCAAGCCTTGGTAAATAGCTTCAGGATCTTGCTCGGCATGCCCTTCTGAACCTCTGATCAGCTGATTTGCTCGACTGTGGCAGAAATTGCCTGACCATTGCTTTGGTAGAGAATTCCTTTTGTAGCTGTTGTCCCAATATCAATGCCCAAAATGTAATGCATAGCGTGCTCTTTCTAATCTAGGTTTCTGTCTGTAATTAATTTTTGATACCAATAATAGGAATCCTTTTTATATCTTGCTAAAGTGCCTTGGCCCTGGTCGTCCTTGTCTACGTAGATGACCCCGTAGCGTTTGGACATTTCACCAGTCGAAGCCGAAACCAAATCCAAAATCCCCCATGAAATATAACCAATCAAAGGAATGTTATCCTCAAGGGCTTTAGCCACTTCTTTCAGGTGTTCTTCCATGTAGGCAATCCGGTAAGGGTCGTGGACGGTCTTATCAGCTTCGAGTTGGTCCTGTGCACCTAGGCCATTTTCAACAATAAATAATGGCTTCTTGTATTTTTCATAAAGGCTGTTGATGGTGATGCGCAAGCCTTTTGGATCAATAGCCCAGCCCCAATCACTAACTTGCAGGTAAGGATTTTTGGCTGATTTGACCACATTGCCACTATTAATTTCGACACGACTCATATCAGCAATTGATGTTCGGGATGAATAATAACTGAAGGCCACAAAATCAACACTTGATTTGAGGGTCTGACGGTCTTCTTCAGTGATATCTATACTAATATTTTTGTCTTTGAGGATATTAGCCATATAGAAGGGATACTCTCCATGAACTTGGACATCAACAAAGAAGGTATTAAGGCGGTCGTCCATCATGGCTTTCCAGACGTCATCTGGGTTACAGGAATAGGGGTAAAAACTGCCTCCTGCAATCATGCAGCCAATTTGTCCCTGCGGGCATAGATTCTTGAATCTCTGAACAGCCTTGGAACTAGCCAATAACATATGATGCGCAGCTTGGAAGAGCACTTGGTCTCTGTTTTCATTTTCCGAAATAGCCAAGCCAGCACCCGAGAAAGGACTATGCAAGACGATGTTGATCTCGTTAAAGGTAATCCAGTAATCCACAAGCTGGCCAAAGGCTTTAAAACAAGTTTCGGCAAAGTTTAGGTAGAAATCGATAACCTGACGGTTGCGCCAAGAACCATAATCGCGGACCAAGCCCATTGGAATATCAAAATGGGCCAAGGTCACCAAGATTTTCATCTTTCTTTGGCGACATGCTTCAAAGAGATTTTGATAAAAGGCTAATCCTTCTGGATTTGGCTGTTTCTCATCACCATTTGGAAAGAGACGACTCCATGAGATTGAGGTTCTAAAAATCTCCAAGCCCATATCAGCCAACATGTCCAAGTCTTCTTGGTAATGATGATAGAAGTCAATACCAGTATGGCTAGGATAATAATGCTGATCATCAAGTTGGGGAGCGCTGACGTAGCCTAATTTGACAGGCATCCGATCTGCTCCATGAGGAATCATGTCAATATTTGACAGTCCTCGTCCCCCTTCTTGCCAAGCACCCTCGGCCTGGTTTGCTGCAATAGCACCACCAAAAAGAAAAGATTTAGGAAATTGACTTGTTTCTGTCATACCACTACCTATTTTCTAGTCACATCATGACCGCCAAAGCCATTTCGTAAGGCTGCCAAAACTTTTCCGGTTACTGTGTCATCTTGCAATGAGCGGTTACGCATCATCAATGAAAGGGCAATAACTGGTGCAGGAACCTCTAAATCAAGACTTTCCTCAACAGTCCATTTGCCTTCGCCAGATGCTTGAACCCGGCCGATGATATTTTCTAAATGTGGATCTTTAGCAAATTCTTGTTCAGCTAATTCCATTAGCCATCCGCGAATAACTGAACCGTGATTCCAAAGTTTAGCCACTTTTTCAAAGTCATAGTCAAAAGGACTAGCATCTAATATTTCAAAGCCTTCAGCAATAGCCTGCATCATGCCATATTCAATCCCGTTATGAATCATTTTCAAGTAATGGCCGCTACCAACGCGTCCAGTATAGAGGTAGCCATCTTCTTGAGCCAAAGCAGCAATAATTGCTCTACTAAAGGCCAAGCCTCTTGGTCGCCACCAATCATAAAGTTAGCACCATTTCGGGCACCGGACATGCCACCTGAAGTTCCCGCATCGAAGTAATAAAGACCTGCTTGATGGGCTACTTCTGCTTGTTTTAAATTATCTTTATAATTAGAATTGCCACCATCGATAATAATATCCTTGGCATCTAAATGTTCAATCAAATAATCAATAGTTTTATTTGTAATTTGTCCAGAAGGTAGCATGACCCAAACAATACGTGGAGTCGGCAAAGTAGCAATCATGTCATCAATACTTGCTACAGGTACAATTTTTTCTGAATAGTCAGCTGCTGTTTTAACAGCTTCTTGGTTAATATCATACACTGCTAGTTCTTGACCATGGTCAACAGCATTAAATGATAAATTTAAACCCATTTTCCCTAATCCAATAATTCCAAACATATAATCCTCTTTCCTTTTAAAAAATCAAATTGCGCCCAACAGGATGTGCGCAATTTGATTACTATTTGACTGGTCAGCTTTTTCATCTGACTGGCTAACAGTCAATCAAAATCCTTCACATTTTGTTCTCTAACTCAAATGACTGATTTTCAATTACTGATTTAAACCAGTAAGCTGATTTTTTTAAACTTCTTTTCTTATCATTTTCAAGATCAATCGAAACCAAACCATATCGATTTTTAAAAGCATTCATCGGTGAGACACAGTCAGTAAAGGCCCAGAGCATATAGCCCTCACATTTAGAACCTTCTTCAACCCCTCGAAGAAGATGGTAAAGATGTTGACTAATGTAGTCAATGCGGTACTGGTCATCAATCATACCTGACTGATCTTTGAAATTTTCCTCATTTTCCTGACCCATGCCATTTTCAGCAATAAACCAAGGAATATCAGGATAGTTACGATTCATATAAAGTGATAAGTCATACATAATTTGAGGATAAATTTCCCAACCGCGTGATTGATTCATCTGGCGACCAGGTAACTGAAAATCCTCATAGTATTTTTCTGGATGGAAGGGTTCACCTTCTCTCCAAGCAAATCGTTGTGATTTCACACGCTTTGGATAATATTGATTTAAACCAACAAAATCAAGCCTATTTGTGGAGATTAGAGCAAGCTCTTCTTCCGTCGGATCAAAATAAATATCATTTTCCTTGCAAAGCTCAATCAATTCTTCTGGATAAGACCCTTTAATCATAGGTCTAAGAAGACTCGATTATAAAATAAATCATACCTTCTAGCCGCATCAAGGTCTTCTGGAGAACTCGACCTAGGATAAACCATTTCTGGATTAATAATACAACCAATCCGTCCTGAATAGCCGCCCTCATGGAAAATCTTAACAACTTTTGCTGTGGCTAAGACCTTATGATAGTTCCAAAGCATCCATTTTTTCGAGTTTCTTTCATGTGGCCATCGAATAGCATCAAGATAGCAGCGGGTTTGACTGACAATTGGTTCATTAAAGGTTACCCATTGCTGAACTCGATCACCATATCGCTGAAAAACAATTTGAGCATATTGAGCAAATAAATCAACAACTTTTTTGCTAGACCAGGCATCGTATTTTTCCATTAACTGATAAGGAACTTCATAATGTTCCAAACAGATAATCGGTTGAACTCCGATTGCTAACAAGCCATCGATAAGAGCATCAATATGACTGGCATAATCTTCATCAACGATGAGATTTTCATAGTCGACAAAGAAACGAGACCAATTAATGGACGTCCGATAATGACTAATACCAATTTGCGACATTAAGTCTAAATCGTCCTGATACATTTCCATAAAATTGGTGGCTTCTTTTGGGCCCTGCCCCTGATGCCAAACAAAGGGCTCTTCTTGGAACCATTTGTCTAAGAAAGAATCTTGACCAGGTTTTTTTCCAATCCAACCCTCTGTTTGCCATGCCGAAGTGGCAGCTCCCAGAATGAAATTTTCTGGAATCTTTATTTTCATAATTAAATAATTAGTCTTTTACAAGTTGTTCTCTGTTTGCAATTTTAACAAATGGTAGGTAGATAAGAATTGAAACTACAATACAGATTGCTTGAGTTGCTACAGCTCCCCAGTTACCTGCAGTTGCAAGATAACCATTGATTAATGGTGGTGTTGGCCATGGAACCATTACGACAGCTTTAGCCGCAAATCCCATTGCAGTTGCAAAGTAACCAATTGTACCAGTAACTAACGGAGTGATGATAAATGGAATAGCTAAGATTGGGTTAAGCATGATTGGCATACCAAAGATTACTGGTTCGTTAATATTGAAGATACTTGGTCCAATTGAAAGTTTAGTGATTTCTTTCATGTCATCACGTTTACCAACTAAGAAGATTGATACTAAAAGACCAATAGTCACACCTGAACCACCCATACTCATATACATATCCCAGAAAGGCATAGTGATGATATTTGGAAGTTCTTTACCAGCTTGGAAAGCTTCAGTATTAACGGCAATTGCAGCAAGTAATAATGGTTCGCGGATTGGTTTAACCATTTGGTTACCGTGGATACCGATTACCCAGAAGACTTGAGCTACAAAGACAAGTAATAAGATACCTGGTAAGCCTTGAACAACACCTTCTAAAGGTTTTTGAACAATGTTATAGATAATATCGTAAGCATAAAGACCTGTGAGGGCTTTAATAATGAATCCACCAGTCGCAATAACTGAAACAGTAATGACAGTTGGGAATAAAGCTGAGAAGCTCTTAGCAACACTTGGTGGTACAGTGTCAGGCATTTTAATTTGTAATTTATCTTGACGGTTTAACCAGCTGTATAATTCAATTGCTAAAACAGCTACAATCATCCCTAAGAAGAGACCTTTAGTATCAGTGTATTGTTTTGCCAAAGCATTTGAAACCATTACTGATTTTTGATCTTCAGTGATAAATTCAAAAATAGTTGGGTTAACAGATAGGTAGCTCATAACAGCTACAATACCTGCAAAAACATTGTTTTGGTTATTCAGTTTTGACAATTCAATACCTATTAAGAAAACAACGTAGATGGTTAAGAAACTTAAGGTAACATATGAAATCCCTGAAGAAATTGGTTGTAAATCTGCTAAAAAACGTAAAGGTTCAAATCTTGCTAAACCAGTTTCAGCATTGAAAACCATGGCTGAGAACAAGGTACCAAAAGCACCAGTGATGATTACTGGAATCAAGGCTGCAAAAGCATTCTTAATTACAATGATATATCTTAGAGAGTTTACCCAGTTGGCAAAGCCTCCCAAGACTGTTGTCATTTTGTCTAAAAATGAATTTCCCATTTTTTTCTCCTAAAACTTTTTATAAATATCAATAACTTCTCTTGCTAAATCAAGGAAGGTAATTGCAGTCATTAAGTGGTCTTGACTATGAACTAAAAGCAATGAAAATGGAGTCATTTCACCATTTGCTTCTTTGGTGAGCAATGCTGTTTGTGCTTTATGAGCCTCAGCAATCTCTTGATTCGCTTCCTTCATTTTTAAGTCCGCTTCATCGTGTTTGCCTTCTTTAACCAAGGCAATGGCTTCCATGGCTGAAGATTTAGCATTCCCAGCATGGATTATGAGATTCATTGAGCTTTCTAAATCTTTCTGTTCCATATTGCCTCCACTATTTTGCCATCAAATCTTGCGCTTGTTTGACAACATTTGCCCCATTCATGGTTCCATAGTTTTGAGGTGAAATCAAATCAATAGGAATATTGTATTCAGCAAGTGCTTTTTTAAATTGTCCTTCCATAAAGCGTACTTGGGGGCCGAGGAGAATAACGTTAACCTTATTTTCAACAGCATAATCTATAGCTTCGGAAGAAGCGACAGCATTAACATCATAGTCTAAACCAGATGCATTAATGTAGTCTTTCATTTTTGTCACTAACAAACTTGTGCTCATTCCAGCAGAGCAAACTAATAGGATTTTTTCTTGACTCATGGTAAAAGTCCTTTCACTTTTTATAGTTTAATGATAGCGCTATCTTTATTGGACTACCATAACTCTTTTTACCGTAGACTAACGGTAAATGGACAAAAGAAAAAAACCAAATCCGTAGAAATGGCTTTATTTCAGTATTTCAACTAAGGTTTCAAAACGCGGTTGGTCAATAAGAGCTTGTACTTTTTCCTTATCGAACATCACATTACTGGTACTTTTATAGAAATTTTCCAGCTCTTTATCCTTTTCTTTACCTATAGACATCAAGAAAATAACTTGAATCTCATTACTTTCCCATAACATAGGTTTCTCCAAAATTGCTACACAGACAAAATTCTTAGTCGTCATCACCTTATAGGGGTGAGGTAAGGCAATATAACCGAAATTTGTTTGACCAAGAGCTTCACGTTTCATTACCGCCTCATAAAAATCATCAGGTGCTAAGCCATAATGACTAATATGTTGGCACATTTGTTTTAGAGCTTCTTCTTTAGACTCTGCCTTTAATTGAGGCATAAACAGATTAGTAGAGTAATAGTCTAGAAGATAATTCTTTTCCCCTTCTTCAAAGAACTGCTTATAAGTCAGGATGTCATTAGTATCAATAAATAAGTTAATCTCATAGATTGGGACAGGGTATTTCTTATTCAGAGAAACAGTCGTAAAGATATAGTCAATCTGGTGACCTTCAAAATCAAAGAAATCTAAATCTGAAACAGAAGATTCATAAACATGGTCAATGTATTCCCCAAAGGCTTGCAAATATTTGTATTTAAAGAGCTGTGAGCTGCTGGTTCCTGAAATACAGACTAAAAGGATATTTTTTCTGGCTAAAGCACGGTCTCGCTTCTCAGTGGCCAAAGCAAAAATTAAAGCAATGTAGGCAACCTCAGCCAAAGGAATCTCTTTTTGATAATATTCACTGAGAACAGTCACTGCCGTATTAGCAATCGTATAAGGAAAGGGGTACTCTTTAAGAATTTGCTCAGTCAAAGGGTTTTCAAGCAACATATTATAACGCAAGCGAATATCCATAGGAACAAGGTGCTGGCTAAGGGACATGCGCAAATCTAAATTACTGCGAAAATCAAGGTTTAAGGCCTTATTAACTTGTTCAAGCATTGAAAAGGCCAACTGATCAATGTGACTACTAATAATAAAGTTAGGACCAAATTTACTTAAGGAATTTGAAGACAACTTTGATGTAAATTGCAAAGCAATATAGTCGCGCTCATATTTATTGAAGTAGACCCCATTTACCTTATTGAGATAGTTGAGATAATCAGAAATAATCTTTTGCGAAGCAGGACTAATTTCTTTACGACCAGCCAAAGGTGTTTCAATACTAAAATTCTTTTTTATCCGTTGAATAGCAACGAAAACATAATGAATAAAAGCCTCGAGTGCCACTTCAGACATATGAACTTGATAAACTTGGTTACCAGCAATAATATATTCCATCAAGTTTCTAGTGAGCTGGCTATTTTCAATAGCGGCAAAATTATTGGTAACAATAAAGGTTCGAATATCAAACTCATTGCCCAAAAGCTTAATTCCATAATGCGGTTTGCGATCAATCTTTAAGTCATATAAGTCTAGTAAGTTTTCTAACTTCTTGATATGGCTGGAGACAATCCCGCGAGACACATACAATTGACCAGCAATCTCATCGATAGTCACATAATCTTCCGCATCTAAAAGCAAGTGGACCACTTCTTCATAAATCTCACGTTTCTGATTAGACTGGATTTTACTAGAACGGTTGACCTTTTCCAAAAAGAGCTTCTTATCCGAAATTTGGATAGTATAACCTTTTCCTCTTTTTGAAGAAATGGTGGCCCCAAAATCAGATAATATAGCATTTAATTCTTTGATTCTAGTTCTAACCGTTTTCTCACTGATGCCAAGCTTTTCAGATAGTTGCACCGATGAACAATAACTATCCTCGGATAAAAGCTCTACGATTTCATAATATTTTTCTTCCATATCACGCTTTCCTCTTCTAGGGATAGACCATTAATAAGTGGCTACCTGATGAATAGACAAAACCATGCATAAGCATGCATGGAAAATTAAAGTTTCAATTAATTATAACTGTCTTTCTTTGAATAAGCAATAAAGCGTTTTCGTATTTTATGGGAAAAGAAAGTAAAAAAAGCTATAATACTTCAAAAATTAAAATATAAACACCACTATTTTTATCGTTCCTCAACAACTTTTTATTAAAAAACGATATTTTTTTATTGATATTCGATAAAATTGTGCTATACTGGGTTCAAGAAACAGAGGAGATATATTTATGAAACCCCAAAATTATGAAGATTTTTCAATTCTTTTAACTAAAATTTGCTTGATTTCCCTTTTCATTGGAGCAGTCGGTCTCTTGTCAACTGGGACTTGGGTGGTGGATCTAGCCATTATTTACCCATCGCCATTTCTCCATGGTTCAGCCCGTTACCTGACCATGTTAATCATTGGTTATAGTATTGGCTTGATGTCACTCGTTTTTCTCTATCACCTATACAGCTTGGTCAGTCGTATCGGTAAGGAACAAATTTTCATTGAGAAAAATGTCCGTTGCCTGCAAATCCTTGGCTGGGAAGCGGCTGCCATTACCCTCTTATCATTTCTAATGGGGGTTACTTGCTACATTCCCATGCTCCTTATTACAGCCTCTGGCCTAGCCCTAACCCTGGTGATCCGCGTTATTCGCAATGCCTTCGGGAAAGCCGTCCAGTTACAAGACGAAGTCGATTTCACCATATAAGAAAGGGGACATATGATTCGTATTAATTTAGACTTGGTCATGACTCAGAAACATATCAGCGCCGGTCGATTGGCCGAACTGATTGAACTGACGCCCGCCAATCTTTCCATTTTGAAAAATAATAAGGCCAAAGCTATTCGCTTCTCCACCTTAAATGCCCTCTGCCGTGAGTTAGACTGTCAGCCTGGTGATATTTTGGAATATGTGCCCGACTCAGAAAGCGAGGCTATGGAAGAATGATTCTGCCTCAAAGAAGATCTCGCCTGTTGACGCCTCTTTTTATCCAAAAATTGAGCCAAAGGGAGCTGAGACACTATAAAATTGGTGCCTACCTCTCCTATATTCCAGCCTACCTCTACATTGTCAATATCTTTTCGGACAATCGCAGCCATTTGATTCTAGCTGCCTTAGCAGCTATTGGTTTAACCGAGTGGAACCTGGCCCATTTTGACTATCAACACTATTGGAAAGAAAAGAGACTTGAAGATACCTTACTTCTCTTCAGCTTACTGGCCCAACTCCTAGCTATCGGACTTTGGGGCTTGCCAGAAGAATTAGCTATTTTACAATTGCTTGGTCTACACATCACTTTCATCTATTACGTTCTTTCCCGCAACAACTTACTAATTCAAGGACGCTTCGGAGTTCTCAGCTTTATCGACGCCTTTCGCGGTTTTTGGACTATCCCTTTTGGTCATTTTCGCTTTCGTTCACGCATGCGAAAAATAAAAATGGCAACAGAAGACGCAAAACCAGCCATTAACCCCGGAATTCTAGTGACTGTCTTAGTCAGTCTGATAGTAGCCAGCATTTTAGGCTCTTTTGCCATTAGCCAGCTACAAGTGGTCTCAGAAAATTTTAAAGATGTCACACAAGAAATAGCTCATTTCTTTGGCTCCCTTTTTAGTAATCTAACTTGGTTAGATTACCTTTGTGACCTTTTCATCTATGGTCCCTTATCCCTACCATTAGGAGCTTATCTCTACGGATTAATCATTGCGCCAGTCATTCATCAAAAAGCAAGCAAACCAGACTATGCTAGCATTCAAGGCAATCTCAGTAATTACCGTGTACTTCCTCACTATAGTACTTACATCATTATCGGCAGTCTTTGTTTGATTTACAGTCTTTTCCTAGTCACAAGTATCTTTGATTTACAGTCCCTATTACAGTTGAATCACATCAGCCCTGAAGATGCTTCCTCAACAGCCGTCGCTGGCTTTTGGCAGCTGGTTCGCATTGCTTTATTAAACTTTACCATTTTGGCCCTCTGCTACTTTTTCTCCAGTGTCTTTATCTGGGACAAAAAAATAGGTAAAATCTTCCTAACTTTGCTATTTACATATACCTTGGCCTTTGCCCTCCTAGCAGCTTGGAAACTCTTTGGTATCTATATCAACCTTTACGGCCTAACGCCCCTTAGACTCATTTCCGGTTGGTTTATCATGGTTCTGATTTTTTGGACCTGTCTAACCTTAGTTAGACTCTATAAGTCATTCGACAGTATTCGTCTCGCTATCTTCTATACCCTGATTTCCTTTAGCTGCCTACCTTACCTCTTTGGTATCTTTATTAACTAATCAAATAGTCTCCCAGAATTCTGGAATACTATATTTTTATTTTGCCTTACTCTTCTAAATATCATCCCCGATTGGAAATATAAACCCCAAGCATAATAAGTAGGACACCAAGTATCTGAATAAATGTGAAGGATTCACCTAAAAGGAGGACACCTGATAAGATTGCTACTGCTGTTGAGACACCTATAAAGGAGGACACCTGATAAGATTGCTACTGCTGTTGAGACACCTATAAAGGAGGCTGTCCGATTGACCCCTAATTGGCTAATAGCATAATTAGATAAGAAGAAAGCTAGAACAGAACAGGCAATTCCTTGGTAAAGAACCGCCATGCCAAAGGAAGCTTGCTGCAATGGCAGAGCCCAAAGCTCCGCTAAATTACCTGTAGTCAGTCCCTCTATAATGGCCAATATGCTAAAGACGCAGAATCCCACCAAAATCATGACAAAGGTTAGCTCTACTCCCGAGAAAGCCTGGGATTTCTCAACCAAGACACAGTAAAAAGCATAGGATAGGACTGCTAAGAGCAGCATGGCATAGCCAAAGAAGGAAAAACTAGCCTGGACGCCAACCGCAAAGACACTAATCAAAACGCCTAAAACCGTTAGACTAATCCCCATCATTTGGCCCTTGGTCGGTTTATCCTTGAGCACCAAACTGGCCATTAGCAAGGTCACAACTGGAATGGTGGCCAAGAAGGCCCCACTTTCCGAAGCTGTCGTACTCTTTATCCCATAAGTTTCACCCACAAAATAGAGAACCGGACTAAAGAGACCCAATAAAATAGCTTGCCCCAACCCCTTTTTCTTAAGGTTTAGGGAAATGAGACCAAAGGCCCACATGACAAGCATGATTGCCAAAGCAAGAGCAAAACGCCAACCCAATAGAGCCATGGCAGACGCTTGACTAGCAGCCTCCTTGGTAAAAAGATAAGAGAGCCCAAAAAGAACCTCACACGAAAAGGCACTCAGGAAACCCAACAACATATTTTTCTGAGATTGATTATTCATGAGAATATTATAGCATGAAGAGATCCTTTCAGGAATTGTGTTTAAACTTTTTTACAAATGAGTTCAATCTAGACACAAAAAGAAACCTATTATTAAAAATGGGCTTCTTTTTTCTTACTATACCCAACCTTTTTCCTGAGCAATTTTGGCGGCTTCGGTTCGGTTGCTGGCATTGAGTTTGGTAAAGATACAGGTTAAGTAATTACGAACAGTGCCGTTTGATAAAAAGAGTTTTTGAGCTATTTCTTGGTTGGAGTCTCCTTGCGCAACCAGAGTCAAAACTTCTTGCTCTCGTTTACTTAAAGGGTTGCTTGAAAAAGTGACTTCCTCAATCAGCTCGGGTGAGTATTCTTTGCGTCCTTCGAGAACATTATGAATGGTCTGCATCAATTCAGAAATGGAACGGTCTTTCAAAACATAACCATCGACGTGAGCGGCTAAAGCACGTTTAAAATAGCCCTTCCTCTTGAAAGTGGTCACGATAATGACTTTAAGCTCTTGATGTTCCCGAACCCATTCTAAAACATCGAGGCCTGATTTTTCTGGCATTTCGATGTCGAGAATAGCCACATCAACAGTTTCTTGTTCCAGTAAATCAATAGCCTTTTGACCATTTTCGGCTTGAAAGACAGCCTCAACACCTGATTGATAAGTAAGGAGCTGACAAAGGGCGTCTCGTAACATGGATTGATCATCAGCAACTAATAATTTCATTTTTTACTCCTTTACAGGGATCCGAATGCTTATTTGAGTAGGATTTTTAGCTGAGCTAATGACAAGCTCTCCCCTCAATGGCACCAAACGGTCTTTGATACTATGTAGTTCTTGGCCAGTCAGATTTGAAAAACCAATACCATCATCTTGATAATTGAGCAAATAATCCGATTTTGTTTGACCAAAGGCAAGTTGACATGCTTTGGCCTGACTATGTTTCATAAGATTATTAATCAATTCTCGGATAATCATGCTCAATTTACTTTGAATAGCCAAAGGAAAAGTTTCTGCCACTTCTGCACCTTTTACTTGGAGGTCAATGCCAGCTAATTCTAACATATTAGATATGACTACCAGTTCCTCACTGATATTATGGTCCTTGAGACTTTCGACCATTTGTCTGACATCACTCGTCGCATTTTTGGTGATTTTTTGCAAATCAGCTACTTCCTTTTGAGCCTTGGCGATTTCACCATGATCCAAAAGGGTTTGGATTAAGTCAGCCTTAACCGTTAACATGACAAAGACGTGTCCCAGGGTATCGTGTAAGTCTTGGCCGATACGATTACGTTCATTTTCTGCCAAAAGGAGATTAATGGACTTGTTTTTTTCCATCAAGAGTTCTTTGGCTTCATCCCGTTTACGTTCCAACGTCCAAAAAATCAACATGGCAAAGTTGAGGATGGGAATGAGTAAGGTAAAGGTTTGGACCGCAATATCATGGACCTTGATAAAGACATATAGAATGACGAAAATGGTGCTGACAACATAGGAGATAAACCGAAAACTCTTAAAGTCATCCTGTAATCGGTAGACATAGAGGTTGTTGAGGTAAAAGTAGAACCAAATCATTCCACTATTGACCGTTAAGGTCATAAAGGTAATATAGAGCAGCATATAGACCCAAAGAAAGTTGGTCAGCCAGCTGATTTCTTCATGAACTATAATTAGGTAAGCCAGTAAAAATAAGAGGCTAAAAGGCAAGGTCCACAAAGGGTATCCGAAAAAGTAGATTCCCCCAAAAGGAAAAACCATAAACACTAAAGGGATATAATAGAGGGGATGTTGCCAGTGCCATTTGAATGTCATACCGTTACTTCTTTCCTTTGTTTAATTGCAAGCGCTATTATCATCATTATTATGGCATAGGCAAAGACAATAAGCAAGGATTGCCATTGGATGTGCGTTTTCTCAGCAAATGTTTTGACCAACTCATTAACATGGTAGGTTGGTGTTAGTTTCGAAACCTGCTGCATCCATTTCGGGAAAATGGAAATAGGCATCCAAGAACCCCCAACAATGGCTAATAAGAGAAAGGCCACATTCCCAACAATGGACATTAATTGAGGAGAAGGTATCTGAGCAATTAAAAGCCCTATAGCCAAAAAGACTAAGCCTGAAATCAGTAGTAAGATGACTGAACCAATCCATTGTTCCAAAGTCATTTCAACATCTCGGAAGACTTTGGCAATGGCAAAAGTAGCTAGGATAGAACAGGTAAAACTGATATAAACTCTAATAATTTTCGATAGATAGTATTGCAAGATACTAACATTGGCATGTTCCAAATAGAGTAGCCAGTGATTCTTTTGATCCTCAAATAACATGGAAGGAAAAGAGAAGAAGCCGAAACTAGACATGGAAAAGGCGGTCATGGTCAACATATAAGATTGGACAAACTCTTTTTGAACCTCAGGATCTGGTGACATGCTCATACCTGAGTAGAAAAGGAAGAAACCAACCGGCATGCCAATAGCCAGAATGAAAATGGGCCACTCACGCCATAATTTAATCCACTCAATTTTTAATAATGCTTTCATTCTCTTTCTCCTTGTGTTTGTTCAAATAAGCTATCTAAAAGCGACTTGTTTTGAATTTGAATCTCTTGAATGCTAACACCTGCAGCTTCTAATTGGGGCCATAGCTGAGCCAAATCCTTAGTTCTAAACTGCAAACTTTCTTTTTTCAGGATAAGGTGATTAATCAATGGTGAAGGCTCGAGTAAATCCTCATATTTGCGTGGCAAGGTAATTTCTTTTTCCATTTCCTCATTACCCAAAAGATAAGGACTGGTATCTTTCAATAATTTCCCCTGATGTAAAATCAAAATCCGTTCAGCCGTGTGTTCTACTTCTTCAATGTAGTGACTGGTGTAAAAAATAGTCTTTCCTTGCCCTTTTAAATCAGCAATGATTTCCCAAAATCGTTTGCGGGTTGACGTATCCATACCGGCTGTTGGTTCATCTAAGAAGAGAATATCGGCTTGACCGATGAGAATGAGGACAAATGAGAGCAGTCTTCTCTGGCCACCAGATAACTTTTCCGCAAGAAGATTTTTTTGCTGCTGCTCAAAGCCAAGCAAGGCATCAATTTCTTGAAGGGATAGTGGGTTGGTCGCAATATCTCTAAAGAAGGTTATCAACTCTTTAACTTTCAAATGATTAGGAATGGTATTGTCTTGTTGTAAGACAGCTATTTTTTCTTTCAAAGCTTGGTCCTTAGGGTTCTTGGATTGAATACTAATTTTACCTTGATTAATTTTTTTATCACCCAACATGGCACCAATAAGGGTTGACTTGCCGGCACCATTAGGACCAATCAAAGCAACACATTCACCTTCTTCAAGCTTAAAGGAAACATCCTTTAAAATCTCTTTCCCTTTAATCACTTTAGTGATCTTTTCAACCTTAATCATACTAGCCCTTCTTTCATTTAATCCTTTTGATAGTTTAAGTATAGTGAAAAGCTGACTTGACAACTAGTAAAAAAAGTCATGATGTCATATGACAAATGTCATCAAAAAAAGCCCTTCCGGGCTTGACTTAAATGCTCAGCTATTTTCCAAAGAAATCTCAGAGGTTGAGGTCTTTTTTTCTTGGCTTAATTGCCAAGCCAAATAGACACTTCCTACAAGCAAAACAAGACTTGCCAGTAAACTGCCTTCTGTCCCGAAAGCTCCGCCCGAAATCCAATCGGGAGCTCCCATTTTTTGGCCAAAATGCATGAGTGATGGTCCTGCCTGGGTACCAGAAACGGAAATGCCAAAGATGTTCCCTTGGGTAAAATTCCAGGCGCCATGGATACCAGCCACACCCCAGATATTATCCGTTTTGAGCATGTACAGAGCTAGAAAAATACCGACCATGATAATACTTAGAACAGAAAAGAAAGTGACATTATCATTACCTAAATGCATGATTCCAAAGAGACTACTTGAAATTGCAATAGCGATAATCAAGTTGGTTCGTTTGGCAATAATAGGTAATAACCAACCCCGAGTTAAGAGTTCTTCTGTCCCACCTTGGACCAACCAGAGGGGAATAATGAGGAGTAAGTAAGCCAGGGTTTTCAATGAGAAATCAAAGGATTTAAATTCCAAACCACCAAGGAGATAACTCAGACCAAGAGTCACTGCAAAGAGAAGAGTTCCAAGCAACCAGCCTTTCACTAACTGCCAAGCCACTTGTCCCTTGAAAAAACCTAAGCTACTAAAAGGACGTTTTTCGAACCACTTAACCCAAGCAAATAAAACCAGGACAACAAAGGGAAAAATACCCAATTCTACGAAAATACTTTCAGAAATTGCTTGAATCTCTACAACAAAGTCTGAAGTACCTTTAGCCAAGACTGATATGACAATCCCCATTCCCAGAATGAGACCGGCCAGCAAACTACCTGCAATGAAGAAAAGCTCTACCATCCCACAGGCTAATAGGGTCATGACCAGCCTGGAAATTTCTGATAACGCTCTGTCTCAACTTTTAAAATACGTTTTTCCATGACAAGCATCTCCTTGCTTTTTAATCACTTTCATTATAGATTAATTAAAAGAAGATAGCAATGATAATTAAAAATAAAAAACGCTTAATCATGTAACCATTTGATCCTGTCATTCGTTATACTAGTGAAGATAGGAAATGATTGAAAGGAGGACGTCCATATTAATATTGATGCATATGAAAAGGAAATAATGGCCTATGCCAATGAAATTATTGCTTATTTAATAAAATCTGGGATTTCTCCCCACCTAGCACAAGATGTAACCCAGGACGTCTTCATTCAGATTTTGGAAGCTAATTATAACTTACCCTTAAGTAAACATCGGGCATGGATGTATCGCACAGCCATTCGTCGCTATATTGACCTTTACCGTCGAGATAAACACTACTACGACATCCTTAAGCGAGACTTCTTTTCCCAAGAAAGCCTAAATCCTTATGATCACGAAGGATATGATTTTCTTTATGAGACCTTGAGTCAAATGCCTGAAAATTTCCGAATTCTCCTAGATCTCTACTATTTTCAAAATTTCTCCATCAAGGAGATTGCTGAAATTACCGGTAAATCTCAGTCTAATATTAAAATCACATTGATGCGCGCTCGTCGTCAGCTCAAACAGGAACTCCAACTGAAAGGATACACTCATCATGAAATCAAATGATCCCTTAGCTCTTCTAGCCAAAAAACGCCGAAGAAAAACCTTTTTAATGACCATAGTCTTCAGTCTTCTAGCTACTCTTCTCCTCTTTGGTCTTTGTTTTAAATTGCTGAGCAATATGACCGCTAAAAATGGGCAAAAAGTTTATAATGACTACCAACAATTGGCTGAGATTGCCTACCCAAATATCTCTTATAATAGTCTTTACTATTTTCCAACTGGACAATTTTCTGGTAAGGTTCATGCCGACCGTTTCAAAGATTTAGATGGCATTCCAGTCGCATACTCGCCTTTCGAAGCCAATTATAGCTTGACAGGTGCTTTTGATGCTGGAGCAAGTGATGTTTTTTCCAAGAATAAACTCCTTTATGATAGAGGTAATCTACAGAAAATTCCTCAGTTTTATAACACAAAGGTGAAGTTTAGCAAAAATGATGTCAAAACAAGTCCAAGTCAAGATCTTAAATACCTTAACCAGCTAGAAAATAAGGTAATTGAAGTAGCTATCACGTTTGATAAACCTTATTCTTACAAAGAAATAAAGACCATGCTCCCAAAAAACCTTAAGCAGAATTGGCTTTGGATTGGTACCTATACTACACTGGATACCTCGCAATGGCCAAATCAATTTGGTACAGATACCGAGAATATACATTCAACTATAAACACAATGTTCAAAGTTTCAAAAAATAGTCCTCAGGTTGGAATCAATAATGTTAACATCTACTCTGATTTAGATAACTACTTGAAGGATAACAAACACATTAAAGATGTTAATCAACTCAAATTTGCTGGAATAATTTTAACCGGAAAGTCAGAAAACTTTAATAGCCTTAAAGGGGAAAAATGGATATATGGATCTAGCTTAGGATCCAGTATTGATTACCAACCTTATTATCAGTTAGATGTTGAATAATAAAAAGCCCTTACGGGCTTTTTAGAGTGAATACAAAGACTGAGTCTTCACTTTTTTGATGCTTTTCTATGGTAGTTCCGGACGGTAGGTCAAACAGTCAGTGAATTGACTGTTTGAGGAAATCCCAGCGATTCCATGCCTAAATCTCGACCCCTGAGGTCTCAAGATTTCCGAGTGACTTTTTGAGAAATCTGCCACTATCACCACTATAGAAAAGCATCATTTCGGTTTGTAAATTATTAAAATTTTCCGTTAGAATCCCTTTAATTAAAGTTTTATAGTTATTCAGGAGTATATTACAGTATCTCATAAGGAGAGTTTTTCAAATCCTCCATAACAGATAGAACAGACTATTATTGCTACCAATAAGACTACTATGCTCTTGATGAATTGGTTCCAAAAAATTCATTTTCTTTGTCTAGAATTTGGGGCTAATATTTTTATTGTATTTATCACTTTAAATCAATAAACCGAAAAACAAACCTCAAAAATGAATCTTGTCTTCATTCTTAAAAGCCCTTGCGGGCTTTTTCTTTTAGATGCCAAATATCATATTTTGAGTCACTGATATTTTTACTATTCAAAGCGAATGACTTGCTCGTCAGCATCGACGTGAGCCATTTGACCAAAGGGAACAATTGCTCTTGGTGTTGCATGTCCGACATTGACATTGTAGAGAATGGGGATATCATTATCAATAACTTCTAAGAGATTCTCTTTGTATGCTTGGTAATGACTCTCATCTTGAGGTTTGCCAACAAGTAGACCATTGATGACATTAAAAATACCACTTGTTTTTAGGCTCTCTAGCATTTTACGATGACCTTCGACACTAGGCTTTTCTTCACTAGTTTCTAACAAAAGTATTCTACCATGCCAATCTTCAAGGCTAGGGAAAAGCTGATACTTTTCGCAGAGCTCAACAGTATCTTCATAGCGGCTATTGTCAAAGATATCATAGATAGACTCTAGACAGCCCCCTAAAATTGGTCCTGAAAATCTTGCTGGTCCTCTCAATAATTCGAAGCCCTGATTTGGATGGGCTGTCCTCTGCGTCCCTAGGGCATTTTCACTAAAATCTTGACGCTCTTCATACCACAAATCACTTGGCCGAATTTCAGAAATACTGCCTGTTTGAATTAATTCTCTGAAATAATGCTCAGAATAAGGTAACATCTCTATATCTAACTCACAAATGTCAGCGATAAAAGACTGCCCATAAAAGGTTTTTACCCCAACCTTATGTAACATAAAATGGTTCATTGTGGTATCTGAAAAGCCCAGAAAAGTCTTCTGTTTTGCCACTTTTTCCAGTTGATTATTTTCAAAAAGATAAGGCAAAAGACGATAGGTATCATCACCGCCAATAGCACATAGAATCATATCAAGGGAGTCATCAGCCATGGCCTCAAGTAAATCCGATGCACGCGCTTCTGGGTGTTCTTCTAAATACTCAATCCCTTTCAAAGCATTGGGCAAGAATTTGACTTCTAAGCCATAGTCCTCAAGTCGTTTGATTCCAAGGTCTAATTCATGCTTAATAAAGGCTTCACCCAACAAGCCACGCGAAAGGCTAACAATACCAACGGTTTTAATCATAGATACCTCCTCATGCTTTTTTATATCATAGCACATGAAAAGAAGAATGCAAGAGAAAATATACAAGCTTAGAGTCATTTTCAAAATGGAAAAGTACAACTAAAAAGCCCTTACGGGCTTTTGTCCTGTCTGTATCGAAATGGTTTTGCCTGCAAAGCATTTAGTCAGCAGTCATTCCTGTAGTTGCATAGTAGGCTGATAGAACATCTTTGGTGATGCCAAATTTTTCGTAGATACGATCTACTTGAGCTGTTAAGCTCACTAATTGCGCATCTTCACTGGCAACTGATTGCTCAAATGACGAATAGAGAATATCTAATTTATTTTGGATGCTTATGCTTTTTTCAAAGTAGCTGGTTAAAGCTTTTTTATCATTAGCTGATAAATGACTTGCAGCCACCAAAGATTTGACCTCTTCTAAATTGGACCAAGTTTTATCAGGCATTTCTTGGCGAAAAGAACTCAGAAGCGCACTATTGTCCTCATTTAGCTTTTGCAATTCTTGATTAAGACTATTTTCATCAGGTGTTAAGTTTTGAGCTTTTTTACTGGCAATAGAAGCTTGCAAACTGTCCATTGTTTGATAGATTGGTTCTGCTTCTTTGTCTGCCAAGGCCAATTTATCCTCAACACTCTTGACATTAACCTTGACCTGGCTAGGGTTTTGCCCTTGTTCCGCATAGGCAATACTTTGATAGCCAGCAGCTAAGGCCAATAATGAAAAAAGACTAATAAGGGCGTAGGATTTGATACGAGTAGATGATAACATGACTAGGTCTCTCCTTTTTTATCTTTGATTTATATAAAGTATAGACCTAAATCCCAAATCATTCTTCGACATTTTGTGGTAAAACTGTGGCAAATTTGTGGCAATCACAATTGAGTGGTAAAAACAGTTCTCTTTTCATCAGAAGTGACAGAAATCTGACCCTGGTGCTGAAGAATAATCTCCTTAGCCATGGCAAGGCCAATCCCCGTTTGCCCGCCTTGCCCCTTATAGAAACGCTCAAAAACGTGGGGTAAATCAGCTTGGCTAATAGCCGGACCATCATTGCTAATCGTAATGGTCCCTTGCTTTTCTTCAATGGCAATCCGACTCTTTGCGTAACGCAGGGCATTGGTCACGATATTGGAAAAAGCTTTTTCTAGTAGCTCCGCATTGCCCTCAATCATAAAGGGTTCTTCTTCAACATGTCCATCTAAAACAAGGTCTTGCTGCTTGGCAATTGGGCCGAAATAGGCCATCATGTCAGCCAGTAAATCTGTTAAAGAAAGCCTGTCTTTCTTGAATTCTGTCCTACTATCAATACGAGAGAGGAGTAAGATGTCATCGACCA
The DNA here is from genome assembly GCF_002887775.1 of Streptococcus penaeicida. Classification (GTDB taxonomy): domain Bacteria; phylum Bacillota; class Bacilli; order Lactobacillales; family Streptococcaceae; genus Streptococcus; species Streptococcus penaeicida. Next base: position 101,171 of record NZ_LOCM01000030.1, on the reverse strand, counting down.
ATTGACGCATCTTTTGGCTTTCTTGCATCAGAACCGGATAGGCTGTCTCTGGCGGAATGATGCCGGTTTGAAGGCCCTCCGTATAACCTTGAAGGGACATTAAAGGCGTCCGTAACTCGTGAGAAGCATTTTGGAAAAATTGGGCTTGGCTAGCTTCGGCCTTTTGAATCCGGGCAGCCATTTCCTGACTCTCCTGCAAAAGAGGATCAAAGTCAGAAAAAACCAGTTCTTCTTGCTTCTTTTGGCTTTGACTGTCACGCCAAAGGCTAGAAATATAAGTTTGGACCGAGTGAATGGACTGTCGAATATCACGGAAAGTCTTAAAGACGACCAACATCATCAAGCTAAAAGTCGCAATCAGAATCGATAGAAGAAATAGGTGAATCCTATGAATTAGCTTTTGCGTCTTAGTAACATCTGAAAAATTAATAACGCGGAATTTTTGATTGGAGCCAGAGGCACTTTTTACCACTTCACCATCCTGCAAACGACCGAGATAAGTTTTAGTCATGACAAAATAGGTTTGTTCCCCTATAGTCACCAAAATCCCATCTTTTTTGCCTGCCCTCTGCCACAAATGCTTCGTGCTCAAGTAGGCATAAAGCTGATCACTGACACCCTTTTTTACTTCATTAGTGAAGGTCCTCTGTCCTAAATCACTATAAGTAGCGTAATAGGACCAGACGAAGATACTATCCTGCTCCTTATCTGTATTATCCGGAATTTCTTGGCCTTGATTAAGACTGTCCAAAATCGAAAAATTAGCCTTCATGGACGTTTTGGTCAGTTGGTAAACATAGTCCTTAATCACGTGGTTAACCGACAAGTAAATGAGCCCAAAAGTCAGCAAAAGTGTCAGACAATTGACCAGCAAAAGCCGATTCATTAAATTTTTCTTCTTCCTCATTCTTGCTCACCCAACTTGAAACCATAACCCCAGACGGTTTTAATAGCCACTTGGGCCTGTGCTTGGCTCAATTTTTTGCGCAGCCGTTTAACCGTATCATCCACCGCTCGACTTTCCACATCGTCGAAACCCCAGACCCGATCCAGCAGGGTTTCTCGGGAATAAGCAGAGCCTGCCTCTTCCATTAGCACTAAAAGCAGGTCAAACTCCGTCTTAGTTAGAGGGAAATCCGTGCCCTTTAAAGCAGCCTGACGTTTGTCACAATCAAGCACTAAATCTAAGAATTGATAAGCCTTGCTGGCCTGAGCCGGCTCCTGATGGCTCCTCTTCAAGAGGGCCTTGACGTGGAGACTTAATTTGATAGGTGAAAATGGTTTAGTGAAGTAATCATCCGTCCCCAACTGAAAGGCCCGAATAAAATCAGCATCCGAATCACGGGCCGTCAAAAGAATAATGGGCGTCGCCTGGTCAGTCTGACGAATTTTTTCCATAATGGCCAAGCCATCAGGCCCCGGCATCATGACATCCAAAATAATCAAATCCGGTTTCTGACGCAAATAGGCCTCATATAAGTGGTCGCCCCTTTCAAAAGCTTGCACCGAAAAACCATCATGCATTAAAAAAGGCACCAAGAGGTCACGAATATTCTTTTCATCATCCGCAAAATAGATAAGCTCAGCCATTTAGTCTCCAATCTATGGTGAATTTTACAGATACCATCATAGACTAGAAAAAGGCCTTAGTCAACCGAAAATCGTTAGTCGACCCAAAGCCCTAATTCAAGTGGAATTTTCCAAAAATTAAAACAAATAACTGACAAATAGATTTTAAAAATTCCCTGAATTTCTAATCTTCATCAAGACATGAAATAGTCAGACTAATCTAAAGTAAAAAAAGTGTATAATAGGACTATCAAAAGACAGAAAAGGAAAGACCATGTTAGCTTTTAGTCAAACCGCCAAGTACTTTACCTGCCCCATCTGCCAAGAGCAGCTTAAACTGACAGGTAAAAGCCTGATTTGCCCTAAAAATCATACCTTCGACTTGGCCAAACAAGGCTATGCCAACCTGATTCTCAACGCCAAAAAAGACCCCCATTACGACAAAGAATCCTTCATCAGACGGAGTCACATCTTGGAAGCTGGCTACTACCAGCACATCCTTAATGCCATCAGTCAAGAGCTTCCTCAAGACCAGCCTGTCACCATTCTTGATGTCGCCTGCGGCGAAGGCTACTATGCCCGCACCCTCGCCCAAACCCCGACCAACCAAATCTTAGCTTTTGACCTATCTAAAGATTCCATCTTAATGGCAGCCAAAAAAGACCCCCAGCGATTAGTCACTTGGTTTGTCGGCGATTTGGCCAAATTGCCCTTGGCAGAACAGTCTGTTGATATCATTATTGATGTTTTTTCACCAGCCAATTACCAGGAATTCAAGCGAGTGCTCAAACCAGGCGGAAAAATCATCAAAGCAGTTACAGCCAGTGACCACCTCAAAGAATTACGTCAGGCTGCCGCTGACCAACTGCTACATCAAGACTACAGCAATGACAGTGTCATCAATCATTTCGCCCAGGCCTACCCAGACTACCAAGTCGTCCATAGGAGTCAAACTTACCCTATCAACCAAGCTGATTTGGCTGATTTCATTGAAATGACGCCCCTCTTCTTCCATGTCGATAAAAGTCAGCTTGAGTTGGAAAACCTGAAAGAAATCACTGTGGCAGCTGATATTTTAGTGGCTAAACATAAAAATTAAGATGTTCAATAATTAGATTGAAAAAGTCTTAAAATGATAACCAAAGATGCTAAGATTTTAACATAAACAAACAACCAAGTCCCCCGGGAGCTTGGTTGTTTGTTTATTAGGGTCTTTGAGCTTATAACAATTTTAACTGAAGTATCGTTTTAATCGTAAATGCCTTGGTGTAAAGAAATAATTGAATCATGTCCAGGTAAGGGCGGTAAACCTCCTGAATCCTTAAGGGTAAAGATTTCCTGTAGCCCCTTGCTCCAGAAGGTCTTTTCAAGTTGTTCTGGCGAAATGGTTTGAACAATATCCTGTCCACGACCTTCTTTAATTTTCAACCAGAACTGAGGATCAATCAAGGTACCGCGACCAACCCCAATTAAATCAGCATGTTGGTCAATAGCATCACGGGCTTGGTCTTCTGTAAAGACAGAACCAACGACCATGATTTGAGTGTCTGGACCTACTATTTCTTTAAAGAGTTGGCCAAAAGATTGCTCACTTCCCGCAGGTTTGGCAGCGTAGCCACCCCAAATGGATAAACTGATATAATCTAATTCCTCTTTAGCAACCTCTCTGATTAGTGCTAACGATTCTTTAAAAGTATAACCGACAACATCACCATGAATTTCTTCAGGTGAAATCCGGTAACCAAGAATAAAATCTTTCGGGGCATGGGTTGCTATGACTGCTTTGACCTCTTTAATGACTTCGAGTGCGAAAGTCATCCTTTTTTCCAAACTTCCTCCCCATTTGTCTTGGCGCTTATTGGAAAAGGCAGAGAAAAATTGTTGAATTAAGTAATGGTTTGCACCATGAATTTCAACACCGTCATATCCTGCTTCAATAGCCCGTTTGGTTGCACGCCCAAAATCTTTGATGATATCCTCAATCTCTTTATTGGTCATTTCGCGAACGGGGTATGGGAGAAAATCAAAATCAATAGCACTTGGCGCCAACACTTCTTTTCCTTCTGCTGCACGAACCCCAGCTTGACGACCTCCATGATGGATTTGTAAAATAGCCTTGTTGCCATCTTTTTTGATAGCGTCTGCGATAGCTTTAATCGATGCTGTATGCTCATCATCATAAATGGCTAATTGTTCTGGATAACCTGGCTTAGAACAAGGCCCACCATTTTCTGAGACATAATGAAACTCTGTAATAACCATGGCAGCTGACTGTGAGCGGGCACCATAATAAGTTAAAGTTTCATCACTAGCAAAACCATCTTTAAGACCTGAGTAAGAAAGCATTGGCGGTTGAACAATACGCCCATCTAATACAGCACCGTGGCGTAAAATCATTTGATCAGTCACTAATTTCATAAGTCTCTCCTTTTGTTCTTTTTCAACATTATAACAAATATAGAAAGGAAAGTTACTTTCTGACTATGCTTGTTTATCAGCAGGGAATAGAATGCCGTTTTCCAAGCGGGCTTTGGTTTGGATCTTGCTGACCATTAAGCTACGTGACATTGCATCTTGATAAAAGTTTTGATCATTACTATTAATAGCATTGATAAAGGCCGTAAATTCTGGTAGTAAACGATTTTGAAAAGTATCTTCCTCAAACTCTAAAACTGTCCCATCATTTTTCTCAAGTATAACTTTCCCAATGGCATTTGGCGAAAGACTGGTTCTAATGACACCTTTGTCCCCTTGAATAATGGCTCCAATCATGCCCTTACTGTCTTTAGCTGCCAAACAGAAAGCTTGGAAGTCAGGATAATGAAGGGTCAGAATACCATTGGTATCAATCCCTCTTTCAATGGTTGGGAAATAATGACTATCCTCTGGTTGACCAAATAATTCTAAAACTAAATGAAGGTTATACAAGTTCAAATCCATAAGAGCGCCGCCTGATTTGCTTGGGTCAAAAGCTGGCAAAATTTTTCCTTCTTTAAAGGCATTATAGCGGCTCGAATATTGACTATATTGACTCTGGACAAGTTTGATTTGACCAATTTCAGGCAACCACTCTTTAATTTTAGCGAAGCCTTTGAGGTAGCTTGTGGTGACCGCTTCAAAAATGAAGACCCCATTTTCTGCGGCTAACTGAGCTAATTCTTTTAGCTCTGCCTCATTGCTTGTAGCTGGTTTTTCAACGATAACATGCAAGCCTTTTTGGAGTGCCAATTTGCTGTAATGAACATGCAGGAAATTGGGCACGGCTACATAAACAGTATCAATTCCCAAAGCCACTAAAGCCTCGAAATCACTCACTGCATGGGCAACTCCGTTAGCATCAGCTAATGCCTGAACCTGTTCCATCTCTTGAGGAATGCCTTGCAAGCCCAGCACCTCAATCCCAGGAATAGTCACTAATGTTGGGAGAAACTCTTGCACAATCATTCCTGTTCCAATAATACCTAATTTCATCTGAATGACTCCTTTTAATCTTTTGATAAACTCATCTTACCCCTTTTTTACCAAAAGAAAAGCCCTTTTACCGAACTGGGTAAAAAGGTTCAAACTTGGCAAATGATTAGCTCATATTTCTGGAAAAAAAGTTCACTTCAAAGACTTACAACCCTGAAAAAGGAAAGTGTAGATGACATTCAAGAGGTAGTCAAAAGCCAACTGTGAATAAAAAGTACCGACTTTATCATCCTTCTCCAAATCCGGAATCAAAAGATGACTGGAACTCCATGCAATCAATGGACTCTTCTGATTAGCCGTAATGACTTGAATGGTCACGCCTTGACGGCGCAATTGCTGCGCATGAGACAACATTTTGTCATTGTTGCCACTATAAGAAACAAATAGTGCTACGTCTCCGGCTTTCAAATGAGTAATAATGCGGTGTTCCTCATCATTGTCCGTCGCCAGAATCGGAAAATAATTGATTTTAACCAGCTTATTACTAAAGCTCTTTAAAGTCAGTTTAACATCGCCATATCCAAAAAGAAAGAGACGGTCAGCAGCTTTAATCTGCTCAGCCATTTTCTCCAATTGATCAAGAGACAGTAAGGACTGGACCTGATCCATGGTGTTTTTGTAGAGGGAAAAAAGCCCATTAACAATTGCCTGACTAGACTCCTCTTGAAAAGGATGGGTGAAATCCACCTCTTTATCCAAATAACGCGAAGAGGTCAACTCGGCTACTAAGGCCAAACGAAAATCGCGAAAACCCTGAAATCCTAGCTTATGGCAAAGACGAATAATACTGGCATTAGAAGTAAAAGTCGCCTTAGCCAGCTGACTGATGGTCAAACTCTCAATAGACTGAAAATGAGCCTGTAAGTAGTCAATAATCGCTACTTCCGTCTCCGTAAAGGCATCCCGCTCCTCAAAAGCTTGTAAAATGGTCATTCCCTACTCCTTGCATCCTGATTTTCTCTATTTTAGCAAAAAAAGCTATTCAAAAATAGCTTTTAGCGACTCCATCTTGAGGTTTTCTTGAGCATCATTGGGTAACTTTTCGTCATCATCCACTTAGCAAGAGCATTTCCGGGACTAGCTTGAATGCCCGCCTGCCCCTTAGCAACCATCTGCTCAAAAGTAATATCTGGCTCAGTAAAACGGCCATTAACATAGCACATGTAGCAATAAGTATCTGATTTGCTGCCATCGGCATTGTTCCCTCTTAGGTCTTGACCTTTTGGCATTAATGGCATCGCGCAAGATTGGCAAAATTTTTCCATCACATTCTCCTTGTTTACCCTATTTTACCATAGCTGTGCTTTAAAAATAATATTTTCAAAAAATTAATTTTACCCTGATGCATTCACCAAGACTTCTCGTTTCCTAGTCCTGTCAGGACACAAAAAAACCATGATCGCTCATGGGTTCTTTATTAGTGACTTATTTGTCACTTTTTATCTCTCCAACTAAAGTTGACAAGGCCTTAATCACACGATCTTGCTGCCCAGAAGAAAGTTCTTTAATTTGGTCCATCAAATCGGATAAGTCTTCATTTTTTTCGACTAAACTAATGTCAAAAAATTCTTCAAAATCAACTTCCAAGGCTTTCATAACCTTTTCTAAAGTTTTAACTTTAACATTTGTCGACTGGTTTTCCAACTTATAGACATAATTAGTACCAAGGTCAGCTTTTTCTTCTAATTGTTCCTGTGTTAACCCCTTGTTTAACCTTAACAGTCGTATTCTTTTTGAGATGTACTCCTGCAATACCTTATTTTCCATACAAATTTTCACCTCATGAAATCAATTCTACACAGATATATAATATTTTTTAAGTTTTTAAAATCTCATTTTTCCATCCAATCAACTTTTAAACGTCAAGTTATCATTTAAATGGATAAAGTGTCTAAAAATGGAACTTTTTTCAATAAATTATCTATATTTTCCTATTATAACGTATATTAAAAAATTTTTTGACATTTAACCTAATTTTGCCCAAAATTTAATGAAATCGAGATATTGTTATCCATTTCTTGACCATTTTTACAAATGAGTATCTTTCCCGGACTATGATATAATGACACTATAAAGGAGGTTATTTATGAAAAGTGATGCACAATTAAAAGAAGTCGCAACTCAGCTCTTATTAGAACGCGGTGTCCAACATGAGGATATTGCAGACTTAGTTATGTCCCTTCAGAATAAATACATACCCGACTTAACCAAAGAAGAATGTCTGGAAAATATCCGTGCTGTTCTTAAAAAAAGAGAAGTTCAAAATGCTATTATCACCGGTATCGAATTTGACAAGCTGGCAGAAGAAAACAAACTATCCCAACCTCTCCTAGAAATACTAAAAAGCGATGAAGGACTCTACGGTATTGATGAAATCCTAGCCCTTTCAATTGTTAATCTCTATGGCTCAATTGGCTTCACCAACTATGGTTATTTAGACAAAACAAAGCCCGGCATTATCGCCAAATTAAATGCCAAAGATGGCAAATCCTGCCACACTTTCTTAGATGACATTGTCTGTGCCATTGCTGCCGCAGCAGCCTCACGCCTGGCTCACAACGACCCTGACAAGAGCGCCATTGCTAATAAAAAATAATGTCGTCAAAAGGAAGATCTGAATCAGATCTTCCTTTTTTTATTGGTTTATTCGGTGATTTGGCAAGTACACCGTCACAGTCGTTCCTTTACCAACTTGACTTTGCAATGAAATCTTACCCTCTAACAAAGTAATTATCCGTTTAACAATAGCTAGTCCAAGCCCGTTACCCTCACGGTTATGAGATTGGTCAGCTTGATAAAATTGTTGGAAGAGGTATCTTTGTTTACTCTCTTCAATTCCTATACCATGGTCAGAAATCAGTATTTCTAACCCTTTATCTTGCTCAATCAAATAGATTCCTAGCTTAACTTTATCTCCAGAATATTTAATGGCATTATCTATTAGATTAATCCATATTTGCATGCTTAAGTCAGCATCTGTCCCTAAATAAATAGCTGGCTATCAAAATCAATTATGATATCTTTGTCTCGCCATTTTTCACTAAGTAAAATGAGAACATGTCTGATTTGTTCATCAATTCTAACTTTTTCAATTCTTAAATCGGTCTGTCGATCCAGTCTTGATAAGTTTAAGATATCGTCACAAAGGCGACTAAGTCTTAAGGTTTCTGATTGCATTAATGCTAGTAGCTCGGCCTGCTCCTGACCCTCTAAGTGAGAATCAGACAAGAGGTCTGTCAAGCCAACTAGAGAAGCCACTGGCGTTTTCAACTCATGGGAAATATTCGAAATAAAATCCTGTCGTAGTTGGGCCAAATTCTTCAAATCTTGCGCCATTTGATTGACGTTCTGCGACAACTGATCGATCTCGTTATGGTAAGTAGCCTTATCCTTTGGATAAGTTTTGCGAATGATTTGATAGTCGAAATTGCCTTGGGAAACCTCAATCACAGCCTGATTGAGTTCTTGAATGGGACGGGTCAAATGGATGGAGCCTTGCCACATGATGACTCCTCCGACCAAGATGGTCAAGAGTGTATAAAGCATGAGCCAGAAGAATAAAGGAGCCTCTACCTTCAAGCCTTCTTTCAAGAGCATAATGACTGCAAAAGAAATTAGGTTAGTGATGATGATAATGGCAATAAATAAAAAGACAAAATAGGAGCGCAATGACCACTGTAATTCTTTAGATTTTGTCATCTACTACCCTCCCCTTGTAGCCGAGGCCACGAACTGAAACAATCTCAAAGTCAGGATTACCCTTGCATTTTTGCCGAAGTCTCTTGACACAAGTATCAACCAAACGTTCGTCCTTATCATCTTCCATGCCCCAAATATCATCCAACAAATCGAGTCGCGTAAAGATTTTTTCAGGACGACTTAAGAGTTTAAAAAGCAAATAGAATTCTTTTGGGGGCAAATGAATCGTCGATTGATCTCGCAAGTTATTCATGCTTAGTTGGGCATAGTCCAATTTAGTCTGACCCAAATGCAATTCTTGCTCGGCCTCTAAACCGGCTCGTCTTAGCAATGCTTGCACGCGCAACAATAGTTCCGGCAAACGGATGGGTTTGACTAAGTAGTCATCAACGCCCAATTTAAAGGCCTCTTCCAGAGAGTCCAACTGGGACTTAGCCGTAATCATCAGAACAGGCCGCTTATCGCCAACCTGACGAAGACTTTCTAATAGCTCGTAACCGTCCATAACCGGCATCATAATATCCGTAATGATCAAATCAACCTGCTGTTTTTCCATCAAATCAAGGGCTTCTTGCCCATTAAAAACGGAAAAAACAGTGAAGTGATTCTGTTGCAATTTGGTGCTAATAATTTTATTGAGGGAAGCATCATCCTCAGCAACTAGTATCGTAAACATGACCTCTCCTTTGCCAAAATTATACCACAACCACTCAGCCCTTCACTAGTTTCCGCTCTTGCAACTCATAAACCGTATCCACCAAGTCCAAAATAGAATGGTCATGGGTCACCATCAAAGCTGCTTTTTCCTTATTTTTAACCTCAAACTGGATCTGCTGCGCAATATCACGCCCCCGTTTAGTCTAATGAAGCTGTTGGTTCATCAGCAAGAATGACTTGAGGATTCCCAATAAAAGCTCGCGCAATGGCTGCCCGCTGCTTTTGCCCACCAGACAACTGACCCGGATATTTGTCCTGACAAGCAAGAATGTCTAATTCTTCCAACAAGTGCAGAACTTCTTGAATCATGCTTTGCTTATCCTGACCACCCTTCATTTTTGCCACCATTAGCAATTGGTCTTTAATGGACATAAAGGGCAAAAGCTGATGGTCCTGAAAAATAAAGCCGAGTAACTCCTGTCTTTTTTGGGTCCACTGCTTCTGCTTCAAAGCTGATAAGTCCTGACCAGCAATAGCAATACGGCCAGAATCAGCTGACAAAAGGAGCCCTGCGATAGACAAAAGCGTTGATTTTCCTGAACCTGAGGGTCCTAATATAGCCACAAATTCATTCTTAGCGATCGATAAGCTCAAGTCAGCTAGGACCGTCTGACGACCGTCGCCATCCTGAAAACTTTTACTGATATGTTCTAATTCTAATAGTGCCATCTTATTCTCCATTTCCACCTATCACATCCAAAGGATCGACTTTACTTACCTTGATTAAAGACAGTGCTCCACAAAGCATTGAAATCATGATAAAGCTAGCCGAGACAAAAGCCACATGATCCCACTTGAGGAAAAAGGCCATACTAGCCGGCAATCCTTGGGATAAGCCCCAAGCAGCAAGCACTCCAAAAGCAACTCCAAAGAGGGACAATAAACTGATTTGAGCCATTTGAATGCCGGAAATCTGACGCATGGACATGCCAATAGCTTTTAAAACACCAAATTGTTTTAATTTCTGCAAGGTTAAGATATAGAAGAAAACTCCTAATATTGCTGAAGAAGCTAATAAAAGCACCCAAGTTATCATGGTTAGGGTAAGGTGTTCTGCCTGATAACCAGGAATTTTTTGAATCAAGGCATTCTGTCCCAATTGACTAACTTCTTTAGGTAATTCTTTCTTGGTCACTTTTTTCTTGGTCACAAAGGCTTGTGCTTGCCACTTGAAACCAGGCATACTGTCTTTTTTAATCTCTTGATAAGTTGATGGTCGCATAAAAGCAATCGCACTATGCCCATACATAGCATCTTTTGCGAAGCCTATCACCTTAAGTGATTTCTTACTGTTGCTATCAAGGATTTTATCACCCAGCTTGATGCCGTGGCTCTTGAAGGACTGATCCAGAACTATCTGTCCTGAGTCTGTTGACAGGGAGTGGCCTGATACCACTTTAGGATTTACCAAAGCACTATCCTCAACCACAAAGTAAGTGACATCAATTGTCTCTGATTTGGCTGTTTTTTTGAGGCCAGCTCTTTGAATCGCCAAGCCTGCCAATTGATTTTCAGGCAAGTCTTGGATCTCTTGCAAAGACTGATCAGAAAAATGAGAAAAACTGATAATATCTTCCGCGTCCTCGGACAAGAGGTAATGAACCTGTCCATAGTTCTCGATTTGAGCACTAACTGCCCGACCCAAACCATTAGTCAAACCGGTCAAAAAGACCACCATAAAAATCATCAATACAATTAAAAATTCAATTAAAATATATTTCTTGGGCTGATAGGTCAGCTCTTTCCAAGCAACTTTCATCTTTATACCTCCTGCATTTCTTACAGTCAGTATAAAACAGAAATATGACCTGAATATGACCAAATGAAAAAGTCATACAAAAAGAAACTCCTCCTGATGAAGGAATTTCTTTAAAAAATTATTCTTTATCTTTTGGTGCTTCTAGCCCAACTCCACTAGGTTTTTGAGCTTTCTTTTCGACTTTTTTATTAGCTTTTGAATCCTTGCCATTAAAGCCCATGGCTTCCGCAACACGAATAGCGACATCGGTATCATCATATTCACCATCAAACATGATTGCACCTGAACCCATGGCATAGACAGGAACTTTTTCACCAGAATGGTCTGTTGTTGACCAAGCAAGTCCTGCTTTTTTATCTAAGATGCGAGTTGCTGTGATGGATACAGGAATGTACTCGCCATAATTAGTATTTTGTTGTTCTGGAGCTTTTTTAGATTCTTCAAAGGCATCTTCTAAAGCTTTGTATTCTTCTTGTGAACAAAGCGATCTGTTTTCTTCTTGTTTTTTAAGATAGTCCTCTTCTTGCTCAACACTTACTTTTTCTGAAGGGGCACTCTTATCAAGTTTTAAACCAAAGAATTCTTCAATTTTTGGTGCAAATTCTTCGAAAGTCATATCTGGATTTTTCTCTAATTCTGAGGTAACAGTCTTATCAAATTCAACTTGTGACCCTTTTTGCTTTGTCAATTGATCAAAGTAAGTTTCATAACCTGTTGACTCATTTCCAATGGTAAAACCACCTGTTGAATGGTCTGCTGTGACAACAATTAAAGTTTCATCTGGATGCTCATTATAGAAATCGATAGCTGTTTGGATTGATTTTTGGAAACCAATGACTTCATTAACCGCTGTTGCACCGTCATTGGCATGTTCAGCCCAGTCAATCTTCCCAGATTCTGCCATCATGAAGAAACCTTCAGGATCATCCTCCATGACTTCAATCCCTTTTTTCACCATGTCATCAAGGCCTTGACTATCTTTTTTCTTATCGATTTGATAAGGCATAGCCCCATCATCTTGGAGTTCTTCAGAAACAATATAGGTCTTCTTAGATTTAGCGTTTACTTTTTCAGCATCAGCTTTTGTGTCAACAACATTGTAACCTTTTTCTTTCATGACATCATAAAGGTCTTTTTGATCCTCATTTTCCCCAGTGCGGTCTTTTAAAGATCCACCTGCAAAGAAATCAAAGTTAGAATCAGCCATTTGTAAACCGATGTCATAATATGACGAGCGGGACTCTTCATTCGCATAAAAGGCTGCCGGTGTTGCATGATTAAGTGTTACTGTTGTTAAGATTCCTACAGATTTACCTGCCCGTTTAGCTTTTTCTGCAACCGTATCACTGGATTTTTTAAAGTCTCCCGAAAGTCCAACTGTATTGGTCTGCGTTTTAATCCCTGAAGCAAAAGCTGTTGCTGTAGAGGCAGAGTCTGGAATGAAAGAATGGCAATCATACTGAGATTTCAAACCGATAACAGGCATCTCTGTAAAATTCATTCTAGTAGGGTAAACCTCATCTTTATTGGTTTTGGTATAGCAAGGTAATCTTCAGCTGCAGTGACTGGCGTTACCCCCATCCCGTCGCCAATAAATAAAAAGACGTATTTGGCTTGCTTGTCATTAACTTTTGAATAGTCTTCTGTTTTTGCACGTTTACTATCATACATTTGAACGGATTTCCCGTTAGCTGATTTCTTAGCAGCACTGCTACTATTAACTGCCTTTAAGTCTAACTTCAGACCGCTACCACTAGCTTGATTGCTACAAGCACCAAGAACCATTGTTGAGGCAAGCAATAGCATACTTAATTTCTTGAAGGTTTTTCCTTTTTTCATCATAATCTCCTTTGATAACCCTAAATAAATAACCTACATTTCTATTTTAGGCTTCAATTGTAAAATACCATTAGGATTTTTGTAAAAGTTCTGTGAAAATTCAAAATATTTAATGAACCGGTAAAGAACCAGTTAAGTTTACCTTTGGAAATGGAAACAATAATATTTATTCAATAGCATATAAAAAGCCTACTGATTTTGGATTAGGAATCAGTGGGCTTGGTCTCATCTTTGTTTTTTAGGAGGAAAACAGAGATTCGTTTTTTGTCTTATGGATTCAGAGGAGTCTTTTTGGATTAGGAAAGGCCCTCTACATCTTCATTATATACCTTGAATGTAAATCTTTAATGCTCTTTATGTAAAAGTTTGGTAAAGATTAGTTTTTTAGCAGACCAACTTTGATTTGCTTGATGATTTGTGCTATTTCATCCTCTCGTTTTCCTGATGGACTTCCTAAGAATAAGACTTGCACGACATAAGTCATGATGGGGCCTGTTAATCTTCGGACAAAAATTGGGAAGGGGACTTCTGCATCCATTTGAGGATTGGCTTTGAGCAATTTTTGATGCCACTGCATCAATACCGTATCAATCTCTTGCTTGCGGATGCTGGTCAAAATGGTCTTTTTCAATTCTGGATTGACTTGGACCTCTTGAAACAAGATGGTCAGTATGCTCTGATTACGCTCGATGAAGGCGATTCGGTCCTGGACGAGGACAGGGATTAATTCTTCAAGTTCCGAAATATCTTTAATCACTATGAAAAAATCTGTAAAGAGGGCTGGTATGACTGGTTCAAGCATCTCTAGCAGTAATTTTTCCTTAGTCTTAAAGTATTTAAAAAGGGTTGCCTGGCTGACGCCTGCTTGATTGGCAATCTGGGCTGTGCTTGTTCCATGGTATCCCTGTCGAGAAAAGAGTTCTAGACTAGCAAGGATCAACTTGCGCTTGCCAGCAGGCATTTTAGCATCATCCAGCAAAGTAAAATAATGGTAAAAACTGGTTTCCGTCATAAAAAACTCCTTTTAAACTTTGCGGTAACGTTTAAGGCCGATAACATTAGCAACTGTTAAGACTACTAAGAAAATCAGTAAAATCCCAATATCTTTGGTAATGGCATCCAGTCCCTTTCCTTCAAGAACAACAGCTGATATAGCGTGACCTGAATAAGATAGGGGCAGGAATTTCCCTAAGGTTCTCACCCAACTAGCCATGGAATCCAAAGGTATTAAGCCTGAAAAGAAGAGTTGGGGAAGGACAACAAGTGGGATAAACTGCATCATCTGGAATTCTGACTTAGCTAAGGTCGACATCAAAATGCCAAAAGCTAAAGCAACTAAGGCTAAGACTTCACTAACCAAAATAATATGAAAAATATTGCCTAGAACTTGTAAATGCAAGAGGTAGATGGCTGAGGTCACAATGATTGAGGTCTGAATCATGGCAAGTAGACCATAAGCAATCATATAGCCTAAAACAATTTGTGCCCGTCTAACAGGGGTCGCCAAAAGGCGATCCAAAGTGCCAGAGGTGCGTTCTTTTAAGAGGGCCATCCCTGAAATGAGAAAAACAAAGAAAAAAGTCAAAAAGCCAATCAGTACAGGCATCATCTTAGCAAAGAAGCCTGTATCCTTATCACCATAGAAGTATTTTTCTTTGATACTTGTATTGTCCTTCTTAGGATTAACTGTCATGGCCAATTTAGGATTAGCTACAAGTAATCGTTTCAAAAGTTCTTTCATGTCCTGACTCTTATTAAGCATCAAAGAAGACTTAAGAATCTGTCGACTGACTTGTGTTTTAGAGACATCTTGGTTAGCGTAAGTCACATTAAATCCATCCGCTTTAGAAGAAACAATTAAAGTATCTAGTTGGCCATTTTTTAAAGCCGCCTGGCCTTTTTCTTCTGAAGAAAAGTCGCTCACATCAATATGTTTTGCCTTATCCAAGGTGCTGACTAAATGAGGATCAACTCCCACTGCCCCGAGTCTAACATCAACCTGAGACTCGGCCGAAAACATGATGTTCATCAAAAACATGATAAAAATGGGGGCTACAAACATGAGCACCACTGTCCGCTTATCCCGAAGAAGTTCCAAGATAACCTTTTTTACAATCGCTACTACTCTCATCTCATTCACCCTCAGCCTTCAAAAAGACTTCCTCAATACTATCCACCTGATAGCTCCTTTTGAGCTCGGCCGGACTATCAAAAGCAATCATTCGTCCGCCTCGCAATAGACCTACAAAGTCTGTTTTTTCCGCTTCATCCATGACATGGGTGGTCACCAAAATGGCAACCCCTTTCTCTTTCAAGAGCCTTAATTCACGCCAAATCTGTTTACGCAATGAAGGATCAATTCCAACAGTTGGCTCATCCAAGATTAACAAGTCGGGTTCCCCTAAAAGAGCAATAGCCAGAGAAAGTCGTCTCTTCATCCCACCAGAATAACCGCTGACCATTTTGCCTAAGTGATCAGTCAGATCGACAATCTCCGCTACGTGGGCAATGGATTCTGCTAGCGCAGCTTTTTGAAGACCCAACATTTGGCCGAAAAAGCGTAAATTTTCATAACCAGACAGACTAAGGTAGAGGCATCCGATTGTGCCATATAACCCAACTGGCCTAAAACCTGACGATTGGGCATTTTTTTGTTAAAAATTTGAACTTGGCCTTGGTCGGCTTTTTCCATACCAAGTGCAACCTTAATCATAGTCGACTTACCAGCACCTGAGGGTCCAATCAATCCAATAATTTGTCCCTTATTGAGGGTAAAATTAATCTGGTCAAGAATCCGCTCTTTATCATAGTCTTTACTAACATTTGTCAGACTGAGTACAGTTTCCATAAAAGCCTCTTTCGCTTGGTGAGTAAACACTCACTCTTTTTGTTATACACATTATAGTGAGTGAACACTCACTTGTCAATCATCATTTTTCAGAAGATTTAACTTTTCCTAATCAATACGATTCCAATCACCTTTCATTATTTTTTCATAATGTACGAAATTTTTAATTCGATTTTCTAGAAACATTTGTCAAATATTCGGATTTATTGTAAAAGATTTGTAAAACCTAACCATTTAATTGACACCCCTTACATGATGTTGATACAATAATCTAGAGGGGGTTTTGGTATTATTTGATGATGTTTTTGAAAAGCTGTCTTTCTTTTCAAGAAAGCAGAAGCAATCTTATTGCTTTGATAAATAAGAATGGGATTAAAATTTTATTTTTTTCATTGTTTAAATGGATAAGATATTTTAATAACATGCATATAGTCTAGCAATTTTAATTTTGCAAAGTTGGCCGATCTATAGTTTTCATTAGGAAACGAGATAACGCTTCAAGAAAAGTTTAGGAGAAAGGTTTATGAAAAAAAACAAAATTGGTTTAGGATTATTAACATTAACTTCAGTTCTCGTACTAGGTGCCTGTGGTGGCTCAAGTACTAATGGAAAAGACACTTCTACCACTAAAAGTGGTTTAGAAGTAAAAGTTCTTGATGGCGAATATATCACTTCTAAAGACTTAACACCTTCAAGTTCATCTAAAGGTTTCTTAGCACTTCAAGTTAAATTAACGAACAATGGTGATGAGAGTATTACTTATGGACAAGATAACTTCACTTTAGCAACAAAAGATGAAGACGAAGACTTAGAACCAGAAAATGTCTATGATAGTCTAGATCATTTTAAAACACTCACTTATGGTAAAGTTTCAAAAGGCCGTTCTAAAACAGGTTATGTTGTCTATGAAGTCGATAAAAAAGAGAAAAAATACGACCTTCTTATTGATGCCGCACCAATTGGTGAAGATGAAGAAGAAATTAAAATCCCTGTAAATGCAGCAAAATACCCAGATAATTCAGAAAAAGTGAAAGAGCTTGCCAAGACTTTTGTTACTCAAACTTTCTTAGACGGTAGTGCAACTGTTGATGGTTCTGATGCGGAAGCAGCAAGTACCACTGGTGGAGCCCAAGTGGAACTTCTTGCTAAGAAAAAATCAAACAATAAAGATAAAGAGTGGAAATTAGCAAACAAAGCTGATGAAGATAAGGCAACTTATATGAAAGCCTTTATTGAATCAGCTAAAAGCGGCTGGTCATATTACCAACCAAGTGATAGTGACGCTGAAAAATTTGCACAACAATACATTACAGCAAACTCAAAACGGGCTCAAATTGAAACCACAATTATCGACTACTTACCAACTTCAGCTAAAGTAGCTATTAAACCGTCAATTATCAATTTCAAAGATCTTGACACCGACAGTTTAAAAAATGAGTACATCGATAAACATAAAGGGGATAACTTCTCAGATTATGATGCCCTCTATAAAGATGCGGAAAAATATATCTTTGAAAATGTTCATACTCGTTATGATGGTGCTAAAATTGCCACACCTGAATACATGGATGGTGAAGGCTACGAAATCAATTTAACTAGAGATACTGACACTGGCGAATGGACAGTTGATACTTCAGATGATACTGGAAATTACGACTACAAACAATTAGTTCAAGCATTTATCGGCGGCCTCTAAAAACATCAAATACCAAAAGCCAAACACAATGAAAAAAGCCTAGTCATAGGCTTTTTTTATGTCTTAATTAACAAGTGCTATTTCAGATGCCTTGTCAAAAAGGTAGAGGGCATCTTCAGGGAATCCCAAGTAAACCGTCTCATCAACCTGATAAATATCTTTAGCAGAAGATTTAACAACTAAATCTTTTTTACTTGCTTCTAAACGAACATGGACGATGGCATCTTCACCAAGCATTTCATAAACTCTAACTTTACCAACTAAATAGCCTGGATGCACTTCTCGACTAAGTATGACATCATTTGCTCTAATACCAACGATAAGATTTTTCCCAAAGGCTCCTCTTTCTTCAAATAGCTGAGCTTTTTCTGGGCTGATTTCTTGCTCATGGAAATCTGTTAAAAGGTAAGTAAAGTTTGCTTCACGATCTAGCTTGGCATCAAGAAAATTCATTGGGGGCGTCCCAATAAAGCCAGCGACAAAGAGGTTTGCCGGATGGTCAAAAAGATTTTTTGGACTGTCAATCTGTTGGATGCGACCATCACGCATAACAACAATACGTGTCCCCAAGGTCATAGCTTCCGTTTGATCGTGAGTGACATAGATAAATGTCGCATCCAATTTCTGATAAAGACTGGCAATTTCTAAGCGCATTTCCCCACGCAATTTAGCATCTAGATTGGATAAAGGCTCATCCATTAAGAATACTTTAGGATGACGAACCATAGCCCGCCCCATGTCAACACGCTGTTTTTGGCCCCCTGATAATTGACCTGGTTTGCGATCAAGGTATGAATCTAATTTTAGAATTTTGGAAACTTCTTCAACCTTATCATTGATATCAGCCTTGCTCATACCCCTAATTTTCAAACTATAAGCAATGTTATTGCGAACGGTCATATGAGGATAGAGAGCATAGTTTTGAAAAACCATGGCAATATCCCGGTCACTTGGACTAAGGTGATTAATCTTCTGATCATCAATTAAGAGGTCACCTGAAGAAATGTCTTCCAGCCCAGCAATCATTCTAAGCGTTGTTGATTTACCACAACCAGAAGGTCCAACAAAGATAATAAATTCCTTGTCATCAATGACCAGATTAAAATCATCGACAGCTTTAGTGTCCTCATATATTTTATTAATATGTTTTAATTCAATTTTTGCCACTGGAGGCCTCTTTCAGTTTATTTGTTCTATTAGTGGCAGTAATTCAGCCACAGATGGAATCACATAGGATGTGTATAGAGATAAGCTCTCAGCATCAGCTGTTCCACTGGTTACACCAATAGCTACTGCTTTGCCATTTTTAGCAAAACGCATGTCATTTGGGGTATCTCCGACCACAACTATTTCTGACGGCTGACAGCCCCAGAGAGAGGCTGCCTGTTCAACCAAGGCGCCATCCGGCTTGATTGGTCGACTATTATCAGAAGTTCCAATAAAGGAAATGAAATGGTCAAGTCCTAGTTCTTCCATACATTGCCAGGTCGACAAGAAGGTATCTGTTGTCACAATACCAATAGCAATGTCCTGTTCCTTCAATGTTGTAAAAAGTGAAACCATATCGGTAAAAGTTGGAATTTTCCCCTGAAATGATGCAACTGCTTCGGTGAAATAATTTTGTAAGCGATGAATGAGCAATTGATAATCAATAGTCTCATGCTTTTCCTTGATGATTTCTCCCAAATCCTCAGCAATCAGTTGATAGGGTTTCCAAGCTATGGCTCCCTCTGGATCAATCTTGCCATTTTCATAGCCAATAGCCTTTTCCAACTTTGGTAGGTAATAGGCATAAGGAAGCAAGTCATAATCATCCATAATACGATGAAGGACTGGTTCTATTGCTGGTTGCCAAAGTTTAAAAAAATCAATTAGGGTACCATCTTTATCAAAGAGAATCCCTTTAATCATCATTCCACCTCCAATTCCTGACAGGCTTGACCAAATGTTTTAATCTTTGGAATATGATGACCACGAGTGATAGGGTTACCATAAAATCTAAAGTCCCCGTCTTTGGTATTAGCCCCAAAACGAATCCAGTGATAGTCTACTTCATTAAGACTAACTTTCCCTGCGACTTGATGGTTACCATCTTGATCCACCTCTGCTTCAAGTATAACTGTTTGACCATCTAAGATGTAAAATAGTTCCAGCTCTTCTTACTATGAATCGTCAAGGAATAGTCCAAATACTTAGCTTGCTGGGGCATAATGTCACCAAAAGCTAATTCATCACCATAATCACTTGTAAACTGAGCATCAACTTGGCAAAAATGCGTCACATAACTATTACATGCTTTAAGGCCGTCTTTTAAGTGAGAGGCTGACAGATGATCCATCAAAATCCAAGTAGCCGGATCTCCGGGAACTGATGGAGTAGCAGCCGTTGGGTAACACTCTCCCTTAAGCATATGCGAGTCACTGCCACCAATAGCACAAATACGATAACCTTGAGACCAAAGGAGGTCAGCTAAGGCAACAGCTTGTTGATTAGCTAACTTCCCTTCAGCATTTGGCTCAAGTTCATAGGTCGGATCATTAATAATTTCTAAACAAGAAAGTCTGTCTAAGGCCAGGTCTTTAAATTCCCATTTCCATTTGTAGAGGAAGGGATGATTGATTGAAAAAAGCCAATCATTTTCCTGACATTCTTGTATAAAAGCATCAATAGCATTAAGGACATTTTCTTTTCCACTTTCAAAGATGATAGCATCCAGACTTTCAGGTCTCTTTGTTAAGCCAAAGACATTAGCATGACCAAAATTTGTGGTCATTTCCATTCCAGGTAAAACCATGAGTGGCGTCTTATTCCAGCCAGTATGAAGTAGGTTATGCTCTGTCGCAACATAGAAATCCAAACCTTCTTCTATGACCTTCTCAGTTACCGTTGGCAACAATTCTTTACCGTCAGAAAGTTGCGTATGGGTATGAAAATCACCCTTATACCATTTTCTACCTTTTTGATAAATCTTAACGGTATCTAAATAACGATATTCAAAGGCTTCGTTGACCCAGATTGGCCCAGAAATGGATTCTTCAATGCTACTTTCTGTAAAGCGCAGCTCAGCGTCGAAACTGATTAACTCTTCATCAAAGTGTTTGCCATACTCTTGATTGTAGATAGCTTCAATTGTCCAAGTCCCAGGAGTCAGAGGGCCAGGAATGCCACCAATTGTCGTCGTCTCTGCCTTCTCACTAAGTGAAATGAGAGGCGTACTGTAGCTCAGTTGCTTTTGAAAACGAAGGTTTCCCTTATCATCCCTAATCATTAAAAGGACTAACATCGTATAAGGTGCTTCTAAAGTATAGGATAGACTGATACCTTTACAATCCTCGGGCATTTGGAAATGGACAGTACACAAACGCTGATCGTCTTCATTTAATTGGAAATGATAAGTTTCATTCATGAGGCAACTCCTTTATTTTTTTTCTAAAGCTTTATCAAGAGCCTTCTGAGCTGTTTTTTGGGCTTGGTCAAGAGCTTCTTGGGCTGGTACATTTTCAAGTTCAACTTTATCAGCCGCAATCTTCAAGGCATCATAGACAGCTCCATCTGTTGGATCAATTGGTAAGACAGAGCCATGTTTAGCTTGATCAAAAGGTACTTTTGCTTGTGGGTTTTCCTTGATATAAGCTTGGTAGTCTTTGTTTTCAGTGATGGCTTTATTTACAGCTACATAACCAACTTCTTTTGTCCATTTAACTTGGTTTTCTACATTGGTAAAGAATTTAATGAAGTCGTATGCCCCTTTTTGTTCTTCTTTACTTGATTTAGCCATGACATCCATAAGAAGTGCATCTGCCGCTGGTGCTGATTTAGAATCTTCATCCCATGCTGGTTGTTCAAAAGCTTGAACTTTTGAGAAATCTAAGTCTGCTTGGTCACCTGAAGAACCAACATAACCACCTGCTGTGTTTCCTAAAACATCATCAATTGTTTTGTACCAATATTCCCAACCTTGCCCACCTGAATTAACAGCCATGGTTTTATCGTCATGGATCCAAGCACGGAATTGTTCCCAAACAGCAACCCATTTTTCATCGTTGATGGTTACTTTTTTACCATCTTTACTGAACATTTCAGCATCATTACTCAATGAAGCATCGATCAAGTTATATTGACCCCACATCGGTTCCCAGCCATATTTGAACTTGCCAGTATCTTTGATGGCTTTAGCTGCTTTTCCAAGATCCTGCCAAGTTTTAATAGAGTCAGGTTGGATATTAGCTGCTTTAAAGGCTGCTTGATTGTAGTACATGACTTGGGTAGTTCCATAAGCTGGTAAACCATAGCGTTTGCCTTTAGAATCTAAACCTTGGTCAGCGAATACTTTAAGGTAATTGTCTTCTTTAAAGTCCTTATCATCTTTAGCTAACTCATTGATGTCAGCTAACATTTTTTTATTGTTAAGGTTACGTGAAGGTGCCGCATCTAGTAAAACTAAGTCTGGAGCTTTATTACCAGCAACAGCTGCTTGTAATTTAGTATAAGTTTCGTCGTAATCTGCTTGTGTGACAACTTTAATTTCATATTTATCTTGTGATGCGTTGTAATCTTTGATAATGTCTTTCCAAACGTTCACGGCTGTTTTACCGCCAGCAAACCAAAATTCAACTTCGACTTTACCGTCTTTTGTTTTTGGTGCTGATGAAGATGAGCCACATGCTGATAAAACGACTGTACTTAATAAACCAACTGCTGCAAGTGATAGAAGATTCTTTTTCATTTTTTCTTTCCTTTTTATCCTTTTACTCCGGTGTCGCCACCAATTCCATTAATAAACCATTTTTGAGTGAATGCAAATATTATCAACAAGGGTAAGACAATTACAGCACTGGCTGCCATTACCTTGGCCCATTCCGTCCCGTAGGCACCGCCTTCGATAAAATAGCTTCTTAACCCTTGTGAGACCAAATATTTTGGTTGATCATTGGTAATCAATGATGGCCACATATAAGAGTTATAAGCTGCGATGAAACTCATCAAACCAAAAGTTATAAATGAAGATTTTGTCATAGGACAAACAATTTCCCATAAAACTCGGAAATGTGAAGCACCGTCCATGCGTGAAGCTTCAATCAGTGTTTTTGGTACTTGCATGAAAGCCTGTCTGAGAAGAAATATCCCAAAAATGCTAATCGTGCTTGAGACAATAAGACCTGTTAATGTATTTAACATCCCCCTTTTGATAATATGATGTAACTTGGAATATAGGTTGCTGCCGCAGGTAACATGTAGGTACCCATAACAATGGCAAATATGAGATGTCGACCTCTAAACTTTAGAAAAACTAAAGCGTAGGCCAACATGGCACCAGTGATAATTTGAATGAGGACAATGACTAATGATGTCCATAAACTATTCCAAATATAAAGAGGAATAGGGGAATTTGTGAGGACTTCTGTAAAATTCGACACTGTGGGGAATTTGGCCAGAAGACATCCGTATTCATGACTTCAGCCTTTGTTTTTAAGGAACTAATAATCATCCATAAAAAGGGGAAGGCGGTGAAAATACTAACGGCAATCAGAACGACCCATTTAAGGAGCCCTCCCAAGAGAGTCGTTGCATCAAAGCTTTTTTGGTTTTCCATGATTTCTCCTTAATAATGAACCCATTTTTTCGATCCCACAAATTGCATATAAGATAGAACAATAGTAATCAATACCATGATGACGGCAATTGCTGTAGCTTGTCCCATATTATATTCTTCAAAACCGAGTTGGTAATACATGTAAAGTAAGGTTCTAGTACTACCACTTGGACCACCTTGTGTTAAAATCTGAATTTGGTCATAGGCTTGCAAGGAATTTACCATGGTGATAATCATTAAGAAAAAAGTCGTCGGTGAAATACTTGGAAGTGTCATATCGATGAATTGTCGCCACGATTTGGCACCATCTAGTGAACTTGCTTCGTAGATATCCTTTGGAACTTTTTCTAAGGCTGACAAGTAAAAAATCATGGCATAGCCCAAACTCTTCCAGACAGTTACTATAATGACAGCTAACATGGCTGTCTGGGAACTCTTCAGCCATTCCAATTCAGGCATATGCAAGAAACGAAGAATCAGGTTGGCAAAACCACTTTTTGGATCATAAATCCAAGTCCAAACAATCGAAATCGCGACCGTAGGCGTAATCCATGGTGAAAAGAGTATGAATTTAAAGAGGCCTGAACCTGCCATCTTCTTTTGTAATAGCATGGCTAAAACTAAGCCTCCAATTATGGTTGGGGCTAAAGTACCAAGGTAAAGACCAAGGTATTCATCAAGGCTGCATAGAAGCGTGTATCCGAGAATAAACTCTTGTAATTATCAAATAAAACCATTTGATATTCTGGTGTCATAAAGTTCCAGTCAGTAAAACTTAACCAAAATGTTCTTAAAATGGGATAGATCCAAAATATGAACAAGGGAATAAAAGCCGGTAGTACAAAAAGTGCTACTAATAGAGCATTTTTGAAGCGACTGTTTGCTATCGTCATGAATTAACTTCCTCCTAAATTGACTAAGAGACAACCAGATAAAATCAGTAGTATTCCTATTAACCCCGTCAGGGAAAGGCTTTCCTTATAGAAAGCTAAGGAAACAAAAACTGTCAGGAGTATCCCTAATCCACACCATAAAGCATAAGCAACACCTAAATTGAGTTCCTGAACTGCTTTGGCAAAGTAATAGTGACATACCATATAGACTAAACTACAAAAGAGACTAGGCCATAGTAAGGTAAAGCCTTTGGTCAACTTTAAAGTTGACGTCGCAATAATCTCTGCAATAATGGCAAAGAGCAAATAATAGAAGGCCATTGTCCTCTCCTTTTTTTCATCTAATTCAAGTATAGCGAGCAACTATAAATTTCCCGTATGTTTTTTGTAAAAATATTGTAAATTTTTTAATTTTTTTATTTTTTCCGATAATTTATCTTTTATCGACAAATTTTGTTCATTTTTCATCAATCAAAAAATCCCCCTTCTTCTGAAGGGAGATTGAGTCAAACTTATCTTTAGATTAACCCCATTCCTAAATACAATTCTGACCATGAATGGCCTGCCAATCTTTACCAAAGTCGTCGACAGCTTTTTGGATGGAAGGCATGACAAATCCAGCTTCAAAGACATCTGGTCCAGCGGTAATCGCTTGGGCACCTAAGGCGAAGGCTTTATTGATTTGACCGATATTTTTGAATGAGGCTGCTAAGATTTTACTTTCTGAGCAATCCCGATCAATAGCTTCTGATAATTGTCCAATCACAGCTTCCGCGTCAATGTTAAGATTTTCCATGCGATTATAATAGGGCGCTAAATAATCAGCTCCGGCCTCGATTACTAACAAACCTTGGAAGGTGCTGTAAATAGCTGTTGCCGTAATATGATAGCCATCTGCTTTAAGCGTCTTAATAGCCGCCAAGCCCTCTTGGGTAACCGGAACTTTGACAAAAATACTATCACCGCATTCTTGACGAATCTTAGCCGCATCCTTGAGAATACCCTCGTAATCCTGGGCAACGACCTGGACATGGATAGAAGCCTGGTCACCAACAATCGCCCGAACTTCTTTAATGCGTTCAAAGAAATCGATGTCACCTTCTTTTTTAGCAATTGTCGGATTAGATGTCACACCAGCAAGAGGTAAAATGCGACTCCATTTTTTAATCTCATCTAAATTCAAAGTATCTAACATGTATTCCATTTTTATCACTATCTCCTATAAAGTATGTTCTGTTCGTTCAATAATATCATCCTGAGTTGCTTTAGAAAGAACGTTGAAGAAGGCTGAGTAACCCGCCACGCGCACAATTAAATCGCGGTGTTTTTCCGGATGTTTTTGGGCATCAATTAAAGTTTCTCTTGAAACCACATTGTATTGAATATGGTAGCCGTGCAGACGGTTGAAGAAGGTTCTCAACAAGGCCATGAGTTTAACCACGTCTTCCTCTTTCGCCAAGGTTTGCGGATTGACCTTTTGATTCAAGAGGACACCACCAACAATTTCATCCGTTGGTAATTTGGCAACTGATTTAAGCACAGAGGTAGGGCCTTTTTTGTCCATACTGTGCTCAGGGGAGCATCCTTCTGCTAATGGTGTTCCTGAATGACGGCCATCTGGGGTTGCTAGGGTACCTTTACCTTGGCGACGTTGGCTGAAATCGATGAGGTACCTGAATAACGAATGCCACCAATAGGTCCCCGCCCATAACGAGTGTTAGGATATTTAGCAATTTCATCCACATAAGTGTCATAAGCTTCAACCACTAAACTATCGGCGTAATCATCGTCGTTTCCGTATTTAGGAGCATCATTAATCAGCATTTGGCGGATTTCTTCACCACGGTCACCGGCAAAGTCGGTTTCCAAGCATGCCATAATTCTTCCGTACTTAGCTTGTTTTCTTCGAAGACTAATTTTTTCAGCGCAGCTAGAGAGTCAGAGAGGTTGGCGATTCCAACTTGCAAGCCAGAAATGAAGTCATAGACTGCTCCGCCTTCTTTTAAAGTCTTACCGCGACCAATACAATCGTCTGTAAGGGCTGAACAAAGGATATCTGGCACTTCTGCTTCTAAGCCTAAATCGATAGCATTTTCAACGATAACACTCATGCGGGTGATTTCCCGTAGGGTTTCATCAAAGGCTGCTTTCAGCTCTGCATAAGAACTCATTTGAGTAAAATGGCCATGCCCCTTAGCAAAGCGTTTGCCTGATGAAGGATCAATTCCATCATTCATAGTAATCAATAAGATTTTAGGGAAATTGATATAACTCATACCAGTACAACGGTAACCCCATTTGCCTGGAACAGCCGTTTCGACACAGCCGATAGCTGAATAGTCATAGGCATCATCTTCCAAAACACCTTTTTTGATAAAGGAAGGAATGATAATTTCATCATTGTTGAAGGCCGGCATCCCAAATCCCAGTTTCATGACTTCGATACATTCATTCATGAAACGGTTGTCCAAACCTTTGTGATAACGAACAGTTAGGTTAGGTTGTGGCAATTTTGTTTGGGCCACACTGCGTAATACCAAGTAAGAAAGTGGATTAACAGCATCCTTCTTGTCTCTAGTTTGACCGCCAATGGTTACGTTTTGATAGAGTGGGCTACCTGCTGATGAGAAGGTATGGGATTGGCTACGCACTTTATTGATGGTAAGGGTCTTGATCCAAAGGTTGGTCAAGCGTTCAACAATAGAGTCTTCTGTCTCGCGGCCTGCTTCTAAATCAGCTTTGACATATGGGTACATGTATTGGTCAAAGCGACCATAGGAGAGGGAATGGCCATTGGATTCTATCTGGAGAATGCACTGGATGAACCAAACGGACTGGACAGCTTCAGCAAAGGTTTCAGCTGGTTGATAAGGGACCTTATCACATATTTTGGCAATCTCTAACAATTCAGCTTGGCGATTCCCAGTAGCCTTTTTCGCCAATTGACGAGCCAAGTCAGCGTAACGGCTAGCGTATGTTTTGACGGCATCAATGACGATGAAGACTGAGTCGTAAAAATGATATTTATAGATATTTTCAGGAACTGTCAAATCCAAGGCATCTTTGGCTGCACGGGCTCTTTCTTCAAAGCCTTTGAGACCAAATTCTAATAATTTTTGATAATTAACAGCAAGGTGAGCATCCCCGGAATTCATTTTGCCTTCCATACCAAAGAAGCCTGTTTCCATGTAAACATCTACTTCTTTAGGTAAGAGAGCCCCTGCACGCGCCCGCAAATTGTTGTTTTCCCAGAAAGGGGCAATTGAACGCAATTGCTCTTTGGTTTCTTCAGTAATATAAAAGACATCACCGTCTCGTTTTTCAAACAAGTCCAGTTCTTTCATGACAAAGTCTAAGGTATATTCTGGAAAGATTGGGGCATCCTTATTAGACGATGCTTGGTTACCTGCTATCAAGCTATCTTCTTCAATGTAGATGGACATGTTTTCCAAGATGTTTTGTAACATGTAAGCACGTTTAAGATTAGCTGGCTTATCCATGTGTTTCTTGTAGGTTTCAGTTACCAATAATGCCCGTTCCGCATCAATATAAGGCTTTTTAGTTAAAACATCTTCTCGGTAATGGTTCATTCGTTCTGTCAATTGACCAAAATATGCTGTCATAGCTACACCTCTTTGCATTCGTAATTATTTTTCTTTCGTTCGTAACTATTTTACCATATTAGAAGCCTATTTTTCGAAAGGGTGAGGAATTAAACAAAAGAAAAAAGTAATGCACAATTGTGCATTACTTTAGCTATTATCCGAAGGGGTAATTTCGGAAATCATTTTATGCTTACGCAGAAGGTAAGATGATTATTTAACAACTGGAGGAGTTCCTTCAGCGTTACCAACTGTTGCGTCGATTTGAACTGAAGCACCTTTTGGTAATTCAGAAACACCTACGAAACGAAGGGCTGGTTTTGTTTCAGCAAAGATTGCTGAGAAGACTTCTTCTACTGCAGCCATATCATTAAGGTCAGTCATGTATACGTTGATTTTAACAACATCTGCCATCACGTGATCTACACTTTCGATGATTGCTTGGATGTGATCGAAGGCTTTTTGAGCTTGCTCTTTAACACCGCCAGCAACTAATTCACCACTTGTTGCATCAACTGGAAGTTGACCTGAAATGTGGTTGTAGTGTGAGAAAGCTACTGTTTGGCTAGAATAGTCACATTTAGGAGCTTTTTCAGTGTTAGAGTGTTCAATGATAAGGCCATGACGGTCTTCGATTGCTTGTGGAGGAGTACCATCACCGTGTGATACAGTTGCTTCCATTTGAACTAATGCACCCATTTCAAGAGCAGCAACTGGAACAACAGTACGAGCTGGTAAATAATTGACAGCACGCGCAATACCTGAATCTGGTAAGAATGTTTTGTATACTTCATTAACTGCGTCAAGATCTGCTAAGTTAGTTAGGTAAACATTCATTTTAACAACATCATCAAGTGGTACATCGATACTTTCAAGAACAGCTTTGATGTTTTTCAAACATTGGATAGCTTGTTCTTTAACACCACCAATTGCCAAACGACCTGTTTTAGGATCAATTGGTAATTGAGCAGTTACGTTGTTATAGTGTGAGAAGGCTACTGTTTGAGTTGATAAAGCTGAAACAGGAGCATTGTAAGTGTTGTTTGTTAATTTGATTAAATCGCCTGCTTGAGGAGCATTTGGAATAGTTCCCTCACCGTTAGAGATGATAGCATCCATTTGCACTTTAGCTCCCATTGGTAATGAAGCTACTGCCATAACTGTACGAGCAGGTGCATATGTTGGGAAGAATTCAGTTTGAACTAGGTTAACAGCATCAAGGTCTTGAATATCTGTAACAAAAATAGTTAGTCTTACAACGTCAGTAAGGACGTGGTCAATGCTTTCAACAACAGTCTTCAAGTTTTTGAAACATTGTTGAGCTTGTTCTTTTATACCACCTTCAACCAATTTACCTGTTTTTGCTTCAACTGGTAATTGTGCTGAAAAGTTGTTGTAGTGTGAAAATGCTACAGTATGAGATCCTAGAGTTTTAGGAGCAAGTTCTGTACTTCTTGCTAAGACTTCGTTATTAACGCTCATGCATTAATTCTCCTTTAGATTTAAGTTTTTTGATGAACCCTTAAGTTTAAAGCAAGCGCTTTTACTCTAAAAAGCTTAAGTAATCCCGTATCCGCAAGCGGTTACATTTGTCAGTATAACAAGCCTCTCTTACGACTGTCAAACCCTAAAGGGATACTGTATGGCCATCACTTTCACTTCGCAAAAATCCTTTTTGCATAGTCTTATATTTATAATTTTTTCTCTTTTTTATGCTAATTGTTGAGCAGTAAGTCAACTCTATTTCAAGAATTATCAGACAAAAGTAAAGAGGGTAAGGAGGACTTTTATAGCTTATTACTTATTTTCATTCGTTTTTTCATTTCAAAATCTCATTTTTTCTCAAAAAAGTGTATAAATTATTTTGAGAAAAAGGAAATACTTTAGAACTAGTGCTCTATTTTCAATTTCGATGCTTTTACGGGATTAATATTTTGAACTGAAAAAAACTTGTCTCAATAGACAAGTTTTTTGCAATTCACTATGAAAATCTCTTATCAGACTTTCAGATATTTACCTTTAACAATTTCATGGCTCAATTTTCCTTCTTAACCACTTGGTCTCTTGATTAAAAATCAACTTATCTATTTTCCTATAAAGTATACTTAAAAATAAAATGTATAGGAAACAGAGTTTTGCACAATAGTGCATTCCTAGTCTAGTTTTTCTTGCAGGTAAGAATCACCATCTAGAGCCAATAAATCTTTGATGGTTTCTTCATCGGTTACCAAATAATTAATGCATTTTACCTTTAATGCCGCCAAAATCGCCTTTGCTTTCTCTTTCCCACAAGCTATCGCAAATACATTTGGTACTTGACGCAACTGCTCTAAGGTGATACCGATCGTGCGTTCTTGCAGGTCCTTATCAACTGATAACCCATTCTTGTCAAAGAAGCGGCAGCAAATCTCGCCGACTGCTTTTAATTGACGCAATTTGACATAGTCGTTTCCCATCAGGAGATCACGCCATTGGCTATCTTTTTGAGCATCGGGCTCAGCACCAATCCCAATCACAGCCCAATCCAACTTATCCCATGACAACAAGGTCTTTTCGAAGTACTTGGATTTCTTAATTCCCTTGGCAATTTCAGCATTTTCCTGAATCACGGTAGCATTTATAAAGGAACTTTGCCCATGGAAAAGGCGAGCTAGGCGATAGACCAAGGTATTAACATGGTAGTTGGCGTGAATAGCGCTAGGCCCTCCAGAAAGAGGAAAGACCGAAATGCCCTTCAAACTCTTTTGTGTCATATGGTCAATCAAAGCACTAATACTTGACCCCCACGAAATCCCAACCACTTCATTATCCTTAATCATCGACCGGAGAACTTCCGCCCCCTCTTTAGCCAACTGATTGAGATTATCCTGACGGTCAAGATTCGCTTGATAGGGAAGAATGATCACTTTCTTTAGACCATACTTTTCTTGAATATAGGATTCTAGAGCAAAAAGGGAGGAATCGTACCCTTTTATCTCAACTTTGACAATCCCCTCATCCTTAGCCTTGGCCAACATCCGACAAACTGTGGTCCGATAAATGTCCAATTCCTTGGAAATAGTGGTTTGGCTCTTGCCCTCGACATAGTGCATATAGGCAATTTTAGCTAACAGACGCTTTTTCTCTTCCTTCATGACTTCCTCACTTGCTCTTATACGTAGTCTATGGATATGCCGGAGGTGCTTAGAAAGTCTTTACTCTCTTGATCAATCCCCTTGTCAGTAATAATTTGACTAACCTTGTCAAGGCAGAGCTGATGCACCAAACTTGGTTTGAGAAACTTACTAGAATCAGTAAGAATAATCGTTTCTTCAGCCGCGTCAGCCATGGTTTGGACCGCTTCACAGCGCATCATATCCTTACACATAAAGCCAACTTGAGGGCTAAAGCCATCCGTCCCCGCAAAAACCTTATCCACGTGAAAGAGGTTAATCATTTGCTTAAGCAGAGGACCAACGGTAACCTCCGAATTGGGCTGATAAGTTCCACCCAAGAGAATAATTTGGCAAGAGTCGTATTGGCGCAAGAAATTGGCAATAAAACAAGAATTGGTAATAATCTTTATGTTGCGTTTGGTTTGGCAAAGCACCTCAGCCAAAAGAGCACAGGTAGAGCCAGACTCAATCATAACCGTATCATTGTCTGAAACCAATTCAGCCGCTTTCTCAGCAATCTTTCGTTTGATATTATAATTGTAAGAAAGGCGGACATTGAGGTCATCACCACTGTTCAAAACAGCATAACCATGCTCCCGATGCAGGAGACCTTTGCCTCTAATTTGTCTAAATCTTTCCTTATAGTTACTTTCGAAACTGATAACTTACGAGAAAGGGTATTAACATCAATTTTTTGATATTTTGATACTAATTGGATAATCTTTTCTAATCTATTCATAGGACACCTCACTAGCCATTATACCAGTTTGAAGACAAAAAATGAAAGAAAAAATAACTTACGAACGTAATTGCAAAACTTACGTTTATGTGTTATCATGTCCTTGAAAGAAAGGGTAAGCCTATGACCGAAAAAGGAATTGTCTTTAACATCCAACATTTTAGCATCCACGACGGACCCGGCATCCGAACCACTGTTTTTTTAAAGGGATGTCCTCTAAGATGTCCTTGGTGTGCTAACCCCGAATCCCAAAAGAATCAACCTGAAAACATGCTAACAGCTGATGGCAGACACTATGAAGTGGTTGGTCAGGAAAAAACCGTTGACCAAGTCTTAGAGGAGGTCCTCAAAGACCAAGATTTCTATGAAGAATCTGGAGGTGGCATGACCCTATCGGGTGGTGAACTCTTTGCCCAATTTGACTTTGCCAAGGCTATCCTCAAAGCAGCCAAAGAAGCAGGACTCCACACTGCCATCGAAACCACAGCCTACACTAAGCATGACCAATTTATGGACTTGATTCAATACGTTGACTTCATCTACACAGACCTCAAGCACTACGACCAAATCAAACACCGCAAAGTAACCGGCGTTGCCAACCAGGTCATCATCAAGAACATCCACGCCGCCTTCCAAGCCGGCAAAGAAATTGTCCTGCGCATCCCCGTTATCCCTAATTTTAACGACAGCCAAGAGGATGCCAAAGCCTTTGCCCAACTCTTTAATGAGTTAGACATCGACCAAGTGCAACTCCTACCCTTCCACCAATTCGGCGAAAATAAATATAAACTCTTAGGCCGGGACTATAGCATGACCGACGTCCCAGCCTACCACCCCGAAGACTTAAAAGACTACCAACAAGTCTTCTTAGACCACAAAATCCATTGTTATTTCTAAGAAAAAAGGACAAGCCGAAATCAACTTGTCCTTTTCATCTACTCAAGTTACCTATTTAGTAACCATTTTTTACTTATCATACTTATCGAAGACTTGCTCGGGACTTTTGCCTTTAGCTAGCCAGTCGACCAATTTGTCTAATTGCCGTAATTTTTGCATCTTGTCGTCTTCAATGGCTTCAATTTGAACCCCACATATTTTACCAGTGATGTTTTGCCGTAAGGGATTATAAGCCGGTGCTTGCTCTAGAAAATCACCGTAAGTAGCATCCGATTGGCTGAGGGCAGCCACTTGGTCTACCGAATAACCCATCAACCACTCAATGACAGCATCAACATCCTGTGCTTGACCACCCTTGCGTTCGACTTTGGCTACTAAAGCCTTATAAATTGATTGAAATGACATTTGAAATACTTTATGTGACATCTACTTACCTTCTCTGTTTTGTTCTATTTTACCATAGAAGGGGCACAGAGTATTACAAAGTGATTTAGGAGCAACTTAACTTTTTCTGTAAAGCACTAAAACGATGATGTCCAAAAAATGTAAGACACCAAAAAGTGACGACACGATGACGTCTTCACTTTAAAAGATTGATTTGTTTCAATTAGATATTAGCCCAAACAGATTCAAGGATGTTTGTTTGGTCACGGTCTGGTCCTACTGAGAAGGTAGAAATGCGGACACCTACTAATTCACCAACACGGCGAACGTAGTTACGAGCATTTTCTGGTAGGTCTTCTAAGCTGCGAACACCTGTGATATCTTCCTCCCAACCTGGAAGTTCTTCATAGATTGGTTTGCAACGGTTTAGGGTTTCTAAACTTGCTGGGTAGTAATCAATGCGTTCGCCATCAAGGTCGTAAGCCACACAGATTTTAACAGTATCAAGACCTGAAAGAACATCGATTGAGTTTAATGAAAGATTTGTGATACCTGATACACGACGGCTATGACGCATAACAACTGAGTCAAACCATCCTACACGACGTGGACGTCCTGTTGTTGTCCCATATTCATGACCAACTTCACGGATACGATCGCCAACTTCATCAAAGAGTTCAGTTGGGAATGGACCGTCACCAACACGGCTAGTGTAGGCTTTACATACACCAACAACTTTGTTGATTTTACTTGGGCCAACACCTGAACCGATAGTAACACCACCAGCCACTGGGTTAGATGAGGTTACAAATGGGTAAGTACCTTGGTCGATATCAAGCATAACCCCTTGTGCCCCTTCGAAAAGAACACGTTTGCCAGCATCTAGTGCATCGTTTAAAATAACTGAAGTGTCAGTCACATATTTTTTAATTTCTTGACCATAAGCATAGTATTCTTCAAAAATGTCATCAAAGTCAAGTGCTGTTGAATCATACATTTTTTCGAAAAGACGATTCTTTTCAGCCAAGTTAATTCTTAGGCGTTCAGCAAAAATATCTTTGTCCAAAAGATCAGCGATACGAATGCCGACACGCGCAGCCTTGTCCATATAAGCTGGGCCAATACCCTTGATTGTTGTACCAATTTTGTTAGCACCTTTGGCATCTTCCTGCAATTGATCCAATGTAATATGGTATGGCAAAATAACATGAGCACGATCTGAAATACGAAGATTATCAGTGGTCACCCCTTCTTCATGAAGGTAAGCCAATTCTTTGACCAAAGATTTTGGATTAACAACAACCCCATTACCAATAACAGAAATCTTTTCTGGGAAGAAAATACCTGATGGGATTAAATGCAACTTGAACTTCTTACCATCGATAACAATGGTATGTCCAGCATTATCTCCACCCTGGTAACGAGCAATCACTTCTGCATCTGAAGATAAAAAGTCAGTGATTTTACCTTTACCTTCATCACCCCATTGGGTACCAACAACTACTACTGATGTCATATGTCTTTGATATGGGCCTACAAACTTCGAAGGCCTCCACCTTTCTTGAGCAACATGGCAGGAATCTCACCTGCGAGTTTGTCTTACAACTTATTATAGCAAAAAATGATAAAATGTGCCATCTTTGCCAAAAAGATTAAGAAAAAATTATTTTCACGACTTTTCATTCTTTTGAGAATTGGTAAAACCCGAACATTGAAACTCCAACTAGCATCTAGTTCCGAACCTTAATAGCCTACCCCCTATGGCTGTGGCTTCAAAATACGATAAATGCTTTAAGAAAGATAGCTTTTGCGGTAGAATAAGATTAGGAAGCCCTAGCTTTCTAAAACGATATGAAATGGAATGATGAAAATATGAAACAAAACTTTGAAAGGCTATTGGCAGGACTGCCACAATTCCCTGGTTGGCTCTGGGTTTTGGTCTACTTTATAATCATTGGCTCCTTTAGTGAATTCATGCCAAATATACTGCTTGTACCATCGGCTATCGCCCTAGCCATTGGCTTTAAACAAGTCAAAAGAAAACAAAAACTCTTAGCCGGACAGGCAATGGCTAAACGCATCCAAAATCTCAAAGATACGGTTAATCTTGCCGATAAACAAAGTCAACTAATGAACCGCTATTTATTAGAAAACGACATGCAAAATTTTCAGTTGGTCGCCCAACAATTATTGCCTAAGATCCAATTCATCAAAGAAGAATCTTACCAATTAAAAGGCGCCATTTCACCCCAGGTCTATCAACGCATCAACCACAAGGCCGATGAGGTCAAAGTGGACGCTGTTCTACAATTGGAACAAATGCAAATCGACCACAAACTGAGCGCAAGCATCCTGACTGAGAAAGTCATTAGTGAGAAGGCTCCTGAAATCCAGGAAATTTACCAAAATGTCCAAAAAGACAACAAGAGCATCCTCGAAAAAATAGCTACTGCTGATAATAAGGCCGAGCTAGAAGCCCTTCAAGAATCAAGTATGCAACACTTTAATGACATCCTAAATGGTTATCTGAAAATCAAAGCCTCACCTAAAGATTACTACAATGCTGAGGAGCGTCTGACTTCTGCCCATCAAGCCTTACAGGACTTTGACCTAGACTTAGATGAAACCTTGAGAAAACTCAACGAAAGTGAATTAAAAGATTTCGACGTCAGCCTGCGCATGATGCAAAAACAAAACCAAATGCGTAAGCAAGAAGAACTAGAAGAATAGGAGATTATCATGTCTGAATTTAATTTTGATATTGACGCTATTGCGGATAACGCCATTAGTAAAAGTGACAAAACCACTGAAATCATCACCGACCAGTCAAGTACCGATGAAAAAACCATTTCTTTCTTTGAGAAACTAAGCCCTGACCAACAAACAGCCATCATCAGTAAAGCACCCGCTTTAGTGGATTCCTTCATGTCTAACCAAAACACCCTTTTAGATTTTGGGCAATCAGCAGTTGAAGGGGTTAACACAACCGTCAATCACATCCTCAAAGAACAGAAAAAATTACAAATTCCACAGGTTGATGACTTACTAAAAAATACCAATCAAGAGTTAAATGGCTTTGTCAAAAAATATAAGGATGTCGGTCCAGCTGATTTAGAGAAAAAACCAAATCTCATTCAAAAAATGTTTAAACAAAGCAAAAATACCTTGCAAGAATTCTACTTCGATGCCCAAAGCATTGAACAAAAAATGGACGGTATGGCTGCTGCAGTTGTCAAACAAGAAGACACCTTAGCCCGCAACATTGTCTCAGCTGAGCTCTTGATTGAAGATAATACTAAGTCAATTGAAAATCTGGTTGGAGTCATCGCCTTTGTCGAAGCCAGCCAAAAAGAAGCCACCAAGCGCGCTCAGGCTTTGCAGACAGAATTAGCAGCTATCGACGCAGCGACGCCTGAATACCAAAACAAAACAGATCTCCTCGCACGGACAACCGAAGTCATCAATACCTTGGAACAACAACATACTGAGTATGTCAGCCGTCTCTATGTAGCCTGGGCAACAACACCGCAAATGCGTAACTTGGTCAAAGTCTCATCAGACATGCGCCAAAAATTAGGCATGCTCCGCCGAAACACCATCCCAACCATGAAAATATCCATCGCCCAGCTTGGTATCCTACAACAATCTGTTAAATCAGGCATGACCGCCGATGCCATCGTGAATGCTAACAACGCAGCCCTTCAAATGCTGGCCGAAACCAGTAAAGAAGCCATTCCGGCCTTGGAAAGATCTGCTCAGAACCCAACACTTTCTATTCAGTCAGTCACTGCCTTAGCAGAAAGTTTAGTCCAACAAAACAACGGTATCATCCAAGCCATCGACACGGGCCGTCACAAACGAGCTCAACTTGAAGCAACCATCATCAAATCGGCGGAAACCATTAATGATTCTGTCAAATTAAGAGATGAACGCATCGTCAAAGCCTCTTGGATGAAGGACGGGAACAGCAGATGGAAGTTGAAAAATAGAAAAAAGATGCTCATTCAAAAATGGGCATCTTTTTTCTATTAGTTATAAAATATTATCAATGATAAAAAGACTTGGTATAATTTTCCCAGCATTCGTGTATGGATTTCTGCTGAAATCAATGATTTCAGCAGGTATTTCTTTTGAATACTCTATCGCTTGGTGAACCTTTGAGACCAGTTTTTCAATAAAATGCTCATCCGTTTTTTGATATTTTCCGCCGATGACTTGATTAAGTCTCCTTAGCAAGGCTTGATTTTCCATAAAAGTTGACACTCTCTCAAAATGTAATAAAATCCACAATTCGAAACTATGATTAGAAAAGATCACTTGATACCCTTTTTGATGACAGCCTTCTTTCAATCGTTCCAAATCACTAATAGATGTTTGATCATTATCAATCACTAAAACAATATCAGTCGGTGACACATCGAAATCATGTTTTCGATATAGGGTATTAGCATGATGAAAAAGGTTTAGCCCCTGCTTATTAAGATGTTTTATGGTTAATTTTTTTCTATCTTTAACCCTAAAATGTTTCTTCAATTGGTTAAAATAAAGAACTTCTGTTTGACCTTCGGTATAAATTTGTATTTGTGGTGGATTTTGTCTTCCTCTGCTCTTTTTTCTTGCCATTCATTATCCTCGTATTGCTTGTTTTAATTTCCCAACCAAGACCTCTGGAATGGCTCCAAATAAGCCCTTCTGATAACGTTTAATGAAAGAATAATCCGTTCGATTTTCTTCAGATTTAAAGTCATAAATAGAATATAAGTCAGATGCTCCACTAACATCCTTTTCACAGAAATAAATTTGTTCTTTCTTAAATCCAACATCCATTAAAGCTAATTCGTGACTGGTTAGAATAAATTGATTTGTGTTTTCTGGTGAATGAAAAAGTTCAATCATTGCTTTTGATAAAGCTAAGTGAAAAGAATCGTCAAATTCATCCATGATAATTGTACTATCTTTAACCAATAAAAGAATCAAAGCTAAAGAAATCAGTTTTTTGGTTCCATCTGATTCTTCATCTAAGGTTAAGGTGAATTCTCCATTAGCCTTTCCATCTTCCTCATACCTTTTATGTCTTAAAATCATATTGTATTCTTTAAAGCCATCGGTAGATTTCAAAAGGGTTTGCAATTCCTCTGGCAAGACAAGATTTGATTCGATGACTTCAAAATCTAAAATATTAAGATCAGAAGCCTGCAAAAAGTTGATTAACTTTCCTTTATAGTCTGCATGATTCTGCAATTTATAAAGCTGTTCCAATAATGGTTCGATATCCCTTGATACAAAAATAAGATCATTTCGAAACCACCTAAAAACTGCTAAACTATGCTGATCATTAAAGGTTTTTGCAGTATTCAAGAAAAGATTATCCTTACGTGTTTTGGGAACTAATAATTCCAATTCCTTTGGCAAAACAGGGTAAAGTTCTCCCTCTCTATGAAAATAAGTCTCAAATTGCCCTTTTTGATCAATTTCTAGACATTCCTCACATATCGTATCTAAGGTGTAAGTGACAGAATATCGGTATATAAGGGATTCCTTAACCAAAGTTACTGATAGATGAATCGGTTCATCATTACCAGCATAAGTCGGATAAGGATTATTTCGTTTATCTTCTTTAAGGATGAGATTTCGAAACGTGCCTAGAGCCTTCAACATATTACTTTTACCCGAAGCATTTGCTCCAAAGATAATAGCTGATTTTAAGATTCTTCGCTTATTAATTCTATCAAACTCATTTTTTATTTGCGTTCTAGGAGCGGCTTCCATTGAGAAGTATGCCTCTTTGTGATAAGAAAAAAGATTTTCAAATGTAAATTCCAATAACATAGCATTCTCCTAAAATACGTTTTTTCGTATTTTATTATATCGTATTTTTATTTACATGGCTACTACCAACTAAAAAGTGTTGCAAAAAACTAAAAAACGTTTTTGATGTTGATTATTACAAAGTCATAAAAGCCAAGTTTTTAAAAAAACTGACTCCAAAAGTCTGATTCTTCAATGAATTTATACAGAGTGAAAAAAGAGTGATTTGTTTTCACTCTTTTTCGATGTCTTTTTTCCTGTCTTTTTTGGCTTTTTTTGTGTCAATAAATTGTATTTCATGTCCTAAAATTGTAAACTGTAACAAGAAGATTTCAACGGAAAGTAGGCACTAGATGCTCAATCAACTTTTACAAAAATTACCTGAAAATACCAATATTTTAGAAGCTACTTTTGGTTTAGAAAGAGAGGGCTTGCGGGTTAGCCCTGAAGGCAAAATTGCTAAGAGCGACCACCCTTCTGTGCTGGGTTCACGTACCATGCATCCCTATATCCAGACCGATTTTAGCGAAGAACAGTTAGAACTGATTACTCCTATCTCGACATCAACAAACCAAGCTAGACGCCGGCTTGGGGCTATTTATGATGTCACCCAAAGGTCCTTAGAAGCTGATGACGTCATCTGGCCGCTTTCGATGCCCCCTTACCTCCAAGCAGAAGACATCCAGATTGCCAAACTGGATAATCCTGAAGAAGTGGCATATCGCCAACAGTTGGTTGAAACCTATGGCAAATTGATTCAATCTATTTCTGGTATTCACTACAACTTTGGATTAGGGGAAAACCTGTCTAAAGCCCTTCTTGAACTTAGTCCCCTAGACAATCCTGTTGACTTTCGCAATCAGCTCTACATGAAGCTAGCCCGCCAATTCCTCAATTACCAATGGTTTGTCACCTATCTATTTGGAGCAACACCACTGGCTGAGAAAGACTTCTACCCAAACATGCCTCAAGGCCCAGTCCGCTCTCTGAGATCCAGCAAGGCTTATGGTTACGCCAATGAGGATAAGGTCCAAATCTCATTTTCATCGCTAGAAAACTATATTTCCGATATTGAGAGCATGATTACTCAAGGCCATCTATCCCTTGAAAAAGAATTCTATTCAGCTGTTCGCCTCCGTGGCAGCAAGCACTCCCGCGACTTCCTAGAAAAAGGCATCAGCTACTTGGAGTTCCGCAACTTCGACATCAACCCTTTTGACCCACTAGGCATCACCCAAAAAACATTGGATAGTTTCCACCTCTTCATCCTCAGTCTGCTTTGGATAGATGATTTGGAAAATGCCGATGCCGACCTGACAGCAGCTAAAGCAATCAACGAAACCATTGCCCTAGCACATCCACTAGAGCCACTCCCAGAACAAGCTCAGCCACAAATCATCCTAGACGCCATGCGCGACCTGATTCAACACTTCCATCTGGATGCATACTATCAAGGCTTGGTTGACCAAATGGCACTGGCTGTAAAGGCACCTGAAACAACCATCTGCGGTCGTCTTTCTGGTCAAATCGCTGACGCATCCCTAGCGGCCTTTGGATTAACCAAAGCCAAAGCATACCACCAAGAGGCTACCCAGGCGCCCTACGCACTGAAGGGCTATGAAAGCATGGAGCTGTCAACGCAAATGCTCATGTTTGACGCCATCCAAAAAGGGGTCAACCTGGAAATTCTGGACGAAAACGACCAATTTTTAAAACTCTGGCACCAAGACCACGTCGAACTGGTCAAAAATGGCAACATGACTTCGCGTGACAACTACGTGGTTCCCTTAGCCATGGCCAACAAGACCGTCACCAAAAAAATCTTGGACCAGGCTGGCTTCCCGACACCGCAAGGGCAGGAATTTGATAGCAAAGATGCGGCTCTCCGCTACTACCCGTTGATTGCTGACAAGGCCATCGTGGTCAAACCCAAATCGACTAACTTCGGTTTAGGGATTTCCATCTTCCAAAATCCAGCCAGCCAAGCAGATTATGCCAAGGCTTTAGACATCGCTTTTGCTGAAGATACAGACGTCCTGGTGGAAGAATTCATTGCCGGTACCGAATACCGTTTCTTCACCTTAAACGGCAAATGTGAGGCCGTTCTGCTTCGTCTAGCAGCTAATGTGGTCGGTGATGGTAAACACAGCATCAAAGAGCTTGTTGACCTAAAAAACCAAGACCCCCTTCGTGGCAGTGATCACCGCTCACCCTTGGAAAAAATCCAACTGGGCGCTATTGAACAACTGATGTTAGCTCAACAAGGTTATGACGTGGACAGTATTCTTGAAGATGGTGTCAAAGTGGAACTGCGTGGAAATTCCAACATTTCCACCGGTGGCGACTCTGTCGACTTAACCGAGGAAATGGACCAATCCTACAAGGATTTGGCAGCCCAAATGGCCGAATCCATGGGCGCCTGGGTTTGTGGGGTCGATTTGATTATTCCCGACATCAACCAGAAAGCTGATATCAGCCAGCCTAACGTGCACTGTATTGAACTGAATTTCAACCCATCCATGTACATGCACACCTACTGCCACCAGGGTCCTGGCCAAGCCATTACCCCAAAAATTCTCCAAGAACTTTTCCCTGAATTGCCCATTTACAAGAGATAAAGAAGGCTAAGATAAGCAAAATCCCCAGTCGAAGGACTAGGGATTTTTGTGTCTTATGGGAATCTGTTGACTATCAATTGGCTATTCAAATAGATTTTGAAAAGAGTGAGACCAGTTTTAGTCTTTTTTGCTACGGCCAGCGTAGGCGTAAGTACCAGCACCAAGCAAGAAAGTAAGGCCAGCAGCCACTAAGAGTGGGTTAGCTGCTTTTTCACCAGTTGAAGGCAATTGATGGCTTTCTTCTTTTTTCTCTTCAACTTTTGGAATATTGTGGTTGACCGGATTTGGCAATGATTTCTCTTGCCCATCTCCTTTGTTAGCAAGAGGTTCAGGCATTTTAGCTGTCATTTTGTCAGCTAACTCTTTTTGCAGACGCTCAATGTCCGCTTGGAATTGTGCTTTTTCTTGCTCAGACATCTTTTCTTTGTCTTCAAAAGCTTTTACTTTATTAGCTAATTCTGTCTCAAGACGGCTGATGTCAGCACCTTTTTCTTTAAGAAGGGCTTCTAACTTAGCCACTTCCTCAGCTTGTTTAGCTTTCATGTCTTCAATTTCTTTTTCAAGACTTGCTTTAGCTTCTTTTGTACTTGCAAGTTCTTTATCGACTTCCTCAGCCTTAGCTTTAAGGTCCTCAGCTTCAGTCTTACTTGCTTCAAGCTCTGCCTTTAAAGTCTCAACTTTTTCAGAGTATTCAGACATGCTGCTTTCAGCCGTTTCAAGGGCTTTTTGCGCATTCTCAAGTTCAGACATTAACTGTGTTTTCGCTTTTTCAGCCTCTGCTAATTTCGCTTGGCTTTCGTGGTAAAATTCCTCCGCAGTCTTAAGGTTAGCAGACAATTCTTTGTTCTTATCTTCTTGATCTTTGAGTTTTTGCTCATCTAAGGCCAACTCTTTTTCATAATCTTCTTGAGCAGCTGCGGCAAGCTTAGCAAAGTCATCATGTTCTTTATTTACTTTTTCAAGTTCAGCCTTAAGCTCAATCATACCATAACCATTTAAATTAGCACGAATCTTTTCAGAAGCAAGCTTATCTTTTGTATCGACAAGTTCAGCTTCAGCTTCTTTTAATTTTTGACCTTTGCTTTCAGCTTCAAGACCTTTTTCTTCAAGTTGAGACTCAATTTTAATTTTTTCATTTTCCAAATGTTTTAATTCATCGTTTACTAGTAACAATTCTGCTTCTTTATCTTGAATATTTTCAAGTGCATTCTCTTTATCTTTGTTTAACAATTCAATTAGTTGACGTTTCTCCTCAACCTCGGTAACTTTACCTTTTAAAGTCTCTACTAGTAAAGATCTTAACGATGCAGAATTATAGCCATCTCTTAAACCTCCAATCCTTCGATCTAAGAAATCTAACATACTATTAGGATAGGTTACATCACTTGGATCAAATCCTTTTAATAATCTAAATAATGTATCTTTATTTGCATTATTTAGTAATTCTCTTATCGTAGCAATACTACGTTCATCATTTCGGTCAAACTTATTATCAACAATAACTTTCAATAGTCCATTTTCTACTTCTTTTTCAATTTGCGGTAGTCTCCTCTCATCCGCCTTAACCTCCATGGTCGTTGCTAGGGCGCCGCCGAAGGTTGAAAAGGCTGTGCCGGCTAGGGCTGCATTGGTGATGAGTCGACGTAATAAGTGTTTACGTGCTTTTTGTTTTTTATCCATGATACGATGTTCTCCTTTACTCTTTCCTCATGTGATAGTAAGTGGGCAAGTTTTGCCGACAGCAAAAAGGCTTTGGCCTCTTGTCCAAGCTATGGTTTTAGTATATATGAGTTTTAAGTGAGAATAAAGGTCACTATTTTAATTTATTTTAAATTTATGATTACTCTATTAAAATATTGATTTCTATAATAAAATAGCTATAAAAGCTCTTGTTTTAGGTTATTTTCATCTAAATACAACGGATTCACCTTTATTATTTTCTAATTTTAATCTAACTGAATCCAAGGTTAAAAAAGAGCTGATTCCCAAGGAGACCTATTGATGTTCATTAACAAAGACTTATTTTCCAACCAACAATTGCGCGAACTTAATCTGGTAAAACTGATGAGCCAGAAAAAACAGGCTTATGATTATAAAAGCATTTGTCATTATCTGGACTGTTCTTTTATGACCCTGCAAACGGAAATCGCCCACCTATCAACCTTTCCGGAAATCAAGGCCTTTCCCTATATTGAGCCTCATTTAAGTTTGTCATATAAGAGGGAATTCGGACCACAAAAACTCTATCAGTCCATCCTATTAGAGGCCCCTTCCTTACGCCTTTTAGAGATTCTTTTTTTTGAGGATCCTGAGTCACTGGATTGTTTGGCGGACCAGCTCTTCATTAGCCTCTCGACCCTCAAGCGCCTGATTAAAAAGACCAATTGCTACCTCGAAAATTTCTTCAACTGTCACATTGACATCAAGCAACTGGGCTTAGTCGGCCAAGAAAAGCAAATTCGCCTTTTCTACCTCAAGTATTTTTCCGAAGCCTATGACATGCACCAATGGCCCTTTGCTTCCATGATTTCTGAGAGCGTCCTCTCCGATTTGATCGACCTGATTGTGACCAGTCTCGACACCCCTATGGATCGGACCCACTACCGCCACCTGAAAGTTCTAGCAGCTGTTAATCTGGTCCGTTATTCCCAAGGCTTTACTTTGGCAAATAGTGACCTGCCAAGCCAATTCCTCTACCAACAGATTAAAGACCTGCAACCCATGGCCCAACTGGCGCAGCGCTTCTTAGAAAGCAGTGGTCTGTCCCTAGATAGCACCGCCCTGTCAGAATTATTCTCTGCCTATAGCCGCAACTATCTCTTCTTTAACGACTATAACTTGTCCACCGCAGCCCTAGAACCATTAGCCATCCCTGCCGATGCTTGGCAAGCCGTCTTAGAAAAATTGCAAGAGCAATTTGGATTAGCATTGCAAAATAGGGAGGAGCTCTGCCGCATTTTGCAGGAAGCGACTATTTTAGGAGAAGAAGACCGCCATCAAAATTACTTGGTCTTTGACCACAAGGAGCCCTACTTGAATTATTTCCGGACTCAGTATCCTGAGCTCTGTCACGTTTTTTCTCAGGCTCTGCTCTTACCTTTCCTCAAACGTGGCCTCTCCTGCCCGGAAAAAATGAGAGGCCAGCTGCTCTACATTGTCTTGGTTTACTGGGATAATCTCTTTTTACAGCTCAGCCATTCCATCCAAAAGCAAAAGCTTTTAATCATCGAATCGGGAAGGGCTAATTTAGGGCAATTCTTGCAAGCTTTTACTGGTCAGTATTTTGACATTACTATTCATGATGAATTAGAGATCGACATGGAGAATATTCGTCAGAATTATGATTTGGTCTTGACCGACGTGGCGCTTGAGCAAACGGAAGACTTAGACATTTATTTCTTTAGTCAACT
Source organism: Streptococcus penaeicida (assembly GCF_002887775.1). Taxonomy (GTDB): domain Bacteria; phylum Bacillota; class Bacilli; order Lactobacillales; family Streptococcaceae; genus Streptococcus; species Streptococcus penaeicida. The sequence continues at coordinate 56,474 of NZ_LOCM01000030.1, read as the reverse complement.
GGTACCTCACATTGCTCTTGCCCAACTCAATGACCATTTGCGTGATAAAATCCAAGCTCACTTCAAAGCAAAATGCCAGGCCTTTGAGGGACAAGACCAAGCTAGTTAAATGATGATAGCCTGTAAGACTTTTCATTAAAATTTTCAATTAATTTTGCGGTTGTTACAGACCGCAAGATTTTTTCTTTATGCTATAATACTAGTTATGGATAAAATGATAAAATCAATCTCACAATCAGGCTCTTTTAGAGCCTTTGTGCTTGATAGTACAGAAACAGTTAAAAAAGCTCAGGAAATGCATGGTACCATGTCATCATCAACGGTGGCACTTGGCCGGACCCTGATTGCCAATCAAATCTTAGCAGCCAATCAAAAAGGAGACAGCAAAGTAACCGTTAAGGTCATTGGCGACTCTTCTTTTGGTCATATCATCTCAGTAGCAGATACCAAAGGTCATGTGAAAGGTTACATTCAAAATACCGGTGTTGATATCAAAAAAACAGCAACTGGCGAAGTTCTGGTTGGTCCTTTTATGGGCAATGGCCATTTTGTCTCCATTGTTGATTACGGCACTGGCAATCCTTATACCTCAACCACACCACTGATTTCAGGTGAAATCGGCGAAGACTTTGCCTATTTCCTTGCGGAATCAGAACAAACACCATCTGCGGTCGGCCTTAATGTTCTTTTAGACGAAAATGACAAGGTCAAAGTTGCTGGTGGTTTCATGCTCCAAGTCTTGCCAGGCGCAAGTGATGAGGAAATTGCCCGTTATGAAGAACGACTTCAAAAGATGCCGGCCATTTCAAACCTCTTAGCTTCTGATGACCATATCGAAGCCCTTTTAGCTGCCCTTTATGGGGATGACCCTTACAAACGTCTGTCTGAAGAATCGCTAAGCTTCCAATGTGATTGTTCCAAAGAACGGTTTGAGTCAGCCCTCATGTCACTTCCAATAAGTGACCTGCAAGAAATGATTGACCAAGATCATGGTGCTGAGATCATCTGCCAGTTCTGTCAAACAAAATACCAATTTAATGAAAACGATTTGGAGGGGATTATCAATGACAAAGCTTAATTCATCTTTTATGATTGGGAATGTTGAAATCCCACACCGTACCGTCTTAGCACCCATGGCGGGTGTAACCAACTCAGCTTTCCGGACCATCGCTAAAGAATTTGGTGCCGGACTTGTTGTCATGGAAATGATTTCCGAAAAGGGTCTCCTTTACAACAACGAAAAAACCTTACACATGCTCCACATTGACGAGAATGAACATCCAATGTCCATTCAACTTTTTGGGGGAGATGCCGAAGGGTTAAAACGGGCTGCGGATTTCATCCAAACCAATACCAAAGCAGATATTGTTGACATTAACATGGGTTGTCCGGTTAATAAAGTGGTTAAAAACGAAGCCGGTGCCAAATGGCTCCGTGACCCTGACAAAATCTACCACATTGTTTCAGAAGTAACCTCTGTTTTAGATATTCCATTAACCGTTAAAATGCGTACTGGTTGGGCTGACAGCTCTCTAGCTGTTGAGAATGCACTAGCTGCCGAGTCAGCAGGTGTTTCTGCCTTGGCCATGCACGGTCGTACTCGGGAACAAATGTACACGGGAACTTGTGACCACGAAACACTTGGTCGTGTTTCTAAGGCTATCACCAAAATTCCTTTTATCGGGAATGGGGATGTGCGTAGCGTCCAAGATGCCAAGTTTATGATCGAAGAAATCGGCGTTGATGCTGTGATGATTGGACGCGCAGCCATGAACAACCCATACTTGTTCACCCAAATTAACCATTTCTTTGAGACGGGAGAAGAGTTACCTGATCTTCCATTTGCCAAAAAATTAGACATTGCCGAAGACCACTTGACCCGCTTAATTAATCTCAAGGGCGAAACCATTGCCGTTCGGGAATTCCGTGGTTTGGCGCCCCACTATTTACGGGGAACTGCTGGTGCTGCTAAAGTTCGAGGTGCTGTTTCACGCGCCAGCACCTTGGCCGAAGTCCAGGATATCTTTGCACAAGTTCGTTAATTTCACTGAAGGAGAAACATGTTGATTGTACTAGCCGGAACTATTGGAGCAGGTAAAAGCTCCCTCGCTGCTGCTCTAGGAGAACACTTGGGAACTGAGGTTTTTTACGAAGCCGTCGATAACAATCCTGTTCTTGACTTATACTACCAAGACCCTAAAAAATACGCCTTTTTACTCCAAATTTTCTTTTTGAATAAACGTTTTAAATCGATTAAAGAGGCCTATAAACAAGATAACAACATCCTTGACCGTTCCATCTTTGAAGACGAACTTTTCTTAAAACTCAACTACAAAAACGGCAACGTCACAAAAACCGAATTGGAAATCTACCAAGAACTCCTTGGCAACATGCTGGAAGAACTTGAGGGCATGCCTAAAAAACGCCCAGACCTCCTTATCTACATCGATGTTTCCTTTGACAAAATGTTAGAGCGCATCGAAAAACGTGGTCGCTCTTTTGAGCAAGTTGACGGCAACCCAGGCTTAGAAGAATACTACTACCAAGTCCACGGTGAATATCCAGACTGGTACCAGCAATACGATGTCTCACCAAAAATGAAAATTGACGGCGACACCCTGGACTTCGTCCAAAAACCAGAAGACTTAGCCAAAGTCCTCGACATGGTTGATGATAAGTTGAAAGAATTGGATTTACTATAAAATTAAAAGACCAGTCTTTAATTGTGGACTGGTCTTATTTTACTCAAAAATAGATTCGCTCGAAGTAGAAAACGCCAGCCTTTTAGTGAAGGGGACGTCAGCGAATTCAAGATTAAACTCTTGAATTCCATGACTGGTTTTTGAACCTTTGGTTTCAAAAATCTCCTTACTATTTCCACCTAAAAGGCGGGCGTGTTTTCTTTATTACTTGTTTATCTGCAACTTGCAAAAACGAAAAATCTTAGCTAAAATAGTTTTCATATTGAGATGTCGGCTCATGGTCAATCTGATAGTAATCCTGAACACAAGGGTCAGGTGGTGGCGGACACCAGAAGCAAATCCGATAGTAATCTTGGATCTAAGAGCCAAGCGGTGGCAGACACCTGAATAAACCGGCAGTAAAGCGACTCACTAATGTGGGTCGCTTTTATTTAGATGGCTTATTTGAAAAATGCCCACTAAGCTGTAACTTATAAATCAATTCGCATAAATATAAAACTTATTGATACAAAAAAAGAAACCACTTATGACGATGGCTTCTATAGTAGAATTATTCTTAAACGTAAGTATCCACTTACGCCAAGAGGAAATAATTATAATAATCAGTAGGTAACAACTCCTAGTGATATTTCTATTATAGGATGTTGAATCAGTATTGTCTAATAGTGTCCGTCACTTCAAAAAGATTTTTTTGTATTTGTGGTGATATTATTCCTCTTATTTTAGACAAGTCCATTTTTTCTTTAGTTTTAGATCCTTTTCATAGTGGTAATTGTAGCAGTAACAGATTAAGTTACTGCTACTCGGAAAACTGAAGACCAGAGGCTTCAGTTTTAGGAATGGAATCCCGAAGGGAGTCGCTTCCGTCCGAACCATTAGTGAAAAGGAGTAAAGGCATTTCAAACCCAACCACTTTAAACAAGGAATTCGCTGACGTCCCTTCCACGAAAAGGAGTAGGTTTTGTTTTGAATTAGCTCGTGCTACCCCAGTACCAAGCATCATCCTTGAGAGTTTGGCCGGCGTTTTTGTGGAAAAGTTGCATCAGCTCTTCTACGGTCAAGTCCTGTTTTTCTTGACCTTTGACGTCAACGACAATTTTGCCTTGATGGAGCATGACCAGGCGGTTGCCATATTGGATAGCATTTTCCATATTGTGAGTAATCATCAGGGTGGTTAGGCTATGGTTTTTGACAATTTTGTCGGTCAGAGCCATGACCATGTCACTGGTTTTAGGATCGAGGGCTGCGGTGTGCTCATCTAATAAGAGCACTTTGGGTTTTTCCAGTGATGCCATGAGCAGCGTTAGAGCTTGCCGTTGCCCACCTGATAAGAATTGTGTGTCGACTTTGAGGCGGTTTTCCAAGTTGAGTCCTAATTCTTTCAGGGCTTGCTTGTAAATCTTTCGTTCTTCTTCTTTAACGCCCCAACTCAAACCCCGTTTCTTACCTCGACGGTATGCGATGGCCATGTTTTCCTCAATGGTTAAACGCGAAGCTGTTCCCATTTTGGGGTCTTGGAAAACACGACTGATTAGGCTGGCTCTTTTTGCTGCAGCTAGATTTTTGATGGACTTGCCTTCTAACTGGATGTCACCCTGATCGACTTTGAGGGTTCCGGCGAGGGTGTTCATCAAGGTCGACTTACCGGCACCATTACCACCGATAATAGAGATAAAGTCGCCCTCTTCAACCTCAAGGTTGAGACCGCGCAAGACATGGTTTTCGTTGACCGTGCCTGCTTCGAAAATTTTATGAATATTTTGTAAGGATAATAGTGTTGTCATGCTTGCTCCTAACTAAGTTTTAGCTGACGAATCTTCAACTTCTTCTGCAATTCAGGGATAAAGAGGACAGTCGCTAAGAGGATGGCTGAGAAAAGCTTAACCAAATCAGCGTCCATGCCTGGAATAGAGAGAATTGCCAGTATAATCAGACGGTAAATGATAGAACCAAGAACCACTGAGGCTAGGCGCCAACCAATGCTGAGGTTACGAATAACGACTTCGGCAATGATAATTGATGCTAAGCCAATAACGATGGTCCCCACACCAGAATTGAGATCGGCGTAACCATTATTTTGACAGAGAAGTGCCCCACAAAGCGCAATCAGTCCATTTGAGAGCATATAGCCCAATATCTTCATATTGTCCGTATTAATCCCGTTAGATTCACTCATAGGGATGTTGTCTCCGGTTGATCGCAGAGCTAGACCAATTTGCGTTTTCATTAACAAAGTTAGGAATACGATAACAAGCAGGACAAAGATGCCTCCTATAATCATGACAGAAGCCGTTTTAGTGAAGCCCATGTCGTAAAGTTCTGTAACTAATGTTTTCTGACCTAAGAGAGCCACGTTTGCCTTACCGAGAACTTTAAGGTTGATAGAATACAAACCAGTCAGAGTAACAATCCCTGTTAGCAGAGCAGGAATCTTTAATTTAGTGTGTATCAAGCCAGAGACTAACCCTGCGCCAAGGCCACCGGCAAAGGCAAGTAGGGTTGCGACTAAGGGATTGAGACCAGAGACAATGGCAGTCGCACAGACAGCCGCGCCTAAAGGATAGGACCCTTCTGCTGTTAAGTCAGCAATATCTAAGATTCGAAATGTGATGTAAACCCCGATAGCCATTACCGACCATAAGAGGCCTTGAGATAAACTGGATAAAATCAGTGCCATGAAAACTCCTTTTTCTAAATGCTTATTTTACTGAGAGATGTGAAACATCAATGCCTAATTTTTTAGCTAAATCCTTGTTAATATGAAGCTCTAATTTTTTTGGTGCTTCTACTGGTGTTTTAGCTGGGTCTTGACCTTTAAGAATCTTAACGGCTTGCTTAGCCACTTGTTTCCCAAGTTCCTTGTAGTTTGTGCCGTAAGTTAAGAGACCGCCGGCATCAACCATGTCAGTTGAGCCACCAATAACTGGAACATGATGCTCAACTGACAATTCACCAATCATGGTCATGGTTGAAGCTACGGTGTTATCAGTCGGAACAAAGAGGGCATCTGCTGTCTTCATCAAACTGTTAGTGGCATCTTGGACATCATTGGTTGACGAAATTCCTTTTTTAACCACCTTATAACCTGCTTTTTTGAGGTATTTTTCAGCTTCTTTAACCTGAACCTCTGAATTCCGTTCACTTGAAGTGTAAAGAATTCCGATTTCTTTAGCCTTTGGTAAAGCTTGTTTTAAAAGGTCTACCTGTTTATTGATTGGTGCCTGGTCGCTGGTTCCTGTTATAAGACCGCCAGGTTTTTTAAGGCTTTGAACGAGATCAGCCGACATGGGGTCCGTTACAGCCGTGAAAACCACTGGTTTATCTGTTGAAACTGTGGCTAAGGATTGGGCTGCAGGTGTGGCAATGGCTAAAATCAAATCACTTTTCTTAACTAGCTGTTCTGAAATGGTCTGGAGATTAGACTGGTCTCCTTGGGCATTTTGATAATCAAGGGTCAGGTTTTTCCCGGAAACATATCCTTCTTTCTTGAGCTCTGCTTCAAATCCCTTACGGGCTGCAGTTAGAGAATCATGTTCCATGTACTGAAGAATTCCAACTGTTACTTTTTCCTTTGGTGCTTGGCTATTGCCAGTCGTGGAACGACAGGCTACTAAACTTAAACTGGCTAGAGCAATTGCTAAATAACTGGCTATTTTTTTCATCTTTTTCCTCACTTTATTTGATGGCTGCTTTGAGTTGGGCCACATCCATTCCGATGGCTTTGGCCATGTCTTCATTGATTTTGATTTGGGCTTTTTGAGGCTTAGCAACGGGAATAGCTGAAACCTTTTTTCCTTTAAGGACTTTGACGGCTACTTGACCCGCCGCATGACCAATGGCTTGGTAGTCGACACCTGATGTCAGGAGAACTGCATCAAGGTAGGCTGCATCGCTACCGAGGGCTGGTACCTTAACCTCCTTTAAGACTTGTCCAATGGTTGAGGCTGTTGAAGCTACGGTGTTGTCCGTTGGCAGGTAGACGGCGTCCACTTGGCTGGCCAGGCTGGTCATGACTTGTTGGACATCATTACTTGTAGTAACGGTTTTTATAATGACCTTGATGCCTTTCTTAGTTAGAGCCTTTTTAGCCTGATTGGCCTGGGTTTGAGAGTTGACTTCACTAGAGTTATAAAAGATACCAACCGTTTTTGCTTTGGGTAAAACCTTTGTCAACAAGTCAATTTGCTGCTTAACATCACCAGCATCAATAGAACCAGTAGCTGATCTCCCAGGCTTGTCTAGAGATTTGACCAAGCCAGCTGAGACAGGGTCGGTGACTGCCGTAAAAATCGTTGGGGTCTCTTGGTCGGCATTGACCATAGCTTGCGCTGCTGGTGTAGCAATGGCAAAGTTAAGGTCATTCTTACCTGCCAATTGTTCAACCATGGTTTGCAAGTTGGCTTGTTCCCCTTGGGCATTTTTTTCAGTCACTTGTAAATTCTTACCTTCTTTGTAACCGGCTTCTGCCAAGGCTTTGATAAAACCTTGGCGAGCAGCATCTAAAGCAGGGTGTTCGGCATACTGAACAATACCAATTTTGTAATGATCTTTTTGAGCAACCTTATCTTGTCGGCAGGCTGTCAAAGTCAGTAAAACTAGGGCAATAATCGTAAATCGAGATATTTTTTTCATGATTTCCTCTTTCTGGGTATAAAAATAAGACCATTTAGAAATATCTAAATGGTCTTATACAAATACAGAGGTATAAGAAGATACACTGATAGGGTGCCCACTTAGATATTTTTTATCTATGTGGACCTACAACTCAAATAGCCTTTAGCCCCATAGATACAAACTGACGTTGTAACGTGTTTGTATCCATGGGTACCATGTCTACAAACACTATCTAAAGAAGCTAAAGTAATAACGGTTGTTAATCGTTTGAGTTGTCTTACTTGGAACCATACCAGTGACCTCCTCTTTCTTTTCCTTTAATTTTTTTAAATTATAAGGCAATTTTTTGAGACTGTCAAGGCATAACTTTTCTGAATCTGCATTTTCGGGCAATTTTTGTGCAAATATTCTGATAATTAAAACCGTAACAAAGCCCGAAAGTAAAGGCTTTCTGGACAAGTTCTCTGACTAGGAAAAATTTTTTAAAAAAATTTTTTAATTAGAAAGGCAATTGAGCTTGATCAAGGACTAAATCATCTAAATCATCGGTCATATTATTTTCACGTAAAGCTCTTTGGGCTCGACTTTCTAATAGCTGAAAAGATTGGCAAAGTACCTCGGTCATGTAAGACATTTTTCCTTCTTTTTCATATTTGCGAGTTCTTAACTCACCATCCAAGGACATCAAACTTCCCTTACTACCATAAGAAGCTAAGCTCTCAGCTAATTTTCCCCAAAGTACCAAGTTCACAAAATCAACCTGTCGTTCACCATCCGCATTTTTAAAACGACGATTGACCGCAATCGAAACCCGACAAACATGCTTATCTTTTGGGGTTGTTATCAGTTCAGGGTCGGCCACTAAACGACCTATCAAAATTACACGATTATACATATGTTTTTCCTCCTAATTGATAATTCGAAAAAATTTGCTGAAAATGGTGTCTGATAGTCACTTTTTTTAAATTTTTTTATGTAAGATACTAGGGACTTTCATTTTTAGAAATCTCTATGGGAATCTTGCATAAGCGAGCTATTCTTTTGAGTCATCTTTCGATAGACTTCTTACATTTATCGAACTTTTAATATTAAGAAATTTTTTCCTTTTTCATCAAAAAAAGCCCCTGGTCTAATGACCAAGGACATATTTTTCTTCTTTATTTTAAGCCTTCCAGTGTTTAGCTGGATCAAAAGCTTCCCCTACTACTGCAGTCTCATCTAATTCAATGATACCACGTTTTTGTGGTGCGTTTGGAAGGGCTAATTCACGGGGTGAGCACATCATACCATAGGAATCTTGTCCTCGCAGTTTACCTGGGAAAATCAAGCTGCCACTTGGCATCATAGCACCTGGGAGGGCGACGATAGTCTTTAAGCCCAAAGCTGCGTTTGGAGCGCCAGCGACGATTTGAACTGTTTTGTCTTGTCCGATAGCTACTTGGCAGATGTTGAAGTGGTCGCTATCTGGATGGGCTACCATCTCAGTGATTTCTCCCACGACAAAGACTGGTTCTTGACTAGCTTCAAACTTTTCAGCGAAGCCTTCTTTAGCTAGTTCTGCATTGAGAATTTCAATGTCTGCTTCTGATAGGAAGACCTGGCCATTGCCTTTTATTTCCAAAAGGGAAGAAGCCTCAAAAATGTTCCAAGCTAAGGTTCTGCCATCTTCTAAGGCATAAACACGCGCCACTTTGCCTTTGCGCTTAACGTAACGTTTAATGGCTTTTGTGTCTTCAAGAATGACCATCAAAACGTCGCCAACTTGTTCTTTATTATATGCGAAAATCATCGATACTTCCTTTTCTATTTGCTATAGTCTGCTAAAAATTGATTAATTTCAGATTTGGTTTTTCGAAGCTTGCTGACAAAACGGCCAACTTCTTGCCCCTTCTCAAGGAAAATAAAACTAGGGATGCCAAAGACATTCCACTCTTGAGCCACTTCCATAAAATCATCCCGATTGACACGGACGAAAGTGAATTGAGGATTTTCAGCCTCAATGTCAGGCATGACCGGATAGATAAACTGGCAATCTGGACACCAATCAGCGGTAAAAAAGAGAAGGACTTTCTCCTCTGCTTCAATCAATTGGGCCAGTTCTTCATAAGTATTTGGACTAATCATGAGCCTGCTCCTCCTGATAAACAATATCGCCTTTGCGGTAAGTAAAGCTGTATTCTCGACCATCAGAAAGGACGACACCCCCACTATGACTGCCTTTCTCAGATACCGTCTGATCAAAATAGACCACCGCAATTTCACCCATTTCAGCGAAAAACTGACGCAAATCAGCCGTCATTTTTTCCTTTTGATACTCTTCGTATTTGTCTTTAATCACCAAACCTAGAACAGCTAGCGCCGAAATGCCGACTAGACCGGTAAGACTCTTCATTCTATTATTTTTCATACTCTTCATTTTATCATAATTTTGGGGAAATAGGCTAGCGCGATTCCTAGGAATTCAGTCTATGAACATGAGAAGAAGACAAATAGCCAAGGTCAGCTAAAAGTGGTAGAATAAAAGGGATAGTTAAAGCTTTCATAGGCTTACTTGCAAGCTAGAAAGTTGATTACAAAAGCACAAAAGAGAATGGAGATCTAAATGTCAGATTTATTTGCAAAAATTAAAGAAGTTACTGAATTAGATGGTATTGCAGGTTATGAGCATAATGTCCGCAACTTCCTTCGCCAAAAAATGACACCCCTCGTTGACCGTGTGGAAACCGATGGTCTTGGTGGTATTTTTGGGATTAAAGACAGCAAAGCTGAAGACGCTCCCCGTATTTTAGTGGCAGCCCATATGGACGAAGTTGGTTTCATGGTCAGTAATATTAATGACAACGGGACGCTTGGTGTTGTTGAAATTGGTGGTTGGAATCCACTGGTTGTCAGCTCACAACGTTTTACTCTTTATACCCGTGAAGGCAAAGCTATTCCAGTGGTTTCAGGTTCTGTTCCTCCTCACTTCCTACGTGGTGGTGGCAATGCGGGCCTACCAAGTATTTCAGATATTACTTTTGATGCTGGTTTTGCAGATAAAGCTGAGGCTGAAAGCTATGGCTTAGCTCCTGGTGACATCATTGTCCCTCAATCAGAAACCATCTTGACAGCCAACAAAAAGAACATCATCTCTAAAGCTTGGGATAACCGTTACGGTGTCCTCATGGTTACAGAACTCTTAGGAGCGATCAAAGACCAAGAGCTTAAAAATACATTAATTGCCGGTGCCAATGTGCAAGAAGAAGTTGGATTACGCGGTGCCCACGTCTCAACTACAAAATTTGACCCAGAACTCTTCTTTGCTGTAGACTGCTCACCAGCAGGTGACATCAATGGCAACCAAGGTGCTATCGGCGGCGGAACCCTCCTTCGCTTCTACGATCCAGGCCATGTCATGTTAAAAGACATGCGTGATTTCTTATTAACAACTGCTGAAGAAGCCGGTGTTAAATTCCAATACTATTGTGCCAAAGGTGGTACCGATGCCGGGGCAGCCCATTTGAAAAACCAAGGTGTACCTTCAACAACCATCGGTGTTTGTGCCCGTTACATTCACTCCCACCAAAGCCTTTATGCCATGGATGACTTCCTTGAAGCGCAAGCTTACCTCCAAGCCATCGTTAAAAAATTAGACCGCTCAACCGTTGATTTAATCAAAAAATATTAGGAGACCTCTATGAAAATCGGAATTATTGGCGTTGGCAAAATGGCCACGGCTGTCATTCAGGGGCTCAGAAAGGGGCAGGACCAGCTGATTATCTCTGGTTCTAGCCTAGACCGCTCTAAGGAAATTGCTGAGCAGTTAGAGGTCGCCTATGCCCAGTCCCACCAAGACTTGTTGGACCAAGTAGACTTAGTCATTCTTGGCATCAAACCACAAGTCTATGAGACCGTGCTGGCTCCCTTGACCTTCAAGCAACCCGTTATGTCTATGGCAGCAGGTGTCACCCTAGCCAAGCTAGCAGAATTAGTAGGCACTGACCTACCAATCATCCGCATCATGCCTAACATGAATGCCCAAATCCTCAAAAGCACCACCGCACTCACTTTTAATGACAACGTTAGACCAGATTTGAAAGCAAAATGCCAGGAGATTGTGGCTTCTTTTGGTTCTTGCTTTGAAATTGCAGAGAAAGATTTTGATACTTTCACGGCCTTAGCTGGCTCTAGTCCTGCCTATATCTATCTCTTTATTGAAGCCATGGCTAAAGCCGGTGTTGCTCACGGACTTCCTAAGGACAAGGCATTAGAAATTGTTAGTCAGACGGTTCTAGCCAGTGCTGATCAATTATTACAGGGCCAAGATAGCCCTCATAGCTTAATTGACAAGATTTGCAGTCCGGGAGGCACAACCATTGCCGGGCTCTTAGAGCTTGAACGGACTGGTCTCACGGCTTCTGTCAGCGCAGCTATTGACAAAACTATCGAAAAAGCCAAAAAAATGTAAAAAAATGAGCTAAGAAAATTCTTAGCTCTTATTTTTATTGTAAGAATAGCATGAGGAGGACCGCTAGTCCATTGTTGATAGCGTGGATGGCGATGGTATAGCTTAATTTGTTGGTCATCATGTAGACAAACCCTAAGACCAAGCCCATACCACCATAGATGATCCAAGAACCGATGTCTGATGGCATATGGATCAAGCCAAAGAGGAGACTACTTAGGATGAGACCAAGCCAAGACTTGTAGCCAAATGCTTTGCCATAGACGAGGCCTCGGAAGATTAACTCCTCAATCATTGGAGCTACGACTGCCGCTAGAATAAAGAGGAGGATGGGATGTAAACCAGCTTTTTCCAAGGCAGCTTGATTGACTGTGTTAGCCTTTGCACCATGCTCAAGAAAGAGAATAATACCACCAATCATTTTACTGATGGTCAGTCCAGCAAAACCGACCCCTACCCAGACAATAGGTCCGTAATCGGAAATTTTTTCGGTGTCAAAGAAGCCTAGTTTTTTAGCTAGCCACCAGCCAGCGATAACCACTCCAAGCATGACTAGTGAGAGGAGTGCAACTTGCCAAAGGGGTTGCCCTTTTTTCATAAAGAGCATTGGTGCTTGCTCGATAACCAGTACCGCAAATGCCAGTAAGAACCATTTTAATCTTGATAGTGTATTTCCCATGTTTTCTCCTTACATGAATCGTTTCAGAAGTATATCCGTTCCAAAAAAGGACAGGATAATGACGTATAAATCAGCCGCTAAGAAATAACGGAGGTCAAAATTGACCTTGAAAAAAGCATTGAGAACGAGGACCAGAATGATAAGCAAAATCTGCAGGACCAAGGTCGTTGCCGAAGCTGCTAATAAAATAGCGTGATTGCGTTCGTCCTTACTCTCAATATAAGCTTCCTTGAGTTTCTTTTCATTATGAAGAACTAAGTAGTTCCTTATGGTTAAAGCCAACAAAGCAATGGACATCCCCCAGACAAATCCTTTAGTGTAGGAGTTGAAATGCATTTGCCAATTTAAAATAACTAAAAAAAGAGCTAAGATGATAGCAAAGATCGAAGCTAGCCTATAGGACTTGATATAAGCTTCAAAACTTTTTTCTTTGCTTAAATAATTAATAAATCTGGTAATCATTATTCTTTCCCACTTTCTTCATAGATAAAGATGTCTTCAATCTTCAATTCGAAGAAGTTAGCTAACTTAAAAGCTAATTCTAAAGAAGCATTATAGCGCCCCTTTTCCAATGAAATAATGGTTTGTCGAGTAACACTCATGGCTTCTGCAACTCTGCTTGACTAATCTTTTTTGCTTTTCGGAGCTCTTGTAGTCTATTTTCCATTTTTCCTCCAAAAGTATAACAAACTTTACATTTTTAGTATAGTTCACTTTACTTTTTTTGTCAAGAAAAATCTAATCACAAAGTGATTAGATTTTTGTTTTTGTTTTTAGTTCTTATTTTTGTCTTAAACGTTCCACGTCACGAGCGATACACAACTCTTCATCAGTTGAGATAACCAAAACTTTAACTTTTGATTCTGGTGTTGTGATTTCACCACGGTAACCAAAGACATTTTTCTCTGGATCAAGTTCCATACCGAACCATGATAAACCAGCAATAACATCTTGACGCATTAATGGCGCATTTTCACCCATTCCTGCTGTAAAGACAAGAACATCAGCACCATTTAATACTGCGAAGTATTGACCAATGTATTTTTTAATACGGTCAATAAACATGTTGTAAGCTAATACAGCTTCCGGATTTTTTTCTTGAAGACCAGCTTCGATATCACGCATATCGCTTGAGATACCTGATACGCCACCTAAACCAGATTGTTTGTTAAGCATGTTGATAGCATCAGCAGCATCTTTCAATTCTGGGTCACGTTCAATGATGTAAGGAATGATCGCTGGATCAATATCACCAGAACGTGTTCCCATCATTGGCCCTGCAAGCGGAGTGAATCCCATTGAAGTATCAACTGATTCCCCGTGGTAGTTAGCTGTGATTGAAACACCATTACCGATATGAGCAGTAATGATTTTCAATTCTTCAACGGGACGACCTACCATTTTAGCAGCTTCTTGGGCTACATACTTGTGACTTGTTCCATGTGCTCCATATTTACGAACTTTATGTTCTTTGTAATATTTTTGTGGAATTGGATACAAGTAAGTATGTTTTTGCATTGTCATGTGGTAGGCATTGTCAAAAACACAAACACTAGTGATATCTGGTAAAATCTCACGGAAAGCGCGGATACCTGCAGCAGCTCCTGGATTGTGTAATGGTGCAAGTGCAGCAAGTTCTTCGACTTGTTCAACAACTTTTTCATCAACTAATACTGAATCATTAAAGTATTCACCACCAGCCACGATGCGGTGACCAACACCAGTAATTTCATCATAAGATGAAATGATATTGAAATGGATAAGGTCATTTAAAAGAATCTTAACAGCTTCTGTATGATCAGGGATATCTGTGATTTGCTCTTCTTTTTTGCCATCAAATTTAACAGTTGAGATAGAATCATTCAAACCAATACGTTCGATAATTCCTTGAGCAAGAACTGTTTCTTCTGGCATTTGATAAAGTTGCCATTTAAGACTTGAACTACCAGCATTAATTGCAATTGTTTTTGACATTTTTAACCTCTCTTGAAATCGTTTTCTGTAATACTATATAATTATACCAAAAATTTTATGAAAAAACATTATCTTGTTTCCATTTTTTGAATTCTTCCATAAAGGTTTGAATAGTTTCAGGCGTCTGCAAATCAGTTAGTGGGTAAACAAACGTCTCACCACTTTTTTCTGTATTTTTTTGCAAAACAATAATAGACTTGGCATTAGATGGGTGACCAAATAGTGACTCTGGCAAGGTGATTACTGCCTTAATTTGAGCATAACCTTGTAACCATTTTTTGAGGAGATCACTCTGTGCACTCACTAAAAGATTACTTGGAGCCAAGAAAATTGCATAACCGTTTTTCTTTAAGTATTTTAATGACTGCTCCATTAACAAATGATGAGCATAAGTGTGCCCATCCTGACTAGCGACTTGATAGCGTCCTGCAATCTCATCGTTCGGGTAATAACCGACCGGTAAGTCACTGAGGATAATATCACTCTCTTTTAAAACTTGAGGGCGAACTGCATCTTCTTGAACAAATTTTGCGGACGACCCAATAACTTCAGCAATACTTGCGGACAGATCTATCAAGAGATCATCCAACTCAATACCTAAATAATCAATCTTCTTTCTGCTGTTATTTAAAAGTGTTTGAGCTAAGTTGCCAGTCCCACTTCCAATTTCAAGAAGATCAATCGATTCCGCCGGCATCAATTCTTCAATTAAAAAGAGCATGATAAAACCAATAGAATCCGGTGTAAATTGATGGTTTGCCTGTAATTTCTCAGTTTGGCTTGCTTTTATAAAAACAAACTGAAAGGCACGGCGCCATTCTTCCTGACTCAATTGCAAGGCCCTTAAATCAATATTGTTCTTAAAAACCTCTTCTTTAGCTCCTTCTGCGCCAAGATAATAGGCATTTTGTTCAATAAGAGCATCGTAAATATTGGTTTTAATGTCATTCTCGATGAGTTGAGCATTTTCTAAAATAAGCTGAAAAGCTTTTTCAATTTTTTCAAAGTTCATACTGTTATCATATCAAAAAGAACCCTAAAAGAAAAGAAAGCTAGTTAGGAGCGGGAGATTTTTGAGAGTTTTGAGGCTGAGGGGACTCCTTATCTTTTTTCTTCCTCTCTTTCTTTTTCTTTCTTCCTTTAGACTGGTCCATGGACATTTCTTTCGACTTATCCAATTTCTTGACAAGTGGATAATCGAAAGTAAAGACTTGTCCATTTGTTAAAGTTACTGAAACTTCCATGCTATCTTCTAATTGGAGATAATCTGCCTTACCCTGGTCGAAAATCATGCTGCCACTAGCATTCCTTGCTGACATTTTGACATACTCACCTATCATCTGAGCTTGCAGATTTGCCATTTGAGCCTGGTGTTCCCTCTTATAATCAGCCACTTGCTTGAGGTAAACTTCCACCAAAGAAATGAAAACAGCAGTCATTAAAATGGCATAAACAAGGACACCTGCCCTAAGATTTTTCTTTAAAATCATAAATAAAGGTCCTTTCTAAGCCACTGGGCCAATAGAGTTTGATGGTAACTCTTTTATCCTTTTCGACCATGTTGACATCCGCCAAATTTAAGAGGAGCGGATGATAGCCGTGCCAATTGGCAGAAGCTTTGCGAAAGTCTTTTTTATCTGTAAAGCCAAAAGCAACCTCTTTTCCCTCTTTTTCTATGTAGAGACGTCCATTGCGAAGCTCCCGAAAATGAGCTCCCATACATTCTGCACGGAACTGTTGCGAAAAGAGAAGCCACTTATCCTGGTCGTTCTCCCGTAAATAGGCCATGTGTGAGAAGACCGAGCGACTCAGGCCTGATAGACCAGTAGCATTCCAGTAATGACAATGAGGGCAAGCAAAGACTCTACTAGGGTAAAAGCTGGCATTTTATTTTTCATTAATCTTGAATATTTCCTGTTTGTTTGCATTAATGCTCATTTCCTTTTCTTTCCTAGTAACCTCAATCTCATAACCGTTAATAGCCAGATGCCCTTCTCCCGTCTGCAGAGCCATCAAAGCAGCAACAAGGACTTCCTGCCGGCGACGCATTTGGGCAATCGCTTTTTCTTGTTGGTTGATAGCCTCGACAAACAGGCTAACGACTAAGACAAGAATGGCCGTTGCTAGTAGACTTTCAAACAAAATAAAAGCTTTAATCTGTCGTTTTTTGATAAGTACCACTCCCTAAATTGATTTGATAATGAATTTTTTCCTGGTCTGTTTGAAATGAAATTTTTGCTAAGGAGTGATTTCCTCCCATCTGATTTAAGCGGATTTTTCCTTGATATAAGAGCTTGACCCCATCTGGCAAATCTAAACAGCGCTCATTGCAATGAACACTATTACCGGTAAAAATCAGATAGGACTCTTTCTGCTTGAGCACACTCAACTTCTGACTATGACGGTAAAAATTTTCGAAGTTGATGAAGAAGAGATTTGTTTCTAAACTCTGATAAATGTGATTAACGGAACCAGACAGGGTTATGATAATAAAGCAACTTAGGCCCAAAGTCAGTAATGATTCAAAAAGGGTGAAAGCCCTAATCTTGGACCTTACGAGCTGGTTCTTTATGTTTTGCATAATAATCCTTATAGGCTTTGACTTGCTTTTCATTGATGTCTTTTTCGGCTAAGAGCTCACTCAGAGTTGGGTATTTCCCTTTATTCAACTCATACAGTTCCGCCTGACTCTCAACAACTTTGACCACAGCAGCATTCCCTTTTTGAGTGATTTCATCTTTTTGCTTACTCAAATTTGGAATAAAGAGTAACATGAGGACGCTGATGACTAACAAGACAATTAACATCTCTAGAAGTGTGAAAGCTTTTACCGAAACTTTCTTGCTATTTTCTACAAATTTTTTCATTAAATATTTCCTCCTATATTGTGATACATGGGTAATAGCAGAGCTGCATAAATCATGACAATGATGAGAGCAACTCCCAAAAAAATGAGGGGTTGAATCATTTGTGTAGCCTGTAATAATTTACGGAAGTAACTTTCCCAGACTAATTGGGCGTAAATTTCTAATTCTTGTCCTAATTTTCCTTTGGCCTGGCCATATTCAATCATCAATGATAATTCATCATGGAAAAATGAGTACTCTTTCACCTTCTCATGTAAAGCCTGGCCCTCTATGAATGACCTTTGCATGTCCTTGCCAAGTTCCTGCATGAGAACAGACTTTTCTGTAATCATTATGCCCAAAATATCACTAAGCTCAATCCCTTGAGCAATCAGATTCCCCCACTCACGCGCATAGTAGGCAGTCATATAGGACTTGATAAACGAAGAAATAAGAGGAAGTCGAGCATAGGCTTGAAGTTGTTTCATTCTCTCCATTTTATGCCAACGTATGGTCACTACTAAAGTCAATGCTAATATAGTGATGGCCATAATGAGTAAGTAGATTGGAAAATGACTCAAAAAAATTGTTAAAGCATTTTTTTGATCGATTTGAGGGAGCAAATACTGACGTAAGCCAATAACAATAACAACCAAAAAGGTAAGTAATATAATGGGGTAGGTAACAACTTCTAGTGTTTTTTGCCTAATATAGAGTTTTTGTTCTAAATAGTCCTTTATCTTAGCCAATGATTTTTCAGTGTTCCCGTGGGCTTCTGCTAAACTTAATTGGGTGACGATTCCTTCAGGATAACCCAAATTTTCCATCATTTCTGATAAAAGACGACCGCCAATTAAGTCATTTCGCATCCTCAGGCAATAGTCTTGACCGATAATTTTTGACTTTTCAAGAAAAGCAACCATTTCACTAAGGCTAAAGCCACTTTGACTGAGATTATGGAAAAGTTCAATCAGTTTAGCTTGCTTAGCACTAGCTAATTTCTTCCCAGTTTGCTTCTTCTTGAGTGATATGTCCTTGTTCAAGAAGGTCATTAATTTTCTTATTCCAATTGGTCTCGCTGTGGGTCTGGAATTTCTCGGTCGCATAATCAATAAGTCCTCCTCCTGCAATTAATCTTTGATAAGAAATAAATTTCAAACTTTGTTCCAGTTCTTGACTACTAATACCAAGTTCTAGTAATCTCTGATAGACACCAGGTATACTTTTAGCATGTACCGTCGAAAAGACCACAGCCCCTGTTAAACTGGCTCTTATCACTGCTCTAGCTGTCTCTTGGTCTCTAATTTCTCCAATTATTAAAAAATCTGGTCGATGTCTCAAGGATAATTTAATCAGATTATCATAAGTCATACCAATACTGTCATTAACCTGTATTTGCAGAAGACTATCATCTTGGACTTCTACTGGATCCTCGATTGTAATAACCTGTTTGTCTTTTCCTAAACGCGAAACTAATTGGTACATGAGGCTAGTTTTACCAGACCCAACTGGTCCCGCAAAAAGATACAGTCCCCTTCCAGAAATAACCTTCTCAACGTCTTTATGGAGGTCAAACCAATAATTAAGTCCAGCTTTTCTTTTGGCTAAGATTCTTATAACAAGACTTTCAAGACCCTTAAAATTACCTACCGTCGACAGTCGCATAGGTACAGATTTATCAGCCGCAATTGGGTATTGGCAAGATCCTAGCTGACAGCGTCGCTTTTCACCGACATTCATTCCAGCAATAAATTTAAAATGACTAATCAAGCTTGCCATTTCCTGTCGCTTATAATCAGCGATAAAGAGTTTTCTTTCACCCACTCGCATAAAAACTTGATAACGTTCTTGGTAGGGGATTATATAGATATCTTGCGCTTGTAACTCTAAGGCTTTTTCAATTAATTCTTGTCCAATCGTTTGTATCATTTCCAACCTCCTCAATCATTTATTCGCAAAAAAAGACAAGTTTTCTCAAAAACTTGTCTTTTTATAAATTAATTTTACAGGTATATGGTGCTTTAGGAATATCATTTCTTGTTTCAAAGGATTCTAGGTAATTTTCCATTGGGATAATATCTTTATCTTTTAACAGCAAAATAGAATGGTATTGTTGCAAATCGTCTCCACAATCTTCGCACCATCTTTTATCTGATTTAGTCCAGAATGTCGCCAACAAATTTTTTTGACTGTGATAACTCGGATAGTCATTTTTTAATTGTTGCCATTCTTTTTTATAAAAACTTAGAGCATCTTGCCAATTTTCAAAAGCTTGCTCTTCAACGATATCGTCTTGCCAGCCTTCAATAAACCACCAAGGCTCCCAATCGCCATACATTTTAATTACCTGATACATATGATATTTTCCTTTTCTTAAGCCTATTATATACAAAAGCTTTGCCATTTAAAAAATATCTGCTCACGAAACTTAACTAGTTAATTTTTAGTTCTAAAAAAAGAAGGAGCTGAGCTCCTTCTTCTTATTCTGCATCTGTAACAGATACGGTTTCTTCTGTAAGTTGTGGTTCTTCGATGATTTCCACTTCATTGATTGCTTGTGGCTCGATATTACGGTAACGGGCCATACCAGTACCAGCTGGGATGATTTTACCGATAATAACATTTTCTTTAAGGCCAAGCAAGTGGTCTTTCTTACCACGAATAGCAGCATCTGTAAGGACACGAGTTGTTTCCTGGAAGGATGCGGCTGACAAGAATGAATTGGTTTCAAGGGATGCTTTTGTAATCCCCATAAGAACTGGACGAGAAGTTGCTGGAATACCACCAGAAATAACAATATCTTTGTTAGCTTCTGTGAAGTCTGCAATATCAAGAAGAGTTCCTGGAAGAAGTTCAGTATCTCCTGGATCCATAACACGAACTTTGCGAAGCATTTGGCGAACCATCACCTCAACGTGTTTATCACCGATTTCTACCCCTTGGCTACGGTAAACTTTTTGTACTTCAGCCAATAGATAAGTTTCTACTGAGAGGGTATCACGAACTTCAAGCAAACGTTTAGGTTGGATAGATCCTTCTGTTAATGAAGCACCACGGTTAACTTCGTCACCAATTTCAACTTTCATACGAGCTGTAAATGGAACAACGTATTCACCGTTACCAGTTTTACCTTCAACATACACCTTCTTAGTACGAGTTGCTGCATCTTCTTCGATGTCAACGACTTTACCTTTAACTTCAGTGATAACAGCTTCCCCTTTAGGGTTACGTGCTTCAAAGATTTCTTGGATACGAGGAAGACCTTGAGTGATATCGGTATTTGACGCAACACCACCGGTATGGAAGGTACGCATTGTAAGCTGAGTACCAGGTTCACCGATAGATTGAGCGGCGATAGTACCTACTGCTTCACCAACTTCAACAGCATCACCTGTTGCCAAGTTGATACCATAACAGTGACGGCAGACACCATGACGAGTCGCACAAGTGAAGACTGAACGGATTGTAACTTCTTCAACGCCAGCTTCAACAATCTTACGAGCCATATCTTCTGAAATCAATTGGTCAGCACCAATGAGGACTTCACCAGTTTCAGGATGTTTAACTGATTTACGTGTGTAACGACCTTGAAGACGTTCTTCAAGTGTTTCAGTAACTTCTTTACCATCAGTGATAGCTTTGATAAGAAGTCCACGGTCAGTTCCACAATCATCTTCACGGATGATAACATCTTGGGCAACGTCAACCAAACGACGAGTCAAGTAACCTGAGTCGCAGTCTTAAGGGCGGTATCGGTCATACCTTTACGAGCTCCATGGGTTGAGAAGAACATTTCCAATACGGTCAAACCTTCACGGAAGTTTGAAAGGATTGGTAATTCCATGATACGTCCGTTAGGAGCGGCCATCAAACCACGCATACCGGCAAGCTGTGAGAAGTTGGAGATATTACCACGGGCACCTGAGTCCATCATCATAACGATTGGGTTCTTAGGATCTTGTGTTTCAATCAGACGTTTTTCAAGAGCTTCCTTAGCTTCACGCCATGTTGTTGTAACAGCAACATAACGGTCATCTTCAGTCATCAAACCACGACGGAAGGCTTTATTAATGTCTTCAACACGGTGGTGAGCTGCTTCAATGATTTCTGCTTTGTTATCAATAACTGGGATATCGGCAATACCCACTGTTAAACCAGCAAGTGTTGAATGATAGTATCCTAAGTCTTTCAAACGGTCAAGGAAGGCAGATGTTTCAGTTGTACGGAAACGTTTGAAGGTTTCAGCAATGATATTACCAAGATTTTTCTTTTTGAATGGTACATTGGTTTCAAGAGTATCAATCACATCTTGAATTTCTTGTCCTGGTTCAAGGAAGTATTTATCTGGAGTACCTTCTGTTAAGTTAGCATTGTTTGGTTCTTGCAAATATGGAAGATCCTCAGGCATGATTGCATTGAATAAAATCTTACCAACTGTGGTAACCATGATTTTATGTCTTTGACTATCTTTCCAAGGTTTATTCGGCATACTATCAACAGCTATACCAACACGACTATGTAAATGAGCGTAGCCATTTTGATACGCCATAACCGCTTCATCAATATCCTTGAAGACCATACCTTCGCCTTCACGCCCTGCATCTTCCATAGTTAGGTAATAGTTCCCCAAAACCATGTCCTGAGAAGGGGTAACGACTGGTTTACCGTCTTTCGGATTTAGGATGTGCTCTGCTGCAAGCATTAACAAACGTGCTTCAGCTTGTGCTTCTTCAGATAATGGTACGTGGATGGCCATTTGGTCCCCATCAAAATCGGCATTGTAGGCTTCACACACAAGTGGGTGAAGACGGAGTGCTTTACCATCGATAAGAACTGGTTCAAAGGCCTGGATACCAAGTCTGTGAAGGGTCGGTGCGCGGTTAAGAAGAACTGGGTGTTCTTTGATAACCTCTTCTAAGATATCCCAAATACGTTCATCTCCACGTTCAACCATACGTTTAGCTGCTTTTACGTTACCAGCATATTCTTTGGCAACAATTTCACGCATAACAAATGGTTTGAAGAGTTCGATAGCCATTTCACGTGGCACACCACATTGGTACATTTTAAGGGTTGGACCAACGGCGATAACGGAACGACCTGAGAAGTCGACACGTTTACCAAGCAAGTTTTGACGGAAACGACCTTGTTTACCTTTAAGCATGTGACTTAAAGATTTTAATGGACGGCTTCCTGGTCCAGTAATTGGACGACCACGACGACCGTTATCGATTAAAGCATCAACGGCTTCTTGAAGCATCCGTTTTTCATTTTGAACAATGATTCCAGGAGCATTCAATTCTAATAAGCGCGCAAGACGGTTGTTACGGTTGATAACACGACGATATAAGTCATTCAAATCAGATGCGGCAAAACGGCCACCATCCAATTGAACCATCGGACGTAAATCTGGTGGGATAACTGGTAAGATGTTAAGAACCATCCATTCAGGTTTATTTCCAGATTTGTTAAAGGCATCAAGAACGTCTAAACGACGAACAGCTTTAATCCGTTTTTGTCCAGTTGCTGATTTGAGTTCTTCTTTTAACTCAGCAATTTCTGCTGGTAAATCAACACGTTTCAAGAGATCTTGAATCGCTTCAGCTCCCATTTTTGCGATGAATGAACCATAACCATATTCTTGAACTTTTTCACGGTATTCACGTTCTGTTAAAAGTGATTTAGGCTCAAGCGGTGTATCCATTGGATCAATAACAACATAAGCTGCGAAGTAGATTACTTCTTCTAAAGCACGAGGGCTCATATCAAGGGTAAGACCCATACGTGATGGAATACCTTTAAAATACCAGATGTGTGATACAGGAGCTTTCAACTCGATATGTCCCATACGTTCACGACGAACTTTAGCACGAGTAACTTCTACCCCACATCGGTCACAAACAATCCCTTTATAACGGATACGTTTGTATTTACCACACGCACATTCCCAATCTTTTGTAGGTCCAAAGATGACTTCATCAAAGAGACCTTCACGTTCAGGTTTTAATGTACGGTAGTTGATTGTTTCAGGTTTTTTAACTTCACCATAAGACCATGAACGGACTTTACTTGGTGAGGCTAATGTGATTTGCATACTTTTAAAACGATTTACGTCAACCACTAGTTTTACCTTTCTTCGATTTATGACTAAACCAGCTGCTAGGGCCAAGGCCCTAGGCTCGTTTATTTATTTCGTAAACTTGTTAAATAAGTTTAGTTTTCATCAGTTTGTTCAGAAACTACAGGAGCTTCTTGAGCTTGTTTTTCACGCGCTTTTTCAAGATCATCAACGTGCATCACGTCGTCATCTTCACCTTCATCAAGATCACGAAGTTCAACTTCATTGTCATCTTCATCAAGAACGCGCATGTCTAATCCAAGTGATTGCAATTCTTTAACAAGAACGCGGAATGATTCAGGAACACCTGGTTTTGGAATTGGTTTACCTTTAGTGATTGCTTCATAAGCTTTCAAACGTCCAGTAACGTCATCTGACTTGTAAGTCAAGATTTCTTGAAGAACATTTGATGCACCGTAAGCCTCTAGGGCCCAAACTTCCATCTCACCAAAACGTTGTCCACCAAATTGTGCTTTACCACCAAGAGGTTGTTGGGTAACAAGTGAGTAAGGTCCGACTGAACGGGCATGAAGTTTATCATCAACCATGTGGTGAAGTTTAATCATGTACATGACACCAACAGAGACACGGTTATCAAACGGTTCACCTGTACGTCCGTCATAAAGAACAGTCTTCGCATCAGAATCCATACCAGCTTCAGCTACTGTTTCCCAAAGGTCTTCAGCACTTGCTCCGTCAAAGACTGGCGTTGCAATGTGAATACCAAGGTTACGGGCAGCCATACCTAAGTGAAGCTCCATAACTTGTCCGATATTCATACGTGAAGGTACCCCAAGTGGGTTCAACATGATATCAACCGGTGTACCATCTGGTAAGTAAGGCATGTCTTCAACAGGAACGATACGAGAAACAACCCCTTTGTTACCGTGACGACCGGCCATTTTATCACCGACTTTAATTTTACGTTTTTGAGCGATGTAAACACGGACAAGCATGTTAACACCAGATTGTAATTCATCACCGTTTGCACGTGTAAAGATTTTAACATCACGAACGATACCATCACCACCGTGAGGAACACGAAGAGATGTATCACGCACTTCACGAGACTTGTCTCCAAAGATGGCATGGAGTAAACGTTCCTCAGCAGAAAGGTCTTTTTCACCCTTAGGTGTCACTTTACCTACTAAGATATCACCTTCTTTAACTTCAGCACCAATACGGATGATACCCATTTCATCTAAATCTTTAAGGGCTTCTTCACCAACATTAGGTACTTCACGAGTGATTTCTTCAGGCCCAAGCTTTGTATCACGTGTTTCTGATTCAAATTCTTCTAGGTGAACTGATGTATAAACATCTTCTTTTACAAGACGCTCACTCATGATAACCGCATCCTCAAAGTTGTAACCTTCCCAAGTCATGTAAGCAACGACTGGGTTTTGACCAAGAGCCATCTCACCATTTTCCATAGATGGTCCATCAGCGATGAAATCACCTTTTTCAATGATGTCACCAACTTTAACAAGAGTGCGTTGGTTGTAAGCTGTACCAGAGTTTGAACGGCGGAATTTAGTCACATGGTAAACATCAAGTGAGCCATCCTCACGACGAACTTCAACTTTTTCAGCATCAGAGAAGACAACTTTACCGTCATGTTGAGCGATAACAGCAGCTCCTGAGTCATGCGCTGCTTGATATTCCATACCAGTACCAACAAATGGTGCTTTTGGATCAATCAATGGAACAGCCTGACGTTGCATGTTGGCACCCATAAGGGCCCGGTTGGAGTCATCGTTTTCTAAGAAAGGAATACATGCAGTCGCAACGGCAACTACTTGTTTAGGAGATACGTCTACAAAATCAACTGTGTTAGCAGCAAATTCTTGGTTATTACCTTGGTGACGACCCATGACGATTTCTTCAGCAAAAGTACCATCTTCATTTAATTTAGAATTAGCCTGTGCTACTGTAAATTCATCTTCTTCGTCTGCTGTTAACCAAACAATTTCATTTGTAACAATGCCATTTGCACGATCAACTTTACGGTACGGTGTTTGAATAAAACCATATTTATTTAAATGTCCAAAAGAAGACAAGTTGTTGATCAATCCGATATTTGGTCCCTCAGGAGTTTCAATTGGACACATACGGCCATAATGAGTATAATGCACGTCACGAACTTCGTAACCAGCACGGTCACGAGTCAAACCACCAGGTCCTAAGGCTGAAAGACGACGTTTATGTGATAATTCAGATAGAGGATTATGTTGGTCCATGAACTGTGACAACTGTGAAGAACCAAAGAATTCTTTAACAGCTGCAGTAACAGGACGGATATTGATGATTTGTTGTGGTGTTAGAACTTCATTGTCTTGAACAGACATTCTTTCACGGACATTACGTTCCATACGTGCCAAACCAATACGGAATTGGTTAGCTAACAATTCACCAACGGCACGGATACGACGATTTCCTAAATGGTCGATATCGTCTACTTTACCAATGCCTTCTGAAAGGTTCAAGAAGTATGACATTTCAGCTAAGATATCAGCTGGAGTCAAGGCACGAACACGATCACTTGGATTAGCATTTCCGACAATTGTAACCACTTTATCAGGATCTAAAGGCGAAACAACTTTGAATTTTTGTAAAACAACTGGCTCTGTAACAACAGCGTAGTCATTTGGTGTATAGACAAATTTGTTCAAATCACCATCAAGATGTGCTTCAATTGACTCAATCACATCACGTGTCATTTCAGTTCCAGCTTCAACTAAGATTTCTCCAGTTTCACCGTCAACTAAATTTTCAGCAATGACTTGGTTCAAAAGACGAGTCTTAATGTTTAATTTTTTGTTGATTTTGTAACGACCAACAGCTGCTAAATCATAACGACGAGCATCGAAGAAACGAGCAATTAAGAGGCTACGAGAGCTATCAGCAGTTTTTGGTTCACCTGGTCTTAAGCGTTCATAGATTTCTTTAAGAGCTTCATCTGTACGAGAATCATTTGGATT
Source organism: Streptococcus penaeicida (assembly GCF_002887775.1). GTDB lineage: Bacteria > Bacillota > Bacilli > Lactobacillales > Streptococcaceae > Streptococcus > Streptococcus penaeicida. The sequence goes on along the minus strand of NZ_LOCM01000030.1, from coordinate 30,116 downwards.
CTTGTGGATATCTTTTTCAATTGTATTGCGAACAAGATCGCTATCACCAAAGATATCAACAATCTCATCATCACCAGAAAATCCTAAAGCACGAACAAGTGTTGTGAATGGAATTTTACGAGTACGGTCAATACGAGTGTAAGCAATATCTTTAGCGTCAGTTTCTAATTCTAACCATGCGCCACGGTTAGGAATAACTGTTGAACCATATCCAATTTTACCGTTCTTATCAACTTTATCATTAAAGTAGACACCTGGAGACCGTACTAACTGTGAAACGATAATACGTTCACCACCATTGATGATAAAAGTACCCATTTCAGTCATGATTGGGAAATCACCAAAGAAGACTTCTTGCGTTTTAATTTCGCCTGTTTCTTTGTTAACCAAACGGAAGGTTACAAAAATTGGGGCAGAATAACTTGCATCGTGAATGCGAGCTTCTTCTAAGGTGTATTTTGGTTCTTTGAATTCATAACCAACAAACTCAAGTTCCATAGTATCTGTAAAGTTTGAGATAGGAAGTACATCTTCAAAGACTTCCTTCAAGCCAGCATCTAAGAATTCTTGGAATGAGTCAGTTTGAATTTCAATTAAATTTGGTAAATCAAGAACTTCTTTGATTCTTGAAAAGCTACGACGTGTACGGTGTTTTCCGTATCGAACTTCATGTCCTGCCAAGTTTTTAGCTCCTTTTTCTTTTTCGCATTTGCTGTAACAGCAAATAAGTCAATAATATCATTTGTCCTAAATGTGAATTTTTAGAATCTTTAAATATAGGTAACAATTCACCAAAAAGATCAAAAATAGGCACAAAAAGAGCAGCTAAATCTGACTGAATCAGTTTGATTTAACTGCTGTTCTTCCTAGTTGGACAATATTTCAACTAGATTGGACGACAAATAGTTATCAATATTATACACTATTTTTTATGAAAAATCAAGCTATCTTTTCTTGACGAAGAAACTAGACCAGGCTTTTTGATAGTCACTATCGGTACCACCAATCGCAAATTTATAGGTCATTTGTCCTGCGCCATTTTTAGCCCAGTAACTTGTTGTTGTCGGTCCGCCAACTGTGATTTTGCGTCCATTAACCGTTACAACCCCCGCTTGCAATCCCGTTTGTTTTAAGACATTGGATTTAATAACCCCTTTATCTAATGTAAAGCGATCACGAATACCAAATAAGTTAGGATCAGCATTGTGAATAGCATTGGCTAGATTAGCCATATAATTAGAATTATTATTGTAGCCGGTCATTGGTGCTAGCGAGTTGTTATTATCGTGACCAGCCCAGCCACCTAAGGTTACCTTCGGTGTAGCAAGCATTAACCAAACATCAGAATAATTTTCGGTCGTACCGGTTTTCCCAATCCAATCAGCCCTAGCTAATGAAGGATTCAAGGAACTTAAGCGAGATTTAAAGGTTGTTGTACTTCCAGAGTCAATCGGACCACGAAGGAGGTTTTGCAATATCGTCGCAGCTGGTGCTGAGAAGATTTGCTCACCTTTATCCTCATGTTTATATACCACTGTTCCATCACTAGCTGTAATGGTGTTAACCATATATTGCTTGTGGAATTTACCATCATTAGCAAGCATTTGATAAGCGTTTGTTTGAGTCGCTACAGAAACATCAATACCACCACCAAGCGGTAAACTTTCAATGGAATAGTCATCAATCATATAGCCCATCTTAGACATATAGCCCTCAACATCAACACCATTGTCTCTAAGCATCTTCTGCGTCCAAAAGGCAGGGATATTCCAAGACGTGTTTAAAGCTTCTTGTAAAGGCATCATAGCTGTTCCTTCACTGTCCACGTGCATGATTTTTTGACCACTTGAATAAGTTGTTGGATAGTTAGAAAGAACACTAGCACTTCCCATCAAACCTTGGTCAATGGCCGGTCCATAGGCAATGATTGGTTTAATACTAGAACCAGGGGATCTTGCTGTATCAAAAGCATGGTTATTCTGGTTCATATTGTAGTCACGACCACCTATGAAACCAATGATTGCCCCAGTCGCATTATCAGTCAAGACATTCCCCATCTGAACCATTCCAGTCCCATCATCCAGCAAGCTACCAAAACGATTCGCAGCATCTTGCATAGCTGAGTAAACCTTTTTATTAATAGTGGTCGTAACAGTATAACCACCCTGTTGCAACTCTTGAGTCGCTAAAGCCTCATAAGAAGCCTTCGTCTCATCATTTTTCAAATCACGCGCCGAAATATTATCACGCTTAACTAAGTAGGTAAACATAGCCTTCTTAGCTTCAGCCATAGCCGCGTAATAGAGGTAGTCATGTTTATTAACCGTTACGTTTTCTGGTTTGATGAAATCCTTGCTAATGTCATATGATTTGTAGGAATCAAAATCCTTCTTAGACAGTTTCCCAGTACGATACATATTGTAAAGAACACTATGTTGACGCTTAATACCAAGTTGCATGTCTTCAGCCGATTTCAACTGACCAGTTGACATGTAGGGAGAATAAGCAATAGGACTCTGAGGAAGCCCCGCCAAGAAAGCTGCTTGTGGAACTGTAAGATCCTTAGCCGAAACCCCAAAAATACCACGGGCTGCCTCTTCTATCCCCGCAATATTTTGACCTTTATTATTTCGCCCAAAAGGAGAAACGTTGAGATAGTCCGAAAGAATATCATCCTTAGAAACATACCGCTCTAAAGCTAAAGCATAAATAATTTCACGCGATTTCCGCTTAAAGGTTGGATCATCACCCAAAACTTGTTGCTTAATCAACTGTTGCGTCAAGGTTGAACCACCACTTGATTCCCCCAAGCCAAGAACAGAGGTTAAAGTTGCCCTAAAAACAGCTTTGGGAACCACACCTTTATGCTCTTTAAAGTTTTCATCCTCAGTGGAAATAATAGCTATTTTGACATTTTCTGAAATATCCTTGTTTTCAACCGGAGTCCGCAACAAATCGGTATCGATCGGCGAAATAATACTATTATCAGAATAATTCAATTGTGAAATACGGCTAATAGACTTGACCTGTTTGACCAAACTTTCCTTACTTGGCACTTTCACAGAGTCAATCTGACTAGCAAGATAACCAAAGGCAATCCCCGTTCCTAGCATAAATCCTAAGAAGATGACCACGTAGAAAAAATTGGATACTAATTTTAACGTTCGTAGAGCAATGGCACCAAAATCCAACCATTCTAATTGGTGGCCATTCTCCTTTTTTGTCTTTTTTTTATCGTTCAATGTAAAATACCTCATTTTCTATTATACCAAACTTTGATTAAGCTTGCATAGGACTAGCTATTTTTGATATAATGATTCGTAAAACTATACAGAAAACGGAGAAAGCCTATGAACATTTTTGAAGAACTCAAAGCTCGTGGCTTGGTCTTTCAAACGACCGACGAAGAAGCCCTTGTCAAAGCACTAACAGAAGGGCGAGTATCCTATTATACAGCTATGACCCAACAGCCGACAGCTTACACTTGGGGCACCTCGTTGCCATCTTAACTTCTCGTCGTCTTCAATTGGCTGGCCACAAACCATTTGCTCTTGTTGGAGGGGCAACTGGCCTTATCGGAGACCCATCCTTTAAAGATGCCGAAAGAAGCCTCCAAACCAAAGAAACCGTCCAAGACTGGTCAAACAAAATCAAAGGCCAGTTGTCCCAATTCCTTGATTTCGAAAATGGAGATAATAAAGCAGAACTCGTCAATAATTATGACTGGTTCTCCGAAATTTCTTTCATCGACTTTTTAAGAGACGTTGGTAAATATTTCACGGTCAACTACATGATGAGCAAAGAATCTGTTAAAAAACGGATCGAAACAGGAATTTCATACACTGAGTTTGCTTACCAAATCATGCAAGGTTACGACTTCTACAACTTAAATGAACAGCACAACGTCACCCTCCAAATTGGTGGATCTGACCAATGGGGTAACATGACAGCCGGAACTGAGTTACTTCGCCGTAAAGCTGATAAAACCGGACACGTTATGACAGTCCCATTAATCACAGATGCCAGCGGTAAAAAATTTGGTAAATCAGAAGGTAATGCCGTTTGGTTGGATGCCGATAAAACATCTCCATACGAAATGTACCAATTCTGGCTCAACGTTATGGATGAAGACGCTGTACGCTTCTTAAAAATCTTTACTTTCCTCTCCCTGGACGAAATTGCTGAGATTGAAAAAGCATTTGACGCAGCCCGTCATGAACGCCTGGCTCAAAAAACTTTGGCTCGCGAAGTGGTAACCCTTGTTCACGGTGAGGAAGCCTATCAAGAAGCACTCAAAATCACTGAACAACTCTTTGCCGGCAACATCCAAGAATTGTCAGCCAAAGAATTAAAACAAGGCTTGAGCAATGTGCCAAATGTCAAACTTGAAGCAGATGTTGACCGAAATATTGTTGACATTCTTGTTTCAGCTAAAATCTCACCATCAAAACGTCAGGCCCGTGAAGATATCCAAAATGGAGCAATCTATATCAATGGCCAACGTATTCAAGACTTAGACTATGTTTTAAGTGACGCTGATAAAATTGATAATGAGTTAACTGTTGTTCGTCGTGGTAAGAAAAAATACTTTGTCCTCACTTACGCATAAAACATTTAAAACTTGTGCTTAAGACCTAGTCACCAAAAGACAAACTCCTTTTAGAGTTTGTCTTTTTTATTGCTTAAATATCATATTTAAGCAATAAAAAATCAGACATAAGCCTGATTTTGCATTAACGTTTACGCGCAAGGGCGTTGAAAAGATTTACTACAATAAAAATTGAAATAAAGATCAGGGTAATAGTGGCACTGGCCGGTGTTTCCCAGAAATAAGAAAGGAAAATACCTGATAACATCCCCACAAACCCAATAGCAATCCCAATAAAAATAACAGACGTAAAATTTTTACCAATCCGCATAGCAATACTTGCCGGTAAAACCATGATGGTTGAAACCAATAAGGCTCCCGCAGCTGGTATCGTTAAGGCAATGGCAATTCCTGTTACAATATTAAAGAGAATGGACATGAGACGAACCGGTAAGCCATCAACAAAGGCTGTATCCTCATCAAAGGTTAAAATGTACATTGGTCTGATAAAGAAGAGGGTCAACAGTAAGATAATAGCAGCAATGACAAACAAGGCTATGACCTGCTCCATACCAATCGTAATGATGGAACCAAAGAGATATTGTTCCAAGCTGACATTGGAATTACCACCAGACTTACTCATAATGACTAAGGAAATGGCCAAACCAGCTGACATGAGGATAGCTGTTGAAATTTCCATGTAGTGTTTATAGACAACCCGTAAATACTCTAAGAAGATTGCGGCAAGACCAACAACAATGACAGTTGTCCAAGTAGGATTGATGCCTAAAACAACACCTAAAGCAACCCCTGCCAAGGAAACGTGACTCAAGGTATCGCTCATCAAACTTTGACGTCTCAAAATTAAGAAGATACCTAAAATTGGTGCAAAAATACTGATTGCAATAACCGCCATAACAGCTCTTTGCATAAAGTCATATTGTAAAATATCAAGCATGGTTTACCTCCTCTGGCTGGTCGTCGCTATGGATATTGAAACAACGCCAAGGTAAACTTTCATTGCGAACTAAGTGAATATTGCGGTCGGCATAATCTTTGACTTCTTCTGGATCATGAGTGATCATTAAGACAGCCTTACCATGTTGATGGGCACTATGGTGCATCAATTGATAGAAGGTTTCTGTAGTCCCACTATCCATCCCTGTCGTTGGTTCATCTAAGACAAAGATATCTGGGTCAGAGGCAAACATACGGGCGATAACAACCCTCTGTTTTTGACCACCAGAAAGGCTACCGATGCGTTTATGACGACTGTCCCACATGCCAACAGATTCCAATGAGGCTTGAATATGTTCCTCATCATGTTTGGTCAAACGACGGAACCAACCATTTCTTGGATAGCGTCCAGATTTAACAAACTCATAAACCGTTGAAGGAAAACCAGCATTGAAACTAGCTACTTGTTGCGGTAGGTAAGCAATGCGCAATTTCTTACCATGCTGATTCTGTTTTGCGAAGCTAACTTGCCCCACTTTTGGTTTGAGGATGCCAAGTGTTGCCTTTACTAAGGTCGACTTAGCTGCTCCATTTTCACCCGTCAGGGTGACAAATTCGCCACTATCCAAATGATAATTGACACCTTCTAAAACAGTCTCAGTCTCATATTGGAAGGACAGGTTTTCAACGGTTAAGTATCTCAATCTCTTACCTTTCTAACTCATCAGAGAAAACGGTCAAGAATTTCTCAATGACCTCAGTCTCTTCTTTGGAAAAATGTCCAAGCAGACGGGCGTAGACATTTAGGGTTTCATCATGGTGATGGGTGTGTTCTTGGGCGATTGGCTTAGCTAAATCGGTCAATTCAAAATAAGTCACACGCGCATCAACGGCATCTTTTGTCGCCGCCAACATATCTTGTTTAATCAAACTCTTAATAGCTTTGGTTACAGCCGCTTGGCTAATGTTTAAGATTCTCGCCAATTCAGTGTTGGTTAATTTATCCTGTGACAAAAGCATCAAAATGTGCTCTTGAGTGTTGGTTAATTTGACATCACTTTGGCAGGCCCCAAACAAGAGTTCATGTTGATTCTCAGCCTTTAACAAAATTTGATTTACTACAGTATCAATCTTCTTTTCTAACGTTCCCATAATTTTCCCTCTTTTTCTTAACCAGTTAATTATAACAGAAAGGTAACAAAGAATCAAACCCTATAGGGTTCTCACTTTATAGACTTCCTTACAAAAGCCCTTCAAGCTATTAACTACTCGATTGGCTTGTTTTTCACTTTGACAAAGGGCAAAAACACTTGGCCCGCTACCAGTCATCAGAGCTGCGTCAGCTCCACTACTGATCATTTTATCTTTGACTTTTTGAATAAAAGGTTTACGAGCAATGGAGATGTCTTCTAAAGAATTCCCCATAGCTGCCACCATTTCTTGATAATCTTGCTGCTCGATGGTTTCGACAATCTTATCAATATTGACGCGTTTAATGGTTTCTGAATCAACTTCTGGAAAAACCGTTCGGGTTGAAATCCCAAATTCCGGTTTGACCAAAACAACCCATGAGGCTAAGTGACCGTCTATTTTCTCGACAATCTCACCCTTACCTGAAATGCGGGAACAGCCAGCTTCAATACAGTAGGGGACATCACTCCCAATAGTCATCCCAATCTCAAGCATCTCTTGCTTGCTCATGTGCAAATCCCATAATTGATTAAGAGCTCTAATGGTCGCTGCTGCATCACTAGAGCCACCACCCATACCTGCACAAATGGGAATTTTCTTAGTCAGAAAGAGTGACACTCCAGATTGAATACCATACTTACTTTTAATGAGCTGGGCAGCCTTGTAAACATCGTTTTTAGCATTGACCGGCATTTTGGGACAGTCCGAGGCGAATTGAATGCAATCATCATCTAAAGGACTGGCACTAATATAATCGCACAAGTCTACCGAAACCATGACCATTTCCAAGTCATGATAACCATCCTGACGCTTGCCTTGAATGTCTAATCCCAAATTAATTTTGGCCGGAGCCTTTCAATAATTGTCGTCATCTTCGTCACCTCTCTCCCAAAAATAATATTTAAAATATACACAATCTTTAAGAAAAATTCAAATAAATCTTATCATACTTCAAATACCTTGACAAGTTTTGACCGCTTGCCTAACAAGGACTTCTCTAGAAGATTATTCTAGCTTTAAGTGCTTAATTACGGTAAAATAGTAAGGTAATCAATTCAAGGAGAAGCCGAAATGTCAAGCTACTGGAGTAAATATCCGGAAATCGAAAATCAGATCCAAGACGTCTGCCAAATCATCGAAGAACGGGCGCACGTTCGTAATACAGAAATCCAAGAAGCCATCGTTCAACTAACTCAGGCCGGCGGAAAGTATTTACGTCCTGCTTTTTTCTTTTTATTTACCAATTTTGGCCAAAATACAGAAGAAAAATCTGAACAGCTGACTAAAATCGCAGCATCTCTTGAAATCCTGCACATGGCAACTTTAATTCACGACGATGTCATCGACGACTCTCCCCTTAGAAGGGGGCAAAAAACCATCCAAACTAGCTTTGGCAAAGATGTGGCCGTCTATACCGGAGACTTCCTCTTCACCGTCTTCTTCGAATTAATCCTAGAAACCATGCAAAATAGCCCCTTCATGTCTGTCAATGCCAAAGCTATGAAGAAAATCCTAGTGGGCGAACTGGATCAAATGCAGCTCTACTTCAACCAAGACCAGTCTATTAGAGACTACTTACGTTCCATTTCTGGGAAAACCGCAGAGCTCTTTAGGTTAGCTAGTAAAGAAGGTGCCTATTTTGGTGGGGCAAGTCCGGAAGTGGTCAGCAGAGCTGGCAGAATCGGCTATAACATCGGTATGACCTTCCAAATCTTAGATGATATCTTAGACTATACCGCAAAACCAAAAGACTTCAACAAACCCGTCTTAGAGGACATCACCAATGGTGTCTATAGCCTACCACTCTTATTTGCTCTTAAAGAAAACCCGACTGCCTTTAAAGAACTCTTAGACAAAAAAGACAAACTAAGCCCTGAAGAATTAAATCAAATCAGCAAACTTGTTGTCGCTAATCACGGAGTTGAAAAAGCCCAAGACTTAGCCCGTAAATACACGCAAAAAGCTATGGATGACATCCAAAAGCTACCAAAAATCAAGGCTCAAAAACAATTATTGCAATTGACCAATCATCTTTTAAAACGTAAAATCTGAGATAAATCATAAGCACCCGTCTGACAGATGGTTTATTTTTTAACAACACCAAGTGAAAAGGGACTAAATATTACATATAAAAAAAGCACCCCAAAGTTTGATTTTCTAAACTTTAGGGTGCTTTTTCCATGGATTCTGCTAGCGCCAGCCAGAGCTGGACTAATTTGCAGAAGTTTTAATGTTGTCATTTTTTAATCTGTCTGTGTGAATCTTCTATTCTCCATCATCAATAGCTTTTAAGTGACGGTAACGAGGACTTGTAGCTGCTAATTGAGCAGGCGAGCCAGACATTTCAATTTGCCCATCTTCAATAAAGATAACCTGATCAGCATTTTCAATCCCTTTCAAGTGATGGGTAATCCATATAATGGTTTTACCCTGAAGCACAGTCATGAAAGTATCAAGTAAGGTTTTCTCGGTGATAGGATCCAATCCGACAGTTGGCTCATCCAAAAGAACGATTGGCGTGTCCTGCAAGAGAATTCGAGCTAGGGCTAGACGATGGCGTTCACCACCAGAAAAGCGCAGACCAGCCTCATCGACCATGGTATCCAGCCCTTTAGGAAGAGCAGCAACCATGTCTTTGAGACCAACTTGTTCTAGCACGCGCCAAACATCCTCATCGCTAGCCTCTTCATTACCCAGACGGATATTGTTAACTAGACTAGTATTGAAAAGGTAGGGTGCTTGCTGGATAACACCAATATAATCTGAAATGACTTGATTGAGGTCACAAACATCCTGACCGGCCAAAGTAATCTGCCCCTGACTGGGACGCAAATCGCCCCGAAGCAAAGTCGCCAAGGTACTCTTACCAGAACCACTCTTACCCAAAATAGCCAGCTTCTGCCCCTCTTTAATGGTCATATTAATATCCTTAAGCACCTCTTTGGAGTCTTCAGAATAGGCAAATGATAGATGACTAATATCAATATCGAAAGGTCCTTGGGGAATAGGCTGCGGCTCTAGAGACTGCTTAGGATCAGCCAACTGATTTAAGCGACTCAAAGAGTCGGCATAGGCAGATGTTTCCTGGGCTGCGCTTGATAGACCAGCAAAAGCTTCCACCAAGGGGAAAACAGAAAGAACAAAAGCAGCAATCCAGTTGGCGGCACCACCCTTGTGACCTGGGAATTGATAAGAAGCCCAAAAAAGGACGAGAATAGCCAAGAAGCCAAAGGCCAATTCAAAGAGGAGATTGCGACGATTATTAAAAGCACGCATCTCTGCCTGAACCTGAGCTAACTCAGCTTCAGAAGCTTCATGCAATTGCACATAATCCTGACCTCGCTGACTGAAAATCCAATCTGAAATGCCCAAAACATTATCGGTTAAATCCGTATAGAGATGATTTTTGAGGCTTTTTCTCTTTCCTGACGAGCGCCGTTGATGAGAACTGACCATAAAGGAAAAACAAAGACCAAAACACCTAAATAGATCAAGAGAAGTAAGGCAAACCACCAAGAAAAGTAGCCGACACCAATGATAACAAAGGCGTAAAGCAACCAAGCAATAATGGTTGGAAAGATGGTTCTCAAGTAGAGATTCTGGATATGGTTAATGTCTTCAGCTAAGAGCCCCATAATGTCACCTAGACGGTGATGACGTTTTAAGAAGATAGCATCTTCTTCTAAACTATTATAGAGTTTGAGTCTCAGTTTAGAGGTCATCTTCAAAACCCAGTTATGGCTGGTCAAACGCTCTAAATAGCGAAAGACTGGCCGTCCTATCCCAAAAGCTCTGGTTAAAACGATTGGAATGTAGACTAATAGAATATTAGTTGGCAGGGATGCTGATTTAGAAATCAGGAAGCCGGAATTGAACATGAGGGCTGAGGCCGCAAAAAAGGTTAAGAAACCTAGTCCCAAGGCTAATATTAAAGCTTTCCGGTATTTCTTAAAATAAGGTTTGACCCATTGGTCCTTTTCTAGAGCTTTGAATAATGGTATCCTAATCATTTCTACCTCCCATGCATGTTTGAGGTCATATAAATACCCTTTTTTAGCCATTAATTCTTCAAAGGAGCCGACTTCAACCACTTGCCCATGGTCTAAGACAACAATCTGATCCATCTCTTTTAACCAATGCAGACGGTGGGTCGCAAAGATAACCAAACGATCCTGCATAAGGGGTAACATTTCTTCTTTAAGCTCGATTTCCGTTTCTAAATCCAAGTGTGCAGTCGGTTCATCAAAGAGCATGATACGACGATCCTTATCTAGGAAGGCCCGGGCCAAGGCAATCCTTTGGGCCTGACCACCACTGAGGGGTCTTGCTCCGTTACCAATACGTGTTTCGATGCCTTCTGGCAATTCCGCTACTAATTCTTCCAGCCCCACCACTTTGATGGCTTTTTGGATTTGCTCCAAGCTAGCTTCTGGCGTGTAGAAGGCAATGTTTTCGCGCAAGCTCATTTCAAAAACATAAGGCGACTGTGGAATGTAGACTAGCTGTTTGCGCCAGTCTTTTTGATCCAGATGAGGCAAGTCCTGACCGTCAATGGTGAAGGTTCCAGCATCAGGTGCTAAGAATCCACTTAAGAGATTGACTAAGGTTGACTTTCCTGATCCGCTCATTCCCACAAGGGCCACTTTTTGGATACCCGTGAGCTTCAAATCCGGAATTGACATAAAGTCCTGACCGTCATAAGAAAGTGTTAAATCGTGAATCTCAAGTTGGCTTTCCCGATTCCAGGGCTTAATAGCAACTTCTTCTGCCTGATTTTCTGGGCGATTAAGAACTTTTTGGACTGCCGTAAAGGCATTTTTTCCATCCAATGTGGCATGGTAATCACTTGAAAAGTCACGAACAGGAATAAAGTATTCTGGTGCCAAAATGAGGACTGTCAGTGCAGGAAAGAGGATAATTTCTTCATTGATTAAACGCAAACCCAACATGACCGCTACAATAGCAATCGATAGTGTTGTGAAGAAATCTAATGCAAAAGTTGATAAAATTCCAATTCTTAGAGCAGACATGGTTGCTTTTCGGAAAGATTCACTGGTCCTATAGATGCTTTTAGCGTAACGTTTACTAAGTCCGAAAAAGCGCAGGGTATCAATACCACGTAAAGAATCTAAAAAGTGGTTGGATAGGACTTGATAGGAAGCGTACTGCTTGTCTGCGCGTGATTTAGCAGCTAGCCCAAGAATAATCATAAAGAGGATAATAAGAGGATAGACTAATAAGAGGATAATCCCTGAATCAATGTCCATATAGAAAACAAAGGCCAAGATAATCCAAGGAATGACAGATAAATTCATCATCTTATTGAGAACCAAATGCAAGTAGTTTTCAATCAAGCTAATGCCGTCTAAAGCCATGGTAATAACATTACCGGAGCCTTCTTCTTGCACAATCTGTGGTCCCAGTAAGAAGAGTTTAGCTAGCAATTGACTGCGCAGCTCCAAAGCATGTTTGGCCGCAAAACGGTCCAATTGCGAATCTTTGATATAATTAATGAGGTGTCTTGCCAAATAAGCTAAAATGAAATAAAGCATAGAAAGATAGGTCGAAGAAAGTGCCTGGCCTTGCCATAAATTGGTAATTGCCTGGCTTAAGAAGTAGGCTTGACCTATAATAAAGATTGCCTGTAGGAAATCTAATCCTGCAAGCAATCCTAACATTTTATGAATACCTGACAAGCGCATTACCGCTTTATCTAGCATTATTTTTCCCCCGTTACAATAACTGGTTGATTAATACGTTTTCTGAAAATGTAATATGCCCAGGCTGTGTAGGCTAAGACAAATGGCACTAAGGAAATAGCAACAATTGACATAATCTTCAAGGTATAAGGAGATGATGATGCATTTTCAATCAATAAATCATATTTAGATGAGATTGAAGAAATCATAACCCGTGGGAAAAGTCCTTGGAACAAGAGTACAACGACTGAAACAAGGGTTAAACCACTGGCAATAAAAGCAGACATTTCAGCTTTTTTGAAGACTGACACATGTGCGAAAACTGTTAAGCCAACGATAACTACAAGAAGCAATAAAGTTGTGATTAAATGTTTCGCCAAGAAGTCTGTTTGGAAAGCAAGTAAGAGCGCAAAGGCTACCAAGCCAAGGTAGAGAATCCAATAAAGGAGTTGTGCTACATTATTTGCACGGTCTCTAACAGGACCTTCTGTTTTCAAAGCAATATAGTTTAAGCCATGGAGGTAGGCCAATAGTACCATTGCAACACCACCGACGATTGAAAAGATATTGAAGTAATCGCCAAAGTGAGCTGTCATATTGGCTTTCGCGTCGATAGGCATACCTTGAACCAGACTAACAAACATGAGCCGAAGAAAAAGGGAACGATGGTTGAGCCAATGGTTAGAGTCCAATTCCAAATGTTCTTTTGACTAGCAGGCACATTGTGTCTAAATTCAAAAGAAACACCACGAATAATTAAACCAAATAGGATTGTTAAGAGAATTAAGTAGTAACCACTAAATAACGAAGCATACCAGTATGGGAATGATGCAAACATGGCACCACCAGCTGTTAAAAGCCAAACTTCATTACCGTCCCAAACAGGGCCGATTGTCTTAACGATTTGATCTTTTTCTTCTTCGTTATGGGCAAGTGTTTGAACTGCCATTCCAACACCAAAGTCGAAACCTTCTAAGAAAAAGAATCCTGAGAAAAGAAGTCCAATTAAGAAGAACCAGAAAAATTGTAATCCACTCATTAGAATGCTCCTTTCTCAAATGGGTCAATACTTGATTGTTTTAAACCTGCCAAGAGTACTTCTTCATGTTCTGGTCCTTTATTCAATTCACGGATAACCAAGTAAACCATCATGGCACCGAGTCCACTAAAGAGTAAGAAGTAAACAGTATTAGAAACAAGCAGGGATGCTACAGAGACATTTGGTGAAACACTGTCTTTGATTTTAAACAAGCCATAGACTGTCCAAGGATAACGTCCTTGCTCTGTAATAATCCAACCAAATGTATTCGATAAAAATGGTGCAACTGTTGTCAAAGCAACAATGGCTAACATCCATTTATTTTCATAGAGAATTGGTTTTTTCGGACGTGTTAGGAAAAGACCTAAAACAGAGACGCCGAGCATCATCGTTCCAAAAGCTGCCATGGTTCTAAAACCATAGAAGAGTAGGTTAACCATTGGGAAATAGTTATCTTCTCCATATTTAGCCACTAATTCTTTGTTGGCTGTATCCATCCCTTTAACAGAGCCTGAAGGCTTACCGTATGATAAGATACTCAACATGTAAGGAATTTTAACACCAAAGACTTGTTCTTTTTTAGCTTCATTAGCCCAAGCAATAACCGTCCAAGCAGCAGGATCACCAGAGTCTTCATAATCACCTTCCATGGCTGCAAATTTCATAGGCTGATCGTTGATCAAGGCTTTCATTTGCAAGTCTCCGACACCCATTACTGAGATTGAACCAAGAAGGGTTATTAATAAACCTAGACGTAATGATTTCTTATAGATACTTTGAACAGATTCCGTTAATTTTTCTTTGTTAAGCAGTTTAAAAGCTGCCATCCCAGCAATAACGGTTCCACCCATTGTGATGGCTCCAGTGATAACATGACCGAACTCATAATGGAATTGATGGTTATTGATGAGAGCAAAGAAATCCGTCATTTGAGCTCTGCCATTGACCACTTCATAACCAACGGGATGTTGCATAAAGCTATTGGCAATCAAAATCCACATAGCAGACATCATTGATCCAAATACAACTAACCAGATAAAGCTAGCATGTAATTTTTTACTGATTTTTGGATTATCCCAAGTGAACATCCAAAGACCTAGGAAAGTTGATTCCATAAAGAAGGCTAGTAATGCTTCAATGGCCAGTGGAGCTCCAAAAATGTCACCAACAAAACGTGAATAGTCAGACCAGTTCATCCCAAATTGGAATTCTTGGATAATCCCGGTAACAACCCCAACAGCAAAACTGAGGAGCATGATATTGCCCCAAAATTTTGTCATTTTTTTATATTCTTCATTTTTTGTGACTACATACAAGGTTTCCATAATAGCAACAGCAAAACAGGTTCCGATTGTGAAAGGCACAAAGAAGAAATGGAATACTGTTGTCATCGCAAATTGAAACCGTGCTAATGCTTCAATAGTCATAAAATTTTCCTCCGATTTGATGAATCCTTATTCTGTTTCAAGCAGACTAAGGGTAATTGATAAAGTAAATTGGTATATCTTAATGATACAAATCGAAGCGACCTTTGGCAAGAAGTTCTTTCAAACCGCCCATTTCAACCAATGATTTATTCATGATACCTTTTTTAGCTACAGATGCTGGGTAACCTTTGATTTTAGATTTACCAACAAGACCGAAGGCATGTGTGTTACCTACAGAGGCAACAGTTCCAAGTGATTTGTAAGTGAAATCTTCAGTTGCTTCACCTTTAATTTGGTGTAAAAGGTTTTTAGCAGCATGCGCACCCATACGAGTTGCAATTTGTGCTGTTGTTGGGAATGGACGGTCTGTTTCAGGGTCCATAAGGGCAGATACATCACCAAGAATATAAACGTTATCATATTTTGGATCACGGAGATCAGCATTGATGATAACACGACCACGACGTTCCGCAAAACCAGATTCACCCATAACTGGGCTTCCGCTGACACCTGTTGTCCAGATGATTGTTTCAGCAGCGATTGATTGACGTTCAGCATTTTCATCTGGGCTTGTTGCGTAAACAACTTCACCTGGTTTGATTTCTTTGATCATTGAACCAAGCATTAAGTTAACACCAAGTTTTTCAATCAAATCAACACCATATTTAGCCATTTCATCATCAAACATTGGCAAGATACGAGTTGCTGCTTCTACGCAGACAATTTCGATTTGGTCTTCCGCAACACCTGCAACTTGTGCGTAGCGTTTACGTTCATCAACCAAAGCACCAGCTAATTCGATACCAGTGAATCCAGCGCCACATATTAAAAGACGAAGATAGTTTTTATCTTTAGTTTCACGGTATTTTTCCATCATGCGAAGGATATGTTGGTGAATATTGTCAGCAGTATTAATGTCAACCATTTGAAGTGCATTCTCTTTAGCACCGCTGATACCGAAAGTCTCTGAACAGAAACCAAGTGATACCACTACGTAATCATAGTGAAGAGTTCCACTATTTTTTAATTCAGCAGTAGAAGCTTCTGGGTTAACTTTTAAAACATCATCTTGGATAAAAGTGACTTTCTTTTCATCAATAACATCTTTGATTGGGAAAGAGATTTTATCTTTTGGTTGTGATCCAGATGCCACCTCATGAAGTTCAGTCGCTTCATAGTGATAATTGTTACGATCAACAAGGGTAATATGGAAATCACCCGCTTGTTTTTGTAATGAACGTATCGTTTTTAAGCCAGCATAACCAGCTCCTAATACTAAAATTTCTTGCATAATACTCTCCTTATAATATTAATGTCAATTTATTATTTTAAAAATATACCAATAAAGTAGGTTAAAACTTGTGTCAATGATCCTAAAGCTAAAATACGGACAGCACAGATAAAGGTTTCTCTTTTGACTTGTTTTTGCCATAGTAAGCGACTTTGCTTATAAATAAATGGTATCAAAAATAAGCACAATAATACAGTCACTGGGCTAAGCCAAGTAAGAATTGTCCGATAATTGCTAAGATTGCTATGATATTGCCTAATGCAAAGAGCACAAGGCCACCTTTTAGCCCCGTATAGTGGACCAAAGTATAGCGGTGATTACTTTCATCTTCTTCTTTGTCACATAAATTATTAGCTAACATGAGATTCGCTATCCAAAGGGTATTGGGTAGTGAAATCAAGAAAATAGCTGCTAAGTTAGGTAAATCCCATTTAAAATCTTGATAGGTATTTAGGTAAACACAAATCAAAGTAATCACAAAGCCCATGGTAAAACCAGAGAAAAATTCACCCAGAGGTAAACTTGACAAGGGTCTCGGCCCATAGGAATAGAGAATTCCAACACCAAAGCAAAAGAGTCCCATCACTAGTAAGGGCCACCCCACTACTGCGGTTAATAGGATACCAATACTAGCTGAAATGAAGAGAAAAGCCGCCATCAATTTTTCAATCAAACTAATCGATAAGCTTTCGCGTCCAATAATATTGGTATTTGCTTGATAATCCATGTTAATAGCATTTTTATAATCGTTATAATTATCCCACATATCGACAAACATGTTAAAAAAGAACATGGCGATAAAGAACAAAAGAACTAAGAGGGGATGAAGATTATCATAGTAATAATAGCTAAAGCACAAACCAATCAGAAAAGGTAAAACACTTGCTGTTTTAGCTTTCATTTCCACAAGTTCCAAAAATACAGGAATAGTCATGAAAAGCCTTTCTTTTAGATATTCTTTAACCCTTATATTATACTCCAATTTGTTTCAAGAATAAAACAAATGATTTAAAAATTTTTCATTTTCAAGTCCTTTTTGTATTTTTTTGCAATTTTTGTAAAAGAAAACGCATTCTCAGAAAATGAGATGCGTTTCTTCCATTATTTTCAATAACTATGCAAAAAATCTAGCTTATTGGTGATTTACTCGCCAATAACCAACATTGATTTAATGGTTTTACGGTCCTGCATATCTTGGTAAGCCTGATTCACATCGGCCAAATCATAGGTTTGGGTGAAGACACGGCCTGGATTAATATCTCCATCTAAAACAGCTTTCAATAAGACTTTTTTATCATAGGTTGTCACGGATGCTGAGCCGCCCGCAACAGAGATATTTTGAGCAAAGGTAGACCCCAAAGGACGGTTATTATAGTGCGGAACACCAACAAAACCAACACGACCACCATTATGAAGAACGCCTAAAGCCTGATCCATGGCTGCTTCCGTACCAACACATTCTAAGGCAGCATCCGCACCACCGCCGAGAATTTCCCTTACTTTAGCAATCCCTTCCTCGCCACGTTCAGCAACCACTGCTGTAGCGCCCGATTCTAAGGCCATTTCTTGTCGGTCTTGATGACGACTCATCAAAACAATTTGAGAAGCTCCCATCATTTTAGCAGCAATAACCGCACATTGACCAACAGCACCATCTCCAATGACAACAACCTTATCCCCGGCTGAAACCTGTGCACAACGAGCAGCATGATAGCCAGTTGGCATAACATCCGCCAGCGTCAGCAATGATTTAATCATGCCTTCAGAGTAGTCTGAAGGTTGACCAGGAACTTTTACTAAGGCCCAATTGCCATAATGGAAGCGAATGTATTCTGATTGGAAACCATTAGACCAATTACTGTAACCGGGATGATTATCACATGTGCCGTCAAAGCCAGCTCGACAGGCATCGCAATGCCCACATCCGTGGGTAAAAGGAACAATGACGAAATCACCTGGTTGAACTGTTGTGATTTCCGAACCGACTTCTTCGACAATACCTAAGGCTTCATGGCCATCATTGATGGAATGTGCTGCTTTGTTGTCCCCGTGTGAGTATGCCCACAAATCAGAACCGCAAACACAAGCTCTGACAACTTTGATAATCACATCATCATTTTCTTGGATGACAGGTTTTGCAATTTCTTCAACTTGAACTAGGCCTGCTTCTTGGAAAATTGTTGCTTTCATATAATTTCTCCTTATACTTTACCAGTTATATTTTTTAATTATTCTGATAACTTAAATTAAGTATACACCTTAAAGTGGACTTTAAGTCAAGGGAAAGTTTGTATATAAAAAAAAGACCCAGCTGATTCTTATCAACTGAGCCATTTATGAAATACATTTTTTACTTTTTAGCCAATGGCAACCACAACTTGATGTTTGGTCAGACCATATTCCTGCATCAAAAATTCTCTTAAGCTTTTGTCATTCATTTTAGACTGGACATTGTATGAATTGCCGTCACTTGTTTTAGAAACAATCCTAACTTTTCCCACCAACTTCTTGTTTTCTTTCAAGTCAATCGGTCTATCAACATCATGGAAACTTACGACGTATAGAGCACCGACTGCCTTAGCAGCATCAATATTCCCCTTAAAAGGGAAGTAAACGAGAGCCACTAAAAAGGCAAAGCCAAGAAGAGCAAAAAAGGGTTCCAATATATTTTCCATTCTCATATACCTTCTCATAAATTAATATGAGATGAAGTATACTCCTAAACAAATGGGAAATCAAGGGGGTTAGCTATCATATTTAACTATAGCTTAGGGGTATTTCCCTTTAGTTTTTAGCTAATATAGGCTTTCAAAAAAGAATTAATTTTTTAACCAAATGTGTTGTAAAAAGCTAACATCTTTGTAAGGTTTTAAGTCACAGACGGCTAATTCTAGCTGGGTCATTTCTGCAAGCCAATTGTCGCCTGTTTTGAAGGCATTAGGTTGGAGGCTATAAAAGCAGCGAAGTCCCTGATACTTGACCAAGGTCATCTGAGAAGCGTCCAGCAATTCCTCTAAAGAATAAGTAGTGCCTTGCGTGAAAGACACCGACTCAAAGTCTTCACCGTCAAGTAGACCTAAAGCTTTATCGATTCGATTTTCAAAAACTGCTGCCTGCATGACCTTACCGGCCTGATTGTGCTTAATAATAGATAGTTGACCATCTGGCTTCAAGACACGCTTTAGTGCCTGCAAATAGGTCGCACGTTCCTGTGGAGCTACATATTCCAAAACATTGTGGCAAATAATCAGATCGAAAGACTGAGCTTCTAACTCCTCTACCTTTTTGATGCTTCCTAAAATTTTCTGAAAATCTTGCGGTGTCTGGGGATCAAGCATCTCCTCATTGGGCTCGATGGCGATAACCTCATTTTCTTTGGCTAAGAATTGACTGGTCAAGCCAAAGCCTGCCCCGAAATCTAGAATTTTCTGATTTTTGATATAAGCCAGTTGGGCAAAAGTTAATTCATATTGAATTTTACCCCAGGGCTGAGATAACATCTCTTTATAAGATTCTAGATTGACTGACATAGAAATCCTTTCTTTTGCAAATTAATTTATTCAGGAAAATAACTTATTTCAAGCTGTGACCAGATCTTCTTCCAATTCTTTTTGAGCATTCTCTGATTGTATATTTTGTGGCGTTCCGGATCTTCTTGGTAGAAAGGGGTCGGATTGACTTTAAATGCTAGTATATCATTTTCACCATATGGCAAAAAGAGATCTATTTGTTTATCTTGATTTAATCTAGCTGCAATAGCGGTGCATTTCTCAGGAAACTTAGAAATGGCATCCCTGGCACTTTGATACGGCTGAGCATTTGGGGTATGAATATGCATGTAGACTTCATTCTTTACTTCCCAGTCATACTGAGGATATTTTGTTTTGATTTTCTTCTCTAATTCCACTGTCTCCTGATAACTTAAATAAGGATCATAAAAAACCAAATCCACATCCGTCGTTAGAGCTTGTGCTTTATTGGATAGTTGATTCCAAATAAAATTGCGTAAAGTTCCAGCACAAAGCCAAGCATCTTCTAACCCAACACTTTTAATAATGGCTAATATAGCCATTATTTCTGGACAAGAGGCAATCATATTTTTAATTTTATTCACTTTTTGAACCTGCTTTCATTTCAAGAAAACAATTTCCCTATTTTACACAAGAAATCAAATGATTAAAAAACTTTTTACTACTATTCTTATCATTATACTCCTTTTAACAATAATCTTATCGATTAACTGAGTTTTTTGACAAAAACACTACTAATATCTCAGTTTCAGATGACAAGTTCTAGCACCAAAAATTAACTAGCTAAAAAACCTATGACCTTAATACAGCCATAGGTTTTGAGATGTTCCACTAAAATTTTTTACCTTTAATTGGATTTTTTAGGAATATTGCCAGAGACATAACTACACTAAACAGTGCACCAAGCTTAGAACAATCATCTCGGCTTCCAGTTTCTGGTAAGGTATGTCCTCTGTTACCCTGCACTTTTTGTTGATGTTTTTGAGTTTCCTTTATTTTAAGTGGTATAGGATTAATAATATTTAAACCGTCTTGCACCTGTATTACTTCCTGACTATTTAAGTCATCTACCTGTTTTTGGCTCTCATCTTCAGTTAGTGGCAAATCTTTAATTTCCTTCTTTTGAATATTATCAGATTGTGGATCTGTAATAGTGAATGTAAGGATTTGGAATTGTCGTGTATTGCCTTTAAATAATTCAATACTCAGTTTTTGAATCCCTTCTTGCTGTGTTGATAATGGTTCTTTAATACTATAAGAAGTGCCTTCTCCAACTTCTATTAAGTCATTAATTGAGTACTCTTTTCCTCTTTCAAGAATACCTTGTTTAACTTTAACAGGCAGAGTACTTGTTTGATTCCAATAACTTTTTGCCGTTACAAGTGTACTTGCTTGAATCACATTCTTTTTATCTTGGTAAGTCGGATCAATAACAACTACATAATGGTCTTCATCGCTATTTCCATACCTATCTTCTAATCTGACACAGATTTTTTGCTTATCTTTAACTGGCATTGTATAGGACACAAATTTTTGATTTTTTTGATAATAGCCGTCTAAACTAAAGGAATCAATCATATCATTATTGACGTATAGTTTCCAAAAATCAAGATTATCTTTTACACTAAATTTCATAGTAAGTTGGTTGGTATTTGTTTTGATAATACCTTTATAATATCCTAGTTGTGAGGTATCACTTTCGTTGTCATTTTCAAAATCATCCAAATCGTCAGAATCGTTAGAAGTATCTAATACAGGAGTTAAATCTTCATCGTCTTTAAAGACCTCTTTGTTGAGTAACTCTAAAGTCGGAGTTTCTAAGTCTACAAAAATGAAATAATTTTTGTGAAAGACTGTGGAACCTTTCTCATCAAGAATATCAACATAAACGAGATTATTCCCATTTGCCAATTTGAGCTTATCCGGAACTTTTTTAGTATTATACTCCTGACTTTCCTTATTATAAGAGTCGTTTTCATATTTGAGTGTTGTATCATACATTGCTTTGTATGGATCCGAAAGATTGTTTTGAAGGCTATTGTATTGAGTATTGATATTTCTAACACGAGCTTGATAGCCTTTCTTAAGATAAATAGCATAGTCTAAAGTTGCTATTTTTGAGTTATCATCATAAGTAATATGATTTTCTTGAAGACTAGCTAGTGTATGCAAAGTAATTTCTTTTCCATGCGTCAATACTATATTATGAGCATCTATATCCGAGTCTTCATCATCCTCTTCGTCATCGCTCCAGTCATCGTCATCATCATCTGAGTCTGCTCTATCTTCTAGTTCGTGTCTAGCTAGACTATGGAGGTCATTTTCAGCCTCATCATAATCATCATCTGATTTTTTAGGCTGATAGTTATAGTTTGAAAGCGTCTCTTCTTTAACCGTCAGTTTCCCATTTTGGTCAAGGACTACTGTTTTTTCACAGGCGTTCCCTGCAATATCAGTCGCTACAATCCTTAAAGTGACTTGTCCTCCTTCTTTTTTCGGAATTTCGACAACATAGGAGTCGTTTTGGTCTTTGCTTACATTTAAAGCTTCATATCTATAGCCTTTTTCTAATGATACCTTAACGGATTCAACTTTATGGTTATCTGTCGCACTAATTTGAAGTGTTTGCTTTTTATACTTCAAGTCAAAGTCTGGTTTTTCATTATCAATTAAAATTGGTAAATAAATAGTTTCGAATTCATCCGATTTCCCAGCTTTAGCACGAATTCTAAAATAATATTGGCCCGGATCAGCTTTCTTCAATTCTCCAAAGCTATTTTCGTCATGGATTTTACCATCCCATAAGATATCGCTGTCAATATTTTCTAACTTAGCTTTAAGGTCTGCACTCTCACGGTAAGTACTTTCCATATACTTGAACGGGTAATGTCCAACTTTTAAAACACGGACAAGCTGATCTTTCTGTTCTCCTTTAACAATGGCTACATCGTAGTCACTAGCATCTCTTAAAAAGATAAGTCGTGGTCCAACTTTACGATTTAGATTCGTTGTCATCGCATAATCTTTCGGATTTACTGCTTCGTCAGACTCATGTTTAATTAGAGGCTCATAATCGTTTTTATCATGTTCCAGATATTTTTCCTTAACAAGTTCAACAAGATGTGTGTTAGCGTCTTTATCCCACGCGGGCTTGTCTAAAACTGCCTCACTATTCCAATCCCCCATAAATCCCATAAATGGAACACTTAAATGTGGATGTTTTCCATCATGTGACTTGAAGTAAAGATAGCCTTCAATGAAATCATTAATTAATTCCGAACTTTGCAAATTAAAGGTGATTTCCATACTACCCTTGGCTGCTAAAGTAAGCTGTTTTGGACCAGACAACTTGACATCACTTAGGATATTCGGAATGACAGCTTTTATTTTAACTGGACCATACTCATCATCTCGAGTGACTTCTTTAACACTTGTTGTAAAAATATCTCCCATTTCAATGTCAAAAGTTTGGCTTTGGTTACTCATATTATGTAAAGTCAAAGTAAAGGAGTGGTCCTTACCTATCTCACCTAATGATGCTCCACCACTTCGCTTACTTCTAATTAATACCTCAGAGTTAAAAGCTTTATTCACATTGATAAAACCAGCCCCTTGTTGTCGAGGAGAATGCTCAATCTCTTTTCCCAGATCAGAAGCTTGATGATTAATTAATGGAGTTGCCGTGTTCATCAATAAAATTTTCATGATATCACTGTTAGTTAATTGAAAGCGGCTTTTTAATTCTGGGTTCTGATTAATCCATTCTTTAACTTTAGGCAATAGCAAAGCTGCTGAAGCGGCAACGTGTGGCGATGCCATTGATGTCCCGGAACTAATGAAATAGTCATCATCATTCCTAGTAGAATAAATATATTCTCCTTGTCCAAGAAGATCAGGTTTCATTTCTAAACCAAAATTTGGCCCCCAACTACTAAAGCCAGAAACACCGTTTTGATCAGCAATAATATATGGCTTAAGCTCCGTTTTAAATTGGAGATTTACTTTTTTGTTTCCAAGCTTTTGGACCTTGTCAATTAACTCTTTACCGTCATCATGTGATAATGAAATAACCCAATTTTGTTTTAAATCCAAGTCATCATATCCCATAACAGGTGCCCTATGATAATTTCCACGTGTAGAAGAAACAATCTCATTCACTAAAATAACACCTTTTGAGTTTTTCAAAAATCGCTCAACTTTCATTTTTAAAGATTCATCTCCACGTTGAATAAGAACGACTTTATCCTTATAACTGTCATTATTTGGATTATACTTGGCAATATCCTCTGGTGTCCCTTTTCCTAAATAGATAATGCCGAAGTCTTCTTTGTTTTTTGGTAAGCGCTTAATAGAATGTGCACCAACTTCTGTGAATGGGTACTCTTTCCCATCAATCAAAACTCTTGGTAGTGGAACAACCATATTGTTGATCGACCCAACTCCGATTGCTGATTCTGTTGCCGCAACTCCTACCGCTGTCGAGGTGTCTTTTAATCTATATTCATTATCAACATAAGTATCGTAAGAATTGGTGGAAGCTGAACCTGCGTAATTCCCCATAGCCGCAACTACAATTATACCTTCATCCGTAGCTTTCTTAACTGCGGCGTAAAAGTCATCATCAGATAAACCACTTGCTCGTTCACCGATACTCAAGCTAATGATGTCAGCTTTTCGTCTAATAGCGTCATCAATAGCATGGAATTTTGAATCTGGACCGACATAAGATGGATTATCTTCATCTTTAGGTTCCGTTGAAAAAACACGATAGGATAAAATTTGTGCATTTGGTGCAATACCTTTAAAGCCTCCAGGGATTTTTGAGTTCCCAGCCAAAATACCAGCAATATGCATCCCGTGCGGACGATTACTTCGGTCTTTTATATCGTATGTTCCAGTCAAATAATTAAAACCAAAAGGGATTTTTTCTGTAAAACCCAAGTCCTTATTAGCTGCTAATTTTAAATGCTTTTTAACATTTGGATCTTGATCAATTGTCATATCCTGACTATTAACGTCTGCACCAGAGTCGACAGAAGCAATGACAATTCCCCGTCCATCAAACTTTCGATCATTTGTCGATTTAATATAGGAATCAATTAATTTAGTGAGAGCTTCTTTTTCTGACTTTTCTAAATTTGTATTAGCAATTTCCTTGATATTCTTGACACCAACCAGTTTATTTAAATAATAAGAAAATTGTTCTGGGACTTGAATATTAACCTTGGAATCATTGAGGCTCTGTTTCCCTTTTTCCTCTTTTTTTGCTAACATTGCAATTAGCTCGTCATTAACATACTTGGTTTTCTGATCAAATTCTATTTCATATTCTTTTATTCCATGACTAGAAGCCTCATCAGCATTTTCTGACCTTATTGGCTGTTCTAAATTAACATGATTTGTAGGTAGAGGCTCACTCTTATTAGTGCTTTCATTTTCTGAATTAGTTTGCTCAACAAAAGCAGAAGACTGATTTGTTGCTTTCTCTTCATAAATTGACATAGGACTCGAGGAATTACTAGCATTTTCCACCTCTAGAGAACGAGACTCATCAGCTTTTACCTTGGAGAGATAATTACTTGTGTTTTCATTTTGTGATTCAGCTGCTGCTGCCTGACTAGTTAAAAGTAAGGTTAGCGGACAAACTAAACTTAAAATAGCAATTTTACAGATTTTTTTCTCTTTCATATTTATCCTTCTAATCGGCAAATGTTTTTAACTCCGTTTATTTTTTTTTATTAAGCTCGCTTAATTTATTACATTATACACTATCGAAATCGATTTCTGCAATGCTTATTTCATAAAATTAGAAAAGACTTAATATTTTTTTAATATTAAAACAAACGTCACTCAATGAAGGGAGGGGTTCAAGCCTAGAAACACATACTTGTAAAACAAAAATACAATAGAAGTCTTCTGAGATGTTAATCATGAAAAAGAAACAGCCTCTACTGTTTCTTTAAATTAATATTATTTTATCGGTTTATTAATCTCTTTACCAATTCCAAATCCACATCCTCAGTCAAATGTTCTTAATCCATGGGATGAAACCCTCAATGTCTCGTAAAGGCAATAGCTTAGACAATGGCATGATGGAATCTTTCTTTGGAACACTGAAAACAGAAATGTTTATGGGTTTGAGAAAGAATTTACTTCCCTTGAAGCACTGAAAAAAGCTATTTCAGAATATATCAACTACTACAATACTAAACGAATCAAACTAACATTAAAAGGACTGAGTCCTGTGCAATACAGAACTCAATCCTTTGTTTAAATATTTAGTCTAACTTTTGGGGGTCACTTCAGTTCTTGTCCAGCCTATAATGTTTTGTATGCCTTATGTTATTGATTTAATGTATGGTTCTTTGGTAGTGCCAATTGAGTAAACATACTTATGACCTTGCGTCATACTGTGATAGAAACCTTCACCGTCATAGATTTGGAATGCTTGCATAGTATTACTTTCTTCGTCAGTATAGATAAAGTTATAGTAGGGATTATTGGCAAAAATGGTTCGCAATTCTTCATTATTAATAGGGCGAGCCATTCCTTCAATTCGAATAACCTGTGTCAGATAATCATCTTCGACCATGGCTGTCAAAGCAATGCGTTCATCACCCATAAGCTGTTGGTAAAAATGCGTTTTAGGACTGGTCATAAAGAAAACACCTTCTTCATTTGCAGCAACAATGTGTGCATGCCGTGCATGTGGTTTTCCATCTTTATCAACTGTAGCAAAGACTCCGACTTTCATGTCTTCAATGATAGTCATAATTTCTTTAATTTCCATAACTTTTCTCCTGTAACCGCTTTTACTATAGTATATCAAATTTTAGGATAAGATGTTGTGAATAAAGGTAAATCAAATATTGAACTTTGAAAAATCAAAAAGACAAAGTATAGAAACCTTGTCTTTTCAATTATACCGGCGGTCGGGGTCGAACCGACACGTCCGTGAGGCACTGGATTTTGAGTGCTACCAAACACTTTTTAAAGTCAACAAACACTTATTTAATAAGGTTTAAGTTTTGGAAATTAACTTAAAAACTAAGTAATTTTGAGATTTTAGTAACTTTTTCGTTACTTGTTCTAAATATGCAAATGATGTGTCCTTCGTTTATATGAAATAAATTTTTAAACCATCTGAATATAAAATGTTACTATTAATGATTTTATCTTTGTTGCTTCAATACACCATCACGTATCTCAAAAATTTTATCACATGATTCAATCATCCTTCTATCATGTGTTACCATAATGACGGTCTTTTGTTTTTCCTTGCACTCTTTCTTTAAAAGTTCTACAACTTCATAAGCTTTTTCTGAATCTAAGCTTGCCGTTGGCTCGTCTGCCAAAACAATAGCTGGATCATTATAAAGTGCTCTGGCAATAGCTAATCTCTGTCTTTCACCACCTGATAAGTCCCTTGGTAATTTATTTTTAAGGTGAGTAATACCTAAATCCTCAAATAAAGATTCTTGCAATTGATTATTTTCATTTTTCATTAGTTTATCAACTAATTCAAGTTGCTGTTTAGCTGTCAAAAAAGGAATCAAATTAGAGGCTTGTAAAATAAATCCAATATCTTTAAACCGCAATTTTGATCTTTCTTTTTCATTTAAAGAAGTAAAATCATTCCCATTTATGATAACATGTCCTTTTGATGGCGTTTGTAAACCACCGGCTATTGTTAAAAAAGTAGATTTTCCTGAACCGGAAGGTCCAATTATAGCTATAAACTGGCCTCGCTCTGCACTAAAATTCGTTTTTTTAAGGGCAACAATTTGTGTTTGACCATCTTTAAAGGACTTCGTTACATTTTTAAATTCTAAAACATTCATATTGTTCTCCTATCCAATCGCTTTCAAGGGATCTATTCGGATAATAGCAAATACAGAAAATAATGTCCCTAAAATAGAAAAGAGTATCATACTCATAAAAATAATACCGTAAAAGAACCAGTTCCCTTGAAATGGTACTGTTTGTGGAAGTATTAGGGAACTCGCCCAATTTGCTAAAAGCCCTAAACTACTTCCAAATAGACTTAGTAAAAAAGTTTGTGTTAATACAGCATTTACAATAGTTTTATTCGAAATACCTTGTGCTTTCATGATTCCAAAAATCGGTGCTTTTTGAATTGTTAATACATACATAAAAATTCCAATAATTATGGCTGAAATAATAACTAAAAATCCGATCATAAAACCGAATGTAATTGTCTGAGCACTATATCCTGGTAATTTTTTTATAAAAGTTTCAAGAGATAGTTTTTGAAATTTATCTTTATCATATTTTTTCAATTCTCCTTTTATTACAAAAGCATTAACTTTTATATCATGATTAGTCAATAGTGATTGGACTGACGAATCTATATTTTTAAAACCACCAAGTGTCATATAAATAACGGGAGAAACATTAAATGTTGCTTTCTGGCTAATACCTACTATCTCATATTTTTGGATCGAGTTTGCTAAATATATTTTATCATTAAGTTTAAAATTAGACTTATCTGCAAGAGACTTATCAATAATTACTTCCTTATCAGAAGTGATGGAACGTCCTTTGATAATTTTAGGTTTTAAAAACTCATCCTTATTTATACCAAATATACTAACTTTTTCTTTATCTGACTCTTTTGGCTCTTGTTTATTCCAAGCAACTGTGCTTCTTTGAGCTAAAGTTGCTAATTTTGATGCTTCAATATTATTTTTTTCACTAATTTTTATAGAAGATAAATTTAGAGTACTATTTGCATCCTTAGACAACAAAACTGTATCTGCTTTCCATAAATCGATAGCAGATCGGTTTTCCTGTATCAACCCATAGGCTAAACCTGATAAAAAATACATAAGATAAGCAACTAGAAATAGTAACCCTACAATCAAGGAATATCTAAGTTTCGATTCTTTTAGTTCATTTATGGCTAAAAACATATAATCTCCTTTTTCACTTTTTATTAGTTGAATTTATACTCTCTCGTATGTATTATATTAATAAAACTACTCTAATAAAAACTCAATGATCCAATAAATAGATTTTTCAAATATACAAAGACTCACCGTTGAACATTGAATTGACTAGTTCAATGTTGTTGTTCAAATTATAACATAAAGTATTTAATATTTTTCCTCCAATTTTAATTTGGTGTGTAAAATATCTTGTGTAAATACAAAAAAGGAATAAATCATATATAGTATAGTGTAGCCGATTCACAAATTTTATCTCCACTAATTATGATGTTTAGACCATAATTAAAACACTCTATAATTCTAGTTTACTAGATTTCAACTGGAGTGGTTTCTTATGTCTTAATTTAAGGGTTCAGTGCACTCTTTGGTTACCTATTTTATAAATACTTATTATAGAAAAATTATCCCAACTTTAATAACTTCTATAAATGCTACTGTTAACAAAAATAAAGCAGTTATAATTTAACAGGTAATGAAACATTACTTTGTTCTATAAAACTACCTGTATTATCAGGCAAAGTAATATTATAAGTAAACGAATTAGATTTTTTAAGGAGATGTAGGAATACAATAAATTAACATATTAAACAAATAAATAAAACACTTAGTGAATGTTTTTACAATTTTTTGACGAAATCCATAGGTATGTCATTTTTTTAAAAGACCATATCTCTTTACAAATAAGTGGTCACTTGGTATAATATATTTAAATAAATTTAGAAAAGGTGATTATATGAAAAAAACATTTACATCTACCCTAGTATTATTATCCGCTCTAATTTTAACAGCTTGCTCTGAGGGTAATACAGGCAAAAGTATTTCTGAAGATAAAGCAACTGATATTGCATTAAAAGATGCTAAACTAAGTAAAAAAGAAGTGTCTAATTTCCAAATTAAGTCTGATAAAGAAGACGGAAAAGCTACTTATGAAATTGATTTTGATACAGACAAAAAAGAATATGATTATACTGTAAATGCTAAAACTGGTAAAATTATAGAAAAATCTACTGATAGCAAAGGATTATCCGGAGCTAAAGATTTAACTAAGGACTCTATCTCCCAAGATAAAGCTAAAAGTATTGTTTTAAAAGATGCTAATGTTAAAGAAGCAGATACATCTATGATGTCAATTGAAAAAGATATGGATGGAACAACTAGCACTTATGAAGTAGCTTTTACAGCTAACAATAAAGAGTATGAATACACTGTAAATGCTAAAACCGGCGAAATAATGGAAAAATCTACTGAAAACTAAGATAAGTTATTAAAAAAACTCCAAAAATAAGACAAACTAAAATGAGGCTGGGACAAAAGTCTTCATAACTAATAAAAACAGAGACTCACGTTTGATGTGATTCTCTGTTTTTAATTTCTTATCATTCTCTTATTGTATTTCAGTAGATTATTGGCCATGAGGACCAAACC
>NZ_LOCM01000029.1 GCF_002887775.1 Streptococcus penaeicida | reverse complement strand
GTTGATTTTGAAAATTTAGAAATTAAAACGTATAGAAGGTTTAGTGGAGATAAGGGGATCTTTAGTCCTCCAAAAACTTCTATTCGTACGATTCCTATTAGTCAATCTTTAGCTTTAATATTAAGTCGGTTGTATGATGATCAGCAAGTTATGTTGAAAAAATTAAAAATTGTAAACATGAATAATCAAATATTTTATGACTATAGATATGGTGTTTCGACAAATAGTGCGATAAATAAAAGTCTTAAAAATGTTTTAAAAAAATTAAATATTAATTCAAAAATGACTGCAACAGGTGCAAGGTATACTTATGGAAGTTACTTATTAGCAAAAGGTGTAGATATTTGGGTAGTTGCAAAGTTAATGGGTCATAAGGATATTACACAGTTACTAGAGACTTATGGTCATGTTTTGACAGAGGTAATCAAATAAAGAATATGAAAACTGTTTAGAAATGTTTTGGTATTACTTAAAAGAAATATTTTAAAAAAGTGGTTCTAAGAACAAATTTAAGAAACAAAATTAAAAAAACAAAGAAAAAACCTTTAAAATCAAGGTTTTCAACTACATTTATACTGCCCCTACAAGTAACAAAAGGACTATAAAGTTAATTAATAAATAAAAATATCTAGTAATATCAAGGGATTTATCACTTTTTATTTTTAACAATTACCATAGAATATAAAACTTTCTAGAACAAAAAATAATTTATTGGAAAATGATAATTTACATCTTTTTTAGAGTATCTAAAAAATTTTTGTTATTGTACAAAAGATGTATATATTTATTTAGTTAATTTTTAAAAAAGTTTCCGTAATTTAGCGAATTTAGGATATTCATTGTACGTCATTTGAAACCCTTACTCAATGATATAATATTCTACAGTTTATAATTCTAGTAGTATAATGTAAAATATATCGTTATTTAATATTTTTCAATTGAGAAAACAGAATTAAGGGTATAAATTATAAAATATAAAGAAGTTCAAGATGAGGAGTGTTAAAATTATATGGTTCTTCAAATGTTTCTAATAAGAATATCTGATTGGTTTTATTTTTTATATTTAATATTTTCACATGAATTTCATCTTCTGTAATATGTTCGGCATGTATATGAGAGTGATTTAAACAGATTACTTCTTCTTTCTTATAGGAAGTACTACATTCAATAATTTTAAAAGCCAAGTATGATTTCCAAATATTTTCTTCAATTCTATAAAACAAACCAAGGCGTTGATCAAACGAAAAACCTTGTAATTCTAATTTTGATAATGTTTTTTGAACTGCTTCATAATATTCTTTCGATAGAATATCACCTTTAAATGGTACTATATAAAAATCTTCATTTCCAATGTCTATGTGTGAATTGATAGTATGATCAAGTTGGTCAGAGCGCATTATTTGTTGTTTATATTGATTAATTTGAAGTTTATCTTTTACTAATTGAATTTCTTTTTCATAAATTTTTTTTTCCGCAAGTTTGATTATATCAGTCATATGTATATCGCCCGATTCATTAATGAATTGGGTGAAATTTTTTAATGGAATACCATAATCGGCACATATCTTAATAACTTTTACATATGATATGGTTGAAAACATATAATAGCGATATCCATTTTTGGGATTAATATAAGTTGGTTTTAAAATATTTATTTCTTCATAATATCTTAAAGCTTTAGTATGAATTCCAGAGTATTTACTTAGTTGACCAATTGTTAAATATGAAATCATAAATTCTCCTATTGACATTACCGTCACGGTATAGTTTATACTTACAGTATAACATGAAAGTTAGATATAGAAAGGTATAAAAACTAAAATTATGAACAGATTAAACATCAATATGAAATTATATATTATAGGAATAATAATTTTTTTCCTTGCAATGCTATTTCCATTTTCAAAATTAATAACAAATTTATTATTAATTTTAGCCACAATTATTTCAGGCTATCATGTTATGTGGGAAGGTTTAATTGAAACAATAACTAATACACGCCGTAAAAAAATTTTTTATCCAAATACTCACATATTAATGACATTAGCCGCTATAGGTGCTATTTTGCTAGGTGATAGTAAAGAAGCAGCTTTACTTATTTTAATCTTTTCAGGAGCTCATTTTTTAGAAGAATATATTGAAGATAGGAATCAAAAGGAAATAACTACTTTACTTAAAATGAATCCTACTGAAGCAAGAAGACTAGGAAGAGATGGAAAATTAGAATTAGTTCCTGTTAATGAGTTAAAAATAGGCGACCATTTGCAGGTATTAAATGGGGATCAAATTCCAACAGATGGTGTAATAATTGAGGGAATCGCTAGCATCAATGAGTCCAGCATTAATGGTGAATCAATACCTAGAGAGAAATCCCAGGGAGATATTGTTTTTGGATCAACATTAAATGGCGATAAATCATTTATAATGGAAGTCACTAAGAATAGTGAGGATACAGTCTTTTCAAAAATTATCCAACTTGTGGAAAAATCACAAAATAATTTGTCACCGACAGAAAGTTTTATTAAAAAAATGGAACCAGTTTATGTTACTGCTGTGCTTCTTATTTTTATTCTTTTAATCGTTATTCTACCAACAGTATTTAAGTGGACTTTGATGAAGGCATTTGCTAAGGGGTTAGTTTTTATGGTATCTGCTTCACCATGTGCTCTTGCTGTTTCTGCAATACCATCTACAGTAGCAGGTATAGCAAATCTAGCAAAAAAGGGAATATTATTTAAGGGGGGTTCTTACCTATCTATTATGGCAGACTTAAAAGCAATTTCTTTTGATAAAACTGGTACTCTAACTCTTGGCAAACCTGAAGTAGTATCCTATAAATTTTCACCAGAGACAATAGCTGAAGAAGATTTAATATCAGTTATCCTATCAATGGAACATCAATCAAACCATCCTTTAGCTAGGGCTATAGTAAATTATTTTGAAAAAGGGCTCACATCTAAAATAAATCTTAATGTAGAAAACAAGATAGGCGAAGGACTAACAGCATTTTACGAAAACAATAAAATTCAAATCGCAAAACCAAGTTTTTTTTCTAAAGTAGAAGAGAAATGGTTAATAGAAAAAGAACAAGAGGAAAAAAAGGGGGCCACAGTTATTTTTATTGCAATTAACGATTCAGTAATTGGGTATATTGCTATACAAGATAAACCTCAAGAAAGCGCTATCGAACTTATTTCTAATCTAACTAGACATAATATAAAGAGTATAATGATAACTGGTGACTCAGAAAAAACAGGGAAAGCCATTGCCAATCAAATTGGAATAGATAAAGTTATCGCAAATGTATTACCAGAAGAAAAAGCAAATCATATTAACAGTTTAAAAAATAAATACGGACTTGTTGGAATGGTTGGTGATGGTGTAAATGATGCCCCAGCACTCGCAAATGCAGATGTTGGCATTGCTATGGGGGAAGGTAGTGACGTTGCCATTGAAACAGCTGATGTCGTAATTATGAAAAATGACTTAACAAATTTAGGAAAAGCAATTCATATTTCTTTATTATTAAAGAAAAATATTAAACAAAACGTAACTATATCTCTCACAGTTGTGCTGATATTAGTAACTTTAACTTTTGGAGGAAATCTTAATATTGTTCAGAGTGTAGCATTACACGAAGGCTCTACTCTCATAGTGTTATTAAATAGTATGAGATTATTAACTAAATAAATCTAAATAGAAAGTAATTATATTCAGAATAACATGTTTAATATATTTTACACTAGCTGATTTATTTTGACTTTTATATAGAGTATGTCTGTTATAATAACAATTTCACTAAATGTCCGTTATAAAGGATATATTTAGTTAAATAAATATTTTTCCCGAATTGTCAAGTCAAGTGCAACAAATCATTCATCTGACTAAGTCAGTTGTTCTTAGGCTGTTTGAGCTAGCTCAAACAGTTTTTGACCATCGGACAATTCTTTTTCTAAAGTTTTTTTGCCGATACCAACTGGAGTCTCTATCCACTGACCTGATCGATACATGTTTACTGCATTTAATTTAAAATTATAATTATATTTCATACAAAAACCCCTTTCACTGGATTAGTCCAGTAAAAGGGGTACATATCAATAATCTAATGAATGGGGTGCTTTTTAGTTATTGTAGGTTATATTTCATTCAATTAAATTAAATATTATTAGTAATAACTAATAGTTAAGAAGATATCGTTTTGTTTAAATATGATAAAATAAGAGTTATTAGATAAAGTAATGACAAAAATAATGGAGACAAAATATGAAAGAAGTTTGGGATGCTTATGATAAAAATTTCAATAAACTTAATGTAGAACTAATTCGAGGTGATACCCTTAAGGAAGGATACTACCACTTAGTTACTGAAATTATTGTTAAACATATCGATGGGACATACTTACTTATGCAGAGGGATTATAATAAAAATTTAGGGGGAAAGTGGGAACTTACTGCTGGAGGTTCAGCATTAAAAGGAGAATCACCAATAGAATGTGCTAAGAGAGAGTTATATGAGGAGACTGGTATAAAATCACATAAATTAATTGAAGTGAAAAGAATAGTTCATAAGAAGCATCAGACATTATATGTTGAATATTATTGTCTAACTGATTGTGATAAAAAAGATATTGTATTACAAGATGGAGAAACGATTGATTATAAATGGATTAGTGAAAATACATTATTTAGTCTAGATAAAGAGTTTCTGGCATCAGATAGAGCACTACCTATCTTAGCTGAACTAAGAAGAAATCAACTTCGATAATTATAAATTTAATTATATGGAATATTAGGGGATTACTAATGACAACAACTATCTATTTTATTAGACATGCAGATTCTCCATTCATTTTTGGAGAAGAAAGATCGAGACCACTTTCTTTAGAAGGAAATAGAGCATCTATAAATGTGCTAAGAAGTTGGATGATGTAAAATTCGACCAATATATATCTAGCTCGTACAAAAGAGCAATACAAACAATCGAACCTTTAGCTAATAATAAAACTATTTTATTATTTGATGAGCTTAGAGAAAAGAGACTAAAGGGTAATTACAAATTAGATAAACAGATAATAGAGAATACAATTAGAGAGTCATTTAGTGATAAATCTTTAAAGCTGGAGGGAGGAGAAAGTACAAAAGAGGTGCAAGATAGAGCTCTTCCAATTATTATGTCAATATTAAAAGATAAAAGTTTAAAGACAGTAGCGATTGGAACACACGGAAATATACTAACTTGTATTTTAAACTATTTTGATGATGCTATCGGATTCGAATTCTGGAAAGCATCATCGAAGCCTGATATATATAAGTGTTTGTATAGTAAAACTGAACTATTAAAAATAGAAAGAATGGGCATTGAAAGTTAGTTATGACAAATGAATTAAGAAGTATGACTTCAGTTTATCTTAGAAGAGGAAATGAACTATTATTACTTTTTAGACAAGGAAGTAGAGTGGTTAATAACTTATGGATTAGTTCTGCAGGTGGACACTTTGAACCATTTGAGTTAGATAGACCAAAAGAATGTGCCCTAAGAGAACTAGAAGAAGAGCTAAATATTACGTTAGAAGATATTAGTGACTTTAAGTTAAAATATATTGCACTTAGAAACGTTAATAATGAAATTAGACAAAATTACTATTATTTTGCAGAATTAAGACATGAGTTTAATAATAAGTTATCCTCAAATGAGGGTTTATTAAAATGGTTTGATTTGAGTGAATTACCTTTTCAAGATATGCCTTTAACAGCTAAGGAAGTTTTACATCACTATGTTTCTCATCCAAATGATAATAATTTATATGGTGGCTGGTAGTTAATGAGAAGACAGAATTTGTTCGACTTTATTAGAAAGTATTATCATAAATAGGTTGGAGTTAAAATGAATAGTATTATTAAAACTAAAAGATTGAAAATTAGATTATCCTCTGATTTAGAGATGGAAGAACTCATTGCTAGTGAAAAGGATCAGGGAATGAAACAGGCATACACTGAAATGCTCAATGCTAGTGTTAATAATCCTTTGGAAAGAAAGTGGTATGCAACTTGGATTATTGAACTTTCAGATAATAACAACCAAAGAATTGGTGATTTATGTTTTAAAGGACTAGATAAGGGTGTTGTTGAAATAGGTTACGGTTTAAATAATTTATTCTGGGGATACGGATACGCGACAGAAGCAGTAAAAGCGATGGTAGAATGGGTAAGGAGTCATGATGAAGTAAATAAGATTGAAGCTGAGTCGGA
The DNA here is from genome assembly GCF_002887775.1 of Streptococcus penaeicida. Classification (GTDB taxonomy): domain Bacteria; phylum Bacillota; class Bacilli; order Lactobacillales; family Streptococcaceae; genus Streptococcus; species Streptococcus penaeicida. The sequence continues at coordinate 13,560 of NZ_LOCM01000029.1, read as the reverse complement.
AATTGATAATATAGCTTCAATTAGAGTGTTAGAAAAATCTGGCTTTGAATTAAATGGGGTTCAAGGTGAAGAGGGACCAAGATTTGAATATAAAGGTTTACCAACAGACAGTGATATATATTAAGTATATTTTAATTCTAATTTAGTATTGAAATTTTTAAAAAAATTTCGGGGACAAATGATGGGACAAATCCTCTTAAGACAAGCAAAAAAGCCTTTAAACAAAGGCTTTTTCTCATATATTTAGATGCCCCCTACAGGATAGAACTAATGACCGATAAAGTTTGAAAAGTGATGATATCAAGCATTTAAGAACGGTTTTAATCGCTATCTCTATATAAAGGATGTTGAAAAATTAAATTAGAGTGGGCAAAAGGTGGACAAGTAGTAATGAAAAAATGAATCTTCATGTATAATATACCGTTATTCCCCCTACAGCCTAAATTTAGTTAAATTTAATAAAATTTGGGAAAGAAAATATTGGCTTATCAAGGTTTTGTCACTTTTTTATAAGTAGGGAAAATATTTTGGTAGAACAGAAGTAGAACATAATAATTAAGATCACATTTGTGGTAAGAGTACAACATTTGAAAACAAGGAATAATATGCTACAATACAATCAATTAAAAAAATGAGGTATCCTGAATTGGACGAAAGAAAATTATTAGTTAGAATTGCTGAAATGTATTATCAAGAAAGTAAGACACAAAGTCAAATTTCAAAAGAGTTAAATATTCATAGAACAACAATCAGTCGATTATTAAAACAATCTCGTGATGAAGGAATTGTTGAAATTATCATCAATTATGATAAAGCTGGAAATTACGGTCTTGAACAGGATTTAGAATCCTCATTTGGTTTGCAAAAAGCCATAGTAATTTCTACAGCAAAAGAGCTAGATAGGAATCAAAAAGATAATATGCTTGCAAAATCGTTAGGAGACTACCTAGAAACTATTCTTAAAGACAAAATGAAGATTGGTTTTTCATGGGGAGAAACAATGGCTGTAGTTTCAAAAAATATGCCGAGATTAATTCTTCCAGAAACTATTTGTGTACCGGTTATAGGAGGACCTGCCGGGAGACTAGTCAGTGATTTTCATGTCAATACGATTACTTACGAGGCTGCAAAAATGATTCATGGTAAAGCCAAGTTAATTGATGCGCCAGCCATTTTAGAAACAAGTAGTTTAAAAGAAGAATTACTGAAAAGTGACTTTAATCAAGAAATTTTATCTCTTTGGGGCCAGCTCGATATAGTTATTATGGGGATTGGTAGTCCTATATTAATGAATAATCAAACTTGGAGTGACTTCTATGGTAAAGATATTATAGATCAAGTATCTGAGCAGGATATGGTGGGAGATGTTGTTTCACGTTTTTATAATCGACAAGGGGAACATATTGTTAGTGATTTAGATGATCGTATTATAGGGATATCTATTAGTCAATTGCAAAAATGTCCTTATCGTATAGGTATAGCCAGTTCAAGAGAAAAAGTTGATGCTATTGTTGGAGCATTAAAAGGTCAGTATATTAATATTTTAGTTACAACAGAAGAAACAGCTCGGAGACTAATTGAAAGCAAGTAGCATAACTAGTCACAATAGAATTATTATCAAAAAAGGAAGGTTTAAGAAGATAACTTTCCTTTTTTTTAACTCTTTTTTCAACAAATGTGAATATATTTTCACATTTGTGTTGACATGTGAAAATATCGTGCTATACTAAATTTGTAACAAATGTTATTTTAAAATCACAAATGAGAGGATTAAGAAATGGACTGGTTAAATATTTCAGATAAAGTTGTAGTAGTTACTGGAGGTGCTTCAGGTATCGGAAAAGCAATTATAAAGGAATTGCTTGAAAATAATGTTAAAGTTATCAATTTTGATGTCGCTGACTTAGAATTTGATAATCCAAATCTTTTATCAATTAAAGTTGATATTACTGATCGGAAGGCTGTAGAAAAAGCAGTATCTTTGGCAATTGAAACATTTGGCACAATTGATGGTCTTGTTAATAATGCTGGTATTAATGTACCGAGATTACTTGTTGATGGTAGATCTGATAATAGCCAGTACGAAATCGACGATTCTCTTTTTGATAAAATTACTTCAATTAATCAAAAGGGACTATTTATTGTGAGTCAACTTGTTGGAAGAATTCTAGTAAAAAATAAATCTGGTGTTATTATTAACATGGCTTCGGAGGCGGGACTTGAGGGATCTGAAGGACAGAGTGTCTATGCAGCTACAAAGGCAGCAGTTTATAGTTATACGAGATCATGGGCTAAGGAACTTGGTAAATATGGAGTGAGAGTTGTAGGTATTGCACCAGGTATAATGGAAGCGACAGGATTAAGAACAGAAGCTTATGAAACAGCTCTAGCCTATACTAGAAATAAAACTGTTGAAGACATAAGGAAAGGCTATTCATCTACATCGACAACCCCGTTAGGACGAAGTGGAAAATTAAGTGAAGTAGCTGATTTAGTCTTATTTTATCTTTCTGAAAGATCAAGTTACATTACAGGAGTAACAACGAATATTGCTGGTGGAAAGACAAGAGGATAGTAACATATGAATCAGGTTATTTTAATTGCACATGGGGATTTGGCTGTAGAAATGAAAAAATCAGCTGAAATGTTATTTGGAAAGCTAGACAATTTTCATCCGATTAGTTTTTTAGCGGAGGAAGGTTTGGATAGTTTGCAAGAAAAAATTTCAGGAATAATGGAAGCGCTTAATTCTCCGGTTCTTGTTTTTACGGATATATTTTGTGGAACTCCTTATAATGCTTCCTGTTCTGTTGCACTAAAAAACCCTCAATTTGATATGTCCATTATTTCTGGGATGTCACTCCCATTAGTTTTGGAACTAGCAATATTAATCAATAGTAAATCAATTTCAGAGGTATCTGAAGAATTACAGAAAGCCGTAGTAGATACTGTTCGAATATTTAATAAAGACATCATTGATGATGAGGAGGAACTATAATGAAAATAAAATTGGCAAGGATTGATGATCGCCTAATCCACGGACAAGTTGCTACTGTCTGGGCAAAGGAAGCAAATGCAGAGCGAATTATTATACCTAGTGATGAGGTTGCAAATGATGAAATTAGAAAAACTCTAGTAAAACAAGCTGCGCCTCCTGGAATAAAAGTTAATGTTGTAACATGTGAAAAAGCAATAAAAGTATTTCAAAATCCGAAATATAAAGATGACACTGTTTTCCTTCTATTTACAAAACCTTCTGAAGTACTTGAACTCGTAAAAGGTGGTGTTCCAATTGAGTCTATCAATATTGGAGGAATGCAATTTAAATCTGGACGTAAACAAATGACAAAAGCTATCTCAGTATTTAAGGAAGATGTTGAGGCGTTTTATGAGTTGGATCGTTTGGGGGTTGCACTTGATTGTCGAGTTCTAGCCTCTGATACACCAAAAAATTTCAAAGTTCTATTAAATGAAGTTAAATTCTAATATTAATCATAGAGAAGAGGGTATGACATGGAAATCTCTGTTTTTCAAGTAATTCTAATTTTTATTTGGTCAAGTATTACCGGTATGGGAAGCGTACTTGATGAATTTCAAACTCATAGACCGTTGATTGCTTGTACGGTTACTGGTCTTATATTGGGTGACATGACAACGGGTATTATTTTAGGAGGAACTCTAGAATTAATTGCTTTAGGGTGGATGAATATTGGCGCGGCACAGTCACCAGACTCTGCACTTGCAAGTGTCATCTCAACTATTTTAGTTGTAGTTGGTCATCAAGATATCCAGAAAGGAATAGCCATCGCCTTACCAGTTGCGGTTGCTGGTCAAGTTTTAACAGTTCTTGTTCGTACGGTAACAGTTGCTATTCAACATGCTGCAGATAAAGAAGCAGAGAAAGCTAATTTTAATAAAATCATATTTTTACACTTTTTCGCACTTATTTTTCAAGCGATGCGGGTAGCAATTCCAGCAACTTTAGTCGCCGTCTTTGTGGATGCAAATGCTGTTATTCGACTTTTAAATGCGATTCCTGAAGTTGTTACAGGTGGTTTAGCTGTAGCAGGTGGTATGATTGTTGTCGTTGGTTATGCTATGGTCTTGAACATGATGTACATTAAATATTTATTGCCATTCTTTTTTGCAGGATTTGTATTAGGTGGCTATCTTGACTTTAGTTTATTATCTTTTGGGATACTCGGTTTAGTTATTGCATTGGTTTATGTTCAATTAAATCCAAATTTTTCAAAAATACAAGCAGTTGCAACACCTAATAATTATCAGCTAGCTGATGATGAATTAGAAGATTAGGAGGATTTGACATGACTGACACAAATATTTCAACAAAAAAAATTACAAAACAAGATATTTTTAAAACCTTTATTTATTCAAATTTTCAACAAGCATCATTTAATTTTGAAAGAATCCACGCTTTAGCTTTCTGCGTTGATATGATTCCTACTATTAAACGTATTTATAGTCGCAATGAAGACCAAGCAGATGCTTTAAAAAGACACATGACATTTTTCAATGTAACACCAGCTATGTGTGGACCAGTTATTGGGGTAACCATGGCTATGGAGGAAGCGAGAGCTAATGGAGCTGATTTGGATGATGGTACAATCAGTAGTTTAAAAATTGGGTTAATGGGTCCGCTTTGTGGTGTAGGAGATCCACTTATTTGGGGAACTTTAAGACCAATTTTAGCAGCAATAGGTGCTTCTATGGCTCTTACAGGGCAAATAATGGGTCCAATTATCTTCTTCTTAGCATTTAATCTTGTTAGAATGGCAATAAAATGGTATGGCTTAACTTATGGCTACCAGCAAGGTTTGGGAATAGTTAAAAATTTATCAGGAAACATATTACCAAAATTAACTGAAGGTGCAACTATTTTAGGCTTATTTGTTATGGGTGTTTTAGTAACTAAATGGACAAATATAAATGTCGCTTTAACGGCTTATAAAACTAAAGGTGCTGATGGGAAAATTGTTGTAACGTCTATTCAAAATATTTTGGATCAACTTGTACCAGGGCTTCTGCCATTACTATTAACTTTTGTTATGATGTACCTTCTTCGTAAAAAAGTAAGTCCAATCGTATTGATTTTTATTCTTTTTGGAGTTGGTATTTTAGGCTATGCCTTAGGTATTTTAGCATAAAGAAAATGAGGAATTATGATGAGAACAAAAGCAGTTAGATTATATGGAAAAAATGATTTACGACTAGAAGAATTTGATTTGCCAGAAATGAAAGATGATGAAATTTTAGCATCTGTTATTACTGATAGCATTTGTATGTCTTCTTGGAAATTGGCAAATCAGGGAGAAGACCATAAAAAAACACCAAAAGACCTTGCTAATCTTCCAATTATTATTGGCCATGAATTTTGTGGAGAAATTCTTGAAGTTGGATCGAAATGGCAACACAAATTTAAAAAAGGACAACGCTATGTTGTTCAAGCAAACTTACAATTAAGTGATCGACCTGATTGTCCAGGTTATTCTTACCCATATACAGGTGGGGATGCAACCTATATTATTATTGATAAAGATGTTTTAGAACAAGACTGTTTGATTCCTTACGAAGGGAATACTTATTTTGAAGGATCATTGTTAGAGCCTTTATCTTGTGTTATAGGTGCTTTTGAAGCTAACTATCATTTAATTGAAGGTAGCTATAATCATCAAATGGGTATAAAAGAAGCCGGAAATCTTTTAATTCTTGGCGGTACAGGTCCTATGGGACTATTAGCTGTTGATTATGCATTGCATGGTCCCAAAAAACCAAAACATCTCATTGTTACAGATATTAACCAAGATAAGTTAGATCGAGCAAAAGCATTATATCCTGAAACAGAGGAAACAAAAGTAACTTTTGTTAATACAAAAGATATGGAAAATCAGGTTAGTGAAATAAAAGAACTAACTAACGGGGAAGGGTTTGATGATATTTTTGTACTTGTACCTTCACAGACACTGGTTACAGATGCCTCGTCCTTATTGAATGCAGATGGATGTTTAAACTTCTTTGCGGGACCTCAAAATAAAGACTTCTTTGCACCTATTAATTTTTATGATATCCATTATTCATTTACACACTACGTAGGTACATCAGGTGGCAACACAGAGGACATGCGAAAAGCAGTAAAAGCTGTTGAAGATGGAACGATTACAGTGGCAAATATTGTAACTCATATTCTAGGTTTAGACTCTTTAGCAGAGACAACACAGAGTCAGCCAGAAATTGGGGGTGGTAAAAAATTGGTTTACACTCAAAAGCAATTTGATAGATTGAAACTGTCAGATGCTAATCAACTTGATACTAATTTGTCTAATATTCTTGAGAAGACGGAAGGTATTTGGAGTAAGGAAGCTGAAGATTATATCCTCTCCAGTTATCCAGAAATTTAATTTGAGTCCTTATTTTGTTAATCTCCAAAACCAGTTCATGCTAGCATGAACTGGTTTATTTTTGACTGGAGCTATGGCTGTGCTATAATGGGATGAAAACTATTTTCGTATTGGAGATTTCTATGGAAAAGCAACAATCGGTATTGGATACCATACATATTTTATATGATCAATTCTTTGAGCAAGAGAAGAAAATTGCTAATTATATTATCCAGCATCATCAGGATGTTGTAAATATGACAATAGGTGAGTTAGCTGAGGCTTGTGGGACAAGTGTTGCTACAATTTCTAGGTTTTGTCGTAAGTGTAAAGTTGATGGTTTTCACCATTTGAAAATTAGTTTGGCTAAGGAAATTGTAGAAAGTGACAATCCGGTTCCAGTTTCAAACACTATTTCAAAAGATGATATTGGTCAATCTTTGCAAAATATTTTGGCAAACAAGACAGAAGAATTAAAGCAAACCATTTCTTTTATTGATGAAAATGAATTTCGTGATATATTGGAAACTATTCAAGAAGCTAATTTGGTTCAGCTAGTAGCCGTTGGGAATACTATACCAGTAGCCATTGATGGAGCCTTTCGTTTTAATGAAATAGGGATTAAAGCAGTTTCTGGCACCATTTGGGAGACGCAGCTTGCTTTTGCCTTGTCCTTGAAAAAGGGAGATGTTATGATTGCTATCTCCAATTCTGGTGAATCACGCCAAGTGGTGAAGATGGTTGAAGAAGCTAAGGAAAATGGTGTTACAACAATTGGGATTACAAATAATCCTAATTCTAAAATTGCCTCTATTGCTGACTACCATCTACAAACGGCAACCCGCGAAAAGCTTTTTCTCAACGAATTCTGTTTTTCACGTGTCTCAGCAATGACTGTGATTGAGACTATTTATCTCTTTTTAACTGTTGGTCAAAAGAGTAGTTATCATGAACTGAGTAAGCGTGAATCCCTATTAGCTGATGAGAAATTATAAGCTGTATTGCCTTGTTTTTTTGGTAGAAAATAAATACATAAGCAGAAAAGTTGTCAGGAATTCCTGATAACTTTTTTTGCACCTGTAAAGTAAATAATTTTCGCAAAAAATATATTGACAATAATAAGTTATGTGCTATACTAAGATTGTAAAAATAATTATCGCGGTTATTAATTTTAAGAAAATAAATATCACAAAAACAAAATTTAAGGGAATTTTAGGAGAAGCTCATGAAAATTACTGACTTGCTTTCCCTTCAGTCAATTGATATTGCTGCGGCAATTGAGACAAAAACTGAAGCTATTGATTATTTAACAGTGTTAATGGACCGTGGTGACCATTTGAATGACATTAGTGGTTATAAAGCTGATGTTTGGCGTCGTGAGTCAGAAAGCACAACGGGTGTTGGTGATGGGATTGCTATTCCGCATGCAAAATCAGCATTTGTAACATCACCTGGACTAGCGGCGATGGTAGTTAAGAAAGGACTTAATTTTGAAGCCTTAGACGGGCAAACTAGTCATTTATTCTTTATGATTGCAGCTCCTGAAACTGGTGGTGATTTACATTTATCAGCACTAGCTAAGTTGTCAACTTTGTTAATGGATGTTGCATTTAAAGAGTCATTACTTAATGCTGAATCTGCACAAGCCTTTTTACAACTCATTGATAAAAAAGAAGCAGAGGTTGATCAACGTCAGTTAGCAAATGCTCAGGTTGATACGAATTACCGTGTTTTAGCTGTAACGGCATGTCCAACGGGGATTGCCCATACTTATATGGCTGCTGAAAGTTTGGAAATGCAGGGTAAAAAACTTGGCATTCCTCTTAAAGCTGAGACGCAGGGTGCAGACGGTGCAAAAAATATCTTAACAACTGAAGAAATAAAAGAAGCTGATGCGATTATTATTGCAGCTGATAAAAAGGTTAATCTTTCTCGTTTTGATGGCAAAGCTTTAAAGCTTGTTCCAGTTTCTGAAGGAATCCATAAACCAGAAAAGTTGCTTCAAGACGCTGTCAATGGTGAATTTAGCATTTATCATCATACAGATTTGAGTGGTGTGGAATCGGATTTTGTTAATCAAGAAAGTTTTGGTCGTAAGGTCTATAAAGATTTGATGAATGGTGTTTCCCACATGTTACCATTTGTCATTGGTGGTGGGATCCTGATTGCCTTAGCTTTCCTATTTGATGATTACAGTATTAACCCGGCAAACTTTGGGAAGAATACACCAATAGCAGCTTACTTAAAAACAATTGGTGAATTTTCATTTGGAATGATGTTACCTGTCTTATCAGGTTACATTGCCATGAGTATTTCTGATCGTCCAGGTCTTGCTGTTGGTTTTGTTGCTGGTTTAGTAGCAAAAGCTGGGTCAACTTTTGCCCATCCAGCAGGTGGTGATGTCAATGCGGGTTTCCTAGGTGCATTATTTGCAGGATTTGCTGCAGGTTATTTGGTTTTAGGGCTGAAAAAACTAACTAAAAAATTACCAAGTTCTCTTGAAAGTGTTCGCCCAATGATTATCTACCAGTTTTTGGGATCTTGTTGGGAGCTGTAATTACAACCTTGATAAACCCAGCTATGGGTGCCATTAATTCTGGTTTAACTGGTGTCTTAAACAGTATGAATGGGACAAGTAAAATTTTGCTTGGTGTCATTGTTGCAGGGATGCAATCTGTTGATATGGGTGGACCTGTAAACAAGACTTCTTACGTTTTTGCGACATCACAATTGGCGGAAGGGAATTTTCAAATTATGGCTGCAGTTATGGCAGGTGGGATGATCCCACCATTAGCTATTGCACTATGTACAACATTCTTTAAAAATCGTTTCACTAAAAAAGAACGTGAATCAGGTCTTGTTAACTACTTATTAGGCCTATCATTTATCTCAGAAGGGGCGATTCCATTTGCAGCTAGTGACCCACTTCGTGTATTGCCTTCTTGTATTATTGGATCATCTGTGGCTGGTGGTTTATCAATCTTCTTTGACTGTACACTACGTGCACCACACGGTGGAATCTTTGTTCTACCAACAATTGGTCATCCTTTACAGTATGCATTAGCTATCTTGATTGGTGCCAGCGTTGGTTGTATTATTCTAGCATTCCTTAAAAAACCACTTACAACTGAGGAGGTTTAAATGAAAAAAAGATGTGCAACATATGCCGTCTCGTTGATAAAAGATGATATGACAATCGGGCTAGGTGGTGGGTCAACTGTTGGGCTAATGGTTGACTTACTGGCTCAATCTCCAAGAGAAATCACAATCGTAACACCTTCTTTTGACACTTATCGTCTGTGCCAAGAAAAAGGACTCAAACATCAAGAATTGAGTCATGTCAGTCAAATCGATTTAGCTTTTGATGGGTGTGATGAGTTGGATTATGATCTTAATGCCCTAAAATCGGGTGGCGGTATTCATACCCATGAAAAACTAGTGGGCAGCATGGCTGATGAGTACATTTTACTTGTCGATCAGAGCAAGTACTTCCAAGAGTTGCCTTTTAATCTCCCGGTTACTTTGGAAGTATTGCCTGTGGCAGTAAGCTATGTTAAGAAAAGTGTCCAAGCATTAGGTGGTCAAGTTTGCTACAGGACAAGCTCTGCTAAAGCAGGAGTTACCATCAGTGATGATGGTAATTACCTGTTAGAAGCCACTTTTACAAAACCAAATGATCTTGCAAAGTTGGCAAATCAATTGGATAAGATTAAAGGACTGATTGATCATTCACTCTTTTATCAAGTTGCTACAAAAGCAATCATTGCTAGTTCAAATCAAGTTGAATTGATAGAAAGGAAATAACATGAAAAAATTAAATTGGGGTATTTTAGGAACAGGTTGGATTGCACATGAAATGGCAGCTGCCTTGAATGCAGTCAACGGCGAGATTTATGCTGTTTGCGATACAAGTTTAGAAGCAGCTCAGAAGTTTGCTGATGAATTTTCAGTTCAAAATGCTTATGCTAGTGCCGATCTAATGATTGCCGATCCTGCTATCGATATTGTCTACATTGCAACACCTCACAGCTTACATTACAAATTTTTATTACAGTCTTTACAGGCCGGCAAGCATGTCTTTTGTGAGAAATCAATTACCGTAAATAGCCAACAATTAGAAGAATGTGTAGCGGTTGCTAAAGAAAAAGGTTTAGTCATTTCTGATGGCGTGACTTTGCTTCATATGCCACTTTACAAAAAGCTTGCTGAAATTGTGGCTAGTGGTGCCATTGGTCAAGTTAAGATGGTGCAAGTCAATTTTGGTTCTTGTAAGGAGTACGATGTGACAAACCGTTTCTTCTCCAAAGAATTAGCTGGTGGTGCCCTTCTTGATATTGGTGTCTACGCGACTAGTTTTGCTCGTTTCTTTATGAAGAGTCGTGCCAATCAGGTCTTAACAACAGCCAACTTTTTTGAGACTGGTGTTGATGAAACAAGTGGTATTATCTTGAAAAATCCAGAGGGTGAGATGGCTGTTATGGCACTAACAATGCGTGCTAAGCAACCTAAACGTGGTGTTGTTGCTGGTGAAAAAGGCTACATCGAGATTGAAGAATACCCAAGAGCAAGTAAGGCGACAATCACTTATACAGAGGATGGTCGCAAAGAAGTAATTGAAGCAGGTGAATCTGATTTAGCCTTGCAGTATGAAGTTGCAGATATGCAAGACTATGTGTTGACTAATGGTGGACAAGAAAACTTAGACATTATCAGAGATGTTATGGCTAGTTTGACAGAAGTTCGTAAACAATGGGGGATGGTTTATCCATTTGAATAGTATGGAGAAAAAATATTTCTTTTTTGATATAGATGGGACGTTGACAGATCGTTCGACTGGCGAAATTATACCCAGCGCCTTAGAAGCTTTACGGTTATTAAGAGAAGCTGATCATTTTGTGGCCATTGCAACAGGGCGCGCACGTTACAAGGCGGAACGTTTTCGGCAGGAAAATGGCTTTGACAACATGGTCTGTAATGGGGGACACGGCATTATCCTTAATGGGGAGCTTCGTGAAAATAAGCCCCTACCTTTTGAGGAGACTTATGCAGTCTACCAGCAGGCGCTCGACTTAGGTTTTGGTGTTTATGTAGCGGTGGATGATAGCAATAAGGTTTATGCCCAAAATTTTGATTTCCATGATCAAGTAGGCATGCGCAAAGAACCTTCCATTTACATTATTGATTCTGATTTTGATCCCAAAGCTTATGGGGCAATCTATAAAATGTATATTGCGATTCCAGAAGCACAAGAGTATTTGTTAACCCTGAAAGATCAAGTAGGTCATCTTCGTTTTGAAAAAGAGTATCTGATGTTTCAACCAGATGAAAAACGTCAAGGAATTCTGACAATGTTGGATTATGTTGGAGGTTCAGCCAAAGATACTGTAGTCTTCGGTGATGACTACAATGACTTGGATATGTTTGGTCCTGACTTCTTCAAAATTGCAATGGGAAATTCATGCGATGATTTAAAAGTAAAAGCAGACTATGTCACCGCAAATAATATAGACGATGGTATCTACAAAGCTTGTCAAAAATTTGGATGGATATAAAACAAATTTTTTCAACTATCGACAAATTAAGCAAAAAGCCTTTATTTAAAGGCTTTTTGCTATATAGTTATATGCCCCCTACAACGATTTCCTTCAAATTTTTGTGATAATAATAATCGAGAATGCTGATTTTAAAGGATTTTTATTTTGCTAAATTTTTGAAAAATTATTGTTAGAAAAATAATGTGGGACAAAAAGGGGACAAATTTTTAAAAATTATAAAATTATTTTGAAAATAAACATCTTAATCAGGAATATTTTCGAGTACATAAAGAATTAATTGCTTGCATCTAACATAAAGATATATATAATGATGATCTTCATTAATATCAAATTTGTTTTTCTCGTGGTGTCTTATTCGAAAGTTGTTTCCAATATCAGTTAAGTATTTAAACTCTGTATTAAATATTTTTTCAATATGTAAATCACCTGCCGATATTTGCCTTATGATTTTTTGTATTGATTGTTTTTTGTCTATTGTTGGTAAATAATAAGTTTTAAGTCTTTCGAATGCATCCCAAATTTTTTCACAGGCAATCGGATAATTTTGCTTTTCAAAAAATATGTTTGCTTCAATAAGTAGTTCCTCGACTCCCTTTTCCTTGCCGTAGAATTTATTTGTTTCTTGGATTAAATTATTATGAATTGATATTTCTCCATTTTTAAAAATAATATTACGGTTATTGACTTTAAAAAGCTCTACAACCTTTTCACTGAAATCTGTGACTAAAGAATTTTTTTCAAATAACTCAATAAAATCTATTACAGAGTATGGAGTTGTATGTAGTATGAAATCATCAATATTTGAGGAAGGTATGAATCTGTTATTCACATAGTTATGTGGTACATAATAGCTTTTTAGATCTTGAAATGTTAAATCCATAACGTGTTGAGTATAATTATAACCAGTCTCGTCAGATAAATATAATAGTTCATTATTTTTTGTTAAGAATTGAACAATTTGATATCTCAGATTCTTGGGTAGAGTAAAATTGATTTCTTTTTTCTTTATCTGTGCCTCGAATCTAATTGAAAAAGGAAAGAAAATTTTAGGTGACTTTGAATAAGTTTTCCACCCATAGACATCTTTACCAGAAATTCTTTTAACTGAGTAAATTTCATATCCGTCTTCTTGTAGTAAAGAATTTATTTTTTTGAGAAAAAGTTTCCAATCCTTTTTTTCATCTCTCACCAAAGGATGGAATATTTCACAGATAAAATTTAAAAAGATATTGTCAGCCCCATTAGATAATTGGAATCTAGCATCATCAAAGACCCAAAAATCTTCATAGTCATTATTATTTATTGTATGTTGCCAGATATCATCTTCAGCATTTTCAAACCTAGAATCGAAACTGGGTAATGATGCTAGGTTATAAATTCGTTTTAAAAAGTCTAGTTCGTCTAAACGACCAAAATATGGATAAAATATAATACTTTCATCAAATATGGAGCAATTATCAATTCCAAATTTAAATAAGTCAAATATATCTCTTCTTGTAATATCGGATATGTAATTCATAGTTTCTTCCTTAAAAAAAGTATATAATTAATATAATAGTTTATACAAAAATTCAATAGATAATAGGTAGGATAATGTATGTATTCTAGAT
>NZ_LOCM01000028.1 GCF_002887775.1 Streptococcus penaeicida | reverse complement strand
GCTGGCACCAACTGTCTTTGTAGACTTAATTTCCCGTTTTTTTGCAACTTCTATACTTCCCTATTTATTTTCCATTCAGAGTGAGTCTTATAATAGTGTTTGGATGAATTTATTGTCATAATGTATGTATTCTAGATTATTTCAAGATAAAAATGAAATAGGTTTTTTAGCAAAAGCAGACGAATTAGATAGTCTATTTTCAGATGAAACACATACTTCAACAATGATCGGTGGTTATGTAAAACAAGTAGACATTGAAGATACGTTTATGACTTTGTCAAAAAGTTACTTTGAATCTTCGTTGTTATATGTTGATTTTTTAATAGATAATGGTGACTACGCAGATTTTGAAGTATTAAATGTTATACATAATGTTCTTATTGGTATTGAACTAAGTCTAAAATCGTTCTTAAGTACAATTATGCAATTTAATAGTGATGAATGGATGATACCTGCTAGCGAAATAAAAAATGGACATAGCTATAGAAGTTTTATTGGACAAATTAGGAGTTCTATTGCTCAAGCATATGAAGAAAGACTTATAGAGTCTAAGGATAAACAGTGGTTATTTAAACATATTGCCATAATTGAAAAATTTATTCAACAGACTGAGGAACAAGATATAACATTCATTAGTTCTAGATATCCAATAAATAGAGACCAAAAATTATATGGATACATGAGTAAAGATGTCAATATTGATTTATTAGTTCTGAGGGAATGGATTTTTATACTTTTTAACAGTTGTAGTCAAATTTCAAATATTAAGTATTATTTAGATGATGCTAGGGATAATTATTCTTAATCTAAGGTGTAGAAAGGTAAAAGAAGACATAATCTGTCTTTTTTATTTTAAATTTTTAATTATATTTAATAACTTTTCTTTATCACTATCAAATGAACTCCAACGACTAATCATATTTTCAACGAATCTCTCTATGTCTATCAAGTAGACAATACGTTGGTTATCCATAATATCTTTTAAAGTTTGTCCAATTTCTTCTGGGCTTGCACTATTGTATTCAACCATTGCTAACAATTTATAGATACACTTATCTAATAATAAGTTAAACTCATCTGAACCTTCTTCTAATTCTCTGAAAATTTGATTGATTTTATCTTTATGATTATTTTCTAAATCATTTTCATCTACAGTACCTAGAAGATAATCTGTTGTAACGTTAAATATTTTTGCAAGTTCTAATAGAGTTCTAAACTTTGGTTCATTGGCACCAGATTCATAATTTCTATATGTCATTCTATTTACACCAATCTTATCGGCTAATTCTTGCTGGGTAAGATTTTTATTTTTTCTAAGTTCTTTAAGTCGATCGTTAAATTCCATAGTTTCCTCTTTTACTAAAAATGCATGAAATGATAAAAAAAATAATCATTTTGTTGACAATGATAAAATAAATTGTTATTATACAAATATGATAATTAATTTAATCAAAAAAATTTTTTGTATATTAATTTTATCATTTTAAAACAATTAATTCAAGTTGAGGTGATGCTATAGATTACAAAGAAATTGCTTTAAAAACAAACAAGTCGGTTAGTACAATCAAAAAATGGCGATTACGTATTGAAATGTTATCTGGATACAAGTTTAAAAAAGTCAGAAGAAGAGTTTCTAAGCGTAGTACACAAGTTTTCTTTGATTTTACAGAAGCAGAAGTTATTAAATTTATTACCTTGTCTCAATTAATAAGTAAGACAAATAAATTAGATGACTCTATTAATGAAGTCTGGGGCGACTCAAAAGCTCAGTCCGAACGAGATATAAAAAGTGAATTAGAAATTCTATCAGATGATTTCTATAAATTTTTATTTGAAGCAGAAGATAGTATATTTCAACTAAAAAGATCTAATCAGTCTTTACAGAAACGGGTTAAGTATCTGACAGAGCGATTATACACTTTAGAAAATGAGAAAGATTCAAGTATTCTTAACAAACTCAAGCGAGGTTTCTGAGAGCAATCGATTATCTAACGAGGAGCGAGGTGCTGGAAGCCATAGCGACTCGGGAGATAAATGCAGAGTGCTCGAAGACAAACCGAAGTTTGATAAGTTAATGATCCATGAAAATTCATTTGAAATTTATGTGAAAATAATTACCCCACTACTAATAGGGGGTACACACGTACATGAAATAGTGCTCAAACCTTTGATACATAAGGGGTGAAGGTGATTTGATACCATTAAATGCTGAAATCCATTGAGAGAGTAAGGCTGAGAGTAACTTTCGTGTACAGGAAGAAAAGATGCAAATAATATATTATGAAAATGAGGTAGAAAAATGGCAACAATTAAACTAACAGATAAAGTAAGTCTAGGTGACTTAAACTTGGAAAAATCTCAATTTGAAATTCCTAAAAAAGTAATAATCTTATCCGCACGTGTTAACAATAAATATAATAATATCAATGGTGAATCTGTCCAAACTGATGAAATTTCTAAAATAACTTGCCAAGTCCAAGATGCAGAAAAAGTTAAAGTCTTGAAAGAGATGGGAATGTCAGCTGAGACTTAAAAACGATCCCATTAGAAATTTTGGATAATCTTGATAAGATTAGTAAAATTACAAGCAATGATGGACTTATTGAAAAAACGATTGAATTGGTTAATCCCCAAGTTCGTTTAGCATGGAACATGAATCGAAAAGGTTGGGGTGGAATAAAACTTACTACCTCAGATATCAAAATTATAGGTGAATAAGATTGTTTAACAGCGTTAAGATTGATTACTTCGCTGTTACAGTAAAAGATGTCACTCCCGAGTATGTAATAGAGAAACTTTTATTAATACCTTTAACCAATTTTACATTGAACGAATGGGGAGTCAACAAGTATCAACGTCACTATGCTTGTTCAGAGATAAAAGTTTACTTTAACTTAGATCCTAATAGTAGCATGGGAGTTCATGTTGAACTAAAAGGACAAGGTTGTCGGCAGTATGAGGAATTTATAGAAGGTAATGATAATAATTGGACTAGTTTAGTAAAGAGACTAATTGATAATAATTCGAACTTTACCAGATTAGATATTGCGAATGATATTTTTGATGAGTCGTTAAATGTTCAAAGGCTTTATGAGTATAGTAAAAAAGGCTTATGTATAACAACTGCGAGACATGCGGAGTACCATGAAAAATTTGTTATCGACTCAGGAGAACTTGTAGGTGAAACAGTAGTCTATGGTGCAAGAGGGAACCAACAATGGTGTGTCTATAATAAATTAATGGAGCAAAACGGAAAATTTCAATCGGATACTGACATGAATTCATGGGTGAGAGCTGAGCTAAGATGTTGGCAAGAGAAGGCTAATCTGATTGCTTATCAGCTAAATGACATGCGACCTCTCAATTCAATATATTTTGAGGCTATCAATGGACATTATCGTTTTGTTTCTCCTAAAGCAAGAGATAAAAATAAACGAAGAAGAGAATCAGTCAAATGGTGGCAAAACTATATTAATACAGAGGAGAAAACACGACTGAGTATTGTGAGAGAAAAGCCAACATTAAGGCAGTCTGAGGCGTGGACTGATAAACAAGTCTCTAAAACTATTGCAAAAATTTATATGGCAAAATACGAAGCTACGGTATCGATCAGGCAGAAGTCTTTTTACAAGACTTACTTCGCAGGGGAGTTGAAAAGTTTACTGATAATGACGAAAAGGAGATTGAACAATATGTACGTGAACAACAAAGCTCTGAATATTGGGGCATAAAAAAAGCCGACTTGTGAAAGAAGTCGACATAGAAAAAATATTCTAGATAAATTATAACACGAAAGGAAAAAAATACAATGACAAATAATGTAATGACTAATAAAGACTTAATTGAAATGGGCTATCGTCCCTCAACAGCAAACCATATTATCCATCAAGCTAGAAATTTAATGGTGGAACGTGGTTACACTTTCTATGATCGAAAACGACTCATGGTTGTTCCTAGGAGTGCCGTTTCAGAAGTAATTGGACTCGAGGTATAGCTTATGGCAAATGCAAGATATAGAAGGAGAGGGAATCAAAATCTATGGGCTTATGAAATTCGTGAGGAAGGTAAGACGGTTGCCTATAATAGTGGTTTTAAGACTAAGAAACTAGCGGAGGCGGAAGCAGAGCCGATTCTCCAAAAGTTAAGAACTGGGAGCATTATTACAAAAAATATCTCATTACCAGAACTTTATCAAGAGTGGTTAGATTTAAAGATAATGCCTAGTAATAGAAGTGACGTGACAAAAAAGAAATATCTAAGTCGTAAGGTAACGCTTGAAAAGTTATTTGGAGATAAGCCTATTTCTCAAATTAGACCTAGTGAATATCAACGGATTATGAATAACTATGGTAATAGGGTTAGTCGTAATTTCCTAGGTCGTTTAAATACTGGCGTGAAACAAAGTTTACAGATGGCTATCGCTGATAAAGTTATGATTGAAGATTTCACTCAAAATGTAGAATTATTTTCGACAGCAAAAAGTCAGGATGCAGATAGTAAATACCTTCATAGTGAAAAGGCTTATTTGGATCTCATTAATGCTGTAAAAAATAAATTCAATTATAAGAAATCGGAAGTACCATATATTATCTATTTTTTATTAAAAACAGGTATGAGATACGGAGAATTAATTGCTTTAACTTGGGAAGATATTGATTTTGATAAGGGGATCTTTAAAACATATAGAAGATTTAACTCTGAAACAAGTCAGTTTGTTCCACCTAAAAATAAAACGTCAATCAGAATTGTTCCAGTTGATAATGAGTGTCTAGAAATCTTGAAAAATCTTCAGATTGAACAAAATCAATCAAATAAAGAGCTTGGATTACAAAATACAAACAATATGGTATTTCAACATTTTGGTTATCCTAATAGTGTACCGAGTACAAACGGTACAAATAAGGTTCTAAGAGGCATCGTTCAAGAGTTGAATATAGAACCCATCATTACGACAAAAGGTGCTAGACACACCTATGGAAGCTTCCTATGGCATAGAGGATATGATTTAGGAATTATTGCGAAAATTCTAGGTCATAAAGATATATCTATGCTAATTGAAGTATACGGTCACACGCTTGAAGAAAAAATTCAAGAAGAGTACAATGAGATTAAACAGTTATGGCAGTAATTTAATTAAGAGGTGCTAATAGATGACAGATGAAGAGTTTTCAGATTTGGTTGAACAAAATAGTATTGGTAAAAAATTAAATATCCATAATAAAGAAGTTATTGAAGAATTTTTTATCACTAGGATTCTGTTATTAAAATAAATATACTTTTTAGATTGGAATAAATCATGAACAAGTTTAGCCGTATTATAAACATTAGAAAAAAATGATTTCAACTGATTTTTGACATATATATAATGTTTATTTATAATTATCTTTAAGACACAAATATCTAACTTTTAAAGTAATTAGTAAAACTACTATATGTAAATTAGAGTGACAAGTGGAAAAACTAATTAGTTAGTGTATTTTAACTCTTGAAATTTGATAAGGAGATATCATTATGATGACGTTACTTTTTTATTGATATGAGTTTTGTTCGCTAAACAAACTCGTATCGATTTATATCGATACATAATTTTTTTGGAGGTATCGATTATAATGGAAAACAACAAATGGAAGCAGAAGTTTTTTGCAATATATACAGGACAATTCTTTTCACTATTAAGTAGTGCGGCCGTTCAATTTGGTATTATTTGGTGGCTAACTGATAAAACTGGTGGTTCACCATTGCTTCTAACACTAGCAGGACTTGCAGGTTTTTTACCACAAGCATTAGTAGGACCTTTTGCTGGCACGATTACAGACCGTTATTCACGGAAGTTTTTGATGATTTCAGCAGATATGACTGTTGCGCTAGGTAGTTTAATTTTATTTTTAATATTGCATTTCTATGAGGCTAATATCATTTTTGTAATTCTGATTTTAGCACTTAGATCATTAGCAACTGCTTTTCATATGCCAGCAATGCAAG
Organism: Streptococcus penaeicida; assembly: GCF_002887775.1. Classification (GTDB taxonomy): domain Bacteria; phylum Bacillota; class Bacilli; order Lactobacillales; family Streptococcaceae; genus Streptococcus; species Streptococcus penaeicida. The sequence continues at coordinate 114,339 of NZ_LOCM01000028.1, read as the reverse complement.
CATCAATTCCTTTACTTGCCCCTGAAGAAGCATTGACAAAGGTCGCTGGTTGGGGGCAAATGGTAGCATCCGTTTCTAATATAGTAGGACCAGCTGTAGGGATGTCAATTCTTTCAGTGAGCTCAATTAAATGGGTACTACTTTTAGATATACTTGGAGCTGTAGTTGCAAGTGGGATTTTACTTTTTATAAATATACCTAAAGTACAAAAAACTGAATCTGTTGAACTTACAAGTTTTTTTGTAGAAATGAAAGAAGGGTATAATGCCCTTGTTAATCATCCTATCTTGTTGAAACTTACAATACTTATGACAATCGTAGCAGTCCTATACATACCACTTGGAACTTACTTCCCACTTATGACAAGAAATCATTTTGGGAAAGGTGTTGTTGAAGCTGGTACAGTAGAGATTGCATTTGCTATCGGTTTAATAGTAGGCGGTTCATTGTTAGGCATAATAGGTGATAAATTTGAAAAAGTGAAGACAATGGCAATTGGAATGCTATTGATGGGACTGGCACTATTTTTCTCTGGTCTTCTCTCACCATCACTTTTCTTTATCTTTATAATTTTGTCCGGATTGGTTGGATTTTCAGGACCTTTATTTTCTGCACCATTCTATGCTTATATTCAAACTGAGATTGAGTCACAATTATTAGGAAGAATTTTCAGTTTTGTAACAAGTCTCTCACTTTTAGCCACGCCAATTGGATATGCATTATCTGGTTTACTGATTGAATTTACTAGTGTTTCTATATTGTTTTCAATCATTGGTGTATTAGTAATACTAAGTGGTCTTATTACTTTAAAAGTGAAATAGGAGGACAAACAATATGCAGTTTTTATTATTTTATTGATATGTGCTTAGTTTAATGGCACGTATCGATTAAATGCTATCGATACGAAATCACTAAATTTCGAGAGGTAGCTAAAATGGAACAAATTTGTTTTGAATTAGAAAAAATTGAAGTAACTTATTTAGATAAAAAAGTATTAGAGATAGATCGTTTAGCAGTTCATCAATTTGATAGAATTGGTATTGTTGGAAAAAATGGTGTTGGTAAGAGTACTCTGCTAAAATTACTTGCAGGTCATATTCAACCTACAGTTGGAAAAGTAAAGCGTCAAGTAGAATATGGTTATTTTGAACAGGTAGAAGGTCCTAAAGATATATCAACAGATCCTAAGTTACTTAGCCAATTACATGTTGATGAGAATTCGAAAGGGCTAAGTGGTGGTGAACAAACAAGATTAAAACTTGCACAGTTATTTACGGACTATTATGAATCTTTATTAATTGATGAGCCTACTACACATTTGGACCAAGAAGGTATATCATTTTTAATAGAAGAGTTGAAATACTATTATGGGGCACTGGTATTAATAAGTCATGACCGTTATGTTTTAGATGAACTTGTGACTACAATTTGGGAAGTTGATGATGGGAAAGTAAAAGTATATTCAGGAGATTACAGTGAATATATCGAGCAAAAGAAACTTGAAAGATCAAAACAAACTCAGGCTCATGAACAGTTCTTAAAGGAAAAAAAACGTTTAGAAAAAGCAGCAGAAGAAAAAATGAAAAAAGCAGAAAAAATTGCTAAATCTTCTGCTAAATCAAAAGACTCTAAAGTAAAAGCAAATCGTATGTTTGAATCAAAATCAAAGGGTACAACTCAAAAAGCATTACAACGTGCTGCTAAGGCTGTTGAACAAAGAGTAAAAAAACTTGAAGTTATAGATGCGCCTAAAAAAGAACAAACTATCCGTTTTCATCAAACAAATATCACACTTGAGTTACATAACAAGTTTCCAATTATGGCTGATCAATTAACGATTACAGTAGGAAATAAGATACTTTTAAACAATGTTAACTTTCAATTTGCATTAGGTGAAACGATTGCTATTACTGGTAAAAATGGTTCTGGGAAATCAACATTAATTCACCACATATTACAACGTGAAAAAGGAATTACTATTTCTCCAAAGGCTGTTATAGGCTCTTATGAGCAGATGGGATATCAATTTAAAACTGATGAAACTGTAATGGACTTTATGAAAAATAGAAGCGATTATGGAGAAAGTAAAATACGTTCTGTACTATATGCTATGAGTTTTACTGGGAATGATTTAAAAAAGAGTGTTCAAAAATTAAGTGGTGGCGAGGCGACTCGTTTAGTCCTATGTCAATTATTTCTAGGAAGATACAACATTTTGATTTTAGATGAACCTACTAACTTTTTAGATGTTTTTTGTATTGAAGCTTTAGAAACATTTTTAAAAGGCTATGAAGGAACAGTTATACTAATATCACATGATAAAACATTTTTAGATCGTGTAGCTGATAGTGAATACGTTCTAGAAAATCAGAACCTTAAAAAAAATAGATAGCTGTACATTACTGTGTATCTTACACTTATCATGCAAACATCTGATAAATAATTTGTATATCTTGTTTAATATCTTGTTTGGTTACATGCTAAAAATAAATAATATATTATCAGTTTAAAATTATAGTAAATAATTTCGGGGACAAATGGTGGGACAAGTTCTCTTAATACAAGCGAAAAAGCCTTTAAATAAAGGCTTTTTCTTCTATAGTTTAATGCCCCCTACAGGGCTCGAACCTGTGACCCATAGATTAAGAGTCTACTGCTCTACCAACTGAGCTAAGGAGGCACAAAAAAGAAAGCTGTATTGGCACCGGTGGTTCACGATTTGTATTGACACCGCACATTATGAGCAGGTGGGTAACGTAATTTCTCTTTGCAGTTGCTTCCGCGTGATACGGCTTGCATACTAGAGAAATGCTTTGTTTCCCGAAAATACAAAGAAATAGTCGGTCAACACATTGATGTGAACTCGTATGCCACAGCGATTCTTGTTTTTCTATGCTTTTATCATACCACTTTTTGGGAAAAATTCAAGCTAAAATCCCATTTTTTTGGAAACGGTTGCCTGTTTCCAGTCTTTTTCATGATTGCGACAGTTTGTCAATCCGTTCCTTATTAGCGGCTAGGGCCCGTTCGTACTTGCCGGTCTCATTGGCCTCGAAGTAGTTCTTGTGCACCAACTTATCGGGCAGGTATTGCTGCTTGACCCATTTTTCTGGGTAGGCATGAGGATAAAGGTAGTCTTGGGCATTTCCCAGTTCTTTGCTGCCGGAATAGTGGCCATCGCGAAGGTGTCTTGGAATAGGGAGATTGCCAGACTTTCTCAGATCGCTGAGTGCAGCATCCATAGCGATGTAGGCTGAGTTTGACTTTGGCGATAAAGCCAAGTCAATAACTACGTTGGCGATTAGGATTCGGGCTTCCGGAAAACCAATCTTTTGGGCGGCTTCCAGTGCCGTAACGGTGTGAATTTGTGCGTCTGGGTTGGCTAAGCGATATCTTCATAGGCAATGACGGTCAAGCGTCGAGCTAAACTTGGCAGGTCGCCAGCTTCAACCAAGCGAGCTGCGTAATGGAGACTAGCATTGACGTCGGAGCCACGGATGGCCTTTTGCATGGCAGAGAGAACATCATAGTGGCCGTCACCATTTTTATCCATGGTGATGTAACTGCGTTGGAGACTGTTTTCAACGGTGTCCAAAGTGATATGGCGGAGACCATTGGCATCCGGTTCGGTTGACATGACTGCCAGGTCTAGTGAATTATAGGCAGATCTCAGATCGCCATTTGTGGCAGTGGCTATAAAATCAAGAGCATCCTGATCAAGCTGGATGTCAAAAGCAAAGCCTCTTTCTTTGTCGGAGATAGCTGTCGCGATAGCTTTTTTGATAGCCTCATTGGTCAAAGGCTCCAACTCGAAGATTTGCACCCGGCTACGAATAGCGGGAGTAACCGAGAAGAAGGGGTTTTCGGTGGTGGCACCAATCATGATGATATTACCATTTTCCAAAAGTGGTAAGAGGAAGTCCTGTTTGGTTTTGTCCAGGCGATGGATCTCGTCTAGGAGCAGCACCAGACCACCAGAAAACTTGGCTTCTTCAGCAATTTCTTGCAGGCGCTTTTTAGTGTCGGTCGTGGCGTTGAAGGTCCGGAAGGCAAACTTAGTGGTCCCTGCAATCGCACTAGCAATCGAGGTTTTACCAATTCCCGGCGGTCCATATAGAATCATTGAAGATAGCATGTTTGCGTCGACCATGCGCCGAATAATCTTCCCAGGTCCAACCAGGTGTTCCTGTCCAATGACTTCATCAATAGTTCTGGGACGCATTCTCAAGGCTAAATTATCAGGCATCAGAGCCTCCTTTATCGTGTTCTTTAGGCTCTATTGTATCAAAAAATCCCTTTTCTTTCAGGAAAGGGGGATGTGACTAAGGGAAGATTTGGTATCTAAGCCAGATGATCATCACTAATAAGACGAAAAGGATACTGTTTATAACAATATTTTCTTTAAATGGTGTCATCTGATGAAAGAAGACCGTTTTTTGATAAGGTCACGAGTACCTTTGTATTCTTTGGGGACAAACCACTCTATTAGCCAATAGGTTAATAAGATGATAAAAAATGATAAATTTGCATCTTTTAATAATACAAAAAATATGCCTATAAATAAGATGAAGAATTGACAAATTTTTGCAACTTGTACTTGTCTTAATGTTTTGAGATTTTTCATAGTCTTCTCCTTAGTCTACCTATAGGGTCATTTTACTGCTAAGCTATTCGAAATTCAAGATTTGTTCTTGATTATGAGAAATGTTTTTATCTTTAATCAACGATAGTTTTCTGAGACCGATTTATGCTACAATAGTGTCATTATTAAAGGAATTGAAGAAAAATCTATGAAACGACAAGCAGTGTCCGCGCGAATGGTAAAATCGCTGGGCTGGGAAGATGGGATTATGGAAGTGGAATACATTTCTGGACTGATTCACCAATACCACCAAGTTACCGAGGCAGAATTTGTTCGAGCAACGACGGGAAATATCGATAAAAAAGTTCGTTTAATCGGGAAATCTCACCCCTTTACAAGAGTAGAGAAAGACTAATAGACGCCCTTTGAGGGGCGTCTATTACTTATTGATTGGAGTACTGAATCATTCATTCCCTTGGGACTGATGGTCCTTATAAAGTGAACCACCAATACCACCGAGGAATCCAATTAAGATTAAGAGAATAACGTTACTTATTTTTTTCATCTAAACGTTTCCTCCTATCGATATCATCTTGTAAATTCTTGGCTAGTTTTGACCAAGACCAGGCAAAGACAACTAATAAGATAATGATTACGATTCCCATACATTTTTCCTGATTTCTATTGGATAAGTGCATGATAACACTACCAGCTTAGCCAATCAATGAAAAAGTGGAAAATGTGAAAAGACTATACTTTTAATGAAAACTTAGTGGGCTATACATTACTTTATTTAGAATCTGCAATTTTAAGTTGACTATATCATGGATCCCCATGTTCCACTGATGTCTCGAACAGAAACTTGTTCCTTACTTAGTCCATATTCTTTCCTAAATAATTGTTGGATTTGAGTAAGACTTAATGTGGATTCTCCTTTATAACCTTTCAAGTGGTCGGTATAGGTCCAGTCACTTAGTTTAGCTATTTCTGGGAAATTATCAATTTTGGCATTGTCATCTTTAAAGACAATGAGTAGGCGATGCTTAAATTGTTCTGGCACACCTAATTTTGTAAATAAGTTATTGCTGACTTCAATCATATTTATCACACTTTCTTTTAAGAAAACAGACACCCTTTGGGGTGTCTGTTTTACATTGCTCCTAGGGGACCTGAATTTTGTAATGGGGTTAAAATGACTTGGTTGAGCTCAAGATTATATTCTGACATAATCAATTCACGTAGTTTTTTATCGCTGATGTGAGAAAGAACGGTATAGACATTATTTCCTTTAGCATGTGAAATAATCTTTATATGCTCCATCACAGTAGGATTCTCTGCTAATTCAATAATCTGATCCGTATGTTTGATTGCGATTGAATAATTATAGCCACGCATTTTTGTAGCTGGGATTTGTCCGATAATTGCCATATTTATCACACTTTCTAATAAGCATTTTTTAAAATTGAGATAATTATAAGCTTTCCCCCACTTAAAGTCAATCAAATGAAAGCAGTATAGTTTTTTAGTATAGTAGCGCTAGATGTAGTGGTAATAACATTTTTAAGGTCTACTAATAGTGGTCAATAGCAGACCTATAGGATTGGGCTATAAGGTTGATACTATTTTTAATCATTAGCAAGTACACTTTCTTTTTCTAGCTCATATATAACATCATCAATAGAGTGTTTGACTGGGTTTTCTAGATATTGCTTTAAGGATTTGATCCCTAATTCATAATCTATTTGGTCTTCAATTTCTTCAAATTTTAGTTGATTAATGGTATTGGATGAAGGCAAGCCCTCAATTGTCAACATAGGCATAGATTTTCTCCTCAACTTTTAATTTTAATATTTACTTAAACTAGGGCTTTTTGCAAATCTTTTTATTTCATAAATTGTCTAATATTGAAAATCGAAAGTCAACCTACATTTTTGTCTGCTTTCTACCTCAATCTTAGGCTGACTTCTAAAGAAAAATCACTGCTTTTATGCTACAATAGGGTCAAGTACATTAGAACGGAATAGGTATATTTTATGGCTAAATTTGGCTTCTTATCAATTATTGAAGAAGAAATGGACAAGCATTTTAATTATGACTACGCAATGGATTGGGACAAGAAAAACCATGCGGTGGAAGTGACCTTTGTTTTGGAGGCTCAAAACAAGGCGGCGGTTGAAACCATTGATGACAAGGGTGAGGTATCGCAAGAGGATATTGTTTTTGAGGACTATGTGCTCTTTTACAATCCTGAGAAGAGTCAATTTGATAAGGAAGACTACTTGGTGGCTATTCCTTATGAGCCTAAGAAGGGCTTGTCACGTGAATTCTTGCAGTACTTTGCGCAGTTTCTCAATGATGTTGCGACTGAGGGGCAGAGCGATCTCATGGATTTCTTAGAAGATGATTCTAAGGTTGATTTCGGTCTGGATTGGGACGCGCAAGCTTTTGCCAAGGGGCAAGAGGAGCTTGTCGAGTCTGAATTTTTTGCTTATCCACGTTATTAAGGAGAGTTTATGAATACTTGGCAAGAGTTGACGGTTTCGGTCCATCGTGAGGCTGAGGAAGCTGTTTCTAATATTTTGATTGAGGCTGGTAGTCAGGGTGTGGCTATTAGTGATAGTGCGGATTACTTGGGGCAGGAGGATCGTTTTGGCGAGCTCTATCCTGAGGTCGAGCAGTCGGAAATGGTAGCTATTACGGGCTATTTTCCTGATAATATGGATGTGCAGGCTTTGCGGGCGCAAATTGAGCAAGATTTGCAAGCCTTGAAAGCTTCTGGTTTGGAGACGGGCGAGATTAGCCTGTCTGCTCAGGACTTGGCTGAGGAAGATTGGGCTGACAATTGGAAGAAATACTATGAGCCAGCTCGGATTACCCATGATTTGACTATTGTGCCTTCTTGGACGGATTATGAGGCTAAGGCTGAGGAAAAGGTTATTCGTCTGGATCCGGGTATGGCCTTTGGGACTGGGACGCATCCAACAACTAAGATGAGTCTTTTTGCCTTGGAGCAGGTTCTGCGTGGGGGCGAGACGGTGATTGACGTGGGTACCGGGTCTGGTGTTCTGTCTATCGCCAGCTCTTTATTAGGGGCCAAGGAAATTTTTGCTTTTGATTTGGATGATGTTGCGGTGCGCGTGGCAGAGGAAAATATCGCCTTAAACCAAGGGACGTCTAATATTCATGTGGCTGCTGGTGACCTTCTAAAAGGTGTCGAACAGAAAGCGCAAGTTATTGTTGCTAACATTCTTGCCGACATCCTCATTCATCTGACTGCGGATGCATACCGCCTGGTTGAAGATGAAGGCTATTTGATCATGTCTGGTATTATTTCTGAGAAATGGGACATGGTCCGCAAGTCAACTGAAGATGCTGGTTTCTTCCTGGAAACCCATATGATTCAAGGGGAATGGAATGCCTGCATTTTTAAAAAAACCGATAATAGAGCAGGAGTGATTGGTGGCTAATGCAACAGTATTTTATTAAAGGTCCTTTTCAAAATCCAATTGTGATTGATGACAAAGAAACCTTGAAACACATGTTTCAGGTTATGCGGTTGACGGATGGCGATCAGGTTCACTTGGTTTTTGAAGATGGTATTAAACGTTTGGCCGCTGTTTCTGATAGCGCAGCCCATGCTTTTGCCATTCTTGAAGATCTGGACCAAAACGTTGAGTTGCCGGTTCAAGTGACCATTGCCTCTGGCTTTCCCAAAGGCGATAAATTAGAATTGGTAACGCAGAAAGCGACAGAATTGGGTGCTCATGCCATTTGGGCCTTCCCCGCAGACTGGTCGGTGGCTAAGTGGGACGGCAAAAAATTGGTCAAGAAGCAGGAAAAATTGGAGAAAATCGCTCAAGGAGCGGCGGAACAGAGCAAACGCAATCTGATTCCTGCCATTCAATTATTTGAGCAAAAAGCAGCTTTTCTCAAGACCTTGTCGGACTTTGATCAAATATTCGTAGCCTATGAAGAATCCGCAAAGGCCGGCGAACAAGCTACCCTGGCAAAAGGTTTGAAGGCCTGTCAAGCAGGCGACAAAATCCTCTTCATTTTTGGACCAGAAGGTGGTTTGTCCCCCCAAGAAATCCAAAACTTTGAAGCAGCTGGTGCCCAGCTTGCAGGCTTAGGTCCCCGCATCATGCGGACTGAAACAGCACCTTTGTATGCCTTAAGTGCTGTCAGCTATGCGCTGGAGTTAGATAAATAAAAAGATTCTCAAAAATAGGATTATTAGTGAGAGAGAACATATGGTAACTATTAAAGATGTTGCAAAGTTGGCTGGGGTCTCGCCCTCGACAGCCTCGAGAGCTTTGCATGACAATAATATGATTAGTCAGGCGACCAAGGACAAGGTCAGAAAAGCCATGGAGGAATTGGATTATTCCCCCAATTATTCAGCACAAAACCTAGTCAAAAAACAATCCAATACAGTTGGCATTATTTTACCATTTAGAGGAAATGCTGAAGAACTTGGAGATAACCCATTCTTTATGCAGATTATTCAAGGGATTTCGGAAATTTGCAGTAAAGAAGGCTATTTGGTCAGTCTTGCAACAGGACATTATGAGGAAGAACTTCTAGCAACAGTCCAGAATATGGTTCGAAGTGGACGCATTGCAAAGTTCATTTTTCTCTACTCAAAGACACATGATAAAGTTTTTGATTATATCATGTCTGTAAAAAGTGAATGTGTGGTTGTAGGCCAGTCTTATAATGATGACAATAAGCATGTTCGTTATGTTAATAATGATAACCTTCAGGCAGGTAAGGATGCCACATCTTATCTTTTGAAAAAAGGATACCAACACATTACATATCTCTATACAGATATGGACGAGTTAGTGCAAGCAGAAAGATACATGGGCTACGCTGAAGAGATGAAGAAAAAAGGCTTAAAAGCCCAGACGGCTCATCTGAAAGAATTATTAAGTGAGAGTTCCTCAAGTAATCAGTCATTGAAAGAATACTTAAATCTACATCCGACAGAAGCTTTTGTCACCTGCGATGATATTTCAGCTATTCAATTACAAGGTCTCTTGAATGAAGAAGATGCTTCGAAAGCAATCATTAGTTTCAATAATTCCATTTTGGCAAAAATTGCTAATCCAGCACTAACTTCAGTTGAGATTTTTCCTTATCAGTTAGGAGAGGAAGCAGCTAACCTCCTCTTAAAAGGTGAAACAAATTATCAAAAACCGATTATTGTTTCCCATGCTATAATTGAACGACAATCAAGTTAATCTTTCCCGTTTTTGGGGAAGATTTTTATTTTTTTAAAAAACGTCTTTACAAAAATATAAAAGGAGCATATAATATAGTCAAGGAAACGCAAACGTTTGCGTAAAACGTTTGCATTGTTGTTTATTCTGTGTTTTGTCATTTTTCATGATAAGCACTTTTGAGAGTAATAAGGAGAAAAAAATGAAGACGTCTGTCAAACAGATTTTTAGTTTTGAATTTTGGCAAAAATTTGGCAAATGCTTAATGGTCGTTATTGCAGTAATGCCTGCTGCTGGTTTGATGATCAGTATTGGAAATTCAATTCCAATGATTAACCATGATTCAGCTTTTCTTGCTTCTTTAGGTAATATTGTTGCTCAAATTGGTTGGGCAGTTATTGTTAACTTGCACTTACTTTTTGCTTTAGCGATTGGTGGTAGTTGGGCTAAAGAACGGGCTGGTGGTGCCTTTGCTTCAGGTTTAGCTTTCATTCTCATCAATCGTATTACAGGTGCCTTTTTCGGTATTAATGCTGCCATGTTAGCGGACCCTGCTGCTAAGGTAACGAGTCTTTTTGGGACAGACATGGTTGTTAAGGATTACTTTACTAGTGTCTTAGAAGCACCTGCTTTAAATACTGGAGTATTTGTTGGGATAATTGCTGGTTTTGTTGGAGCTACTGCTTACAATAAATATTATAATTATCGTAAATTACCAGAAGTGTTAACTTTCTTTAACGGTAAACGCTTCGTACCATTTGTGGTAATTTTACGTTCTGTACTAGTAGCCCTAGCTTTAGTTGTTATTTGGCCTCTTATTCAGTCTGGTATCAACGGTTTTGGTAAATGGATTGCTTCATCTCAAGATACAGCACCGTTTTTCGCACCATTCTTATATGGAACTTTAGAACGTTTACTTTTACCATTTGGTTTGCACCACATGCTAACGATTCCAATGAACTATACGGCACTTGGTGGAACTTATGAAGTGATGACAGGTGCCAGTCAAGGATCAAAAGTATTTGGTCAAGACCCACTTTGGTTAGCTTGGGTAACAGACCTTGTTAATTTAAAAGGCACAGACTCAGGTGCTTACCATCAATTAATGTCTGATGTCACACCGGCACGTTTTAAAGTAGGACAAATGATAGGTGCAACAGGAACACTTATGGGTGTTGCTTTAGCTATGTACCGTAATGTTGACCCAGATAAAAAATCAAAATATAAAATGATGTTCTTCTCTGCTGCGGCAGCAGTCTTCTTGACAGGAGTTACTGAGCCACTTGAATACATGTTTATGTTTGCGGCTATGCCTCTTTATATTGTCTATGCTGTTGTACAAGGGGCTTCATTTGCCATGGCAGACTTGGTAAATCTTCGTGTGCACTCTTTCGGTAATATTGAATTATTGACGCGGACTCCTATGGCACTTAAAGCTGGCTTAGGTATGGATTTACTTAACTTCGTATGGGTATCACTCCTCTTCGGAGCGATTATGTACTTTATCTCTGATTTCATGATTAAAAAAATGAACTTGGCAACAGCTGGTCGTTTGGGCAATTATGATTCAGATATGCTAGATGATGACAAAAAGTCGGTTTCTTCAGACACAGTAAATGCTGACGCACAAGTCGTTCAAATCATTAATCTCCTTGGTGGTGCTGAAAATATTACTGATGTAGATGCCTGTATGACACGTTTGCGAGTGTCAGTAAAAGATCCACATGCTGTTGGAACGGAAGATGCTTGGAAAAAAGCAGGTGCTATGGGACTCATCGTTAAAGGTTCAGGGGTCCAAGCTGTTTATGGTCCAAAAGCTGATATTTTAAAATCGGATATTCAAGATTTACTTGACTCGGGTGTCGCAATTCCGCAGTCTGATTTCTCAGCTAAAGCATCAGAAGAAACAAATACTGTTTCAAAAGGTATTTCAGAGGACATCCTTTCGGTGGCTGATGGTCAAGTCATTCCAATCACAGAAGTGAAAGACCAAGTATTTGCTGGTAAAATGATGGGTGATGGATTTGCGGTTGAACCAAGTTCTTCTGAAGTATTTGCTCCGGTTACAGGTACTATTACCAGTATTTTCCCAACTAAACATGCCCTAGGTATCTTAACGGATTCTGGTTTGGAAGTTTTAGTACATGTTGGCTTAGATACTGTCGACTTGGACGGTGTTCCATTTGATTTGCAAGTTGCGCCTGGTCAAAAAGTTGAAGCTGGTGACCTTTTAATCAAAGTTGACTATCAAGCAATCACATCTGCAGGGAAAGAATCAACCATCGTTGTGGTTTTCACTAATCAGGAACTTGTCAAAGAAGTCACATTGACTGCCCAAGGGCAACAAGCTGCTAAAAAACAAGTAGCTACTGTTAAAATGTAAGAGATAATAGAGTCATTCTCACCTCATTTAAAAGGGATGAGAATGACTCTCTTATCCGTTTAGAGAGAGGAAAATGATGGCAAAGTGGTTAACGCTTAATACGCATTCATGGATGGAAGTTAATGCTTTAAAGAAATTATTTGACTTGGCAGAACATATCTTAGCTGAAAAATATGATCTGATCTGCTTACAAGAAATCAATCAGTTAATGACCAGCGAAGTAGCTCCTGAAGACTATTACTATCAAGAAATTCCTGGGACGCCTGAATTGCATAAGGATAATTTTGCTCTCTTATTAGTTAATTATTTAGCAAAGCGGGGCCAAAATTACTATTGGTCTTGGGCTTATAATCATATTGGTTATGACATTTATCATGAGGGCGTAGCGATTCTTTCAAAAAATCCAATTAAGGTTGAAGATCTTTTGGTAACTGAGGCAAACGATGAGTATGATTTCCACACAAGACGAGTCCTTTTGGCAGAGACGATAGTTGAAGACCGTCCAGTTGCTGTGACGTCTCTTCATTTGTCTTGGTTTGGTAAAGGTTTTGAAGAAGAGTGGGCTGTTTTGGAAGGACGCTTAGCTGACCTAGATCTTCCTTTAATGCTGATGGGGGATTTCAATAATCCCACTGATGGTCCGGGTTACCAAATGGTAATGGCTAGTCCTTTGAAGCTGCAAGATAGTCATAAGCTTGCTGAGCATGTCTTTGGAGATCATAGTATTGTGGCTGATATTGATGGTTGGGAAGAAAATGATCAGGCCTTTAAAGTGGACCATGCTTTTATGAGCAAGGATTTTCTGGTTAAAAATTCAGAAATTACTTTTGAAGGTGGTACTGCCCCTGTGGTTAGTGACCATTTTGGCTTATCAGTCGAAACAGAGTGGTTAAGTGATTAAAAAGGTCAGGAAATTATTCCTGACCTTTTTTAATATCTTGCAAAATGTTATTGAGAGCTTCTTGAAGGGTGACTGTTTTGTCAAAAGTCTTTTCGGGGATTATTCCTAGGTAATCTTTTTCATTCCACCACCTTTTCAGAGCCTCCTCGCCAAACTCTTCGGCCTTACTTCTGGCTGAATGGCGCTTTAATGTTTCTTCGAATGGAACATCATAATAATAAGCAAAGACTTGAAGTTGATTTTGTTGGCTGATAAAATCCCAAACAGGAGCGTACCAATCTGCTTTTAGAATACCTTCTAAAATGATATAGTCACAGTATTTAATTCCATAACTTAACAAGGATATTAATAGTGGGATTGTTGGCGTGTCAAAACCATCATGAGCCAGTAACATTTCTCGACGGAGCTTGTCTTGGGAAAGAAGCAAGGTATTCTCGCCCAATTTAGCTTGAAGAACATTAGCCAAACTCGTTTTTCCACTAGCAGAATTTCCTCTTATCAGAATGAGTTTGGTCAATCTATCTTCCTCTTTTCTACTAATCAATCATTTGGCTCTTGAGGTAAGCATCTACTAGTTTTTCAGTTGCTTCAACAGAGTCACGGTGGGTGCGTTCGTATGAGTGGCTTGATTCAATACCTGCTCCGAGGAGGGCGTGTTTGACTTCAGCTCCTGAACGCATGGCTGCTGAGGCATCTGAGCCATAGTATGGGTAGATGTCTAATTGGTAAGGGATATTATTTTCCAAACAAAGGGCTACCATATGTTGTCGTAGCTCATAGTGGTAAGGTCCTGATGCATCTTTGACACAGATAGAAACAGTATATTCATCTGTGGTTTGGTCATCTCCCATTGCTCCCATGTCGACAGCTAGGTACTCAACGGTTTCTTTGGGAAGGCTTGAATTAGCCCCGTGTCCAACTTCTTCAAAGGCTGAGAAGTAGAAGTGAGTGGTGTATGGTAGGGTAATATTATTTTCTTTGTATTCTTTGAGCAATTCAATCAGAATAGCTGCAGACACTTTATCATCTAGGTGACGTGATTTGATAAAGCCTGAGTCTGTGAGAACAACACGTGGATCGAAAGAAATGAAGTCACCCACTTCGATACCTAATGCGCGTGTTTCATCTGCAGTACGAACTTTTTCATCTAGACGAACTTCCATATTTGCTTGATTACGTTCAGCAGTTCCGGCGTCTTTATAGACATGGACTGAGGTTTGGTGAATCAGAATCGTTCCTGAGATTTCTTTACCATTTTTGGCCACATGGACAATACAGTTTTCCCCTTCAATGGCGTTATAGACGAATCCACCTACCAAATCCATCTTGAGACGACCATCAGGTTTAATGGCACGAACCATTGCACCCAATGTATCTAAATGGGCAGTTACCACTCGGTGTTTGCTGTCATCTTGACCTTTGACGGAAACCATGAGGCCACCTTTATTGGTGCGAACAGGTTCATAACCAAAGCTACTTAACTCAGCTGATACATAATCCATGATGGTTTTGGTAAAACCGGTTGGTGATGGGATTTGTGTTAATTTGGTAATGTAGTCAACAGTTGTTTTCATAATTGCTCCCTTTTCATTAGTTCAATACCCCTATTATAACATGCTAAAGCCAAAGACAGAAGAAAAGCCCAGAGATTTTCTGAGCTCTTATTATGGTTGCGATTCAAATGCGGCTTTTCTTTCCAAAATAACCTTGGCTAAGCGCTCGATATCGGAAATGGTACCTCGCAACTCAAAATCGCCAATCATGGGGAAACCAAAGCGTTGTTCATATTGTTTGGCTGTCAGGCAATATTGGTTGTTAAAATTTCGGTTTCCAGATCCGATGATGCCAAAACAGCGTTTGTAGTTGTCGTGGCTTTGATGAAATCACCCAAAGGGTTAGTGAGGATTTCGACATCGCCAGAATCAAGCCCGTTACCCCCTTCAAGGTAGGTTGGTAAGATGGCGACATAATTATCGTCAACTGGGAAAGTTTCATGCTTTAATTCTTTAATATTGATTGTTCTGGTCCCAATACCATGATTTTCCTGTAAATAAAGGCCTAAGCGTTTAACGAAACTTAAGGTGTTACCACTTAAACTGATAAAGACAATGGTTAAATCAGACATTTGCTCTCCTAATACTATATCTTGTAATCTGTTTACTAGTTTAGCACAAGATATAGTTATTAACAAGACAAAAAGAGAAAGCTCCAAACCAATCTTTGGTTAGAACTTTCTCTCTTTTACTTATTTTCTCAATAGAATGGTTGAGTGAGATAAGCTCTCATTATTTGCTTTCTTTTTTGCGTAAGATGCCTGCGAGGCCAAAGAAGCTAAGTCCCATCATGAGAAGTCCACGAGATTCTTTAACGCCTGTGTGTGGCAATTGAGCTTCTTTAGAAGCTTCTGCTTTCGCACTTGTTTGTTGGTAAGCATTTGCTGCCAATTGGTAAACGTATTGACGCTGACTTGGTGTAAGTCCAGTATTTGTTTGGCCAGGTGTTGCTGGTTTTGGAGTTTCAGGTGTTTCAACTGGAGTTGTTGGAACTTCAGGTTTTACATAAGTGAAGACGAAGTCTCCGAATCCTTCAACAGTAGAAGGTGCAACATAGGCAATATCTTTAGCATTTCCGATTAAGTCTTTTGCTTTTTCAGCACTTAAGAAATGAAGGTCAAGACCTTTAATAGTGTCAGCAAAATACCAGTTGTTGTCAGCACTTGGATTAATTGTTTTTTCAGCAACAATGTAATTAATGATGGCTTGACGGTTTTCTAAGTTAAGCAAACGATTAATTGTTGCGTTTTTAACACCAGGGAAAGTACCGCTAGCACGGTAATTGTTGGTAACAACCATGAATTCTTGGTTAGGATCAATGTCTTTACCTTGATATTTCAAGTTGATAACGCGGTTAGCATCTGGGTTAACCAAATTACCTTTGGCATCATATTTATTGGCTTGAGTAACGTCGAATTCGTAAGTGACACCATCGATAACATCGAAGTTGTAAGTACGGTATTGTGTATTTACCAAGTCTTGTGGACCAGCATTGTTAGGGTCGATAGTATTGAATTGTCCAGCAGACATTTCTAACCATTCTTTAATGTCAGCACCAGTTACTTTGAGGATTGCTGTAACGTTATCATAAAGGTAAAGGTCAGCAACGTTTTTAATAGCAATTGGTCCAGCTGGGATATCAGTGTATGCAGTTGGGTCATTACGAGTACCTGCTTTAAATGGAGCAGCTGCTGATAATAATGGTAAGTCTGCTTCAGGAGTTCCTGCTAATTGTTGCTTAGCATACCAAAGTTGAGCATTGTTAACAATTTGAACTGATGGATCATCTTTTACAAGAGCGAAGTAAGAGTTGATTGGAGCTGTTGTTTCACCAACTTGTTGGCGAACGTAATCAATTGTTCCTTTATGTGCTTCTTGGGCAAGGGCAATAATATCAGGATCAGCTACTGTTGATTTAGTATCAATTTTACGGATTTCAGCATGGTTTTGGTCTTTATTAACTGTCCATTGACCACCAGTGAAGGTAAGGTCTAAGTCAATAACACCGATATGGTCGCCGTATTTACCAGCCATTGTAACTGGAGTACCATTGATAAGACCTGAGATTCCATCAACGCCATTGTAAGCTTCGTAGAAACCAGTATCTTGACCTGAAGGGAATTCAGCGTGAGAGTGACCTGTAACAACAGCATCAACGCCTGCTAAGCTAGCAATTTGGTAACCAACGTTTTCTTCGCCAACTTCATAAACATCGTCACCGATACCTGTGTGGCTAGAACGAGAACGATGTCAGCGCCAGCGTTTTTCATTGTAGGAATGATTTCTTGAACAGCTTGAACGGCATCTTTAACGGTAACTTTACCTTCCAGGTTAGCCTTATCCCAAGCCATGATTTGAGGGGGAACAATTCCGGTAATACCGATTTTTACAGTTGCTGCTTGGCCATTCGCATCAGTAAAAGTCTTGGTAATGATGTCGTATGGTTTGAAGAGGTTTTGACCAGTTGCTGCATCGTAGACATTGGCATTAAGAATTGGCAAGCCAGCAGAGGCAATGACGCGTTCGAGGTATGGTAAACCATAATTGAATTCGTGGTTTCCAAGAGTAGAGGCATCAAAACCGAGTTCTTTAAGGGCAGCATACATTGGGTGTACTTCGCCGGCTTGAACTGGGTCAATAAGGGCTGTGTAAGTTCCAAGAGGTGTCCCTTGAAGAATATCACCGTTATCGACAATAACTGTATTAGGATTTTCAGCTTTTGCTTGGTCAATAAGGACCCCAGCTTTTGCTAATCCAATCATTTGTGATTCTTTATCTTGGTAGTAGTCGTAGTTAACAAGGTTTGAATGAAGGTCAGTTGTGGAGATAATACGCACATCGACATTTTGTCCTTCGACAGGAGTTGTAGCTGCTTGTTTGGCTACAGGTGCCAATTGTGTGTTTGTTTTTGTGCTTGTACTTGGAGCTGCTGCTGGAGCAGTTGTTGTCGCTGTGGGTGCTACTGTTGTAGCAGTTTGACTAGTTGTTGCTTCCGCTGCAGGTGCACTTGTTGGAGCTGCCACCGGAGCAGGTGCTACTTCACTTGAAGTAGGTGCAGTAACAGTTGTTGTACTTGCTGCAACAGGACTGGTTGTCGTAGATGCACTTGTAGTAGGAGTTTCAGCTTTTACCATTTGTGCTGAACCAGCTGCAACTAACATAGCTAAAAAAAATGCGCTCTTCGATACGTAATGTTTCTTCATTCCTAAAAAATCTCCTTTAATGTAAAAAGTGGTAAAAAAAGAACTTGGACTTTTATTATAGCTTGAAAAAGGGTTTTCATCAATGGATTTTACGAACGTTTTAACAAAAATTTACAAAAAATATACATTATATTACATGAATTTTCTCATAATTATAAAAATTGAAAAATCAATAATAGGCATTCCATACGATGAAAGTGATTCCTCCTTTTTCTTTTTGATTGAAAGTGTTAAAATAGGGAAAAGAAATTGACTGAGGAAAAGAATGGCAAAAGAAATCAACTTATCTGGTGACGAAGTTGTTGCTTTAGCAGCAAACTATATGACAAAAAAAGATGTGGCCTTTGTACAAAAAGCGCTTGATTATGCCACTGAGGCTCATTTTTACCAAGCACGAAAATCAGGTGAGCCCTACATTATTCATCCCATCCAAGTTGCGGGGATTTTAGCTGACTTACATCTAGACGCGGTCACTGTGGCCTGCGGCTTTTTACATGATGTGGTTGAAGATACAGAAATTACCATTGATGATATTGAAAAAGAGTTTGGCTCAGATGTAAAGGATATTGTTGATGGAGTTACCAAACTTGGTAAGGTTGAATACAAATCACATGAGGAACAATTAGCTGAAAATCACCGTAAGATGTTGATGGCTATGTCTAAAGACATTCGGGTTATTTTGGTCAAATTGGCTGACCGTCTTCATAATATGCGGACGCTAAAACATTTGCGCAAGGATAAGCAAGAACGCATTTCCCGGGAGACCATGGAAATCTACGCTCCTTTAGCCCATCGTTTGGGGATTAGTCGTATTAAATGGGAATTGGAAGATTTAGCCTTCCGTTACCTTAATGAATCAGAATTCTATAAAATTTCACACATGATGCGGGAAAAACGTCGTGAACGTGAAGCCTTAGTTGATGAAATTGTTGATAAAATCATTACCTATACCAATGATCAAGGTCTCTATGGAGATGTTTATGGTCGTCCTAAGCACATTTATTCAATTCACCGTAAAATGCGTGATAAGAAGAAACGATTTGATCAGATTTTTGACTTGATTGCCATCCGTTGTGTCATGGAGACCCAGAGTGATGTTTACGCCATGGTTGGCTACATCCATGAATTATGGCGGCCTATGCCTGGTCGCTTTAAAGACTACATCGCTGCGCCTAAGGCCAACGGTTATCAGTCTATCCACACAACCGTCTATGGACCTAAAGGCCCCATTGAGATCCAAATTCGCACTAAGGAGATGCATCAGGTCGCTGAATATGGGGTTGCCGCTCACTGGGCTTACAAAAAAGGTGTCAAAGGCAAAGTGAGTCAGTCTGACCAAAAGGTCGGCATGAACTGGATTAATGAATTGGTGGAGCTTCAAGATGCCTCCAATGGGGATGCTAAAGACTTTGTCAATTCCGTCAAAGAAGAAATCTTCTCGGAACGCATTTACGTCTTCACGCCAAATGGTGCCGTGCAAGAATTGCCTAAGGAATCAGGTCCTATCGACTTTGCCTACGCCATCCACACCCAAGTTGGTGAAAAAGCGACAGGTGCTAAGGTTAATGGTAAAATGGTGCCCCTTACGGCCAAGTTGAAAACCGGCGATGTCGTTGAAATCGTGACCAACCCAAATTCCTTTGGGCCAAGCCGGGACTGGATTAACTTGGTCAAAACCAATAAAGCCCGTAATAAAATTCGTCAGTTCTTTAAAAACCAAGACAAGGAATTGTCGGTTAATAAAGGGCGCGAGCTTCTGGTCAATTATTTCCAAGAGCAGGGCTATGTTGCTAACAAGTACTTGGAAAAGAAAAAAATTGAAGAAATTCTGCCTCGACTTAGTGTTAAGAGTGTTGAGTCGCTCTACGCTGCTGTTGGTTTTGGTGACCTGAGCCCCGTTTCGGTCTTTAATAAATTGACAGAGAAAGAACGGCGCGAGGAAGAAAGAGCCAAAGCTAAAGCAGAAGCCGAAGAATTGGTTAAAGGTGGCGAAGTTAAGCATGAGAATAAAGACGTGCTTAAGGTTCGCAGTGAAAATGGGGTTATCATTCAAGGGGCATCAGGTCTCTTGATGCGCATTGCCAAATGCTGTAACCCAGTGCCGGGTGATGCCATTGAGGGTTATATTACCAAAGGTCGTGGGATTGCTATTCACCGCGCCGATTGTAATAATATCAAGGGTCAAGAAGGTTACGAACAGCGCCTGATTGAAGTTGAGTGGGACATGGAAAACTCAAGCAAGGATTATCAAGCAGAAATTGATATTTATGGCTTGAACCGTAGTGGTTTGCTCAATGATGTCCTCCAAATCCTTTCAAACTCAACAAAAAGTATTTCTGCGGTCAATGCCCAACCGACAAAAGACATGAAATTTGCCAATATTCATGTTAGTTTTGGTATTCCTAATTTAACCCACCTAACAACAGTCGTTGAGAAAATCAAGGCTGTACCTGATATCTATAATGTCAAACGGACAAACGGTTAAAGGAGTCTAGAATGAAAGTAGTGATTCAAAGAGTCTCAGAAGCTTCCGTTACTATTGATGGTCAAATCGCTGGCGCTATCCAGCAAGGTCTATTGCTCCTTGTGGGCTTTGGACCTGAGGATGGACAAGAAGATTTGAACTATGCGGTGCGGAAAATCACCCAAATGCGGATTTTTTCAGATGCGGAAGATAAAATGAACTTGTCCCTAGCAGATATCCAAGGGTCAATCCTTTCCATCTCCCAGTTCACTCTCTTCGCTGCTACTAAAAAAGGCAACCGACCAGCTTTTACCGGGGCTGCCAAACCTGACTTAGCCAGCGACCTATACGGCCGTTTTAACCACATGTTAGCCCAACACTGCCCCGTAGAAAAAGGTATCTTTGGTGCCGATATGAAGGTGTCTTTGGTAAATGATGGCCCAGTGACTATCATTTTGGATACAAAAGAGAGATAGAGAAAGACAGAAAGGAAGCTATGGACCTGAAAAAGTCATTTCCAGAAATGCAAGAGAGTCATTTTCCGATGGCTGATGATTCTTGGATCAGTATTGAAAAAGATGAACATTATTTACATTTTCCTAAGGATAGCTTGACCGATCGTGAGTTAGAGCTCTTAAAGATGATTGCTCAGGAATCACCTTCTGCTCAGAAAGTGACATCGCCTTGGTATCGCTACTTAGTCAAGCAAGTAGGGTCAGCACCCCAAGAGCTTGCTCATGTTCAATTTCTTTACCTCAACCATCAAGAAGCTCTTTCTGCGGCCTTTCTCCAAGTCTTAGAGGAGATTTTGTCGGAAGCGATAGCTCTTTTTCCAATCTCGCAAAACCGGACAATCCTTTTCTTGGACATTTCTAATCCGTTAGACAGCTTGGCTATTCTCCAAGATATCCTACCAACTTTGGAAAGTGACTTTGGTTTGGCCTTGTCGCTCTTTGTTGGGAATGAGTGGCACCATTTAGACAGTGCGACTTTGCGGGATGTCTTTGAGGAAGAAAATGCTTTGTTTTCGGCTTATTTACTGAAAAAAGGCGGTTCTAAAGTGCAGACTTTTTCGCAATTGATGCTTTGGGCTTTCTTGCAAAATCAGAAGACACCGGTTATTGAAGGACAATTCCAAAGAGTCTTGATGCAAAATAGTGATTTTTCGGCTTTGATAGAAAGTATGTGGGAATCACAGGGCAATTTGGTGCAAACGGCCCAAAAACTCTATATTCATCGCAATTCTCTCCAATACAAATTAGACAAACTTAAAAAGCAGTTAGGCCTTAATCTGAAGGTCCTTGACGACTTGGCTTTTGCCTATCTTTTTATGATGAAACAATAAACTTGTGCAAGGTGCCCAATAAGGTTTGGGCGCCTTGTCTGTATTTTGTAAGCCTTTTCTTTGGTAGAATAGAAGTATCAAAAATGCAGGTGCTTTTCTGGCTAGCTTCAAAGCTAGGAAGCTCAAATCAAGGAGTAAGTCATGGTAGAATTAAATTTAAACCACATTTTCAAAAAATACCCAAATACAACACACTACGCTGTTGAAGATTTCGATTTGGATATCAAAGATAAAGAATTTATCGTTTTCGTTGGTCCTTCAGGATGTGGGAAATCAACAACGCTTCGGATGATTGCTGGTCTTGAAGATATTTCTGAGGGTGAATTAAAAATTGATGGTGAAGTTGTTAATGACAAGTCACCAAAAGACCGTGATATTGCCATGGTTTTCCAAAACTATGCCCTATACCCACATATGACTGTTTACGATAATATGGCTTTTGGTCTCAAATTGCGTAAATATAAAAAAGCTGATATTGACCAACGTGTTAAAGAAGCTGCTCAAATCCTAGGCTTAACTGAGTTCCTAGAACGTAAACCAGCTGACTTGTCAGGTGGACAACGTCAACGTGTTGCCATGGGTCGTGCAATCGTTCGTGATGCAAAAGTTTTCTTAATGGATGAGCCTTTATCGAACTTAGATGCTAAATTGCGTGTGTCAATGCGTGCTGAAATTGCTAAAATTCACCGTCGTATTGGTTCAACAACTATCTATGTTACCCATGACCAAACAGAAGCGATGACTTTGGCTGACCGTATTGTTATCATGTCAGCGACAAAAAATCCTGAAGGTAACGGAACAATCGGTAAAATTGAACAAGTTGGTTCACCGCAAGAATTATACAACCAACCAGCTAATAAATTTGTTGCCGGCTTTATCGGAAGCCCAGCGATGAACTTCTTTGATGTCACTATCAATGGTGCTCGTATTACGAGTGAAGATGGCCTTGATATCGGTATTACTGAAGGCCAAGCTAAAATGCTTAAAGAAGCTGGCTATGATGGCAAAAAAGTGACATTTGGTATTCGTCCAGAAGATATCTCAGCTAACCTTCTTGTTGAAGAAACTTTCCCAAGTGCTAATGTTGAAGCAGAAGTTCTCGTTTCTGAATTGTTAGGTTCTGAAACAATGCTTTATGTGAAACTTGGTGACACTGAATTTGCCTCACGTGTTGATGCGCGTGATTTCCACAATCCAGGTGAAAAAGTTAGCTTAACTTTTAACGTTTCTAAAGGTCATTTCTTCGACTTAGATTCTGAAAAAGCAATCCGTTAATAACTGATTCCTCCTAGAATAATATAAAGTCCTCGAAATCCTGTTTTGAGGACTTTATATCACCCTTATATAGAAAGTGAGACCTATGGAAAAGCATTGGTGGCATCAAGCTACAATCTATCAAATCTACCCTAAATCCTTTATGGACGCTAACGGCGATGGGATTGGTGACTTGCAAGGTATTATTCAAAAGCTAGATTACTTAGAAAAACTTGGGATTACGGCTATTTGGCTATCACCTGTCTATCAATCACCAATGGATGACAATGGCTATGATATTTCGGATTATCAGGCTATCGCAGACATTTTTGGCGATATGGCCGATATGGACCTTCTCCTAGGAGAAGCCCAAAAACGCGGCATTAGAATCATCATGGACTTGGTCGTCAACCATACCTCTGATGAACACGCTTGGTTTGTTGAAGCACGAGAAAACCCGCAAAGCCCAGAAAGAGATTTTTACATTTGGCGAGACCAGCCAAATGGTTTAACATCGACTTTCTCAGGTTCTGCTTGGCAATTAGATGAGGCTTCAGGTCAATATTACTTGCATTTGTTTAGTAAAAAACAACCCGACTTAAATTGGGAAAATGCTGATCTTCGTCAGAAAATCTACGATATGATGAATTTCTGGATTGCTAAAGGCATTGGTGGTTTCCGCATGGATGTTATTGATTTAATCGGTAAAATTCCGGATGCTGAAATTACGGGAAATGGTCCAAAATTACATGACTATCTCAAAGAAATGAACCAAGCTAGCTTTGGCAATCATGATTTACTGACTGTTGGTGAAACTTGGGGGGCAACTCCAGAAATTGCTAAGCAATATTCTCGTCCTGAAAATAAGGAATTATCCATGGTTTTCCAATTTGAGCATATTGGCCTGCAACATGAGCCAAATCGTCCAAAATGGGAATTTGCTAAAGAATTAGATGTACCAGCTCTCAAGGCTATTTTTTCAAAATGGCAGACGGAGTTGAAACTGGGAGAAGGTTGGAATTCCTTGTTCTGGAACAATCATGACCTGCCCCGAGTTCTTTCTATCTGGAGGAATTCGCAAGAACACCGTGTTCAATCTGGTAAAGCCCTAGCCATTTTACTTCATCTGATGCGCGGTACGCCTTATATTTACCAAGGAGAAGAAATTGGCATGACCAACTATCCTTTTGCCTCTTTAGAGCAAGTGGACGATATCGAGTCGGTCAACTATGCTAAAGAAGCTTTGGAGAATGGAGTGGCAGCAGCTGATATTATGGCAAGTATCTGTCAAATTGGGCGCGATAATGCCAGAACGCCGATGCAATGGGATACTTCGACAAATGCTGGTTTTTCAAGTGCGGAGAAGACTTGGTTGCCCGTTAATCCGAATTATCAGGACATTAATGTTCAAGCAGCTTTAGCAGACGAAAATTCCCTCTTTTATACCTATCAGACATTGGTAGCTTTGCGTAAGGAGCAGGACTGGTTGGTGGAAGCTGATTTCCAATTGTTAGAAACTGCAGACAAGGTTTTTGCTTATGAACGCCGTTTAGGACAAGATACCTATTTAATCGTGGTCAACCTTTCTGATCACGAGCAGGATTTTCCTTTGGTCTGCGATACTTATCAAACCATTATTGCGAATAGTGACCCTCAAAAAGTTATTGATTCCGGACGTTTGGCAGCCTGGGATGCCTTCTGTATTAAAAAATAAGTTAATGAGAAGTCTTCATTTTTGAAGGCTTTTTTTCTTGTCATAAACAGAAAAATGACGTCTTTGCTAGATTATTAAAATAAGATTGACAAAACAGACTTGTTTATTATAATTGAATTAGAAAACGTTTTCTGAAGAAAAAAGCAAGAAAGGAGTATTGTTAATGGATAATATTGGTTATTTGTACCTTTCAATAGTACTTCTAATATTGCTATTATTAGAAAATAGATCACGAAAAAAGATAGCAAAAAAATTAACAGGCCTTTTAATCGAGAAGAAAATTCCACTGCTGGAAATTAGAAAATCAATCCATACGGAAGTTGATATTATTAAGGAAATCAATTCAATTTATGGAATTGGAATAAAGAATGCAAAAGAAGTCTATGACTGTTTATATAAATAGAAAGAAGAAACTTGTAGTCTTTTGACGAACTAAAGGTATAAAAATAGATGATTTTTAGTAAAAATAGTATTAGTCGGTTTTTGGTATTAGTGAGTGTGTTCCTACTTTCTGGTTGTCATGCTTATCAGGCAAAAAAGGATTATCAGTTTGCTATCTTTGATAAAAAAGATGTTCAAACGTTTAGTGTATCTAAGGGTCAGTTGCAGCCGTTGGAAAAACTTCGCCGTAAGAATACGAAGTTTTTTGAAAAGGAATCTTTTAAACAAGCGGGTCATCGCTATTTAGCTAAGACTTTGGAAGGTGATGGTTTAAAGGTTTTCTTGGAAAGTATCGATCAGAAAACTTTGGAAGAAAAAATCCAGCCAGCCTTGGGTAATGATGCCTATGCTTCTATTACGGATGGTAAATATTTTTATGCGACAGCTGTTTTTACTGATCGTATTGACTTCTACAAATATGATTTAAACCTGAAAAAAGTTCTCAAGAAGTCCATTCCTAATGATGAGCATATAAACGCCAGTAATCAATTTCTACTGATTGATGATCAACTCTATCTCTTAGTTTCCTATGTGGATAAAGCAAGTGGCCTACCTGGTACCTGTCTTTGGCTGATGGATAAAGCCTTTAACATTAAGGAAAGAATTGATTTAGAAGACACCTCAGCCTATTTGCGAATGGCCAATGTCGGACATACCTTGTATTTACCAGCATCTTTCAGGGGAAGAGATGCTAATGGAGAGCCTTTGTCTGGTCGACAAGTTATGGTCTTTGATCTTGATTCTAGACAAAAATACTATTTTCCTTCATCCGCAAAGTACCCTAAATCTATTTTTTATCATCAAGGTAGCAAGCAACTGATTATTGAAAATGATGCTTTCTATAATAAAGATTTTTCTTGGACACTTATTGAAATAAGTGCCATGAAGGAAAAAATGGTTAAGATAAAGCCACAAGGGAAGAGGGATTATTTACCGCCTTTTTTGGCTAATGATAAATCAAGACTTTATTTTCTATTTTCGGATCAATTGCTCGATTACCATTTGAATACTGGTAAATTAAAGCGGACGGATTTAAAGCTTTTCGGCATCAAGGATGCCCATGCTTTGATAATAAAAAAGAAAGAGTGATTTAAAAGACCATATGCTTTTAAGTGGTAAAATAAGGCAATTCATGACAAGCGATTGCACTACCTTAATTACACAAATATGGCTCACTGTATAATTGTTTATAATTATTTAAGAAAACGGTTGCATAAATGGTTTTTCCTTTGTATACTAGTTATGAAAAGGATCAAAGGAGGATCATATGTTACATTCAATGATTAAAAAACCTGAAGCCTTCAGACCTGAAAAACGGCAAAAATTTGGGATTCGTCGTTTGAAGGTTGGAGTTGCTTCGGTAACTATTGCAACAGCTCTCTTTTTCTCGGGAGGGCATGCTGTTCAAGCCAATACGGTTGATAGTCTGACAGATGCTACTGGGACAAGTCTCGTCACAGATACCAATTCGTCTAGTGATCAAATTCCAACATCGACTACTCCAACAAGTAGCGAGACTCCGATTGCTGTTAATGCTAGTCAGACTTCTGAAACCAGTAATCCAATTTCTACCGTATCGAATCAGGATGCAACTGTTAATTCGACAGTAGAGACACAGCCAGTTGAAGTTGTCAATCCAACTTCGCTTGATACAAGCACTTCAAATGATAGTGTTATTACATCAACTACCCCGACTGTGGAAACGAATGTAGCAGAGACTCCAATTGCTGCTGGTGATATTCGTTTGCATTTTCAAAATGTAACTGATGCCAATGTTGCCAATGCGGCGATTTGGACTTGGGGAGCAGTTGCTAATCCTTCATCGGGGACTTGGCCAACAGCCGCAACACCTTTTAATAGTCAACAAAAAGACGCCTATGGCTACTATATTGATATCACTAAGTCAGCTAGTGGAACTGGTGATATTGGTTATGTTCTTTTAGATAATGGTACTAAAATTGGTGGTGATGGTGACAGGAAACTTCCTGTTATCGACCCTAGTATGAATGAAGCTTGGATTGATGCGCAATTCAATTGCTATACTTATCAACCGATTGCTGATGAATCTATCATTCGCATTAATTATAAACGAGCAGACAATAATTATGATGGCTGGGGTGTTTGGATTTGGGGTGATGTGACCACTGCAAGTCAAAAATGGCCGACTGATGCTTTAGATTTTGTCAATGTGGGACCAAATGGTCGCTATGTTGATATCCCGCTTTCAAAAGGATTGGCTTCGAATTTCGGATTCTTATTAGTCAATCAAAATAATCCTGATGCCCCTGGCAATAAAACTGTGGATTATAGCTTCACTGATCGGGAAAGTCAGAGTCAGCTCTTTTTGAAGAGTGGCGATGATAGCTTGTACACTAATCCTTACTACATTAAAACTCAAACTGAGCAAGATTTCAGCAAAGCGATTCCTGGAACTAAGAACATTAAAGCTCAAGCTAGCAGTTTGCGTCCTTTTAATTACAATGAAACTGGCATTATTGATATTGCTTTGACGAATCCTGATAATGCCAAAATCACGCGCATGGAGGTTGACACTGCGCAAATCGGTGGTGGCAAGATACTGATTTCACCTGAATTGAATCGAGTGACGATTACGGCTAGTTCGACAACAGCAGCGGGCACTTACCAATTGCCAATTCGGATTTACGATGCTGATAATGGTTATTATGATAGTCAAGTGACTGTAACCATTAATCCTCGGAACAAGAAGCCTGGTGAAAAGGACTGGGATGAGCAAGTTATTTATTTTGCTGTGACTGACCGATTTTATAATGGTGATCAGAGCAATGACAATCCTTTTAATCAACCTTATGATAGTGCAGTCAATCAAGCTGGTGTCTATAAGGGTGGTGACTTTAAAGGAATTACTGCTAAATTAGATTACTTGAAGGCTCTTGGTGTTTCCAGTGTTTGGGTGACACCGATTGTCGAAAACGTGCCACAAAATGTTAGTACTGAAGCTGGTAAGGAATACTATGCTTATCACGGTTACTGGGCTGATGATTTTGAAAAATTAAATCCACATTTGGGGACCTTGGATGATTTCCATGACTTGATTGACCAAGCTGCGGCGCGTGGCATTAATATTATTGTCGATGTGGTCCTCAACCATGCGGGTTATGGTTCAGAGACTAAATTCAAGGATATGATTCGTACAGGGGACCAGATTATTGCTGGGGATGACCAGAAAGATTCTCTTGCCAACCTTCCGGATTTCCGGACTGAAGATCCTTTGGTTCGTGATCAATTAGTGGCTTGGCAAACACAATGGTTAGAAAAAGCCACGACAGCAAATGGCAATAGCATTTATGCTTTCCGTGTTGATACGGTCAAACATGTTGATGACACTACATGGCAAGATTTTAAAAATGAATTGGCTTTAAAAGATGCTGACTTCCACTTGGTGGGTGAAAGTTGGGGAGCAAATTATAAAGATACCAAGGGTGATTTAGGCACTGGTACTATGGATAGCTTGCTTGACTTTGGCTTTAAAGACATTGCTAAACTCTTCGTAAATGGTCAATTAACAGCTGCTGGAAAAGAACTTGTTGCTCGAAACAATTTCTTGACTAGCAATCAAACATTAGCACAGTTTTTGGGCAGTCATGATGAAGATGGCTTCCTTTACAGTATTGGCGATGATCTTGATAAGTACAAGTTAGCTATTAGTCTTTTATTGACAGCTAAAGGTCAGCCAGTTATCTATTATGGGGAAGAATTAGGTCAATCAGGAGCTAATAACTGGCCTTATTATGATAACCGTTATGAATTAGATTGGTCAAAAGCTGATACCAGCGAACTGTTAAACCATTATAAAGCTCTTTTAAATTTCCGTAACACTCATAGTGATTTGATGGCCAAAGGTGATTTAAACCTTATATCTTCTAGTGACAGTCAAAGATGGTTATTGACAAAGCGCAGCCATGGCAGTGATGCAGCTTACTTCCTATATCACATGGGAGATGCTAGCCGCACTTTCAAGGTAACCCTTTCCTCCGAAAAAGCTACAGTTTTTGACGCTTATTCTGGCAAGTCTTATCAAGCCCAAAAAGCTGCTGATGGAAGCTTCTTTGTTGAGCTTTTAGCGCCAAATTCTAAAGATGGCGGAACTATGATTTTACAAGTCACTGATGGCGATATTGTTAAGGTGGATACCGTACTTGATGCGGAAACGCCTATCGCAGCAGGCTATATTCGTATGCATTTCAAGACTTTACCGTCTACAGATTTGTCTAGTCTAGGGCTTTGGACTTGGGAAGATGTGGCTAAGCCTTCTGAGCAAAATGGCGCTTGGCCAACAGGTGCGACCAACTTCAAATCGGCTAAGCAAGATGCCTATGGCTTCTACCTTGATATTCAAATGGCAGAAGGTCCTCGA
The DNA here is from genome assembly GCF_002887775.1 of Streptococcus penaeicida. Classification (GTDB taxonomy): domain Bacteria; phylum Bacillota; class Bacilli; order Lactobacillales; family Streptococcaceae; genus Streptococcus; species Streptococcus penaeicida. Next base: position 84,881 of record NZ_LOCM01000028.1, on the reverse strand, counting down.
GATTTAATTAAATGGCTTATTAATAATACCGGAGGCCAAAATATTACTGGCGACCAATCTTTTGATGTGCTGAGTCAAAGTATGAATGAAGTTTGGTTTGATGAAAACTACAAAGCACATTATTATGCGCCTCAAGCTGTCGGGACTCTTCGCATCAACTATTTCCGGACTGATGGGAACTATAGCGACAAATCATTATGGCTTTGGGGCAGTGTCGACCCAGCTCAATTACAACAATTAGGAGCTTGGCCAGATGGTATCAATTTTACTGACTTAGGTAAGTATGGTGTCTACCTTGATATTAAATTGACAGATTTACCAAGTGATTTAGGCTTCCTCTTATTGGATGAAAGTAAGAGTGGCGACGCTGTTAAAATTAATCCAACTGATTACAAATTTACTGATTTTAAAAATAACACACAGATTTTCTTGAAAGACGAGGATTCAACCATTTATACAAACCCTTACTTTGTTAATAATGTTCGCATGTTAGGTGCTCAACAAATAAGTCCGACAACTATTGAAGCTAGCATGACCAGTCTTGAAGGTGCTGATGAGGCGACAATTCTTAAAAACCTAACAGTGACTAATGGGTCTAAAGAATTGGTGACAGTAGACTCTATTACTCTAAATGCAGCTCAAAAAACAATCCTCATTACTGGTAATTTTGCTGCCGATAAGGGACCTTTTACAGTCACTTATATTTCAGAGGAATTTCTAGCCAAAGGCAATTGGGAGTACAAAGATTCTCTTTATGCCTATGATGGATTCCTAGGTTCAAAAGTCAATGAAAATGGTCAATCTGTTGACTTGGCTATTTGGTCACCAAGTGCTGATAATGTTTCAGTGGTTGTTTATGATAAAGATGATCAATCTCTTGTTCTTGGTACTGTTGCTATGCAAAAAGGAGACAAAGGCCAATGGACTGGACATCTGGATAGCAATTCTGGTTTGGGTGTGACTGACTATCGGGGCTATTATTACCATTATCAAATTCAACGTGGTGATAAGACGGTGCTTGTTTTAGATCCTTATGCTAAGTCATTGGCAGAATGGAATTCTGATTTAGCCGCTAAAGGACCTGAATATGCAGTTGCTAAGGCAGCCTTCATTGATCCGAGTCAATATGGTCCAAAAGACTTAGATTATGCTCACATTCCAGGCTTCACAAAACGTGAAGATGCGATTATCTATGAGGCGCATGTTCGTGACTTTACATCTGACCAGGCTATTTCTGGTGATTTGAAAAATCAATTTGGAACATTTGCGGCCTTTGCTGAACGCTTACAATATTTGAAAGAATTAGGGGTTACCCACATTCAATTATTGCCTGTTATGTCTTACTATTTCATCAATGAAATAAATAAAGACAGAATGGATAACTATGCTTCAAGTGATACCAATTATAACTGGGGTTATGATCCACAATCTTACTTTGCTTTGACAGGTAATTATTCTTCAGACCCAACTGATCCAAGTAAACGCATTTCCGAATTCAAGAATCTAGTTAATGAGATTCACAAACTTGGTATGGGTGTCTTGCTTGATGTGGTTTACAATCATACTGCTAAGGTTGCTATCTTAGAAGATTTGGAACCAAACTATTACCATTTCATGGATGCTGACGGGACTCCTCGGACTGCCTTTGGTGGCGGTCGTGTTGGGACAACCCATTATATGACGCATCGCCTCTTGCTTGATTCTATTAAATACATGGTTTCAGAATATAAAGTTGATGGTTTCCGCTTTGATATGATGGGTGAACATGATGCGGCAACGATTCAAGCTGCTTTTGATGCAGCGAAAGCTCTTAATCCGAATATCCTGATGTTAGGAGAAGGTTGGATCACTTATGCTGGAGATGAGAACAAGAAAGTTCAGGCGGCAGATCAAACCTGGATGAATCAAACAGATTCTGTTGCTTCATTCTCTGATGATATCCGTAACTTATTGAAGTCAGGTTATCCAAATGAGGGGCAACCAGCCTTCTTAACAAATGGTAGTCGTAGCATTAATGGCATCTTTAGCAATATTAAAGGACAACCAACTAACTTTACGGCTGATGATCCTGGTGATGTGATTCAATATATTGAAGCCCATGATAACTTAACCCTTTTTGATATTATTGCGCAATCTATTAAGAAGGATCCAAGTATTGCGGAAAATAATGCTGAAATTCACCGTCGTTTACGTTTAGGTAATCTGATTATTATGACTTCGCAAGGGACAGCATTTGTTCATTCAGGTCAAGAATATGGCCGTACCAAACAATTTCGTGATGAAGCCTACAAACAGCCAGTAGCAAGTGAATTGGTACCTAACAAATCTCATTTATTAGTGAATGAGGATGGTACACCATTTGAATATCCTTACTTTATCCATGATTCTTATGATTCTACTGATGCTATTAATCACTTTGATTGGACTAAGGCAACTAATAGTCAGTTATATCCTGAAAATACTAAGAGTCACGACTACATGCAAGGCTTAATTGCAATTCGTCGTTCGACGGATGCTTTCCGACTTGGTGACAAGGCACTTGTTGATCAAAATGTGAGCTTGTTAACCATCCCTGGTCAAGATGGTGTAGCTGAAAATGATCTTGTTATTGGTTATATGGTTACTGCAACAAATGGCGATCGTTATGTGGTTCTCGTTAATTCGGACAGTAAGGCACGTCATTTTACTCTACCAGCAGAATGGAGTAGCGCTAGCGTGCTGGCAGATGGTGAGCGTGCAGGCTTAGCCAATTTAACAAATCCTATCGGTTTGCATTTTGATCAAAACGGTTTAACGCTTGATGCTTTGACAGCGACTATCTTGAAGTTGGCGAAAGTGACAGATACAGAACCTGGGGACACAGGTCAGAATCCAGACGCATCAAATCCAGGAGATAATGGCGGAAATCCAGACACACCAGTACCTGGTGATACAGGCCAAACCCCTGATACACCGGTCCCAGGTGATAATGGACAAACTCCAATTCCTGATGGACCTTCTGGTAGTGGCCATGATCAAGGCAAGTACAAAGGTCATGAAAAACATGATAAATCTAATAAGGGACATGATAAGGTAGAAAAAGAGTCAAAAGTTATTGACAAAGAACTTAAAAAAGCCATCAAAGCTGATAAGAGTAAGAATAAAAAAGGCATTCTTGCTTTAGCTGGTGGAGCCTTAATTTTACCGTTTGCTTTATCGGCACGTAAGCATGGTAAAGAAAAATAATTACTCATTCAATCTTTGATTGGCATAGTTGACATACGTAAGAGATTAGATTTAATCTAGTCTCTTTTTTTATATTAGGCTACTTATCTAATCTCAAAGTTGAAATAATTATATGCGATGGTATAATAACAACTACAGAATGTTCAAATAAGGTTTTTAGATACAGGAGAAAAATAATGGCAATTCTTGTACTTGGGGGAGCAGGATATATAGGCTCTCACATGGTTGATTGGTTGATTGAAAATGGAGGTGAAGAGGTTGTCGTTGTGGATAACTTAGTTACTGGTCATCGCCAAGCGGTTCATCCAGAGGCTTCTTTTTATCAAGGTGACTTAGCGGATCAAGACTTTATGCGTCGGGTATTCCAAGAAAATAAAGATATTGATGCGGTTATTCATTTTGCTGCCTTCTCCTTGGTTGGTGAATCAATGACAGATCCTTTAAAATACTTCGACAATAATACCGTTGGTATGGTTAAGCTTTTAGAAGTTATGAATGAAGTTGGCGTTAAGAAGATTGTTTTCTCATCAACTGCAGCGACATATGGTATTCCTGAAGAATTGCCGATTAAAGAAACTACTTCTCAAGCACCGATTAATCCATATGGCGAAAGTAAGCTGATGATGGAGAAAATCATGGATTGGTGTGATAAAGCTTATGGCATCAAATTTGTTGCCCTTCGCTACTTTAATGTGGCGGGTGACAAACCTGATGGTTCAATTGGTGAAGATCATAAGCCAGAAACCCACTTAATTCCGATTGTCCTTCAAGTGGCTAATGAACAACGTGAAAAAATGATGATTTTTGGGGACGATTATGAAACAGCAGATGGTACAAACATTCGCGACTATGTTCATCCTTTTGATCTAGCGCAAGCTCACCTTTTAGCTGTAAATTACCTTCGCAAAGGAAATGAATCTTCTGCCTTTAACTTGGGTTCATCAACTGGTTTTTCTAATCTTCAAATCATTGAAGTGGCCCGTAAAGTGACAGGTAAAGAAATTCCTTGTGAAATTGGCCCTCGTCGCCAAGGGGATCCGGATGTCTTAGTGGCTGATTCAACTAAAGCGCGTGATATCCTGGGCTGGAAACCAGAATTTGATAACATTGAAAAGATTATTGCCAGCGCTTGGACTTGGCATTCAAGCCACCCAAATGGCTATGAAGATTAAAATAAGGGCTTGGGCCCCTGTGTCCTTGCCTTTAACTATTTAGATTTAAGGAGAGACAAAATGGATTTTCAAGAAGCTATCAGCTACTTTACCGAAATAACAATGGCGCAATTGAATGAAAAGCTCGAGACTAAGGAAGATTTTATCCTTTTTCTAGGGCGACCTACCTGTTCTTTTTGCCGCCGTTTCGCACCGAAATTAGCTCAAGTCAGTCAAGAAAAAGAATTAACTGTATACTATATCCCCAGTGACTCCATAGCCGATTTTGATGCTATTCAAGAATTTCGTGCCAGCCATCAGATTCAAACTGTTCCGGCTTTGGTTGTTGGAAATGCTGGAAGTGTTAAGGTGGTTTGTGATTCCAGTTTGTCACCATCAGAAATAGCCGATTTTATCTTGGGCGGTAGCGGAAAATAATTAGCCTCTCCTTGCTATGTTATGTGAATTTTGATATAGTTAAGCAAGACTTTTAATTAAAAGAAGGAGCAATTATGGGATTTTCAACAATAATCATGTTTGTCGTCTTTATTGGACTCATTTTCTACATGCAACGCCAACAAAAGAAACAAGCACAAGAACGTCAAGAACAAATGAACGCCTTACAAAAAGGTGATGAAGTTATCACAATTGGTGGGATGTACGCCTTAGTCGATGAAGTTGACCAAGTAGCAAACAAAATCATCTTAGATGTCGATGGTGTTTATTTACCATTTGAGTTAGGAGCAATCAAACGTATTGTTACTAAAGCAAGTGCAGAAGCAGTTACAACAAGTAATGAAGTCGTAGAAGATAAACAGACTGAAGAAGTCGCACCAGCAGCTGAAGAAGTAACTCCAGTAGCTGAAGAATCAGTAATTCAGACAGCTGAAACAAGTGATTCAGCTATTCAAGAGTAAGCAAATAGTTGAAAAATTAAGTAGCTTGACTTGAAATCAAGAAAAAGTCCTCTAAAATCGCCATAATTTGGCTATTAGAGGCCTTTTTTTGTGGATTTAGACGCTAAAAGCTAAGTCAAATAGCTCTAATTATGGTAAAATAAAGTAAGTACGCTTAAAATTAAGGAAATGACATGTTACGATTACAGCTAAAACCAAAAGAAGTAAAACTCGAAAAAATTCCTAAACATATTGGCATTATCATGGATGGTAATGGTCGTTGGGCGAAAAAGCGCTTAAAACCACGTGTTTTTGGTCATAAAGCCGGAATGGATGCCCTTCAAGAAGTGACCATTGCAGCATCAGAATTAGGCGTAAAAGTCTTAACCGTTTATGCCTTTTCAACCGAAAATTGGACCAGACCTCAAGATGAAGTCTCTTTTATCATGAATTTACCAGTTGAATTTTTCGATAAATATGTTCCGGAGCTTAACAAAAATAATGTTCGCATCCAAATGATTGGTGAAACCAATCGATTACCAGAAGCAACTTTAAATGCTCTGAATCGAGCTATCGAAGCTACTCGAAAAAATTCAGGACTCGTCTTAAATTTTGCTTTGAATTATGGTGGTCGTGCCGAAATTACTAGTGCTGTGCGGATGATTGCACAAGATGTTTTGGACGCCAATTTAAATCCCGGTGATATCACCGAAGAATTAATTGCCAATTATTTAATGACCGATCACTTGCCTTACCTATATCGTGATCCAGATTTGATTATAAGAACCAGTGGCGAATTGCGTCTTAGCAATTTCATGCCTTGCAATCGGCCTATAGTGAATTTTATTTCACACCCATTTTATGGCCAGACTTCAAGCGAGCTGAGTTAATTGCAGCCTTGGAAGATTATAACCGCCGTCACCGTCGTTTTGGTGGCGTTTAGAGGAGTAAATTTATGAGAGAACGAATTATCTGGGGGGCAATAGCAGCAGTTATCTTTTTGCCATTCTTAATTATTGGCAGCCTTCCCTTCCAGCTTTTTGTAGCTGTTTTAGCTATGATTGCTGTATCCGAAATGCTTAGAATGAAACAGTTAGAAGTCTTTTCATTTGAAGGCGTCCTAGCCATGTTGGCAGCCTTTGTTTTAACTGTTCCAATGGACAATTACCTCAATTTTCTACCAGTTGACTCAAGCTTTGCTTGTTTTGGTCTTATTGTCTTCTTCTTTTTAGCAGGGACAGTCCTAAATAGTGAGCGTTATTCTTTTGATGACGCAGCCTTTCCAATAGCAGCAAGTCTTTATGTGGGTATTGGTTTCCAAAATTTGGTCAATGCTCGCATGTCTGGAATCGACAAAGTCTTGTTAGCACTTTTTATCGTCTGGGCAACCGACATGGGGGCTTATTTCATCGGACGTAAGATTGGCCGTCGAAAATTATTGGCTAAAGTATCACCAAATAAAACCATTGAAGGTAGCTTGGGTGGTATTGCTTCTGCAGTTCTTGTTTCTTTGATATTTATGCTTTTTGATAAGGCTGTATATGCACCGCATCACTTTTTAACCATGTTAGTATTTGTTATTTTCTTTTCGATTTTTGCGCAATTTGGCGATCTTGTTGAAAGTTCTATTAAGAGACACTTTGGTGTTAAAGATTCAGGAAAATTAATTCCAGGTCATGGTGGTATATTAGACCGCTTTGATTCCATGATTTTTGTTTTCCCTATCATGCATCTTTTTGGACTTTTTTAAAATCAAAAAAGTAGACTGAAAGGAAATTTATGCTAGGCTTATTAACCTTTATCCTTATTTTCGGCATAATTGTTGTTGTCCATGAATTTGGGCATTTCTATTTTGCCAAGAAATCAGGTATTTTGGTTCGTGAATTCGCAATAGGTATGGGCCCCAAACTCTTCGCTCATACTGATAAAGAAGGAACCTTATATACTGTTAGAATGCTCCCCTTAGGTGGCTATGTTCGGATGGCTGGCTGGGGTGATGATGAAACGGAAATTAAAACCGGCACGCCAGCTAGCTTGACCCTTAATCAAGCTGGCTTGGTTAGTCGTATAAATCTCTCGAAAACCAATATCGATCCGACGAGCTTGCCAATGAATGTCACCTCATATGACTTAGAAGACAAGCTGTCTATTACTGGATTAGTCATTGATGAGACAAAGACCTATGCGGTCGACCATGATGCCACCATCGTAGAAGAAGATGGAACAGAGATTAGAATTGCCCCTCTGGATGTTCAGTATCAGAATGCCAGTGTCTGGGGGCGTCTAATCACCAACTTTGCTGGTCCAATGAATAACTTTATTCTTGGATTCTTGGTCTTCATCCTGCTAACTTTTGTTCAAGGTGGTGCGCTTGATTATTCAAGTAATCATATCAGAGTCGCTGATGGTGGTGCTGCCCAGGCTGCAGGAATCAAGACCAATGACCAGATTTTGAAAGTTGGTAAATACAAAGTTGCTAACTGGGAAGATTTAATAAAAGCTGTTGATCAATCAACAAAAAGCCTTAAAGAAGGACAAACCATCCCTGTGACTGTAAAGTCTAAAGGGGACAGTAAGATTGTCCAAGTCAAACCCCAAAAAGTGGCTAAGAGCTATGTCATTGGCGTTCAAGTGCCATTGAAAACTGGGCTTATGGACAAAATCTTAGGCGGCTTCCAAATGGCTCTTAGCGGAGCAACACTCATTATCACTGCACTGAAAAACCTTATTCTGAGCTTTAGTTTAGATAAACTGGGTGGTCCGGTAGCCATGTATCAGATGTCTAACCAGGCGGCTCACAATGGTTTAGAATCTGTACTGACTTTGATGGGCATGTTATCCATCAACCTTGGTATTTTCAACCTTGTGCCCATCCCGGCCTTAGATGGTGGGAAAATTTTAATGAATATCATTGAAGCTATCCGTCGCAAACCACTCAAACAAGAAACAGAAACTTATATTACCTTTGCAGGAGTTGCCATCATGTTAGTTCTTATGGTAGCAGTGACCTGGAATGATATTATCCGAGCTTTTTTCTAAGTTAAGAGGAGAAAAATAATCTAATGAAACAATCAAAAATGTTAATCCCAACCTTACGGGAAATGCCAAGTGATGCACAAGTTATCAGCCATGCCTTGATGTTGCGTGCTGGTTATGTTCGTCAGGTCTCAGCTGGTATTTATGCCTATTTACCACTAGCAAACCGTACCATTGAAAAATTAAAAACAATCATGCGTCAAGAATTTGATAAAATTGGTGCCGTTGAGATGTTGGCTCCAGCTTTATTAACAGCTGATTTATGGCGTGAGTCTGGTCGTTACGAAACTTATGGAGATGACCTTTATAAATTAAAAAACCGTGAATCATCAGATTTCATCTTGGGGCCAACTCACGAAGAAACTTTCACGACTTTGGTACGTGATGCGGTTAAATCTTACAAACAATTACCTTTAAACCTCTATCAAATCCAAGCTAAATACCGTGATGAAAAACGTCCACGTAACGGACTTTTAAGAACCCGTGAATTCATCATGAAAGATGGTTATAGTTTCCACCAAAACTACGAAGACTTAGATGTCACTTACGAAGACTACCGTAAAGCCTATGAAGCTATCTTTACGCGATCAGGTCTTGAGTTTAAAGGGATTATTGGAGATGGCGGTGCAATGGGAGGTAAAGATTCCCAAGAATTTATGGCTATCACACCTGAACGGACTGACCTTGACCGTTGGTTGGTATTAGATAAATCCATTCCATCAGTCGATGATATTCCAGAATCAGTTCTTGCAGAAATCAAGGAAGAGCTAAGCTCATGGTTGATTTCAGGTGAAGACACCATTGCTTACTCAAGTGAATCTAGCTATGCGGCAAACCTTGAAATGGCCAGCAATGCCTTTGCCCCAACCACTAAAGTTGAAGCTCAAGAAGATTTGGTTGAAGTGGCGACACCAGACTGCAAAACTATTGACCAAGTGGCTGAATTCTTAAATCGTCCAGCTGAAACGACTATTAAAACGTTACTTTTCATGGCAGATGGTCAACCAGTTGTGGCTTTATTAGTTGGTAATGACCAAGTCAATGATGTTAAATTGAAAAACTATTTAGAAGCTGATTTCTTAGAAGCAGCAACTGAAGAAGAAGCCTTTCAAACTTTTGGAGCGCATTTTGGTTCACTTGGTCCAGTTGGTATTTCTGAAGACATTAGAATCGTTGCTGACCGTAATGTCGAAAACTTGGCTAATGCTGTTGCCGGTGCCAATAAAGATGGTTTCCATGTGACTGGCCTTAATCCAGGTCGTGACTTCCAAGCAGAATATGTTGACATTCGCGAAGTTAAAGAAGGGGAAACATCTCCTGATGGCCATGGTGTTCTTCAATTTGCTCGTGGTATCGAAGTTGGGCATATCTTCAAATTAGGGACACGTTATACTGAAAGTTTTAATGCCAATATTCTTGATGAAAATGGCCGAGCAGTCCCGATTGTCATGGGTTGTTATGGTATTGGTGTTTCTCGAATCTTGTCTGCAGTCATTGAACAACATGCCAGATTATTTGTTTCCAAAACGCCTAAAGGTGATTTCCGTTTTGCCTGGGGTATTAACTTCCCAGAAGAATTAGCTCCATTCGATGTTCATCTCATCACTGTTAATGCTAAAGATCAAGAAGCTCAAGACTTAACAAGTAAAGTTGAAGCTGATTTGATGGCTAAAGGCTACGAAGTATTAACTGATGACCGTAATGAACGTGTTGGTTCTAAATTCTCTGATAGTGATTTGATTGGCTTGCCAATTCGTATCACTGTTGGTAAAAAAGCAGCTGAAGGTATTGTCGAAATCAAAATCAAAGCAAGTGGTGATAGTATTGAAGTTCACGCTGATAATATTATCGAAACACTTAATATTTTAACCAAGAAATAAAGTTTAACAGCAGGTGTCTTTGGTCACCTGCTGTTAAGATAAGAGAACTAATCCAATTGATACCCCAGTAGTAGCTACACCTTGTACCAGATAACAAAGTTCTTCAAGAAGATGACCAAATAGGCTCTATTCGGAGTTCTTATGAATAAGATGTTAACGACCATGAATCCATGGTCGTTTTTTTGAACCAGAATAGGATCTGAGGATTGCCAAGGCTTATTTTGACAGTCGAAATTTATTAAGAATTATGGTAAAATAGAGCCTAAGAAATTCAGGAGAAATTTATGTCAGACTTATTCGTAAAACTAATGGAACAAATAGAAATACCACTTGAAATGCGTACTTCAAGTGCTTTTTCGACTGCTGACATTATTGAGGTTAATGTACATTCCCTTTCACGTTTATGGGAGTTTCACTTTTCCTTTGCAGAGATTTTACCCATTGAAATTTTTCGAGAATTGCACTATCGCTTAACCCATACCTTTAAGGCGGCTGATATCAAAGCGACTTTTGATATTAAAGTGGACAAGGTGGATTATTCAGATCAGGACTTGTTGCAAGCCTACTATCAGGAGGCTTTTGAACACGCGCCTTGTAACGCGGCCTCTTTTAAGTCTTCTTTCGCCAGCCTCAACGTTTCTTACCAGGATGGCCTTCTGATTATTGATACGCCTCAATTTGTCAATAATGATCATTTCAAGAAGAACCACATTCCTAATCTGGTTGCCCAATTTGAAGCCTTTGGCTTTGGCCAAATGGCCATAGAAATGGTAAGCAATCAGGAAATGACCGAGGCGATGAAGCATTCTTTTGTGTCCAATCGCCAAGCTATTCTAGAGAAGGCGGTACAGGAGAATCTTGAGGCGCAAAGATCATTAGAAGCCATGCAGCCACCTGCGGAGGAAGCTAGCGACAAAAAACCAAGCTTCGACTATAAAGAAAGAGTTGCCCAAAGGCAGGCTGGTTTTGAAAAGGCTCCAATAACTCCGATGATTGAAGTGGAAACTGAGGAAAACCGCATTGTCTTTGAGGGGATGGTTTTTGATGTGGACCGCAAAACGACGCGGACAGGCCGTCATATCATCAACTTTAAAATGACTGACTACACCTCAAGTTTTGCTATGCAAAAGTGGGCCAAGGATGATGATGAACTACGCAAATTCGATATGATTGCCAAAGGTTCATGGTTACGGGTTCAAGGGAATATTGAAAACAACCAGTTCACTAAGAGCTTGACCATGAATGTGCAACAAATCAAAGAAATTGTTCATCACGCTCGGAAAGATTTAATGCCTGAGGGGCAAAAACGAGTTGAACTCCATGCTCATACCAATATGTCAACTATGGATGCCTTGCCGACTGTTGAATCCTTGATTGACACAGCTGCTAAATGGGGTCACTCGGCTATTGCCATTACTGACCATGGCAATGTTCAATCTTTCCCTCATGGTTATCACCGTGCTCGTAAAGCCGGGATTAAAGCTATTTTTGGTCTAGAAGCCAATATTGTGGAAGACAAGGTTCCAATTTCTTATGACCCTGTTGACATGGACTTGCATGAAGCAACTTACGTCGTATTTGACGTTGAGACAACGGGTCTTTCAGCCATGAATAATGATTTGATTCAAATTGCAGCTTCAAAAATGTACAAAGGAAACATTATTGAACAATTTGATGAATTCATTAATCCTGGTCACCCACTTTCAAGCTTTACAACAGAATTAACGGGGATTACCGACAATCATTTAGTTGGTGCTAAGCCACTTTTACAAGTACTGGAAGAGTTCCAAGCCTTTTGTCAAGATACAGTCTTGGTTGCCCATAATGCTAGCTTTGATATTGGCTTTATGAATGCCAACTATGAGCGTCATAAATTGCCTTTAATCACGCAACCTGTTATTGATACACTAGAGTTTGCCCGTAATCTTTATCCAGAATACAAACGTCATGGTCTGGGACCATTGACCAAACGTTTCCAGGTCTCTCTTGATCACCACCATATGGCCAATTATGACGCGGAAGCCACTGGACGCTTGCTTTTTATTTTCTTAAAAGAAGCTAGGGAAAAACATGGCATTACCAATTTAATGGACCTAAACACAAAACTGGTGGCAGAAGATTCCTATAAAAAAGCTCGTATCAAACATGCGACAATTTATGTGCAAAATCAGACCGGTTTGAAAAATATTTTTAAACTTGTCAGTCTTTCTAATGTCAAGTATTTTGAGGGTGTGCCAAGGATTCCAAGAACTGTTTTGGACCAATATCGTCAGGGGTTACTTTTAGGAACGGCTTGTTCTGAAGGTGAAGTTTTTGATGCCGTTTTGACTAAGGGTGTCGATGCTGCTGTTGAAGTGGCTAAGTATTATGACTTTATTGAAATTATGCCACCGGCCCTGTATTACCCACTGATTGCGCGTGAATTGGTTAAGGACCAAGCTGGAATTGAACAAGCTATTCTTGATTTGATTGAAGTGGGTCGCCGTCTTAATAAGCCTGTCATTGCCACAGGAAATGTTCATTATATCGAACCAGAAGAAGCTATTTATCGTGAAATTATTGTCCGCGCTCTTGGACAAGGAGCCATGATTAATAGAACTATCGGCCGGGGAGAAGGGGCCCAACCAGCACCATTACCAGAAGCCCACTTTAGAACCACTAATGAGATGCTTGATGACTTTGCCTTTTTGGGGAAAGACCTGGCTTACCAGGTTGTGGTTCAAAACTCGCAAGATTTTGCTGAACGGATTGAGTCCGTAGAGGTCGTTAAAGGGGATTTGTACACACCATTTATCGACAAGGCTGAAGAAACTGTTGCGGAATTAACCTATCAGAAAGCTTTTGAAATATATGGAAATCCACTACCTGATATCATCGATTTGCGGATTGAAAAAGAATTAACCTCTATTTTAGGTAATGGCTTCGCCGTGATTTACCTGGCCTCTCAGATGTTGGTTAACCGATCAAACGAACGGGGTTACTTGGTAGGTTCGCGGGGTTCTGTTGGATCTAGTTTCGTTGCCACCATGATAGGGATTACGGAAGTTAATCCTATGCCACCGCACTATGTTTGTCCAAATTGTCAGCATTCAGAATTCATCACAGATGGTTCTGTCGGTTCCGGTTATGACTTAGCTGATAAAAACTGTCCAGAATGTGGCACAGCCTATAAAAAAGATGGACAAGATATCCCATTTGAAACCTTCCTTGGTTTTGATGGGGATAAGGTTCCCGATATCGATTTGAACTTCTCTGGGGATGATCAACCCTCAGCCCATTTGGATGTTCGTGATATTTTTGGTGCCGAATATGCCTTCCGTGCTGGTACCGTAGGTACGGTTGCGGAAAAAACAGCCTATGGTTTTGTTAAGGGTTATGAGCGTGATTTCGGTAAAATGTACCGAGATGCCGAAGTTGATCGCCTAGCAGCCGGTGCAGCCGGTGTTAAACGGACAACAGGTCAGCACCCAGGTGGTATTGTTGTTATTCCAAACTACATGGATGTTTATGACTTTACCCCTGTTCAATACCCAGCTGAGGATGTTACGGCTTCTTGGCAAACCACCCACTTTAACTTCCATGATATTGATGAGAATGTCTTAAAACTTGATATCCTGGGTCATGATGACCAACCATGATTAAAATGTTGGAAGATTTAGCAGGAATTGACGCTAAAACAATTCCAGCAGATGATCCAGGAGTTATGGCGCTCTTCTCTGGAACAGAGATTCTAGGGGTAACGCCTGAACAAATTGGGACACCAACAGGGATGTTGGGTATTCCGGAATTCGGAACCAACTTTGTTCGTGGTATGGTTAATGAGACTCACCCAACTACCTTTGCGGAGCTTTTGCAGTTGTCAGGACTGTCACATGGTACCGACGTTTGGTTGGGGAATGCGCAAGACCTTATTAAAGAAGGCATTGCTACCCTTAAGACCGTTATCGGTTGTCGGGATGACATTATGGTTTACTTGATGCACGCTGGCTTAGAACCCAAAATGGCCTTTACCATTATGGAACGTGTGCGTAAGGGAATGTGGTTAAAAATTTCTGAAGATGAACGCAATTCTTACATTCAAGCCATGCGTGAGAACAATGTGCCCGACTGGTATATAGAATCCTGTGGGAAAATCAAATATATGTTCCCGAAAGCCCATGCGGCAGCCTATGTATTAATGGCCTTGCGGGTTGCTTACTTCAAGGTGCATTACCCAATCATGTATTATTGTGCTTATTTCTCCATTCGGGCTAAAGCCTTTGAGCTGAAAACCATGAGTGGTGGCCTTGATGCTGTTAAAGCAAGAATGGAAGATATTGCCCTTAAACGCAAAAATAATGAAGCAACTAATGTTGAAAATGATCTCTTTACGACTCTGGAACTGGTTAATGAAATGTTGGAACGTGGGTATAAATTTGGTAAGTTGGACCTTTATAAGAGTCATGCCCTTGAATTCCAGATTGAAGGAGATACCCTTATTCCACCTTTCGTGGCCTTAGAAGGCTTGGGTGAAAACGTGGCTAAACAAATCGTTAGAGCACGTGAAGAAGGAGAGTTCTTATCGAAAATGGAGTTACGTAAACGTGGCGGAGCTTCACAAACGATTGTTGAAAAGATGGATGATATGGGAATCCTGGGGAATTTACCGGAGGATAATCAATTAAGCCTTTTTGATGATTTCTTCTAATAGTAACATTCAACTTAAAAAATCTCCTATGAGTAAATAAAAACAAGATAATTGCATTTATTACTAACTAGTTATAAAATAAGTCCATAATAGGAAAGGAGGCAAGATGGGAACGTTTAAAAATTCAGCAGTAAAATCAATGGTCGTTATGCGTAAAGCTTTCCGGACGATTGATGCTAAAGTATCTGAAAGCTATAAAGACTTTGATTTGACACCAACACAGTTCGCAGTATTGGATGTCTTAAGTGCAAAAGGAACCCTTAAAATTGGTGAACTCATCAATAGCATGTTGGCAACTTCAGGTAATATGACCGTCGTTATCAAGAACATGGAGAAAAAGGGTTGGGTTGAACGTATCATGTGTCCAAATGATAAACGCTCTTTCCTTGTGAGCTTAACAGAGGATGGTAAGGCAGTTATTGAGAAAGCTTTACCAGAACATATCAGACGTGTTGAAGAGACCTTTTCTGTTCTGACAGAAGCAGAGCAGGAAGAGTTGATAAGACTTTTAAAAAAATTTAAAAATGCCTGAGTCATTTCTTTTGACTTTACTAACTAGTAATCATATAATTACTACATAGTAATAAATACAAAGAATGTTCAGGCATTCTTTTGTAGCCACAATTTCATAGGAGAAAAAATATGTCATTTTTACAAGAATTAAAAAATCGTCGCACAATCTATGCATTAGGCCGTAATGTTGAAGCTTCAAACGATCAAATTGCTGAAGTTATTAAAGAAGCTATCCGTCAATCACCATCAGCTTTTAATAGTCAAACAACACGTGCTGTTATCTTGTTTGATGAACAAGTGACAAACTTCTGGAATACTTTAGTAGCGACTGACATAGAAGCTACAATGAAAGAACAAGGTGTTCCTGAAGAAGCTATTGCTGGTACTAAAGAAAAATTAGCGAGCTTTGGAGCTGCTAAAGGTACAGTTCTATTATTTGAAGATCAAGACGTTGTTAAAGGTTTACAAGAACAATTTGCTCTTTATGCTGATAACTTCCCAGTTTGGTCAGAACAAGCGTCAGGTATCTCAACTGTTAACGCTTGGACTGCACTTTCAGCTGAACTTGGTTTAGGCGCTAACTTACAACATTACAATCCAGTAATTGATGCTTCAGTTGCTAAAGCCTATGATGTCCCAGCTTCATGGAAACTTCGTGGACAATTGAATTTTGGTTCAATCGAAGCTCCAGCTGGTGATAAAGAATTCATGGCTGACGAAGACCGTTTCAAAGTTTTTAACTAAGTTTTAGTAGTCTTCTATAAATAGTAACGCCTATTGATAGGAAGTTGGGAAATTTGGCCAACTTCTTATTTTTATGAGTTAAATCAATTGACTTTACTAATTAGTAATAATATAATTACTACATAGTATTAATAAGTTGCTAGTATGTAACGAAATATAAGGAGACACTATGTCTATCATTGCTAAACTTAAAGGTTTTTTTAAAGGAGAAAAAGAAGTGAAAAATATTCTATTTATCGACGGTTCTTTACGTAAAGGGTCATTCAACCATCAGTTAGCTCAAGCAACTGAGGAAATTTTAGCTGGTAAAGCTAACGTGACTTATTTAGATTGGGCACAAGTTCCTGTTTTCAGTCAAGATCTTGAAGCCAATGCCCCAGAATCAGTCGTTAAAGTTCGTGAAGCTATCCAAGCTGCAGACGCTATTTGGATCTTCTCACCAGTTTATAACTTCTCAATTCCTGGTTCAGTGAAAAACTTACTTGACTGGGCATCACGCGCACTTGATTTATCAGATACAACTGGTCCTTCAGCAATCGGCGGTAAAGTCTTAACTGTTTCATCAGTTGCTAACGCAGGTCATGAACCAATGTTCGCTATCTACAATGATTTAATCCCATTCATCCGTACAACAGCAGCAGGTGAGTTCACTAAAGCAACTGTTAACCCAGAAGCATGGGCAACTGGTGTGCTTGAAATATCTGATGAAACGAAAGCAAGCTTGTCAGCACAAGCAGATGCACTTTTAGCAGCTATTTCAACAGAAGCTTAAGTATAATCCTCCCTAAATAATCCACAAATACTTTCCCCTCAAAAAGAAAATCTCAGTTCAAGTAAACTGAGATTTTTTCATTATTCAATAATTAACATGCCTTCTTTAATGGCAAATGGATTGTCTTGATTAATGCGGTCATAGAACATAATGCCGTTAATATGATCGATTTCATGTTGGACAACAATGGCATTGTAACCTTTGAGTTTGATGCGTTTTTTCTCACCGTTTTTAGTGAAGTAGTCAACAGTGACACGTGCATGTCTGACTACATAACCTTCCACTAAGCGGTCGACAGACAAACAGCCTTCTCCATCAGCAAGGGCAGCATCTTGAACAGCATGGGCCACAATTTTTGGGTTATACATAATTTCTTGCAGGCTATATGCTTCTTTGGGAGGATTGCCTTCGGCGTCTTCCATATTAGGTACGAGGACTGCGATGATACGTTTTGAAATATCTAATTGCGGTGCAGCCAGTCCAACGCCTCCCCGTAAGTCTAATTTCTCAGCCATGACAGGATCTTGAGAATGCTTCAAGAACTGCATCATTTTTTCACCTAAGATGATATCCTCATCACTTAAGGGGAAGGCAACTTCTTGAGCATTTTCTCTGAGGGTAGGATTACCTTCGCGGATAATATCATCCATGGTAATCATGTGACTAGCTTTTATTATTTTATCTTGTGCGGACATTATTACTCCTTTAATGTTTCATGGAAATACTATATCACAAAATAACTGATTTATAAAGCACAGCCAAGGATAAGTTAGCCAACTTTCAAGCTTTCCTCTCTTCCTTTGATAACTTTAAAGTTTCTATTTTCCCAGAAAAGAGGCTGAAAAAAAGAGTATGAGCCATGGCCAGGCATAAGGATCCCAGGATGTCTGTTGGGAAATGATCCCGGAGGTAGACACGCGAGAAAAGAAGTGCCAAAGTCATGAGTAGTGCGCCCCATCTCATGAGAGTGGCGGAAGTGTCTTTACGGCCAGCTAGAAGGACTAAGAGGACTTGGTAAAAAAGAATCATACAGATGCTATGACCACTTGGAAAGCTAAAGCCAGTATCGGGGAAAAGTTGAAAATGTGGTCTAGTTCTATGCACCAAATGTTTCAGCAATAAAGCTAGGGTACTGGTTCCGAAATAAAAAGTCACCAAGTAGATACTTTTAGAGAGCTGATGACGGTTAAGGATGAGTAAGATGGTCGCCAATACACTAACGATTAATGGGCTAGCAATGCTGGAAACATAAATCATGAAAGTGGTTAGGCGATGGCTGTCACTCATAGCGACGAGATTAAAGATAGCATTGTCTAAATAGTGAATAAGGGCAGAGTTACTGCTGACGCCAAGTACCAGTAAGATAAAGAGACCACTATAAACTAAGGGTGTCTTTCTGAAAATAAGTTTGGTCATGTTTGCTCCTTTGATTGCTATAGCATATCCCAGTTAGCTTAAATAAAACCAAAATAATAGAAAGTAGCAAAAACCTTTAAGATTCGTTTTAGGAAGCGCAATATATCCATTAGAATAGGGATTTTTGGTCCCAAAGATTTACAATCAAACCAACCTGATTTGATTGACAAGGCTTCCAAAGAAGCTTATAATGTGCTTATCATTTTAAGAAAATCCGTCAAAAAATAGATAGAAAGTAGGCTAAGAATGGAAGGAATTATTGCACTTGTTTTTATGGTAGGCTTGGGCTATGCTTTGTATTCAGCCTTTAAAGCAAAGCTTTGGGTAACCAAAACCTTAGGTTATGAT
Source organism: Streptococcus penaeicida (assembly GCF_002887775.1). Taxonomy (GTDB): domain Bacteria; phylum Bacillota; class Bacilli; order Lactobacillales; family Streptococcaceae; genus Streptococcus; species Streptococcus penaeicida. Next base: position 66,213 of record NZ_LOCM01000028.1, on the reverse strand, counting down.
TATTACATTCGTTTTGTCGGCATGAGTGAGGGTATCGATTTAAATGAGAGTCCGAAAATCATGAAAAAAATCAAAATTGTTTCAGGGTCTAAGTCGCAAATGTCTTATTCTGTCCAATCTTTACTCAACGATCATGCCTTGAAAGAATTAATTATGGCTGAATTTGACTTACGTAGTGATCAAGTGATCATCCAATCTGAACAATTATCTGGTGTTCTAGGTATGGTTTAAAAGCTTGTTTGTTTTATGCCATACAAGTTGTTATTAGAATAGACAAGTTATCATATTTTTTGCAAAAGCTATTGTTTATTAGATTGCCTTTCGTTATAATACTAGTATCTCCAAACAATATAATCCTCAGTTGAGAGAGAGGATGATAAGACAAATTTTAAAAGGTCCTTCTTGAGGTCCTTTTTATTTTTTCAGAAAATGGCGTAATAAATCGTGGTATTATATTACCTGAACAAAAAAATGAGGCTTAGCCTCATTTTTTTATTTTAGACGATTGCGTAATCTGTTAAAGAACTGATTGATTGGTTTATTGTTGGCTTTGTTTTGAATCTCCTGCAAGCGAAGTTGTTTTTGGAAGTTCTTTTCGGCATCTTTGATAAAAGAATCTTGCGAAGAAAATTCCTTTTGTCCTTTAATAGGTGTTATCTTTTCATAAAGGCCTGCCGAAGATACATTTCGCCCTTTCAAAGTATCTGAAAATTGCCGGTTCATGTAAGTCATAATCCGCTGTTGAATTTTAGGATCATAAACAGGTGCGGCGATTTCTACTCGATCTTCCATATTTCGAGTCATTAAATCCGCTGATGAAATGTACATGCGCATCTCATTATCTTTACCAAAAATATAAACACGAGGGTGTTCTAGGAAACGACCGACAATGCTGTGGATTTCAATATTCTCAGTCATTCCAGGTACCCCAGGTATTAAGCAAGTAATACCGCGGATAATTAATTTGATAGGGACGCCAGCTTTAGATGCTTCCACTAACTTATCAATAAAGACAATATCAGTAAAGGAATTAAATTTGAAGAAGAGATACCCCTCAGGCCCTTTAGCAATTTCACGATCAATCAACTCTAAGAATTGTTGTCGCAAGCTGGTTGGTGCTTGTAAGAGATGCTTGTATTTTCCATTTAAATTACCCAAGGAAAGGTGGGTGAAGAAGTCATTAGCATCCAAGCCAATTTCTGGGTTAGCGGTTAATAATGAAAAGTCTGTGTAGATTTTAGAGGTTTTCTCATTATAATTACCAGTACCTAATTGGGTGATGAAATGAATATTTTCAGACCGATCTTTGAAGATTGCTAAGCAGACTTTAGAGTGGGTTTTATATTCTTCAAAGCCATAGATAACGTGACAGCCAGCTTTTTCCAAGATACCGGCATAATTTATGTTGGACTCTTCATCAAAGCGAGCCTTTAATTCCATCAGAACGGTAACATCAATCCCATTCTCAGCGGCCTTAATCAGCTGTTCAACGATTTTAGACTGTGATGCAAGGCGATAGATGGTTATCTTGATAGCACGACACTCGGGGTCTTCGGCCATTTCTTTTAAGAGTGCAACGAATCCTTCAATATCTTCATAAGGATAGGAAAGCAATTGGTCTTCTTGACGAATCTTGCTAATAATTGAAGGGGTGTATTTGAAGGGGTTATAGGCATTAATCTTTGGATAGAGGAGGTCGTTTTTGACAGCAGAAGGAACGATATCCATCATCGGGAAGACAAAATCCATGCTTAATGGTGATTGGCTGACCATATAATGAGCGTCATCTAGTCCTAATTTTTTAAACAAGAAGGCCTTACTGGTTTCAGACAAAGGACCTTGCGATTCCAGACGAACGATGTTGAGACGTTTGCGCTTTTTAACAATGGCTTTCATAAAGTCCTTGTAATTGTCAAACATGTCATTGTTTTCATTGTCCGTACTTAAGTCAGTATTACGGGTAACAGCAATGATTGTCTTAGTGAGGACATTGTAGCCTTCAAAAATTTTTTCAATTTTATGGAGAATAAGATTCTCAGTTAAGATGAAGTCCACCTGGTGTCCTGGCAAACTGAGGACTTGCTGAGATTTTTCCGACATTGGCAATAATCCAAACATGGTTTGGCCATCACGTTCCAATTCTGTTAGGACATAACGCTTGTTATTTTCCAAGAAGGGAAGTGGGTGGCTCATGTCAATGATTTGTGGCGACATCAATTCATCAACGCGTTGCTTGAAGAATTTATTGGCAAATTGTTTTTGTTCTTGATTGAGTTCGGGATAGGTTAAATGACGGATATGATAATTTTTCAAATCATCTAAGATATCTTGATAAATCTGATCACGCTTTTGATAGAGGTCAGGCATCATGCTCAAAATCAAATCCACCTGTTGAGCGGCGGTCATATCCGACTTGTTATCGATTTTATGCTTTTTCATCAGCATTAAATCGTGGAGTGTTCCAACCCGAACCATAAAGAATTCATCTAAATTACTCGTAAAGATGGCTATGAATTTGAGTTTTTCTAAGAGGGGAACTTCCGAAGCTTGAGCTTCTAAAAGAACTCTCTCGTTAAAATGTAACCATGCCACCTCGCGGTTTTGCATGTATTTGTTTGTCATAGTAAAACTCCCCTAGCTCAGACCTTTGAGCTGTCTTTCATTTCTTTGAGACTATTAATGAGGTAACCTTCGCGGATACCTTTATTTGAAATACGGATTGTTTTGATGCCAAAGTCTTTGCAGACTTCCATTAAAATGATGACACCAGGAGTCAAGGTGTGAACACGATCAGGAGCCACTTTAAAGACATTAACCATTGTCTTTTTGTCTTTTTTTAAGAGTTTTTTCGAAAGTGTTTTTAATTGATCTAGACTAAATTCTAGTGGACTAGCATTGTTTTCATTTTTTTGAATGACTTTACCAATGGCCCGTACACTACCCCCAATACCGATAATGGTGTCAAAGTTAGGGAGTTTATCACTTGTCTTTTTGAGTGCCTTTTTCACTTTTTCAGACATCTGGTTGCATTCGTCTTGGCTTGGCAAAATGTCATCAACATACTTTTTATAGAAAGATAAGGAACCATCTGAGAGGTTAAAGTCTTTAACAATGGCTTCATCTTTAAAAATGGCGATTTCAGTTGAACCCCCGCTATATCGATTGAGAGGCCGTCTGAATGACCGTAAACTTCTTCAATCCCGATATGACCTAATCGTGCTTCTTCACTTTGTTTCAAAAGGTCAATAGTAATATCTAGTTCATCTTTAACTTCTTTGATGACAGCATCCTGATTACTAACGTTGCGGAGTGAAGCAGTAGCAAAGAAGTGAACAGCATCAAGTTTAACAAAAGTTGTTACTTTTTGAATGGATTTTAGGGTTGTTTTTAAGGTTTCGATGCCATCTTTGTTTAATTGACCATCTTCCACATAAGAAGCTAAGCTTGCAGTGTATTTTTTGGTAAAAAGAATTGAATAGTCTTTTCCTTCAAGATGGTAAATGTTCATCCGAATTGTATTAGATCCGATATCAATGATTGCAATGTTCATAGTATTCTCCTTTACGTACTATTATAGACGAAAAAAGGCTTGTTTTGTTCGGTTTTGCCTAATTTTTTACAAAAATTTTACAATTGAAAACACCCACTTTTTCAAGGGGTGCTTTGATATGTAAAGCTCAAACATTATAAGGTGACAATTAGCCTAATGACTCAGCAAAGCTTATGTCGGACTAATCCCATTCCGCCAATTCTTTCAGTGCCTTTGGATTAGTAATCTGATAATTCTTAAAGGACTTGGATTCAATAATTTCCGCCTGCTTTAATTGATTGATGACGCGATGCAGATGGCGGTAACTGGTACCAAAAGAATCCGCTAAGAGCGCTAAATTTAATCGGAAAAAGCCATCTGACTGACTCTCTAAGATATGTTTGGCTAAGCGTTCTTTGACCGTATAGGTGACGTTTTGAGTACTTTTAATATTCTGCTTGTAAAAATTTTTGGCTAGCTCATGGCTGATTTGGTATAAAAAGTTGGGGTTAGCTAATAATTTTTCTTTACTGATTTTGTTTAATTGGATAACATAGGTCTCCTCTAGCGCAATAACAGAGGTGACGGCCTTTTGATTGGTTAGGATTTCAATATCACCAATTATACAGGGCTGTTTATAGCTCTCTAAAATATGTTCCTTACCATTGGAAAGGCGCCTTACTATTTTGACATTTCCACCGATAGCATAGGCTAAAAATGATATTTTTTGATCTTGATGGCAAATAATTTCCCCTTTTTGATAGCGCAAGAGTGTCAGTTCTGAATGCAAGGATTCGGGAAAAAAGTTTTCTAGGTCATATTCTTTCAGTAGTTGCTCTAATATTTCTTGATTTGGAATCGTCTTCATGTCAATTTTATGACCTTGGTCCTATTTTTATTGTTTGCTTTTGATTATACTGAAGTAAATGAGAATTAACAAGAAAAAGGACGGTCCCCGTGAAAGCATTTTTAGAAAAAGTCTCATTATTAAGTCTTTCCTTAATGATGATCTCCCCCTTCTCAGTAGCGCCAGCAATTCCCCAAATGATTCTATTCTTTGAAAAGCAGGGCTATGATGAAACTTATGTCAATATTTTATTCTCGCTCTCATCTTTCGCAATCTTGGCTGTTCTATTGGCCAATCCCGTGCTCAGTAAATTCCTTAAAGAAAAGCAAACCATTATTCTAGGCTTACTAATGATTGCCTTAGGTGGCGGAAGTCCTGTTTTTTTCCAAGCTTATCCAGTGCTTTTCTTATCCCGGATTTTGCTTGGCTTAGGGATTGGACTCATCAACGCCAAAGCTATTAATATTATCAGTGAGCGCTATTCCGGAAAAGAAAAAATCACCCTTTTAGGCTATCGGGGTTCAGCAGAAGTTCTTGGCTCAGCGGCCTTCACCTTCCTGGCTGGTTTTCTGATCACCTTTGGTTGGTCAACAGCCTACGCGATTTACTTTTTTGGTTTGATTATTTTAGGGCTCTATCTCTTGTTTGTTCCCCAGATTCCGGAGGTCATTCATGAGCAGACAAGTCCGAAAAGCCAGAAGTTTACCTCCCAACAATTGCTGATGATCATTGGTCTGGCTATATATGCTGGTTTTGTTATTGTTGTCAATACCTCTATCACCATGCGGATTCCTTTAGTAGTTGCCCGTCAAAACCTAGGTTCGCCTGCAGCTGCCAGTCTGGTCCTCAGTCTCATGATGCTGATGGGCATCCTGGCAGGTATTAGTTTTAGTGCTTTCTTGGCCCGTTTTAAGGAGAGCCTGCCGGCAATAGTGGCCATTTTACTAGGCTTAGGAACCTTGATCTTGTGGCTAGCGAATAGTCTGTTTCTGATTGCTATCGGAGCTTTGCTGACAGGATTTGTTTATAGCCTGGGGGTTACCTATGTTTTCCATCACGTGTCAGAAAAGATCCCTGCCCATCAACTCACTAATGCCACAACCTTAGTTTTACTTGGCTGTAATATTGGTGGTGGTGGCGCAGCCTTGGTACTCCAAGCTTTTTCTTACTTATCACCATCGCTGGTTCTCCCTTACTTGGTTTATGGCTTGCTCAGTTTAGGACTTGGTATCCTACTTATTATCAGAAGATTAGGGAAGACCAACTAGACTGGTCACTATTCTAAAAAAGAAGCCTAACCTTGACCATGCCAGATGAATCTGATAAAATAGAAAGGTCGAAAGACACACCAACTTTTTCTTGGTTTTAGGAGTGCCAATCCTAGACTCGGATTAAGCAAAAAAAGGAGAAAATATTATGGCAATCTCAAAAGAGAAAAAAAATGAAATCATCGCTCAATATGCACGTCATGAAGGCGATACTGGTTCAGTTGAAGTTCAAGTAGCAGTACTTACTTGGGAAATCAACCACCTTAACGGACATATCAAAGAACATAAAAAAGACCACGCTACATACCGTGGTTTGATGAAAAAAATTGGTCACCGTCGTAACTTATTAGGTTACCTACGTCGTACAGACGTTAACCGTTACCGCGAGCTTATCCAATCTCTTGGTTTACGTCGTTAATTTCAAGTTTAAAAAGCCCTCTGCCTTCGTCAGTTATCCACTCGGTAAACTCAAGTTTAACCGAGTGGATACTTCCTCGGCAGAGGACTTTTTTAATTAGTGGGCTTTTTAATGCTTGAAATTTTGTATAACTCAAGTTATTCCTGCGACAGAGGCCTTGTCAGAAGGAGATTTTAAATTTAATCAAAAGGACAGTTCGATTTTGAACTGTCCTTTCATTATGCCTTCGTTGGCTGCGATAAGGTAAACTTAAGTTTAACTAAGGAGAGGCCTTTCCTTTTTCTTAACTTTTGTTACACTAGTATAGTGTCTGTTTGGTATAGACCTGTCTCGGAAAATACCTTGAAAATAAAGGTTTTCGGATATGAGTACAATTGTCAGCTGATTTTCTGCCTTGCTTTTGGACTCAATCAGTCTTGAATATGAAAGCGCTTAAAAATATACTATAAACAGGAGGAGATGAAATGTTATCCCATGAGCTCATAAAAAAATTTCAAATCTTTTCTAAATACCCCAATCGTACTTTGGAGGATTTTGAATCTCTCTTAGGGATCCAAAAACGTAATATTCTTTCGGACATTGACCGGATTAATGATAGTTTGGTCCAGTTGGAACTGCCTCAAATCACTTTTGTAGATGGCCATTTACAGCCAATCTCTTTTTGTGAGGAGGACTTGTATCAGGCACTCTTGCCGAGTTTGAGAGAATATGTTTTTCAGGACGAACGGCCGGATTTGATTACTCTCTATTTGCTAGTGGAGGATGCTTATATCTCCATTAATCACTTCGAGTCTTTTTTGCAGGTAAGTCGCAATTCCGTTCTGTCGGATCTCAAGTTGGTGCGCCAGAAGTTGGCAGCTTTTGGTGTAAGCCTTCACTATTCACGGATGAAAGGTTATTATTTGGAGGGTTCGCCTTTTGCATTACGGCGAGCTTTGGAAGGAACCATTAATCAGCTTCTTTCTTTTGCTTCGGGGAAATGTCTCCTGGCCTATGTCATGCATGAAGTGGGCATTGAGGATGAAAGTGAAAAGTTATCACGACTTTTGATGAATCTGGGCAGCAAGTATCACCTGTCTTTCATTTCTGAGAAACGCAAAGAATTAGCTTATCTCATGAGCTTTCTCATCAGTCAGCCGTTTAAAGCTTATGTCGTTGATCATCAAGTTTATCGTGAATTCAGCGATTCCTATCAATTTTCTGATTTCTTAGAGCATCTTTACTGGCATTTTCCACAGTTAAGACCAGAAAATGATTTTATGACCACTCGTTTAATAGGCTGTATTCAGGGAGACTTGCATCATTTCTACAAAGAAGAAGTCTATCTGATCATGGAAGAAATCATTAATTCGGTCTTGGTAAATACGGGTTTGACACTCAATGATAGTCCGGATTTACGGAAGAATTTATATAGTCATCTCTTGCCAGCTTACTACCGTATCCTCTATGATGTGGAAATGATTAATCCTCTCAAGGAGCAAATCAAAGAGGAATATGCTTCCCTCTTTTACTTAGTCAAAAGAAGTTTATTGCCACTAGAGCGGAATCTAAAAAAGCCAATTAGCGATGATGAAGTTGCCTACTTTACCATTCATTTTGGTTCAAATCTTGAACGTCCCAAGAAGGATAAGGAAAGTCAATTAGTTGCTCTATCCCTTTGTCCTAATGGTGTCAGTTCATCCCTTATTTTGCAGTCGGAATTAAGACGACTCTTCCCCCAGATTCAATTTATTGAAATTCATCAATTATCGGATTTGGCCTTTTTAGATGAATCAACTTACGATTTGGTCTTTTCGACAGTAGCCTTTGAGAGTTCAAAACCAGTCTATGTAACTCAGCCTTTAATGGGCGATGTTGAGAAAATGCTTTTGAAAAAAACAGTGTGCGAGGATTTCAATTTACCCATCTCCAACCCTGTCACTGTTAATGAATTGTTGGCGATTATTAATCGACATGCCACAATTACAAATAAAGAAAGTTTAATACGTGAATTATCCCAATACATTATTGGTAATCATCTCAAAAAAGAATTAGGAGGTAAAGGTCTCTTGGAAATTTTAAAAGAAGAGTACATTCAGCAATGCCAGGAAGTCAGTGACTGGCAAGAAGCCATTCGCTTAGCTGCTCAGCCATTGCTTAAAGAAAAAATCATTGAAGAAAGCTACATTGATGGGATGATTGCTTCAGTCAATGAGCTTGGTGCTTACATTGTACTGGCGCCTAAAGTAGCTGTCCCACATGCGGCTCCAGATAAAGGGGTTAATGACATTGGGATGGCGCTTTTACAATTAGAAAAACCAGTTAGTTTTGATATTGAAGAAGAAGGTGATGAAGACAAGGCGGTTCAATTAGTCTTTGTTTTGGCGGCTGTTGATTCGAGCTCTCACCTCAAAGCCTTGCAGGAACTTTCCTTGATTTTGGATGATGATGACCATATTGAGGCCATTATCGCAGCACAAAGTAAAAAAGAAATCTTAGACTTAATGTCTCAAATAATAGAAGAAGGAGATTTGTAAGATGTTGAAAATTGTGACCGTATGTGGAAATGGGATTGGTTCAAGCCTATTGCTTCGCATGAAGGTAGAAGCCATTGCTAAAGATTTAGGAATCGAAGTGGATGCCGAATCATGTGATTCCAACGCAGCTGTTGGTAAAGGGGCTGATCTTTATGTAACAGTTAAGGAATTCAAGGATATTTTCCCTGAAGGTACTAAAGTATGTATCGTTAAAAGCTATACCAACCGGAAGAAAATTGAAGAAGATTTGGTTCCGGTCTTGAAAGAAATGTCTGGTCAAAACTAATTATTTAAAAGAAAAAGGGGTATAAAATGGAAGCCTTACTATCATTTTTTAGAGATATTTTAAAAGAGCCTGCCTTCTTGATGGGACTCATTGCTTGTGCTGGTTTACTTGCTTTGAAAACGCCATGGCATAAAGTCTTAACAGGTACCTTAGGACCAATCCTTGGTTACTTAATGTTAGCTGCTGGAGCCGGTGTCATTGTGTCAAACTTGGACCCATTATCAAAATTAATTGAACACGGTTTTAACATTACTGGTGTTGTGCCAAACAACGAAGCTGTGACTTCAGTTGCTCAAAAGATTCTTGGTGTTGAAACCATGTCAATCCTTGTTGTTGGTCTTTTGCTAAACTTGGCCTTTGCCTGTTTTACACGTTTTAAATATATTTTCTTAACTGGTCACCACAGTTTCTTTATGGCATGTCTTTTGTCAGCTGTACTTGGTGCCGTTGGCTTTAAAGGTGCTGTTCTAATTCTTTTAGGTGGTTTCCTACTAGGTGCTTGGTCAGCTATTTCACCAGCTATTGGTCAAAAATATACCCTTAAAGTTACTGACGGAGATGAAATTGCCATGGGTCACTTTGGCTCTTTAGGTTACTATCTTTCTGCTTGGGTTGGTGGTTTAGTTGGTAAGGGTAGTCAAGATACAGAAGACCTTGAAATTTCTGAAAAATGGAGTTTCTTACGTAATACAACCATTTCAACTGGTTTAATCATGGTTATCTTCTACTTGATTGCGACGATTGCATCTATTCTTCATGATCCAGCTTTTGTTGAAAAATTAGCTGCTGGTCAAAATCCATTTATTTTTGCTATTAAGAGTGGTTTAACTTTCGCTGTTGGTGTTGCAGTGGTTTATGCAGGGGTTCGGATGATTCTTGCTGACTTGATTCCTGCCTTCCAAGGTATCGCTGACAAGTTAATTCCTAATGCTATTCCGGCTGTTGACTGTGCCGTTTTCTTCCCATATGCACCGACTGCTGTTATTCTCGGATTTGCTTCTAGTTTCGTTGGTGGTTTAATTGGAATGCTCATTCTAGGCGCAGCTGGTGGAGTTCTTATTATTCCAGGTATGGTCCCTCACTTCTTCTGTGGTGCGACTGCGGGGATTTATGGTAACTCAACTGGTGGACGTCGTGGTGCTATTGTTGGGGCCTTCGTTAACGGTTTATTCCTAGCTTTCTTACCAGCTATGCTATTACCAGTATTAGGAAAACTCGGCTTCTCAAACACAACCTTTGGTGATTTTGACTTTGGTGTCTTAGGTATCTTGTTAGGTCGTCTTGGCACTTCAATTGGTCAAGTTGGTATCTACATTGTTATTGCTGTTATGGCGCTTGCTTTGATCATTCCAAGCTTTATGTCTAAATCTGATCAAGCTATTAATAATGTTGAGGAAAACTAAGGAGGGAATATGGAAAAGAAATTAAAGGTAAAAGTTTACTCAGATGGTGCTGTTTTAGAAAATATGCTCAATGACTTGAACTCTGGTTTGGTTACTGGTTTTACGACCAATCCAAGCTTGATGAAGAAAGCTGGTATTGGCTCTTATATCGGTTTTGCCAAAGATGTTTTGAGTAAAATTACGGAATACCCCGTTTCATTTGAAGTTTTCGCTGATGATCTTGATACCATGCGCAAGGAAGCTGAACGCATTGCTCAACTTGGGGATAATGTTTACGTTAAGATTCCGGTGACAACCTCAACAGGGATTTCGACAGCCGACTTAATTAAAGAGTTGTCTGAAAAAGGCATCAAATTGAATGTAACTGCTATCTTTACAGTTGAACAAACCCGTCTTGTGGTTGATCATTTAACTTCTGGTGTACCAGCTATTGTTTCTGTTTTTGCAGGTCGTATTGCTGATACTGGTGTTGACCCAATGCCGATTATGGAAGAATCTCTAGCTATCTGTCGTGAAAAAGAAGCTATTGAATTACTTTGGGCTAGCCTCGTGAAACATTTAATATTTATCAAGCGGATGCGCTTGGTGTTGACATTATCACATGTACCAGTGATTTAATTGCCAAATTGCCATTGGCCGGCAAAGATTTGGACCAATACTCATTGGAAACAGTGCAAATGTTTTTAAAAGACTCTACAAGTCTTGGTTTTAAAATTTTAGAAGACTAATCCTAAAATGCATTAATAATGATTGAAAGAAGCCTCTTTAGGGGCTTCTTTTTTCCTGTTTGGAGTCGCTTACTTCCGTGCTATTTTCCTTTTTTTGTGGTAAAATTGTAGAGATACGACTGTTTGATACAAAGAGGAGTTTAAGAGTTTTTCTTAGGTTGCTTTTTGTAGCAAAACCAGACCGTATCGCAAAAAGATATTTTGAAAGGAAAAATAAGTTTTACTGGGGATTAAAAGGCTTTCTTCAAGACTTATTTTAGGAACACATTTTATGACAAAACAAACATTTACAACAACTTTTGCTGGTAAACCTTTAGTTGTTGAAATTGGTCAAGTTGCCAAACAAGCTAATGGCGCAACAATTGTTCGCTATGGGGAATCAACTGTTCTTACAGCGGCTGTCATGTCTAAGAAAATGGCAACTGGCGACTTTTTCCCATTACAAGTCAATTACGAGGAAAAAATGTATGCCGCAGGGAAATTCCCTGGTGGCTTCATGAAACGTGAAGGTCGTCCGTCAACAGATGCAACTTTAACTGCTCGTTTAATCGACCGCCCAATCCGTCCAATGTTTGCGGAAGGTTTCCGTAACGAAATCCAAGTGATTAATACCGTTCTTTCTTATGATGAAAATGCTAGCGCTCCGATGGCAGCCATGTTTGGCTCCTCACTTGCTCTATCAATTTCAGATATCCCATTTAACGGCCCAATTGCAGGGGTACAAGTGGGTTACATTGATGGCGAGTTCATTATCAACCCGAACAAGGCTCAACTTGAAGCTTCGCTATTAGAATTAACGGTTGCCGGTAGCAAAGAAGCCATCAACATGGTTGAATCTGGTGCTAAAGAACTTTCTGAAGACATCATGTTAGAAGCTCTTCTTAAAGGACACCAAGCAATCCAAGAATTGATTGCCTTCCAAGAAGAGATTGTCGCTGCGGTTGGTAAAGAAAAAACGGAAGTTGAATTGCTTCAAGTTGATACTGATTTGCAAGCTGAAATTATTGCAAAATATAATGGTCAATTACAAGCGGCTGTTCAAGTTGAAGAGAAAAAAGCGCGTGAAGCAGCAACGCAAGCAGTTAAAGATATTGTAAAAGCTGAATACGAAGCAAAATTTGTCGAAGATGAAAACTTTGGCATTATCATGCGTGATATAGCTGAAATTCTTGAACAAATGGAACATGCTGAAGTTCGTCGTTTGATTACAGAAGATAAAGTTCGCCCTGATGGTCGTAAAATTGATGAAATCCGTCCTCTTGATGCAGTTGTTGACTTTTTACCAAAAGTTCACGGATCAGGTCTCTTTACCCGTGGACAAACTCAAGCCTTGTCTGTATTAACGCTTGCACCTATGGGTGAAACACAAATTATTGATGGATTAGCTGATGAATATAAAAAACGCTTTATGCACCATTACAACTTCCCGCAATATTCAGTTGGGGAAACAGGTCGTTATGGAGCAGCTGGTCGTCGGGAAATTGGTCACGGTGCCTTAGGTGAACGCGCCCTCGAACAAGTATTACCAAGCTTAGAAGACTTCCCATATGCTATCCGTTTAGTTGCGGAAGTATTAGAATCAAACGGTTCATCTTCACAAGCATCCATCTGTGCTGGTACCCTTGCCCTAATGGCTGGTGGTGTGCCAATTAAAGCGCCAGTTGCTGGTATTGCGATGGGTCTTATCTCAGATGGTACTAACTATACTGTTTTGACTGACATTCAAGGTCTTGAAGACCACTTTGGTGACATGGACTTTAAAGTAGCTGGTACTCGCGATGGGATCACTGCCCTTCAAATGGATATCAAGATTGCTGGTATTACGCCGCAAATTCTGGAAGAAGCGCTAGCTCAAGCTAAGAAAGCCCGCTTTGAAATCCTTGACTTGATTGAAGCAACTATTCCAGCACCACGTCCCGAATTGGCCCCAACAGCTCCAAAAATTGACACGATTAAAATTGATGTTGATAAAATCAAGGTCGTTATCGGTAAAGGTGGCGAAACCATTGATAAGATCATTGCTGAAACAGGCGTTAAAATTGATATCGACGATGAAGGTATGGTTCAAATCTTCTCAAGCGACCAAGCTGCTATCAACCGTACAAAAGAAATTATTGCTGGTTTAGTGCGTGAAGCTAAAGTTGGTGAAGTTTATCATGCTAAAGTGGTTCGGATTGAAAAATTCGGTGCTTTTGTTAACCTCTTTGACAAGACAGATGCTCTTGTGCACATTTCTGAAATTGCTTGGACTAGAACTGCAAATGTAGCAGACGTTCTTGAAGTTGGTGAAGAAGTTGATGTTAAAGTCATTAAAGTTGATGAAAAAGGTCGTGTTGATGCGTCAATGAAAGCCTTGATCCCACGCCCACCAAAACCAGAGAAAAAAGACTTTGACAAAGCTGCCAGCAAACCAGCTCCAGTAGCTAACAAAGAAGAAAAACAGGACTAATCTTATGAATGAATTAGATAGACGCTTACGGGCTTTTATCAATGCCCCTGACAACTTTTTGGATAGTGTTGCCTTAGTCAATGCCCTTCACAACTTTCCAGTTTGGGCAGCCAAAGAACCTTATGCCATTGAGATTGAGGGCCTTCAAGTAACCCCTGTCTTCACAGACAAAGATGATATGGCCCTCTTCAAGGATCAACAAAAGAGTGCTCAAAGCCACTATTGGTTGGAGCGCTCTGCCATTGCTGTCTTGGAAGAAGTCATCAAATCTGGTGTTTCTGGCCTCGTTTTCAATCTTAAGAAAAAAGGCGATTTTGGTAATTCGACCATTTTCAAAAGTAGCGATATGATCCAGTTTATCAACAATTATACCGCTATCTTGAATACCCTAATGGGCGAGGAGAACTTAGCAGCTGACGCAATGGACAAAGTCTACTTAGTACCGGCCTTTGTTCAGGTGCTTGGTGAAGATAAATATGATCGATTCTTCCCAACCATGTCAACCCCAGAAGGCAAGTCTTATATTCCGGCCTTTTCTAATCTGGATTCATTTGCCAAGTGGTATAACCAAGAAGACTTTGGCGGAGCTTTTCGTAAAGCTCAAGGTGTTATCATGACATGGAAGATAGAAGACATTTACCAACCCGTAATGGCGAAAATGAAATTGAAGAAACTGTCGGTGTAGCCGTTAATCCTTTTGACGAGAAACAGATCCTCATGGATTGGACCGACATCGAGAAATAAGAGGAGAAGAAATGGGCTGGTGGAAAAAAAGTATTGCTATTGTCAAAGAGTTAGATCCAGCCGCACGTAACTCTTTAGAAGTAGTTTTAACATACCCAGGCATTAAGGCCTTAGCTGCCCACCGTTTATCCCATTTTTTATGGAATCACGGTTTTAAGCTGTTGGCCCGCATGCATAGTCAATTTTGGCGCTTTTTAACCAACATTGAAATTCATCCAGGAGCAAGTATTGCGGCCGGTGTCTTTATTGACCATGGTGCAGGACTTGTCATCGGAGAAACAAGTGAAATTGAAGAAGGGGTTATGCTTTATCATGGCGTAACCCTTGGAGGAACAGGAAAAGATTGTGGCAAACGCCATCCGACAGTTCGTCGCGGAGCCTTAGTATCTGCGCATGCCCAAGTCATTGGTCCAATTGAAATTGGCGCCAATGCCAAGGTTGGTGCGGCTGCTGTTGTCCTTTCGGATGTTCCAGAGGATGTGACTGTTGTTGGGGTCCCAGCAAAAGTCGTCCGTGTTCATGGGCAAAAGGATATTATCCAAATTCAGTCTATCGAACACCAACGTGAGGAATCATATTATTCCTCAAAATTATAAAAAGACCATAGAAACCAAGGAAAGATTGAATGATCAAAATATATGATACCCTGACTCGCAGCCTGCGTGAATTTGTACCTTTAGTTGATAAGAAGGTGAGCATGTATGTCTGTGGACCAACTGTATACAATTATATCCATATCGGAAACGCGAGATCGGCTGTGGCTTTTGATACCATTCGTCGCTATTTTGAGTACCGTGGTTATCAGGTCAACTACATTTCCAACTTTACCGATGTTGATGATAAAATCATTAAAGCTGCGACTGAAAATGACATGACGCCAAAAGCTTTGGCGGATCAATTTATTGCTGCCTTTATGGAAGATACTAAACAATTAGGTATTAAACCAGCTAATCAGAACCCACGGGTTATGGATTATATGGGGGAAATTATTGCTTTTGTGCAAGAGCTCATTCAAAAAGGCTTTGCCTATGAGTCGGCCGGTGATGTTTACTTCCGTGTTACCAAATCTGAGAATTATGCAAGGCTTGCCAATAAAACCCTAGAAGACCTTGAAGTAGGAGCTAGTGGTCGGACAGATGCTGAGACAGAATTGAAGGAAAATCCTCTTGATTTTGCCCTTTGGAAATCGGCCAAGCCTGGTGAAATTTCTTGGCCAAGTCCTTGGAGTGATGGCCGTCCAGGCTGGCACATTGAGTGTTCGGTGATGGCGACGGAAATTTTAGGGGACACTATTGATATTCATGGTGGCGGTGCGGATTTAGAGTTCCCACACCACACCAATGAAATTGCTCAATCAGAAGCTAAAACAGGTCACACCTTCGCTAATTATTGGATGCATAACGGTTTTGTCAATGTGGATAATGAGAAGATGTCTAAGTCCTTAGGGAATTTCGTCACTGTCCATGACATGTTGAAATCCGTTGATGGTCAAGTATTGCGCTTTTTCTTAGCGACTCAACAATACCGTAAACCCATTAATTTTACAGAAAAAGCCATTCATGATGCCGAAGTTAACCTTAAATATTTAAAAAACACTTATACCTTACCGCTTCAAGAGCAAAAAGATAAAGCTCAGTTAGCTGACTTTGTGGCTGCTTTTACGGAAGCCATGGATGATGATTTTAATGCAGCTAACGGCATTACGGTTGTCTTTGATTTTGCTAAATGGATTAATTCTGGTCATTTTGATCAAGAAATTAAAGAAGCATTTGGTCAAATGCTCGAAGTATTTGGCATTGTTTTCCAAGAGGAAGTCTTGGATGCGGATATCGAAGCTTTGATTGCTGATCGTCAAGCGGCGCGGGCGGCGCGTGATTTTGCCAAAGCGGATGCTATCAGAGACCAATTAGCTGCCCAAGGCATTAAATTATTAGACACTAAAGAGGGTGTGAGGTGGACACGTGACTGATTTGGATGTCAATCTTATTAATGGGATTGCCCTAGCTTTTGAAGGGGATGCGGTTTATTCTTATTATATCCGCCGTCACTTGATTTTTACAGGGCAAACCAAGCCTAGTCAGTTACACCACTTGGCTACTTGCTATGTTTCTGCCAAGGCACAGGCAAGTCTGATTCAAAAGATGTTAGAAGCTCAGCTATTAACCGAAAAAGAAGAAGATATCTATCGTCGGGGGCGCAATACCAATAGTCATACCAAGGCCAAAAATGCGGATGTGGTCACTTATCGTATGTCGACAGGCTTTGAAGCAGTCATGGGCTTTCTTGATATGACCGGTCAGACGGAAAGACTGGAAGAATTGATTGCATGGTGTATCCAAGAAGTCGAAACCAATAGGGAAAAAGGGAGATGAAATCATCCCTTTTTTTTCTTGGACGGGAATTTTTTAATTAAGTCTTGTTTTGAAAGTGACTAGTGACCACCTATATGAATTGAGCTATGGTTTTTCCTTGAAATATCTTTTTTATTGCTATACAATGGCAGTAGTAGGAGAAAAAGGAGGAAAAAAGATGAAAAAAATGAGAAATCACAAGACAATGACCCTCATTGCTACTCTTACCCTAGCAGCTGGTGGCTTATTAATAGCACCACAAGTAGCTGCTCAAGAGACAGGAACAGCCCCTCAAGCAAGCACTAGCCAGACAAATACTACTGGCTTAAGCATAAATGCACAAATGCGCAAAGATACCGTTATCATTGACTGTCAATTAGGCATCAGCCCTGAATTGGCAAAAGGTGGACAGGCCACAATTCAATTGGTGGATAGCCAAGGCAATGTCCTAGCAACCATCCCTTATGAATTAAAAGCTGGATGGCAAAGCATGACTGCCTGGTTTGACCTGACCGGCTACCCAAGTGGCGACTACAGTGTCAAAGCCAGCTACAATGGCCAAACCGTACAATCAGCGGCCATCCACCACCAAGTAAAATAGCACCTCCTTGAAAAAACCTCCTACCGATTGGTAGAAGGTTTTTTGATTGTATTGATTTGGTTTGATCAGAAAAAATGCTAAATTTTTGACTTTTTATAAGACGGAAGCCTATTATTTTCATCTAGTTATTGTTTTACAAATCCTCAATTGGACTTCGGTAACAAACTTAATCTGAAAGTTAACTTACTGCTCTTAATTAAGTCTTGGTGTTTTAATTCAGTTATTGCTTTTTGATCTATTTGAACAGAATCCACAAAGTAGTAGTGGTTTTGGTTATTTTGACAGGTGATTTGGATTTCGTTACCAGATGGTAGATGCAGAATCAGTTCTGTAAACTGGGGAATGCCTAGTTGGTATTTTCCAGTTCCGGGACAAACGTGATAGAAACCAAGACATGAAAAGAGGTACCAGGCTGCCATAGAGCCATTATCTTCATCACCTGGGAAGGCTTGGAAACTAGTATCAAAAAGTTCCTGACGCACTTGCTTTATGAGTAAGCTGCAGTACTCAGGTTTTTCCGACCAATGAAAGAGATAGGGAATATGAAAACTTGGCTGATTGGATAAGGCTAATTGACCAAATGACCTTTGTGACATTTCACTCATTTCATGAATTTCAAATCCGTAGTTATCTGGCTTAAAGATGGGCTGATCATTGCAGAGATTTATTAAATAGTCGGTAAATGGCTTCTTGCCGCCAAGTAAGTCCACTAGACCATCCATATCATGATAGGCGCCTAAAGTCGCATGGATAGCTGAAGACTCGGCATAATCTTTGCCCCAAGCATAAGGATTAAAGCTATCCGAAAATTGTCCTTGAGCAGATTTGGCTCGTAGATAGCCTGTTTTCTTATCAAATAATTGGCGATAAGACTGCGCTTTGGTAAAGTATTCCTTAGCAATTTCTGTTTTTCCTAGAGCATCCGCTACGGTGGCAATACACCACTCACTATAGGCATAGTCTAAACTATGGCTAACAGATTCTGTGAATTCTGCCGGCAGATAGCCCAGTTCCTGATAGCTAGCATTTCCCGCTCGACCATGCAAGCCAGCAGGGTCAGAAGCTTGGCTATTGGCCAGCATGGCCTCAAATAAGTCAGGCATTAAATCGGGGGCAATACCCTTACTGCAAGCATCGGCGATGACCCCATCAACCAAGGTGCCCGGCATGACATTGCGCTCGTCCGGAGACAACCACTTAGGCAGAAAATGGGTATCGTGATAAAACTGCAAAATGCCTTCCAAAAATTCTGTCAAATAATCTGGGTAGAGCAGAGAATATAGTGGGTAATTGCTTCGGAAAGTATCCCAGTAGCCATTGTTGGTAAACATCTTTCCAGCCTTAGGTCCATGACTTTGACTATCAAAATGAATTGGCTGGCCCTGAGCATCCAACTCATAAAAGGTTTGCGGGAAAAGCAAAGTCCGGTAGAGACAGTGATAGGCAAGAGTTTTTTCTTGCGTTTTTTTGCGGTCTTTAATTTCCAGACGACCTAATAATTGATCCCATTTAGCCTTAGTTTCTTCTTGTGTTTTGGTGAAATCAGCTTGGCGCTCCAAATTGAGCTCGGCTTGCTGGGAGCTGATGAAAGAAGTGGCCAGTTGACAAGAAATAGCTTTGCTGGCAAAATTCACTTGGAAGTGGAGGTCTTTTCCCGTCAGACTTTGTCCCATTTCTAAGGTCTCCTCACTTAAAATAGGGTGACAAAAAGTGATATCACTATCAAATGACATGCTGATGTACATAGCAAAATTAGGGGATTGAACCTGACTAGCATTGGTGACTTTTACCTGGATTTGACGCTTGCTCAAAAAAGTATAGCTTGTTTGTTCGGGTGCAAAAAAGGTCAAACTTACCGGTAATTCTTCAGCTTCTACTTGTATATTGGCACCGTAGAGACTAGGGGTTAGCCGCGTTGTCAAACGATAGCGATTTGAAGTGATTTCTAAAAGGTTAGGCTGAAAAATAGCAGTATCGAGTTGGTAGCTGGACTGGCGATGAAAGAGACTATCACCATGAAGTTGACCAACAATGGGAGTCATTAAAAATTGAGAAAAATCGCCAATCCAAGGACTTGGTTGGTGATTGAGACGAATCCCTTGATAGACAGGTTCATAGGGATTAAACCACCCAGTTACCGTTTTGATCAGTCGTCTGTAAGGCAAAAGCATTCATGCCAAAAGGGTAGCTGGTAAGAGGGAGGGCATTCCCATTGGAAAAAGCATGAGAATTATAAGTTCCTAGTCGTGTGTCAATAGTTTCAACAATTGAAGACATATCGTAAGCTCCTCATTCTATCTTTTCCTTTATTATAGCCCAAATGAAAAGCTTTGGAAGTCTCACTTTTGGACAAACATTATTTGTGTAAAAAGGGGTTTAATTTGTGTATAGGATTTGCCAGTAAAGTTTTTTACACTAGCATTAGGAAACTATAGAATAAGGAGAATAGGATGCTTTATACAAAAGAAAAAAGCCAAGCTTGGCTAGAAATGATTGCGAATAAATTAAAGAATCATCCCAAATGGGCTCAAGTCTTTGAGAAGTGTTTTACCAATACCTTGGATAAAACCATGACTAAGTTAGATGATGGGACTGTCTTTATTTTGACTGGTGATATTCCTGCCATGTGGTTACGAGATTCCGCTGCCCAAGTCAAACCCTATATTGCCTTAGCTAAGGATGATGAACTTTTAAGAGAAACTATTTTAGGTTTGATTGAGCGACAATTGGATTTTGTCTGCCATGATCCTTATGCTAATTCCTTTAATATGGCTGACAATTGGAACGGTCATCATGAGACCGACCAAACGGAATTAACGGGTTGGATTTGGGAACGCAAGTATGAGGTTGATTCCCTTTGTTATCCCCTCCAACTGGCTTATTTACTTTGGAAAAGAACTGGTGAGACTGGTCAATTTAATGCCACCTTCTTCGAAGCTTTGGAAAAAATTGTTTCCGTCTGGCAAGTGGAACAAAGGCATCAGAACTCACCCTACCAATTTGAACGCCGGACAGACCGCCAAGAAGACACCCTTGTTAACGGTGGTAAAGGACCTGAATGTGCTTATACGGGCATGACTTGGTCAGCTTTTCGTCCCAGTGATGATGCTTGCCAGTACTCTTATTTGATTCCGTCAAACATGTTTGCTGTCGTTGTCTTGAAGCAAGTCCGAGAAATATTGGACAAGCTTTTCCCAGGTGAAGAAGAAGACCTCTATCAAGCTATTATGACTTTGGAACAAGAAATTGATGAAGGTATCAAGAATTTTGGTATTATCCGTAACAAGTCAGGTCAAAGTATTTTCGCCTATGAAGTCGATGGCTTTGGTAATGCCTCAGTCATGGATGACCCTAACGTCCCAAGTTTACTTGCGGCACCTTATTTAGGCTATTGCGCAATTGATGATCCTATATATCAAGCGACACGACAAACCATTTTGAGCCCAGAAAATCCCTATTTCTATCAAGGAACTTATGCCCAAGGTTTAGGAAGTAGTCATACTTTCCACCGCTATATTTGGCCAATAGCTTTAGCAATTGAGGGGCTTACAACACATGATAAGGCTGAAAAAGCAGCCATCCTCGATACCATGGTTGCCTGTGATGGTGGTACAGGGGTTATGCATGAAAGTTTCCACGTTGATGATCCAACGCTTTTCTCAAGAGAATGGTTCTCTTGGGCCAATATGATGTTCTGTGAATTGGTTTTGGATTACTTAGAATTGAATGAGGACTGAAATGGAAAAAGAAACGGTACATATTATTTCTCATAGCCATTGGGATCGCGAATGGTATTTACCTTTTGAAGAACATCGCATGCGCTTGGTTGAATTGTTTGATGATCTTTTTGAACTCTTTGAGATGGATCCTGATTTTAAGAGCTTCCATTTGGATGGTCAGCTCATTGTTTTAGAGGATTATTTGGCAATTAGACCCCAAAATCGAGAACTCTTAAAAAAATATATTGACCAAGGTAAACTGATTATTGGCCCCTTTTACATTCTTCAAGATGATTTTCTCATTTCATCAGAAGCCCATGTCCGTAACCATTTGATTGGTCACTTGGAAAGTAAAGAATGGGGTCCGACCCCTAAAATTGGTTACTATCCGGATACTTTTGGTAATGTCGGTCAAATTCCGCAACTGATGCAAGCAGCTGGTGTCGATGTGGCCTTCTTTGGTCGCGGGGTTAAACCGGTTGGCTTTGATAATCAACTACTAGCTGATGAGCAGTTTCAATCACATTTTTCTGAAATGAATTGGAAAGGTGCAGATGGTAGCCAAGTCTTAGGAATATTATTTGCCAACTGGTATAGTAATGGTAATGAAATTCCAAGTGAAAAGGGAGCCGCAAAAGCCTTTTGGGATCAAAAATTAGCCGATGTGAGACAGTATGCTTCTACATCACATCTCTTAATGATGAACGGTTGTGATCATCAACCCGTGCAAAAAGACTTAAGTAAGGCCATCAAGTTAGCCCAAGAACTCTATCCTGAAATCTCTTTTAAACATAGCAATTTTGAGGACTATATTTCAGCAGTAAAAGCGGAATTACTGGACAACTTATCTGAGGTTGAAGGGGAACTGATTAGTCAGGAAACGGATGGCTGGTATACCTTAGCTAATACCGCTTCCTCTCGTATTTATCTTAAAAAAGCTCAAGCAAGATCTGAAAATCTTTTAGAAAAAGTGGTGGAACCACTTGTTGTGATGACGGGTGCCGATTATCCTAAAGATCAATTACGTTATGCCTGGAAATTACTCTTGCAAAATGCCCCTCATGATAGTATTTGTGGTTGTAGTGTCGATGCTGTCCACCGTGAAATGGAAACCCGTTACGAGAAAGTTCAAGAAGTTGGTCACTATCTTTGTCAAGATATTCTTGACAAATGGAGTGCTAGAGTCGATTCTTCTCAATTAGAAGGTTGGCCTTTGACCGTCTTTAATACCTCAGCTCAAAACAAAAGCCAAGAAATTTGCATGGAATTGATTATTGATCAAGAGGACTTTCGTGATGGGCAATTGGAAACACACTACCAAAACATGGCTGATTTGGATCTGTCATCTTTAGCTCTCTTCACCAGTGATAACAAGCCTGTGACAGCTAAGATTGTGGATTTAGGCACCCACTTTAACTATTATTTGCCGAAAAATGCTTTCCGCTCTGCCAACTTCGCTCGCAAAATCCAAGTCAGTTTTGTGGTTGAGGGCTTAGCTGCCTTTTCATGGCGCAGCTATTCTCTTAAAAAAGAGGCAAAAGTCGAAAAAGAATCTTCAAAAACAGCTTTTGCCCTTGAGAATGATCTGATTAGCGTTTCTGCCGATGAGAATGGTCACTTGGTCTGGGAGAATAAAGGAAGTGGACAACGTTATGTCAACTTTATGCAGTTTGAGGATTGTGGGGATTTGGGCAACGAGTACGTTCATAAGGCTCCCCAAGGAGACAAGCCTGTCTTATCGGAACTAGTCTCATTTGAGGTGACGGAACAAAATCCGCAATTATCAAAGGCTAAAGTGGTTCATCGTTTGCTGATTCCAAAATCAATGGATGATATTTTGCTGGAAGAACAGCAGAAACTGATTGAATTCAGAAATCGTAAGGCTCAACGTTCTACTGATTTGCAAGAATTAATCCTGGAAACGGAATTACGGCTTTATGCTGGTCAGGAAAGATTAGAATGTTCTTGTCATTTTAAGAATGCTATGGATGACCATAGACTGCGCGTGATTTTTGATTTTGGCATCACTAGTGACCATCATTATGCGGATTCTATTTTTGAACGGATTAAACGACCAAATCATGTCCATTCCACTTGGGAAAATCCAAGTAATCCGCAAAGACATCGGACTTTTATTCAATTAGATAATCAAGATGAAGCTATGACGGTTTCAAGTAAGGGCCTGTTTGAATACGAAATTTTGGATAATCACAAAATTGCCTTAACTCTTTTAAGGGCAGTTGGGGAATTAGGTGACTGGGGTTATTTCCCAACGTCAGAAGCGCAATGCCACCGCCGATTCAAGCTTGACTTTAGCATTGAAAAACATGCTAGCCAAGATTGTTTTGCGGCCATTCAAAGGGCTCAGGCTTTCCAGACGGATTTGATTGGTAAACAAATCAAGATTCAGGATGGGGACATAGAGCTTAATCATCAAGCCTTCAAACACCCTGCACTTGAAAATCAACGCCTCAATGTAACAGCTCTTAAGACTAGTGAAGATTTAAGTTGTCAGCTTTTACGTTATGTCAATTTAGGGGATGAAAAGGTGTCCTTAGAGCATCAGGCTCAGGGTCTTAACCTCTTAGAAGAGCTAATTGGGTTATTGCATCCAGACTTAAGAGCTCAAGAAATTAGAACAGAAATCATAAAGGAGAATTGAGATGACAGTTGCATGTTTTGACGTAGGTGGAACTGGTGTGAAATTTGCTAAAATTGGTCAGGATTTAGTCTTAAAAGGTAAGGCAGAGACTGCGACACCCAAATCTTTAGAAGAATTATTGGCATTTATGTCCCATTGCTTAGAGAAAAAGGATTTCTCAGCCATTTCAATCAGCTTTCCTGGTGCTATTGATAAAAAATCCGGAATTATTATGGGGATTAGTGCAGTTCCTTATATTCATGGACCTTCATGGTACGAGCTCTTAGGGTCTTATCAAGTTCCTATTTTTATGGAAAATGATGCTAACTGTGTTGGACTCAGTCAGATGGCAGTTAGTAAAGATATTCAGAATTTCATCTGTGTGGTCTGTGGAACTGGAATCGGTGGTGCTTTGATTATTAACCGTCACTTAATTGCTGGACAAAAGGCTTATGCCGGTGAATTCGGTTGTATGATTATTGATCACCAAGAAAAACCAATGCAAAACTGGTCACAATTGGCTTCTACAGCTAGTTTGGTTAGGAGAGTTGAAGCGACTTCAGATCGTGACCTTGACTGGAATGGCCGACTTATTTTTGATGAAGCAGCTAAAGGAGATCAGGTCTGTCAAGAAGCTATTGAGCAGATGGTAAACAACATGGCTATTGG
Source organism: Streptococcus penaeicida (assembly GCF_002887775.1). Classification (GTDB taxonomy): domain Bacteria; phylum Bacillota; class Bacilli; order Lactobacillales; family Streptococcaceae; genus Streptococcus; species Streptococcus penaeicida. The sequence continues at coordinate 42,044 of NZ_LOCM01000028.1, read as the reverse complement.
CATGATGAACCTCTATTATTTCTGTGATCCAGAAAAGATTTTTCTAGGTGGTGGCATTAGCCAAAATGCAGCCTTTATAAAAATGTTAGAAAATAAACTGACTGATTTAGCTAATACTTATGATGGCTTCCCTGTTGCCCCAGTTATTGAAGCCTGTCACTACCATCAAGATGCTAATTTAATTGGGGCCTACATGAATATATTTCAATAGGAGGATAGGATGACACTTGTATTTGACTTGCCTGAAACATTAAAAGAAGAAACTTTTCTAAGAACAGCTCGGCACTTAGGTATTACGAGTGGCCGGATCTCTATACAAGTGGATTCTAGCAGTCCAAGTTTAAGTGTCAAGAAGACTGCAGGAGGCTTTCTAATCAGGGCACCTAAGCAACACATGCTCTATAGGGGGCTCCTCTTATTAGCCCAGCAATTCCAAAAAGATACAGAAGTATTTGAGCTTGAAGAAAACTGTCTTTATCGTGATTTAGGCTTTATGGCGGATGTTTCTCGGAATGCTGTTTTAACGGTAGCTGCTGCTAAAAAGTTGATTGCTCTCTTAGCCATGATGGGTTATTCCAGTTTCCAACTCTACATGGAAGATACTTATCAAATTGAGGGTCATCCTTACTTTGGCTATTTCCGAGGTGCATACTCACAAGCAGAACTGGAAGAGATTGAGGCCTGTGCTATTTCTTATGGGATGATTTTTGTTCCTTGTATTCAAACTCTGGCTCACCTACATTCCTATTTAAGGTGGGAGCAAAAAAGTATTCAAGCCATTAAAGATGTTGATAACATCTTACTTTGTGGAAACGAGAAGACCTATGACTTGATTGATGATATGTTCAAGACCATGTCGCAATTGCAAACTAGAAAAATCAATATCGGTATGGATGAGGCCTTTCAAATTGGCTTAGGACAGTACTTGGCTGATAATGGCTTTCAAAACCGTAGTCTGATTATGTGTCGTCACCTAGAACGTGTTTTAGATATCGCCGAAAAGTATGGTTTTTCATGTAGCATGTGGAGTGATATGTTCTTCCAATTACTAGAGTCAGAAGGAGAAGAGACTAAGCAAGAGCAAGAAATCAAAGTCTATTTGGAAAAAATGATGGCGCGTGTGACCATAATTAATTGGGATTATTACCAGACAAGTCAAGAAGCTTATGATAGTGGTTTTCAGAAACATGCCAAACTGGGTAAAGAGATTGCCTTTGCCGGAGGTGCTTGGAAATGGACCGGCTACACGCCTGATAATGATTTTAGTTTGTATATTGCCCCCATGGCCCATGCTTCTTGTCAGAAAAATCAAATTAAAGAAGTTCTTATTACTGCCTGGGGTGATAATGGGGCAGAGGCTTCAACCTTTGCCATCCTACCGACCTTGTTGGTTTGGTCTGAACTGGCATATCATAACAATACTGACTTGGCTGAAAGTCACAGTCGCTTGCTGTTTGGACTTTCACAAACCGATTTTCTAGCCCTCGACGCGGCAAATATCCCCCCAAGTAACCCTCACCATGACGGTCTTCGCCAACAAAGCGGTATCAATCCTAGTCGCTACCTGCTCTATCAGGATGTCCTTTGCCCCCTCTTGCAAAAACATTCTCTTCCCTTCGAGGATGCTGCTTATTTTAGGAAAAAAGCTGCGCTTCTAACAGAGATTAAACTCAAAAGCCAGACTTGGGGCTATCTATTTGAGACTCAGGCGGCGCTTTGCAGACTCTTAGCCCGAAAAATTGAAGTGACAGCCGAAATTCGGAAGGCCTACCAGGATCAAAAGAGACTGGAGTTAGCTTCCGGCTTATCAAAACTTCAAGATTTACAAGTGTCCCTAGCGCATTTCAAAAAAGTTTACAGTCACCAATGGCAAAAAGAAAACAAGATTTTCGGTCTAGATACTGTCGACCTGAGACTGGGTGGTCTGTCTGCTAGAATTGAAAGAGCAACCTATCGGGTCAGTGATTATTTATCAGGTGACATCGAATCTATTGAGGAACTGGAAGTTGAGATTTTACCATTTAGTGATTACTATCAAACAGATAAGTATCCTGCCATACCGGCCAATCAATGGCAGTTGATTGCGACAGCATCAACCCTTTATACAACTTAAAAATCAAAAAGAGGAGTAGGCCTTTATGTCAGACCTCCTCTTTTTCCTTATCGCTTCTAGTAGGAGTAGATTATCACATGTTATTCTCCAAAGTATAGTTTACGGCTACCTATAATTTGTAGAATTTTGCCTATAGTGTGACTATTACCTAGCAGGCAAATGATGGGTATACTAGTAATGCAAAGGCTTACAAAGAAAGGATAGAATATGAAAAAAAAAGCTTAGGACCTTACAAAATAATGCCATCTTCTTATTAATGGTCTTACCCGGAGTATTATGGTTTATCACTTTCTTTTTTATTCCCGTTTTTGGTAACGTCGTTGCTTTCCAAGATTTTAGAATAACGGGCGAAGGTTTTATTGATAGTATTAGACATAGTAAATGGGTCGGATTTAATAATTTTAAATTCTTATTCCAATCTAAAGATGCCTATATCATAACACGTAATACCTTGCTTTATAACATCAGTTTTATCATTTTAGGTTTACTCTTTGCCGTCGGGATTGCCATTGTTTTCAGCCAATTAAGGTCCAAGAATATGGTTAAAGTTTTTCAAACAACAACCCTCTTCCCCTATTTTCTCTCTTGGGTTATCATTAGTTTCTTTGTTTACGCCTTCTTAAGTCCAGACAAAGGTTTGATTAACAGTATTCTCAAGCATTTCCATATGGCTCCCATCTCTTGGTACAATGAAGCAGCCTTTTGGCCATTCATTCTGGTTTTCTTAGGCATCTGGAAAGGTCTAGGTTACAATAGTATCATTTACTATGCCAGCATCATGGGAATCGACCCTGCCTATCATGAGGCTGCCATTATTGATGGTGCCAACAAATGGCAACAGATCCGCTATGTTACCCTCCCCCAATTAACACCGCTGATTACCATCCTTACCATTCTGGCTGTCGGCAATATCTTTCGAGCTGACTTCGGATTATTCTACCAAATCCCTAAAAATTCAGGAACCCTTTATAATGTCACTCAAGTTTTAGATACTTATGTTTATAATGGAATCTCCGGAACAGGTGATATTGGTATGGCAGCTGCGGCCGGTTTGTATCAATCAGTGATTGGTTGCTTCTTATTAGTGACAACCAATCTGATCGTGCGTAAGCTCGACCCAGAATCAGCACTATTCTAGGAGCCAGTATGAAGAAGAAAAAAATAGAAGCCGTGCATTTGCATACCTTTGATCGAAAGACAAATGCCATCTTTACCTTTATCTTAGCTTTTTTTGCCCTCTCTTGTATCTTACCTTTTATCTTTGTTATTGTGATATCCATTACGGATGAATCCTCGCTCTTGCAACATGGGTATTCTTTCTTACCAAGCAAGCTAAGCTTTGCAGGCTATGAATACCTCTATCAGTTAAAGGATAAAATTTTCCAAGCGCTCTTTATCACAGTATTTATCACAGTGGTCGGAACGACCCTTAATGTTTTCTTCACAACTTTGTATGCTTACTCCATTTCCAGAAAGTCCTTTAAGTATCGACGTTTCTTTACCATGATGGCTTTAGTGACTATGTTGTTTAGTGCCGGTGTAATCCCGACTTACATTATCATGACGACTTTCCTTAATCTTAAGGATACTGTCGCAGCCCTAATTCTTCCTATGCTATTAAGCCCATTTAATATTATGGTCATGAGATCCTTTTTCAAAAAGACCATCTCAGAATCCATTATTGAATCGGCTAGAATAGATGGAGCCAGTGAGCTCTTGATTTTCTTTAAAATTTGTTTACCGATGACCTTGCCTGGTATTGCTACCATTGCATTGTTTACAGCTCTAGCCTTCTGGAACGATTGGTATAATGCCCTATTGTATATCCAGAGTGATAATTTAGTACCCTTGCAATATTTACTGATGAAAATTCAATCAAACTTGGAATATCTATCAGAAAATGTTGCAGCAGGAGCACAGGTCTCTGGTGTTGCGGGAAGTCTCCCCAAAGAAGCAACCCGGATGGCAATTGTAGTTGTGTCAACCTTACCAATTGCATGCCTTTATCCATTTTTCCAACGTTACTTTGTAAAAGGATTAACGATTGGAGGTGTTAAAGAGTAAAAGTTAATGGACTAGTTTTAAACGAATTCTTAGGAGCCTATCCGTAAGGCTTTGCTAAACAAATTAAAGAAATCAACGCACAACACATTTTATTTACAGAAAGGTATCAATATGAAATCTTGGAAAAAAGTAATGGTATCAGCAATTGCTTTATCATCAATAGCTGCTCTTACTGCGTGTTCAAACTTAAAAGGAAATGGTGGAGATAACTCTGCTGACTCAGCAAATGGTAAAACAAATGTCTTAATGTATCAAATTGGTGAGCCTCCAAAAAACTTTAAGCTCTTGATGAAAAATGCTAATAAAATTATTGAAAAAGAAACTGGTGCACATTTAGAAATCAAATATATCAACTGGGGTGACTATGCTGATAAAATGGCAATCATGACTTCCTCAGGAGAAAACTATGATATTGCTTTTGCTCAAAACTATGTGATTAACGCTCAAAAAGGTGCTTATGCTGACCTTACTGACTTGTTCAAAAAAGAAGGTAAAGAATACTACGATCAACTAGACCCTGCTTACATCAAAGGGAATGAAGTAAATGGTAAGCTTTATGCCGTACCTGTAACAGGTAACGTAGCAAATCAACAAATGTTCTCTTTCAATAAAGAATTAGTTGACAAATACAAATTCGATATCTCTAATGTTAAAAATTATGAAGATTTGGAACCTATGTTGGCCGTTATCAAAGAAAAAGAGCCAAAAATCACACCAATGGCTTATTCTAAAGGTACAAAAGTGTCTGATAACTTAGACTACATCCTAGGTGACTTGTTACCATTCGTTGTTGACTTAGAAGGTGATTCTACAAAAATTGTTAACCAATTTGAAGTAGAACACTATGTTAACCGTATTAAAACTGTTCATGAATACTACAAAAAAGGTTACATTCCAGCAGACGTAGCAACAAGTGATGCAGAATTTAACTTGGCAACTCCAAACTGGTTCGTTCGTAAAGAAACACAAGGACCTGCAGATATGGGAGACAGCCTCTTAACAACTGTTGCAGGTTATCCAATTGTTTCTAAAGCTTTAACCAATGCTTATAAAACAAGTGGTTCAACTCAAGCAGCTAACTTTGTTATCTCAAGCACTTCTAAACATAAAAAAGAAGCAATGAAAATCTTGAACCTCCTTAACACTAATAAGGAACTTCTAAACGGTCTTGTGTTTGGTCCAGAAGGCACAAACTGGGAAAAAGACTCCAGCAAAAAAGATACCATCAAATTGCTTAAAGGCTATGCTAACGATACTCGAATGTCAGCCTGGAACACAGGTAACAGCCAAATTCTTTACAGAACTGATAAAGTAACTGATCAAGACGTGGCACAATCTGAAAAAGTTTTAAAAGAAGCTAAAGAATCTCCAGCTCTTGGATTTAGTTTCAATACTGATCCAGTTAAAACTGAAATCACACGTATCCAAAACATTATGAACCAATACAATGCAGGTATTCAAACTGGTACCGTTGATCCAGACAAAGCAATTCCTGAATTAATGGCTCAGTTCAATAAAGAAGAAGCTTATGCTAAAGTCATGAAAGAAATGCAAAAACAATATGATGAATTCTTAGCAAAAAAATAAGCTAAAGTAGGTAAGCCTAATGATCTGTCATGAAATGGGAAGATTATTAGGCTTTCTTTAGTGTAAGCGTGTTCAAATCTAAGATTTTTGATATAATGTAGGAATGTAAAAAAGGCAGGTGAATAGGATGAAAGTATTGGATAAATGTTTTTATTGGATTTATTTTCTCATGAAACTGAGTATGATTTACCTTCTTCTTCTTTTAATAGGAGCAGTTCTTTTAGGCTTTCATCCAGCAAATACCAGCATGATGTCTTTAATGGCTAAACATCAGAAAGACTTAGACGCCTATACGTTTAAAGAAGCTTTCAATATTTATAAAAAAGATTTTTGGTCAAGTAATGCGATGGGTTATTTGCTAGGTATCCTTGCAGCCTGCATTGCCTATACCATTTTTCATCTTCCTTCGGTTTCATCATTAGCTCTCTTATTTGCCATTCAAGTCATTAATAGTTTTTTCTTAAATTATCTCTTATGTATTTACGCTGTTTATTTAAAATTACAGGTTTATTATGATTTTTCATTTGTGAATGCTTTGAAATTATCGGCTATGGCAGTCTTCTTTGATATGGTTGCCATTCTAAAATGTCTGCTTGGTAGTTTTATTGTCATCTTTCTATTAAGTAAGGTTTCTCTATTATTGGCAGTCTTTCTTCCAGTCATCTGGTTGATTTTTATTGCTGATGTCTTAGAACCCATTTATCAAATGGTTAAGGCAGGAAATCATTTAAGATGAAGAAAATATTAATTCATACCCTGCTTAAGAGTTATTCCTATCTGGTCATTACCATTATCATCTTTTTTGCTAGTGTCCTATCCTATATCAACTGGGAACACTACCGGCAAAATGTGGAACATCAGCAACAATTAGTCGTTGAAAATGTGAAGACCCAGTTAAGAGATTACTCAGAACAAGCCCATTCACAACTTTATGATTTGTCACAAGATAAGGACAAAATTGAAGGGATTAGCCAATATTTTCAAAAATCACCGGCTGATTATGAAACCTGGCTTTTGCACCATCCTTTATTCCTGATAAAAAATGTTTCCTTTCATGAAACCATTAAAAGTTTTTACCGCAACTTACCCTTTGTTTCTGGTGTTGATCTGGCTTTGACCAATCAAAAAAATGTCTTTGTCTCAACACAAGATTTTAAATCGGGACACTTGGTAGCAGTAAAAGACTATAAGGCACCCAAAAATAGTTTTCCTATCAATTTCTACGATGCCAACAGTATGGTTTTAATTGGAACCTTTTATATTTCGGTTGATACCTCTTTAATTGATAACACCGTTGAGAAGAGTTCCAGTTTACCAATTGCTATCCTGATTAATGACTCCTTAAACCGGGATTTTTATAAGCATTCAACGATCAAGAAAAATGATATTGTCATGTACCAAAACAGTGATGAGATGGTCATTAAAGCTGGGCTTTCCAAACACTACTTCAGAATGGAAGTTTGGCGCCTAACAGCACTCATTTATCTAATCAGTTTAATCTTAATTGGGATATTGCTTGTCGTTCTAAATCGTGTTTTTCACCGCTATCAAGTTCAGGTTTCTGATCTTGTCAATACCATGCAGACCATTACCGAAACAGACAAAAGTGTCCGGATTAAGACGGATAATAAGCAGCAGGAGATGTTGCTGATTTCCAACCATATCAATGAGATGTTGGACTCTTTGGAAGACTCTATTAACGATGTCTATCGTCTTGAATTGGCGCAACAAGATGCCAATATGCGAGCTTTACAGTCCCAAATTAATCCCCACTTTCTTTACAACACGCTTGAATTCTTCCGCATGTATTCTGTTACTAAGGGCATGGATGAATTGGCCGATATCCTCTATGAATTTAGCACCCTTTTACGAGGATCTATTTCCCAGAAAAAGGAAACCACCCTCAAAGAAGAGCTGGAATTTTGTGAGAAGCACAGTTTCATCTGTCAGATCCGCTACCCAAGGTCTATCGCCTATTCTTATCAGATTGATAAGGGCTGTGAGGATGTGAAGATTCCAAGATTCTCCATTCAACCTTTAGTTGAGAATTACTTTATTCACGGGGTCGATTTGAAGCGTATTAATAATGCTTTGAGTGTTAAGGTTATCCGCCATGCCAATGATCTTGAGATTTTGATTAGGGATAATGGAAAAGGGATGAGTCAGAAAATTGTCGAAGACTATCAAAAATTGCTGTCACAAAGAGAAAAAATTAGCCAAGAAGGCCTAAAATCCATCGGAATTATCAATGTCCATGAACGGTTGCTCCTTTATTTTGGCGAGCGATATCAGATTCAGTTGAGCTCTCAACCAGGTCAAGGAGTTACTTACAGTATTATGCTTTCCGATGTTTTTGAAGAGGAGGACTAAATGAAGTCGATAGACATGCTTGTTGTCGATGATGAATACATGATTTTAGAGGGAATGAAACGCCTATTACCTTATGAGGAATATGGTATTGGTTCTGTGACGACTGCTGAGAATGCAGAGCAGGCTCTTGCCTATTTTAGGGAACATTCTATCGATATCGTTTTAACCGACGTCTGCATGCCAGAGATGTCTGGTCTCGACATGATTGACATCATGAAGAAGGAATCACCTAAGACCTCGTTTATTATGATGTCAGGTTTTCAAGAATTTGACTTTGTCAAAAAAGCGATTTCGCTGGGGGTAGCTGATTACCTAGTCAAACCCATTAATAAGAATGAACTGTCTCAACTCTTAAAACGAATAGTGGCTGATAAAAAACAAGCATTGGATTTATGGCAGAAAGTCCTCTTGGGACAGGAGCCTCTGTCTCGTGTCATGAGTTTAGAACAAGACACCTACATTTTGGCGGATTTAGAATCCATTAAGGATTCAGAAACCGTTTCGCAACAGATTAACCATCAGACAGTCTATTTTGCCTTTAGCAACTACTTACCAGAGCAAAAATTCTTATTTGTGGAAAAATTACAGCTAGATAGTCACATGCCAAAGATTATTGATGCAATTGAGCGTAGCCTTTTTTATCAACGACAACCCTCAAGAGTTCAATTTGCCACCAACCATTATTTTGAAGAATTATTACCCTTAATTGAAACAGGACAATTACAAAAGGTTCAAGAACGCTTAATGGAGATTGTTCAACAGTTTCGCAAGACAACCCCACCTGTATACTTAAGTAAGCATTTCTTCAGTCAAATCATGACGGCCGTTTACCATCATTTTCACCAATTGGATCACCTCCATTTAGAGAAATATGCCCTATCTGTTGAAACAGCTAATACTCTTGATGACCTGCTGGCAAGTAGTTTAGAACACTTGACCGAAATCAGTGAAAGCAAGAAGTATAGTAGCCATATTGTTGAAATCTTAAATATTATCAATCAGGAATATCAAAAAGAATTGACCCTCAAAGATGTCAGTGAACGTCTCTACCTCAATAATGTTTATCTGGGACAAATCATCAAAAGAGAGACAGGAGCTAGTTTTGCTGAACTCTTAAATCGTAAACGGATTAAAAATGCCCAGCAGCTCCTCATAACAACAGATACCAGTATTGAAGAAATTTGTTTTCAAGTGGGCTACAGCAATATCGGCTATTTCTACAAAATTTTTAAACGCTTTTGTGGGGAATCCCCAAAATCCTACCGCCAACAACTAGTTAAAAAATCTGAACATGAAGAATAAAAGTGCCCGTTCTGGGCAGAATCACAGCAAAGGAGACATCATGTACCGCTTTCCCGAAAACTTTTATTGGGGAACCTCAACCTCTGGCCCACAAACTGAAGGCCGCACAGCAACAGATGGCAAAGGGGACAACAACTGGGATTACTGGTATTCTATCGAACCAGAAAAATTCCACAATCAAGTTGGACCCCAAAAAACCTCAACTTTTTATGAACATTTTGAAGACGATATTGCTCTCCTAAAAGCCACCGGACACACCATTTTCCGGACATCCATCCAATGGTCCCGGCTGATTCCTGAGGGTCGTGGGGCCGTTAATCAAGAGGCAGTTGACTTTTACCGTCAGGTTTTTGGGAAAATCCGCCAAGAAGGCATCCGACTAATGGTTAACTTATACCACTTTGACATGCCATTTTTACTGGAAGCTCAAGGTGGCTGGGAGCATTTATCCACGGTGGAAGCTTACCACGATTATGCCAGCCAGTGCTTCACCCTCTTTGGCGACCTAGTCGACGACTGGGTCACTTTCAACGAACCAATTGTTCATGTCGAGTGTGGTTACCTTTATCAATACCATTACCCCTGTAAAATTGATGCCAAGCTAGCCGTCCGTGTGGCTTACCACACCCAACTAGCCAGCTCCCTTGCTGTAAAGGCTTGCCATGAGCTCTTGCCTGGTAAAAAAATCGGCATCATTTTGAACTTAACACCAGCCTACCCGCGTAGCGATAGCCTAGAAGACCTAGAAGCAGCTGAAATTGCCGAACTTTTCCAAGCTAAGTCTTTCCTTGATCCTTCGGTCAAAGGCTACTATCCGGTTAAATTGTGTAACATTTTAAATCGCCACAACTTGCTACCTGATTACACAGACGAAGAACTCCAAATCATCAGCGACAACAGGTTGATTTCCTTGGTGTCAACTATTATCAACCCCTACGAGTCGCGGCACCAAGCCAGAAGCCTGAAAAAGGCCAAGCCTTTATGCCAAGTTACTACTTTGAGCATTATGAAATGCCGGGCCGTAAAATTAACCCTCACCGTGGTTGGGAAATTTACGAAGAAGGCATTTATGATATTGCCAAAAACATTAAAGAAAACTACGGCAACATCGACTGGTTCCTGACTGAAAATGGTATGGGCGTCGAAGGGGAAGAAGCCTTCCTCAAGGATGGTCGGATTGAAGATGATTACCGCATCGACTTTGTCAAAGACCATCTCAAAGTCTTGCACCGCGCTATTCAAGAAGGCGCCAACTGCAAAGGTTACATGATGTGGACCTTTATTGACTGCTGGTCTTGGCTAAACTCTTATAAAAATCGCTATGGCTTGGTTTCTTTAAACTTGGACACCCAAGAGCGGACCATTAAAAAGTCTGGCTATTGGTTTAAAGACTTGAGTGACAATAATGGTTTTGAAGAATAAAAAAAATGCGAACCTGTTTCGCATTTTTTTATTCTTAGCCCTTCTCAAATCTTTGTTGCCCTTTAATCCATTCCAGTCCTCTCTTTCTTGGCTTTCGTGTTATAATAGGTCTTATGAAAGATAAAGAAAAGTTTAATGATATGATGGAAACAAGTAATGATATGGTTTACGGCGTGCATGCCGTCACAGAAAGTTTAAATGCCAATACCGGCAATAAGCTCTACATTCAAGAAGACTTGCGGGGCAAAAATGTGGATGCCATTAAAGCTCTGGCTAAGGAAAAGAAGGTTTCTATTTCTTGGACACCTAAGAAGACCCTGTCTGAAATGACGGAAGGGGCTGTCCACCAAGGCTTTGTTTTGCGGGTTGCTGAATTTGCCTATGCTGAGCTGGCAGAGCTGATTGCCAAGACTGAAGGGGAAGAAAACCCACTGATTCTGATTTTGGATGGTTTGACGGATCCCCACAACTTTGGCTCGATTTTGAGAACGGCTGATGCTACGAAGGTGTCTGGTGTTATTATTCCCAAGCACCGCGCTGTCGGTGTCACACCGGTCGTTTCCAAGACATCAACTGGTGCGGTGGAGCACGTTCCCATTGCCCGGGTTACCAATTTAAGCCAAACCTTGGACAAACTCAAGGAAGCTGGCTTCTGGATTTTTGGCACGGATATGGACGGTACGCCGGTTCACAAATGGAATACTTCAGGCAAGCTGGCGCTGATTATCGGCAGCGAGGGCAAGGGCATTTCGGCCAACATCAAGAAGCAGGTGGACGAGATGATTACCATTCCCATGGATGGGCATGTGCAGAGCTTAAATGCAGGTGTCGCGGCGGCTGTGCTTATGTATGAAGTTTTCCGCAATAAACTCTAGGAGCGCCATGAAGAAAAAAATACTCTTGGTAGATGGCTACAACATGATTGCCTTCTGGGAGGAGACGAAGCAACTCTTCAAAACCAATCAGTTGGATCAAGCCAGGACAGTCCTGCTAAACAAGCTCAACAACTACGCCCACTTTGAGAAGATTGACATTACCTGTGTCTTTGATGCCCAGTTCGTCCCAGGCCTGCGCCAACGCTATGACCAGTACATGATTTCAGTGGTCTTCACCGAAGAAGAAGAAACAGCGGATTCCTATATCGAACGAACCGCAGCTGAACTCAACACCGTCCGCAACCTGGTCGAAGTGGCAACAAGTGACCTCAACGAACAGTGGACCATCTTCTCACAAGGAGCCCTGCGGGTACCGGCCCGTGAACTGGAACGCCGGGTCAACACCGTCAAATCCGACTTAGACCAGATGTCCAAATCCATCGAAATGAAAAAACCAAAACTCCGCCCCTTTGAGGAAGGAAATCTGCAAAAACTCAAAGACTTTATGGATGATTTGGGGTAAGTGAGTTAAAAGAAAGAAGCACTGAGGTGCTTTTTTGTTTGGACTTGGAGAGGGTGAAGGTGTAGGTGAATGAAAATGTCGAACTCTTTTATAGTAGAAATAAGGTTTTGCGACAATTAGATTACCCAATGGAAAAGAAGAAGATTAAGCTCTTTTGACTTCCAAGATGAAAAATTCAAACTCATTTCATGCTGAAAAATTCGGATAATCTCATTTCCGAAGTGAGATTTAACTACAATTAAAACACTGAAATTGTCAAAAAATAAAAGTAACTTTCAAGACTAAGCTTGCACGGTTAAAGACTTTCTGCTAAAATAGGGCAATAATAATTTGATTATCAAACAAAACAAATACCTAAGGAGTTTTCATGTCATTTTGCATACTTACGGATTCAACAGCTGATTTAGACCCAAGTTGGGCCCAGGAGCACCAGGTCGATATCTTAGGTTTGACCATTAATTGTGATGGTAAAACCTATGAAACAGTGGGTTCCGATGTCCTCACCAGTCCCCAACTTTTAGCCATGATGAAGGCCGGTAGTAAACCAACAACCAGCCAAATCAACATTGGTGTCTTCGAAAAGTATTTCCGTAAACATGCAGAAACAGGGCAAGAGGTTCTCTATATCGCCTTTTCATCAGTTCTGTCTGGAACTTACCAGAGTGCGGTCATGGCGCGTGAAATGGTACGGGAGGATTATCCAGATGCGGTCATCGAAATTGTGGACACGCTAGCAGCCGCGGGCGGCGAAGGCTACCTGTCGATTCTGGCAGCGCAAGCTAGGGACCAAGGCCAGTCTATTCAGGACGCCAAAGCCCTGGTTGAGGATTTTCACCCTCGTCTTCGCACCTACTTCTTGGTAGATGATCTTTACCATCTCATGCGTGGCGGTCGTTTGTCGAAAAGCTCAGCGATTCTCGGAAGCCTAGCAAGCATTAAGCCTATCCTCTGGATTGACCAAGCCGGAAAGTTGGTGCCCATCGCAAAAGTTCGCGGGCGCAAAAAAGCTATGAAGGAAATCGTGAATCAGCTGACCGCTGACATTGGCCACTCTACCATGATTATTGGCTATTCAGACGATCACGAAGCGGCACAGGAGTTGCGTGAGACCCTTTTAGAACATCCAGAAGTGACAGATGTGCTGATCATGCCACTAGGTCCAGTTATTGCTGCCCACGTGGGTCCTAACACCCTAGCAGCCTTTGCCTTTGGGAAGGAAAAACGCTAATCAGACCAAGTTTTTCGGGACTTAAAAAAAGAAAAATAAAAGAGAAAAAGTACTTGCTAGTGGCAAGTATTTTTGATATTATAGTAGGCGGTATTGTTTACCCCATTTGAAAGGCCCCGGAACCTTCCAAATACCTTCGATGGGACGGAACACCCATCAACCCTGTAAACAAATATTACGAATTCGTATAGGAGAAATCATGAACAAAACAACTTTTATGGCTAAAACTGGCCAAGTTGAACGCAAATGGTACGTTGTTGACGCAACAGATGTACCTCTTGGACGTCTTTCTGCAGTAGTTGCTAGCGTACTTCGCGGAAAAAACAAACCAACTTTCACACCACACACTGATACAGGTGACTTTGTAATTGTTATCAATGCTGAAAAAGTTAAATTAACTGGTAAAAAAGCAACTGATAAAATCTACTACACTCACTCAATGTACCCAGGTGGATTGAAACAAATCTCAGCAGGTGAACTACGTTCTAAAAATGCTGTTCGTTTAATCGAAAAATCTGTAAAAGGCATGCTTCCACATAACACTCTTGGACGTGCACAAGGTATGAAATTGAAAGTCTTCGTTGGCGGTGAGCACACTCATGCAGCACAACAACCAGAAGTACTTGACATCTCAGGACTTATCTAAGAGGAAAGGAGCACATAAATAATGGCACAAGCACAATATGCAGGAACTGGCCGTCGTAAAAACGCTGTTGCACGCGTTCGTTTACTCCCAGGAACTGGTAAAATCACAGTTAACAACAAAGATGTTGAAGAATACATCCCACACGCTGACTTACGTTTAGTTATCAACCAACCTTTCGCAGTAACATCTACTGAAGGTTCATACGACGTATTCGTAAACGTAAACGGTGGCGGTTACGGTGGACAATCAGGAGCTATCCGTCATGGTATCGCTCGCGCATTGCTACAAGTAGACCCAGACTTCCGCGACTCATTAAAACGCGCTGGACTTCTTACACGTGATGCACGTATGGTTGAACGTAAAAAACCAGGTCTTAAAAAAGCCCGTAAAGCATCACAATTCTCAAAACGTTAATTCGAAAGAATTACTGTTATATGGAACATCCCTTTGGGATGTTCTTTTTTTGATACAATTTTGAGAATTTGCCCTAAAAATTGGCCTAAAATGATGCTTGTGATGTTGAGTTTCCAAAATGGAAATAAAATAAAAAACACCCAAAATGAAAAAGATCATTTTTGAGTGTTGGTTGTTTAGCGAAATCTAATTATCATTAATATTAATTAACAAAATAAGACGGTAGCTGCAATCTGGAAAGGGAAGTGATGCCTATGAGCATAATCTAAAAAATCCTAATAAAAAGGAACAACAAAGATTTATCTAGATTTGAAAATAATGATGATAATACTTGTGATGGGAAATTTCATCCTCTCACTCGGGAAATTAATGTTTGATTTTTAATAATACTCAAAATTATATTTGGAAAGGTCTACGGTTATTATTGATAGTAGATTGCAACTACAGTCTTAATTATTTCTGATATAAGCGCTTTATAACTTATTTATAACCAAATTTTAACATATTATAAAAAACCGTGCAAGGATATTTTTAAAAAAAGGTTTGATTTCTTTAACAACACTAATTAGATTTAAGCCAATTATGGTTACTCTCTTGCAATACTTAAAAATTATTTTCGGTAAAAAAATTTGGCGTTTAACAAAAAAATACATAACCTAACTTAGTAATTAGTTGGGTTATGTATACTACAAATTAATTATTTTTTATAAAGAGGAATATTTTGTTTTAGTACCTTTTGAAGCTCTTCATCAACTGCAAAGAGATAAAGTCCATTAACACCTCGTGTCAATAGAACGTTTAACTCATTTTGTAGTAATGTTTCTCCAAATGATTGTTTCCGTCCGTCTGACAAAGTTCTACGTTCTATAGCTTTAGCATTTTTACTTTCACTAGGATCAAAAATAACTTGTCCATTGCGGTATTTAACGGAAGGTCCAATAATGACTGCAGCATAGTTCAAATCAAATCCTTGGATGGTATACGTTGACCCAACTTCATCAATTGTTTGTGCTTGCTCTGCCCAAGATAAATCTTTTACTTTTCTAGTTTTAGGTAATTGAAGATTCCAAGGTAGTTTGAAGTCTCCTATTTCAACATAATAATAACCTTGTTCTGATTTAGAGTTTTTAAATGTCCAATCATAAGTTGCTAAAAGTCTGGAAATACCATTATCTTGGTTTAATGATTTTTTCTTAATTTCTGCATACATTTCTGTTGGTGAATCAAAAACTTTCAAATCATAAGTATTATCAGGAATATAAGGTTTAATCTGACCATCATCTATGAATTGGCGTATCCAAGTAATTGTTGAAATATTAGCATTAATACGCATTTGATTCTTTAACTTTATGGTATCTCGAGCATCAAGACGAATTTCAGCTAAATCCTGTGATTCCCAAATTTGTTCAGCTGTTAAAATTTGTTTCTCATCAAAAACAGCTATAACTACTTTAGCATTTTCCAGAATATCCTTTAGATGATTCTTTCCACGATAAGATTGTTTTCCGCGAGTGAGAAGTAAATGAGCCTCGTCAATAATGACAATATCAGCTTTTTGATTACATTTAGATTGCTTATTAATGAAACTTGTTGGCTTAGCTACAACAGGCATTTGATTTTTGTTTTTCAGCCCTAATTTTTTAGCTAATTGTTCGTAAACAACTAATTGTTGATCATGATTGACAAGTAAGTGTATAGATAATTCATTACTTTTTATAGGAAGTGACTCATCACTAAATAGATCATACAGTAGATTACTCATTAATACTGTTTTTCCAGAACCAGCTTCTCCTTCAACTAATAATAGTTGTCCTTCTAAATTCTGACTTAAAATTGAAATTGTCTTCAGGATTATCTCATTTTTAGCTTCAATCTGTTCTTTAGTTAATTTATGAAATGGTGAGGCTTTAAACAAAGCTGAATCTCTAATGATTGATTCAGTCGGAAAAAGTTCAGGATTTTTGTGATGTAATTTTCTCCATACTTTTGAAAAGATTGTTTCCATTGTTTCAGAAGTATAGTAGTTATTTTGTGGGTTCTCTTTTCGATTATTTACTTTTACTACAGATTCAACACTAGATAGGTAATGTAATAACTTATTTTCTATATCTAATGTAAGTGATTTATTGAAGTATTTATGCCCTATTATGAACATTTCTGCAGTAGTTGAATCACTTAACTCAATGAAATCTTCCCGTCCATTACGAATATCATCATATAAATGTTGTTTTGTTCGTCGACCTATATCGTTTGTTTCTCCAATATATACAATATATTTAGACTTTTGTTGATTATCTTTATCATTTATAATATATACTGTTGGATAGTCTAAAATTAAAGATTGGTCTTTCTCATTAAGATTTTGAGATTTGATAGAATTTACAGTGAGTGAGTCATAATTAATTTTGGTTATTACTGGACTATAATTGTTATTTAGTGACATAATTACTC
Organism: Streptococcus penaeicida; assembly: GCF_002887775.1. Taxonomy (GTDB): domain Bacteria; phylum Bacillota; class Bacilli; order Lactobacillales; family Streptococcaceae; genus Streptococcus; species Streptococcus penaeicida. The sequence goes on along the minus strand of NZ_LOCM01000028.1, from coordinate 25,049 downwards.
CTAAAGAAGTGATAGCTTTATTTTACCATAATTCATAATAATGTAATATGTTATGATAGAATATTAAATAAGAGGTGTATGATGAAAAGTATAATGAATGAAATAAACAATTTTAGAGATGAGCGAGAATGGCGACAATTTCATAATGAAAAAGATTTAGCTATTTCTGTTTCATTAGAGGCAAGTGAGTTACTTGAATTATTTCAGTGGAAAACAAGTGAAGAAGTAATTCAAACTAAAAGTGAAGAATTAAAAGAAGAAATTGCAGATGTTGTAATCTATGCATACATGCTGGCTGATAATTTAGGGTTTGATATGGAATCAATAATAAGGGAAAAAATAGCAAAAAATGTAGAAAAATATCCTGTTTCGAAAAGCAAGAATAATAATAAAAAATACACAGAATTATGAATGTTGAGCGAAAAAAGTCATATTGAAACTTGAAGGTTGTACCATAAGTCTAACAAATACAACTACTGATCAATATGGAGTTTGACTTTTTGAAAGATAGGATAATACTGGCAGATACAAGCATAATGGAAGTTCTCTAGCCATCGAAGAAGATATACTTTGAAGATTTAAAGGGGTGTCTGATCTCGAAAGGTGTTTCTGAATTTGAAATAAAAAAGTTGTAAAAGCTTATCTTTATTTACATATTATTCCGAGAGCTATTTTTAGCTCTCTTTTTTTATCCTATTTTTCATTTCTTGATAGAAATCAATTTCTTTGGTCTTGGTCTTGGGTATACTAGTGTCAGTAAGGAGGTAGTTGTGATGCAAAAATGGTTATCCTTAAATCGGAATCGGTTGACTGCTGTGACAGGGATTTTGATTGTGGGTGCTTTTTCAATAGAGTGGTTTATTGGGAATGAGGGGCTTGCGGCCTCGTTGCTTTTCCTAGCGTCGCTGGTTGGTGGTTTTCCGATTCTTGTTCAAGCTTTTCAAGCGCTAAGGGTTAAGGTGGTGAGTATTGAACTGTTAGTGAGTCTTGCTATTCTTGGAGCCTTTGTCATTCAGGAATTCGAAGAGTCGGCGATTGTGGCTTTTCTCTTCTTGTTTGGGGCTTATTTGGAGAAGAGGACTATGGCCAAAACACGTTCGGCTATTAAAGATTTGGTCAACTTGGTGCCTGAGACTAGTTTTCGAAAAACTGAAAATGGTGAGTTCGAAGAAATTCCGGTGGATGAGATTGTTGAAGGGGATCTTCTTTTGGTAAAAACCGGAGGTAAAATACCAGTGGATGGTGTGATTACGTTTGGTTCTGGTAATGTGAATGAAGCTAGTATCACGGGAGAATCTATTCCAGTTTCAAAAGCGATTGGGTCCAGTGTCTTTGCTGGGACTATTCTCGAAAATGGGACCTTACACCTTAGGACGGAGAAAATCGGTGAGGAGACAACTTTTGGGAAAATCATTGAGTTGGTTGAAGAAGCTCAAGATTCTAAGTCCAAAGCTGAACGCTTTATTGATCGCTTTTCGAAATACTATACGCCTGCTGTTCTTGTCCTTGCAATTTTTGTTTGGCTTTGGACCCAGAATATGGAATTGGCTGTCACTATTTTAGTACTAGGCTGCCCGGGTGCCCTTGTCATTGGTGTGCCAGTTTCCAATGTTTCAGGTATTGGTAATGGTGCTAAAAATGGCATTTTATTCAAAGGGAGTGATATTATTAATCACTTTGGTAAAGTTGACACTATTCTCTTTGATAAGACTGGGACCTTAACTTATGGTAATCCTCAAGTGACGCAAGCTATTCATTATGGTCATAACAGGAACTATGTAGAAGGCTTGTTAGTTAGTGTTGAAAAAGAATCAGATCATCCTCTGGCTAGAGCTATAACCACTTATTATGATCCTCCATTTGTTGATATTGTTGAATCGACAAAAGTGGTGACTGGTGGTGGAATTGTTGCCCAAATTGGACAAAACCAGGTTCTTGTTGGTAATCGCTATTTAATGGAGCAATATGAAGTCCCCTTCAATAAGCAGATAAAAAGCGATATCGAAATATTGGAAGCTGAAGGTAATTCCTTAGTTCTAACTGCGGTCAATGGTCAATTATTGCTCATACTTGGAATCCGAGATCAAGTTCGTAATGGTGTTAAAGAAGACTTAGAATCACTGAAAAAAATGGGAGTCAAGAACCTGATTCTCTTGTCTGGAGACAATCAGGGGACCGTTGATTTGGTTGCGGAAGAATTAGGTTTAACGGGAGCTTACGGACAAATGCTTCCAGAAGACAAGGCAGCATTTGTAAAACACCGTCAAGCAAGAGGTGAAATTGTAGCTTTTGTTGGTGATGGTATTAATGATAGTCCTTCATTAGCCTTAGCGGATATTGGTATTGCTATGGGTGGTGGCACCGATGTCGCTATTGAAACATCTAACGTAGTCTTGATGAATTCTGATTTCCATAAGATACCACATGCTATTGCACTTGCCAGAGCTACTCGACACAATATGATTGAAAATATTGTTATCGCTTTGTTAGTAGTAGTAACACTTTTGGTCAGTGTTCTCACCAGTTCTTGGATGAATATGGCGATAGGTATGTTTGTTCATGAGGGAAGCATTCTGATTGTTATTATAAATGCAATGAGGCTATTAACCTTTAAAAAATAAAAAGCTTGACTCATCTCACTTTTATTTGAATAGTGTTGATTTATACTAGAAATAACTTTAGAAAGGAATTTTGAAAAATGAAAAAGACAATTTTACAACTTGAAACCCTTGCCTGCCCAACCTGTATGCAGAAAATTGAGGCTGCGATAAAATCAGTTACTGGTGTTGATAAGGAGACTGTCAAGGTTCTCTTTAATGCGAGTAAAGCCAAGGTAAATTTTGACGACAATCTCACAAGTAGTGATGCGATTGCAAATGCAGTGGAGGCAATTGGCTACACTGTTTTAAAAGTTTCTGAAAGATAATAAGGAGGATGGATGATGTTAAAAGAGTTTTTTGAAAAAAATGATGAAATTCTTGATTTATACACTAATGCTATTACTAAGGCGCATGGAAAAAATCATCCGGAAATTTTCGAAATCCGTCGCATTTATCAAGCTATTCAAGAAAAAATGTCGCAAAATCAAGTTGATTTAGTTCCTGAGTTTAGACAAATTCGACTACTGACAAGTGACTATGCTATTCCAAATGATGCTTGTCCAACCTTATCAAAAACCTATCAACTCTTAGAAGAATTTGATATACTATCACAAAAGTAGCTTTTAGAATCAGAAAAGAGGTTTACCATGGATCCACATATGTGTGTGACACTCGTTCCCTTATTCAATCATTTATCGGTGGAAGAGCAAGCTGAAATTAACATGCTAGCAAGTCATAGACACTATCAAAAAAATGAGACCATTTTCCAGCCCGGCGACGAACAACTGGATATCGTTGCGCGCGGTTCTATCAAGGTTTATCAACTATCGGCTAATGGCAAAGAACAACTTTTACGTGTCGTTGAACCTGGTGGTTATGAAGGTGAGAATCAGCTTTTCGGCCTTGAAAATGAAACGCTTTTTGCGGAAGCTTTGGAAGAAACAGAAATTTGCACCATTAGCAAACAGGCTTTTAATCAAGTCCTGCTCAAAAATCCCAAAATTGCCATTAAACTTTTTGAATTAAGTGGTCAGAAAATGCTTCAACTAGAAAAGCAATCACAACTTTTATCAATAGAACGAGTTGAGGAACGTCTAGCTAACTACTTGCTCGATTTAGTAAAAGTGACTGAAACAAATCAATTGACTCTATCTATGAAAATGAAAGATATTGCTCAATTTTTGGGAACTACTCCGGAGACCCTCTCGCGAAAATTTTCTTTATTTGAGAGTCAAGGCTATATCAGCAGAACTGGTAAATTAGTAACTATTCTTGACCTAGATGGATTGCAAGATATGTGAGTGAAAAGTGAAAAAAAAGCCAGCACCATTTAGGTGTTGGCTTTTAATTTTTTGTAGTTCATTCGTTGTGTCTTGATTTCATGGAATAAGTATGTTACTAAGCTAGATTAAGGTAAAAAAATATTCGGAAATCAAAAGACCTCATTAATCGTAATCTAAAAAGTGAAAGATATCTTTACCTAAAACCTCCCCCCGAACTTTTTGTCCGCTTTTCCTGCTCATTTTCCCATTAATTTGTGACCTTTTGACCGCTTTGGGGTTGAGGGGTCTTTTTTGTCTTGGGCTGTAGTAAAATTGAGCTAGTTAAATAAGAAGAAGTGAGGTTTAGCATGGAATTTAAGTCTTTGATGCATATTGCTTTCTACACGGATCAGCTGGATCAGATGTTGGATTTTTACGTTAACAAACTGGGTATGACTAAGAAGTCTGAGGTTGAATATTCTATTTATTTGGATCGAGATGATCGGCCGGCTTTGCAGAAGATAGCGCGTGAGGAGCCTGACAGAATTTTTAATATTTACCTTGAGGCTGCTCCCGGTCAGTTTATTGAACTTTTTACGGCCCATGCGACTCAGAAGGAGCACACGCAGTGGGATGAGCATAAGGGCTATTCGCATTTTGCCCTTTTGGTGGACGATATTTTCAAGACGCGCGATCAGCTGTTGGCAGCTGGTGTGGAGCTGGTTCACGATATTTCCAAAGGTCCGTCTGAGACTTACCAGATGTGGCTTCGTGATCCGGATGGCAACTATTTTGAAGTTATGCAGTATACTGAAAAGTCCATTCAGCTTGTTGGTAACTGCTAGTAGGTTTTGAAGTCAAAAACAGATTCTGTCTGATGAAGGCTCTAGCAGAATTGAAGGGAGTAAATAAGAATGTCTCACGATTTAATGGCATTAGCGCAGCAATTCTCTAAAGAAGACAAGGAAATCTTAGCAAGCATTGAAGAAAATTTGATTTTCCAGTCTTTCGATAGTCAGGCGGCTCTGGCTTTGGGGGCGCTTTTGGTGGAGGAAGCGGTGGCTTTTGGCGAGGAGCCGGCCATTCGGATTGAGCGCTTATCTGATGGGGCGGCCATTTTCCAATACATTGGTAATTCTGGCGGGGAGCGCAACATTGGTTTTGCTCTGCGCAAGATGGCTGCTGTCAGAGTGACGGGATTCTCTAGTCTCTATTCTCTAGCTTTGTTAGGCGAGAATCCGCAACTTTTGGACTTGGAGAACACTTTGCCGGTGGCGGGTGCCTTTCCCATTAAGGTGGCTGGGGAAATGGTGGCAATTTTAAGCATTTCCGGTTTGCATCATGGCAATGATCATCGCCTTTTGATGGTAGCTCTGTCTAAATTCTTGGGAGTAGAACTTCCGTCCTACAAGGGTTTGATTATTTGAGTAAAATAAAAGCATCCGCGGATGCTTTTTATTGTCTGAAAACTTTCACCATCCAAAGTTTTATAAATTATTTTTTATAAATATAAATTCCTTGTTTCAACTTTTTAAGGTTAGATTAGAAAGTGATTAATTTCACAAAATCTATAATTATTCATTAATTATTCTAATCTGTATTTTTATTGATAATTTTTCGTATATTTTTTTGAAATTATTATTTTCGAGTGCTATAATAAAAAATAAGAAAACGTTTTCTAATTTTTTGCTACTTTAAGAAAGGAGTGAAAAAGTGAAACAATATGACATTTTAATAATTGGAGCTGGACCGGGTGGTTATGTAGCAGCGGAAGAAGCAGCTAAATGTGGTAAAAAGGTTGCCGTCATCGAGCGCTCAAAAATTGGCGGGACTTGTTTAAATGTTGGCTGTATTCCTTCTAAAGCTACTTACAACACAGTCATTGGCTTCAAACAATCAGGGAATCCAAGAAATTTGGTATTGAAACAGAGATAAGGGGGATTGATTTTTCAAAGTTAGCTGATCGAAAAAATCAGGTGGTATCAACCTTGCAATCAGGTATCCATTCGACCTTTCAAAGTCTGGGTATAGACTATATTGAAGGCGAAGCTGAATTTATCAAAGATAAGCAATTTAAGGTTAATCAGCAAATCGTTTCAGGCAAAAACGTCATTTTAGCTACGGGGAGTCATCCATTTGTTCCACCAATAAATGGCATTGATAACGTTCCTTATTTAACGACGGATACCTTTTTTGACTTGAAGGAACTGCCTGAAAAATTAGTCATCATTGGTGGTGGTGTTATCGCGATTGAATTAGCCTTTGCTATGGCACCTTTAGGAGTAGATGTCACTGTCATCGAAGTGGCTCCGCAAATCTTACTAACCGAAGATGAAGCTGCACGTAAATTAATCAAAAAAGAATTGATATCCAACTTGGGTGTTAAGGTTTTTGAGCATGCTAAGATTGAGAAGGTGACAAATGAAAAAGTCATCTTAGATACGGAAGATATTCATTTTGACCAGTTATTAGTTGCAACTGGACGTAAACCTAACATTGATATAGCACAAGCTATGGGATTAGAGTTGACAAGTCGAAAATTCGTCAAAGTTGATGATTATTATGAAACGTCTCAGACGGGGGTATATGCAATTGGGGACCTTATTGACTCATACATGTTAGCCCATGTTGCTAGTAAAGAAGGCATTAAGGCGGTCAAAGCCATCTTAAGAAATGCTGAAGAAGTCTTGGATCAAACCTCTGTACCTAGAGCATTATACACGAATCCAGAAGTAGCCTCCTTTGGTTTATCAGAAGATGAGGCCAAGAAGGCGGGTTATGATGTCCTTGTTAAGGAATTGCCTTTTTCTTACAATGGCCGTGCTATTGCTTGCAATGAAACGAAAGGTTTCATCAAATTGATCTCAGAGAAAAAATACCATCAAATCTTAGGTGCTGTCATTGTAGGTTCACATGGTACCGATTTGTTGCAAAGTCTTATTCTTTTAAAAGATGCGCAAGCTACTTACGATCAGGTGGTCGATTCGATTTTTGCCCATCCGACTATTTCAGAATTAATACAAGAAGTCGCAAAAAATGTTGTTACCCATTAAATCTTGAGCTTTAGTGAAGGAGGATTTATGATGTCACATTATCAAGACTTACCACAAGAGTTGATTAAATCAAAACGTCAACTGAATGCAGTAGAAACCTTTGATTATACGGTTAAAACAGTTGACGATGTCGAAGTTGGGGAAATCTCTAAAGACAAAGTAAAATCTATTTACAAGTCCATGTGGGATATCCGCAATTTTGAAGAAAGTGCTCGTCGATTCTTTGCAGCAGGGCAAATTCCAGGCTTTGTGCATTTGTATGCTGGTGAAGAAGCTATCGCAACTGGTGTGTGTGCCAATTTGACCGATGACGACTATATTACCTCAACCCATAGGGGCCACGGGCACTGTGTTGCAAAAGGTGGGGATCTCAAGGGGATGATGGCAGAGATATTTGGAAAATCTACCGGCCTTGGTAAAGGAAAAGGTGGCTCCATGCATATCGCTGATTTGGATAAAGGAATCCTTGGAGCAAACGGTATGGTTGGTGGCGGTTTTGGTCTAGCTGTTGGGGCGGCCATGCGTAATAAATACCTCAAGACTGACAGTGTTGCAGTGTGTTTCTTTGGTGATGGTGCAGCCAATGAAGGAAACTTTCATGAATGTTTGAATATGGCTTCTATTTGGAAACTTCCTGTAATTTTTGTCAATGAAAACAACCTATTTGCCGAAGCTACTCCTCAATGGTATTCATCAGGTTCACCAACAATTGCCGAAAGAGCACTAGCTTATAATATGCCTGGTGTTCGAGTGAATGGTAAGGATCTTTTCGCCGTTTATGAAGTTGCTAAAGAAGCCGTTGAACGGGCTCGTAGTGGTCAAGGACCAACATTAATTGAAGCTGTTACCTACCGTAAATATGGTCACTTTGAAGGTGATGAACAAAAATATAAGGCTTTAGAAGGGCTTGAAAAAGACTGGGCTGAAGTGGATGCTTTAGATGTTTTCAAGGATTATGTCTTGAAAAATGACTTGCTTTCAGAAGCAGAGCTAGAAGAAATTAAAAAAGCATCTGAAGATGATGTCGAAGCGGCAATTACATTTGCCCAAGAAAGTCCAATTCCTCAACCAGAAGCATTATTAGAAGATGTCTTTGCAGAATAGTATGTAGGAGGATTTACAATGTCTAGACAAGTATTATTTATGAAGGCTATTAATGAAGCACTCGATCAGGCAATGGAAAAAGATGACACTGTCGTTCTACTAGGTGAAGATATAGCAGGTGGTGTCACTGTCAGTCATTTAGAAGGTGAAAACCAAGAGGCCTGGGGTGGTGTTATGGGTGTCACGAAAGGGTTGATGCCTAAATATGGTCGAGATCGGGTAATCGATACCCCAATTTCAGAACATGGTTATATGTCTGCTTCAGTGGGGATGGCCTTAACAGGATTAAGACCAGTTCCTGAGCTCATGTTTAATGACTTTGTTGGTTTTTGTTTTGATGCTTTATTGGGACAAGGGTCCAAAATGCGGTATATGTTTGGTGGTAAGGCAAAGGTTCCCATGACTGTTAGAACCATGCACGGTGCAGGAGCTTCAGCAGCAGCCCAACACTCTGGTTCCTATTATGGTCTCTTTGGCTCAATTCCAGGTATTAAAGTTGTTGTTCCAGCAACTCCATATGATGCTAAAGGCTTATTATTATCAGCAATTGAAGATGATAATATTGTAATCTTCTCAGAGGACAAAACCTTGTATGGTTTGAAAGGTGAAGTTCCTGAAGAGTATTATACTGTCCCTATTGGCAAGGCGGAAGTCAAACGAGAAGGGAAGGATTTAACAATTGTTACCATCGGAAAAATGCTTTACGTTGCCTATGAAGTTGCTGACAAACTGGAAAAAGACGGCATTTCTGTAGAAGTTATTGATTTACGAACAGTTGCTCCTTGGGACAAAGAAACAATTATTGAATCAGTTAAGAAAACTGGTCGATTAATTGTTGTTGATGAAGCCAACCCACATAACAATACGGCAACGGATATCGCTGCTGTTGTTACTGATGAAGCATTTGATTACTTAGATGGCCCTATTAAATGTGTCTGTGCTCCTAATGTCCCTGTTCCATTTGCCACAAATCTCGAACAATTGTATCTTCCTGATGCTCAAAAGGTGTTAACTGTTGCTTCTGAACTCATTGAAGATTTGAAAGCATAAAAGGGAGGTATATTATGGCTATAGAAGTAGTAATGCCAAAACTAGGACTTACCATGACTGAAGGTATCATTAATAATTGGCTGGTAAAAGAAGGCGATACTGTTTCAGCTGGACAAACTATTTTGGAAATAAGCTCAGAAAAATTAACTAGCGATGTTGAAAGTCCTGAATCTGGTAAGGTCTTGAAAATTTTATATCAAGAAGGTGATACTGTTAAATGTAAGGAAGCAATTGCTCTAATTGGCCAAGAAGGAGAAGAAGTTGCTTCACAATCTGCCTCAGCAGATAATAAAAACAATCATGATGCAGAAAAGGAGTCAATAAACCATCAAGCTAATGAATCTGAAGTAACCTCTCACCAACAAGAACCAGCTGTTTCTGGAAAAGATGCTGATAAGAAACGAATTTTTATCACACCTTTGGCTAAGAAAATTGCTAAGGAAAAAGGATATCTCATCGAACAGATTCCTGGTACCGGAGGTAATGGTCGGATAACTAGACGAGACGTTGAAAACTTTAAACCAAGTGAAGAGACTAAACAAAGCCCTGTAGGACAAATGTCCAAAGCAGAAAGTCAAGATTATGGTGCAGGACTTAAAGGTATGCGTAAGACCATTGCCTCAAGAATGATGTCTAGTATGCAAAATGCCGCGCAACTTACTCTTCACCGTAAGGCAGACATTACGGAACTCCTTGCTTTCCGAGAAGACATCAAAGGTCGCCTCAAAATGCCATTGGAAAATGGTGAGCTTGGCATCACAACTTTATTGACAAAAGCAGTAACAAAAGCTTTGAGGGACCATCCTAATATGAATGTTTGGTATGCAAATGGTCAATTAATTGAGAATGAAGAAATCCATATTGGTATGGCAACCTCACTTGATGATGGCCTTGTTGTTCCTGTTATCAAAAACGCAGATAAAATGACTTTATCTGAATTGGGTCGTTCAATCAAAGAATTATCAAATCAAGCTCGAAAAGGTACACTACCTTCAAACCTATACTCAGGATCGACATTCTCAATCACCAATCTTGGTTCAGCCGGTATCGAATACTTTACACCGATTTTGAATTCACCAGAAATTGCCATTTTAGGTGTCGGACAAACCCAAAAACAATTAGACCTTGATGAAGGCGGTCAATTAATGCAGAAGTTCTATCTTCCACTTAGCTTAACCTTTGATCATCAGGTTGTAGATGGTGCCCCTGCATCTGAATTTTTAGCAAGTATCATTGATTACTTAGAGGATCCATATCAGTTACTCTTTTAATGAAAAGGAATTTATTATGTTTAATCATTTGATGAGGGCAAGCCCTTTCTAATAAGTTAATAGTTGTTACGATAGATAAAATAATTTTAAAAGTGTAAAGAGGAAATAATATATGAATAAAGTTGCTATAGTTACAGGTGCAGGACAAGGTATAGGCTTTGCTATTGCCCAAAGATTACATAAAGATGGATTTAAAATTGGTATTGTCGATTATAATGAAGAAACTGCTAATGCTGCAGTTGCCAAATTCCCAGAAGGGGAAGCTTTCGCAACTGTCGCAGATGTTTCCAAACGCGATCAAGTCCAAAAAGCCTTTACTGATATTGTAAATCATTTCGGTGATTTGCATGTTGTCGTTAATAATGCCGGTGTTGCTCCAACAACACCTTTAGATACCATTACAGAGGAACAATTTACGCAAACATTTGGCATTAATGTAGGTGGTACGATTTGGGGTAGCCAAGCGGCTCATAAACATTTCAAAGAATTGGGACATGGTGGTAAAATCATCAATGCCGCTTCTCAGGCAGGTTGTGTCGGTAATCCAAACTTAACAGTATATGGTGGTACCAAATTTGCAATTCGTGGTATCACACAAACATTAGCAAGAGATTTAGCTGAAGAAGGAATCACCGTCACAGCTTATGCACCGGGAATTGTTAAAACACCAATGATGTATGATATAGCTCATCAAGTTGGAAAAAATGCAGGAAAAGATGACGAGTGGGGCATGCAAACTTTTGCTAAAGATATTGCTTTGAAACGTTTATCTGAACCAGAGGATGTGGCAAACGCGGTTGCTTTCCTGGCTGGACCAGATTCAAATTATGTCACTGGACAAACATTGGTTGTTGATGGTGGAATGGTATTCCATTAAGAAAGTGAAGAGAGACAAAAAAGGATTTAGCTCGAAAATTCGAACGCAATCCTTTTTTTTATTATGTGACTTTTGGCGAGGAGCCGGCTATTCGGATTGAACGCCTGTCTGATGGGGCGACCACTTTCCAGTATATTGGCAACTCTGGTGGGGAGCGCAACATTGGTTTTGCCCTGCGCAAGATGGCTGCTGTCAGAGCGACGGGTTTCTCTAGTCTTTATGCTTTGGCCTTGTTGGGTGAAAATCCGCAACTCTTAGATTTGGAGAGAGCTTTGCCGGTAGCGGGTGCCTTTCCCATTAAGGTAGCTGGGGAAATGGTGGCAATTTTAAGCATTTCCGGTTTGCATCATGGCAACGACCACCGCCTTTTGATGGTGGCTCTGTCTAAATTCTTGGGAGTAGAACTTCCGTCCTACAAGGGTTTGATTATTTGAGTAAAATAAAAGCATCCGCGGATGCTTTTTTGTCTATTCATAATCTGTTGGGTATTCTATCAGATTGATTTTCCCGTCTTTAACGTCAATGCCGAAAAGTAAATCATAAGTTTCGTAGGAATCTTTATTTTTGGCGTATTCTAATTCCAATTCATAGTAACCATCTGGATATTGGGAGACATTTAGTTTCTCCAATTGTCCTGTTATTCGATCAATTTCTGCTTTTAGAGCGGTATTGTGTTTGACCTTGCCGTAGATTGGAGGCATATAAATCTTATAGGTATAGTAGTAATTGGCTAAGTAGGTTTTTAGTTTTAAGTCATAGATTCCGAGTAAGGGTTTCTTTTTGGCTTCTTCAAATGGTCCGATATCTTCAATCAACTGTTGTGTGACTGCCTTCTCGTCGTAATCTTTTGATGAAGCGGTGTCTTCATAAAGTGTGATTGAAGCTGGTACCAGGAGTCTTCCCTGATCATCATTTAAGGCGTTTATGAATGACTCTTTGATGGCTTGTTCGTATTGTTTGGCCTCAGGTCCACTTCTTAAGGTTTTACCAAAGAGGAGACTGATGGGCTCATCGTATTGGTGAAGATGATTAGTAATTAAGTCTTTAGTACTAGTCACTGGAGGCATTGCTTTGATGCCTTTTATAGGTAATCGATAATCTCTGAACTTATAAGTGATATCCTGCCCATTTATTTTTTCAACATAGTCATAAGAATAGAGATAGTAACCTTCAAAACTATCAAGTTCAATTGTGTAATTTTTGATTTTTCCTTTAAAGCCACTTTGCTTATAATAGGAGATTAACATGGGTTTAAATTTTTCTTCATTATATTGACTATCAATCTTTTTATCATATGTGGCAACATCATAGATAAAATAGGCAATAAAACCAAATATCATAACACCTGGTAAGGTGACAAGGATACAAGCTAAAACGATTAGGACTTGCTTTACTTTTTCAGACATTTCATTCTCCTCATTTTTCCTTAATTAGTTTACCATAAAACAACGATAAAAAGGCATAAATAGGATTATTTATTATTTAGAATAATGAACATGAGGACATAAATGTCCTTGGTAAAAACAGTTTACCGGGTTATTTTGTAAGTGCTGGATTACAAGTGAAAAAGAAAGAAAAGGTAATAAAAAAATGAAAAAACGGTTAGCCTATGCAAATATATTTTGGTTAATTCTCTTCTTATTTGATTCTGATTTTGCCTTATTTCAAGTCTCCAATGCCCAATACCTAACTTTTATGGGACTGTATATAAGGAATATTGATTAGAAAAATAGTTTGATTAACATTTTCGGTGTGTCGTCGCGGGCATTCCTTGCCTATTTAGGAATAGTGATGGGCTGGCTGATTTTATATGGTTTAGCAAAAATGTTTGTTTTCAAGGAAAAATAACTGAAATCATATCTTACAGGACCTCGTTTTTTTGAAAGATTATTATTTTGAATGATTTACTACAAGAATTAGCCAGTCCCTTGATGGCACAATGATTGATAGTGTCTTTGAATCTATGAATAGTTAGATTACAGTGTCTGTTAGGATTAGAAAAGTTTGAGAGGAAAAAGTATTATCATCCTAAGCTTGAAATTTGGAAGAGATTCATTTATATGAATAATTAATTCTAGTTAAATGATAACCAAAAATTTTCATTTTTTTGTTTGACTTGGAGTTGACTCCATAGTTTATAATGGACTTATTAAATGAAGTGAGGGTTGGATTATGGAATACACACGTTTAGGTCAGAGTGGTTTGTTGGTTTCTAAGGTTTGTCTTGGGACCATGGGATTTGGGACACCAGGGAAACTTTTTCCATGGACGGTTGATGAAGAAGAGGCTGAGAAGATTGTTAAGGAATGTCTGGATCTTGGTATTAACTTTTTTGATACGGCTAATATCTATACTCATGGTGAATCTGAGCAATTTCTTGGTAGGGCATTAAAGAAATATGCTAAACGTCAAGATGTGGTGATTGCTACGAAATGTGGAATTAGTTTTAGTCAAGATCCAAATGCTGAAGGACTTTCACGTAAGGTTATTTTTGATGAAGTTGAAAAATCTTTGAAAAATTTAGATGCTGATTATATTGATCTTTATATTGTTCACCGGCCTGATATGGAGACACCAGTTGAAGAAACCATGAAGGCTTTACATGACTTGGTGGAGATGGGCAAAGTTCGTTATATTGGAGCTTCCAATATGAAAGCTTGGCAATTTGCTAAGTATCAGTATACGGCTAGGATACATGGTTGGACGCCCTTTATTTCTTTGCAAAATGAGCATCACATTTTATCGCGCAAGGCTGAAGAAGAATTATTTCCAATGCTTGAAGATATGGGAGTTTCTTTAACAGCTTACAAGGTTTTAGTTGGTGGCCGTTTAACCCGCAAGGAGAATGAAGTAACGGAACGGGCCAAATCTCAAGAACTATCAGATTTTGAAAAAGCCATCAGTCAGCACCTACAAGTCATAGCTGATCGTCATAACTGTTCTAAGGCGGATGTCCTCATTGCTTGGGAGCTGGCAAAAAAACCGATTGATGTGGTTCTGGTTGGTACGACCAAAGTTGGTCGCATGACTGATACCGTTAAGGCTTTGGAAGTAACATTAACTGAAAAAGATATCGAGGAATTGAATTCTTTTGCTCAAGGGAAATAGATTTAAAGGTGTTAGCATTCAATTATTACTTTCAAATATTTTTAGTAAGACGCCTCTCTGACAAGAGAGGTGTTTTTTCATGTATTCTTGTCCCATATTAGAATTTCACGAAAATTAGCGGTATAATAAGGATAAATTCGTTTTCGTTTTGAAAATGACATTGACCAAAACAAGGAGTTTAACATGAGTATTTTAAGAGATGATTTTTTATGGGGTGGTGCCATTGCGGCCAATCAGGTTGAAGGGGCTTGGAATCTTGATGGTAAAGGCCTTTCGGTTGCGGATGTGGCAGTCTTTAAACCTAATTTAGATGTCACTGATTATGCTGGTCATAATACGGTTACCACAGCTATGATTGAAGAAGCTATGGCGACCGAGGATGCTAAGGACTATCCTAAGCGTCGGGGCATTGATTTTTACCATCATTATGAAGAAGATATTGCTCTCTTTGCCGAAATGGGCTTTAAGACCTTGCGTCTTTCCATTGCCTGGTCTCGTCTTTTTCCAACGGGTGAAGAAGAAGTGGCCAATCCTCAAGGGCTTGCTTTTTACAAGAAGGTTTTTGAAGAATTGAAGAAGCACCAGATTGAACCTATTGTCACCTTATCTCACTATGAGATGCCTCTTGCTTTGAGTCTTAAATACAACGGTTGGGTGGACCGAGCGGTCATTGCACATTTTACCCGCTTTGCGGAAAGCTGTTTTGAAGCATTTGGGGACTATGTGACTTATTGGCTGACTTTCAATGAAATTGATTCTGTCGGTCGACATCCCTTTACAACAGCAGGCATCATTCCCGATCAATGCCAGGCTTACTCTCTGGAGCAAGCTGTCTATCAAGCCTTGCATCATCAGTACTTGGCGGCAGCAATTGCCACGCAAAAATGCCACCAAATGATTCCGGGCAGTCAGGTTGGTTCCATGTTGACCAAATTGACCACCTATCCTCACACCTGCCATCCTGAGGATGTGGCATTGGCGCTGGCTCAAAATTTGGATAACTATTCCCATTCCGATATTCAAATTTTTGGCAAATATCCACCTCTTCACTTGAAGAGATTGCAGGCTATGGGGGTTGCGCCTCAGATGGAAGCGGGCGATGAGGAGCTTTTGGCAAATGGCCGAGCTGATTACCTAGCCTTTAGTTATTACATGTCGCGGACTGAGTCAGCAGACCCCGAGCTGGAAAAGACTGCGGGCAATACCATTATGAGTGTGAAAAATCCTTACTTAGCGTCAACGGACTGGGGATGGCAAATTGACCCCGTGGGCTTGCGCATTTCCTTGTTAGAGCTTTACGACCGCTACCAAGTGCCTTTGATTATTGTGGAAAACGGTATGGGGGCTAAAGATACTATTGAGGACGATGGTAGCATTCATGATCCCTACCGCATTGCTTACTTAAAAGCTCACATTGAGGAAATGAAAAAAGCAGTGGAGATGGGAGTCGATTTATTTGGTTACACCAGCTGGGCTCCCATCGATTTGATTAGTGTGTCGACCTCACAAATGTCTAAACGTTATGGCTACATCTATGTGGACCAAGATGATTTGGGCAATGGTAGTTTAAAACGTAGTCCTAAAGATTCTTTTTATTGGTATCAAAAAGTCATTCAAAGTAATGGTGACAAGTTAGATTAATAATCTCAATGATAGACAGTTCTCTTACTGGAGGTCTGTCTTTTTAATGTGCTAGACATTATAAGAACAAGTCTAAAAGTGGCACTAAATTTCATTTAATTAAAATAATTCAAGGAATAATTAAAAAGTTCTTTACAGTTATATGTCAATGTGGTAATATAAAGTAAATATTGTTACACAAATGAAACGCTACAGTAACAAATGTCATTTTTAAATTGAGGTTAGGATGGAAGACAGGATTCAGGTTAAAGTTGGTATTAGTGCAGAAGAACATGATGCCTTTGTTAAGGGGCATTCGCAAATCAATCTCCTACAGAGTAGTGCTTGGGCTCAAGTCAAATCTAATTGGGTCAATGAACGCATTGGTTTTTATGAGGATAATCAGCAAGTGGCCTCATTGTCATTGTTGATTAAACCCTTGCCCCTTGGTTTGTCCATGATTTATGTGCCTAGAGGACCGGTGATGGATTATAGCTGTGCTGATTTGGTTGCCTTTGTCTTTTCTTATTTGAAGCGTTACGCCCGGGAAAAACATGCTTTGATGGTCAAATGTGATCCGGCTGTCTTCTATAAGCAATATCGCTTGGGTGATAATATGCAAAAGATTGATGGTAGTGGGCAACAAGCCATTGGGAACTTGGAAATGGCTGGTTTGAAATGGGTTGGGCCTAGTCTTATGATTTACGAGACCATTCAACCGCGCTTCCAGGCTAATCGGTACCTCTATCCAGATTTTCAAGAAGATTTTCCGAAACATACTAAACGACTGATGGCTGATGCCCAAAAGAGAGGTGTTACGGTTCACCGGGCTAAGACAAGCGATCTTGCGGCCTTTGCTGATTTGATTTCCCTAACGGAAAACCGTAAGCAGATTCATTTAAGAGGGTTTGACTATTTTAATAATTTGATGACTATTTATGGGGATGATGCTTATTTGCATTTGGCTAAGGTAAATATTCCTTTACAGTTGGAGAAACTCCAGGCAGAATTTGCTATTGTGGAGCAAGAGTTGAGTCAATGTCAGCCACATCAGAAAAAGAAATTGCGGAAGTTATCGGACCAGCAAGCTTCGCTGAGTAAGTCGATCAAGTCTTATGAGGAGTATGCTAAGAAATATCCGGAAGAAGTTGTGGTGGCGGGTATTCTGTCTATTGCCTACGGCCATTCCATGGAGATGCTCTATGCTGGGATGAATGAGGAATTTAAAACCTTCTATCCGCAATACTTGCTTTATCCTAAAGCATTTCAGGATGCCTATCAGAAGGGAATCAAGTGGGCCAATATGGGTGGTATTGAAGGGGATTTCTCTGATGGTCTAACCAAGTTTAAGTCCAATTTTAACCCGACCATTGATGAATATATCGGGGAATTTAATCTTCCAACTAGTCTCCTATATTATCCTTTTAATACTCTTTTCAAACTCAGAAAAAGCATGCATCACAAACATTAAGTCCTATCTCTATCCCCCTTCACCAGTCACTGTTGGCTGGTGTTTTTTGTCTCTAAATGTGATAGACTGACTCCTTTATTCAATAAGGTGTCATTAACTTTCCTTATCCCGACGATAAAAAATACCTAATACCATGTCACTCCTCTTTATGCTAAAATAAGCCTATTATCACGTGAAAGGAGCTTATCATGACAATGAGACCGGTTATCGGCATTACAGGCAATGTGAGTAAGGGCAAGAATCAGTATTCCTGGGAAAATGGGATTACGAGAACTTATTCTTCGACCATTTTCTCGGATGTGGTTATGGAGTTGGGCGGTTTGCCCATGATGCTTCCGATTGCCACTGAAGACCTGGTGAAAGACTATGTCTCGATGATTGATAAGTTGATTCTAACTGGTGGTCAGCATGTTTCCCCGCACTTTTATGGTGAAAAGCAGAGCATTGCCAGTGATGACTACAATGAAGACAGAGATATCTTTGAAAGCCAATTAGTCATGGAGGCTCTCAGACAGAATAAGCCGGTCCTGGCTATCTGCCGTGGGACTCAGCTTGTCAATGTCGTACTAGGCGGGACTCTCAACCAATCCGTTTCCAACCATTGGCAAGAAGAAGCTCCTCATCAGGCCAAAGATACCATAATTTTGGATAAAGACAGTGTCTTGTACAATATTTATGGTCAGGAAAATAAGGTCAATTCCTTGCATATGCAATCCATTAGGGAGTTGGCGCCAGATTTGAAGGCTATTGCTTGGGATCAGAAGGATCAGACCATTGAGGCGGTTTATAGTCACAAGCACCGGATTTTAGGTTTTCAGTGGCATCCGGAGTTGCTTTTGCCCAGTCACCCGGAAAGTAAGGCCAGTTTTGATTATTTTATTAACCACATGTAAGTGAGAGATTTTTGATGGGTGAGTCTAACTTAGCATTTTCTAAGTTAGGTGTTGCTTTGGCAAGGGTCTCTTTTTTGAGCCCTTTTATTGACAGGGAATGCTGCCTAGGGTAAGCTTAGGTGAGTAAAAAACAGTATTAAAAAGAGAGAGCAGCCGGTAAGGACTTTGAGAGTTGGGCTGATGGAGTGATAGATGAGAGTTGCCCAATTATTAAATTATTCAAAAGAGAAACTTGACTTAAGCCTTAATGAAATAGCTAAACCAGTGGCTGGACCGGGTGAGGTTCTTGTAAAAATTGCATACGCTGGGGTAAATCCTTTAGACAACATGATTACTAGAGGTGAGGTGAAGCTTATTCTTCCTTATAAGCTGCCACTTGTGGCCGGTAATGAGTTTTCAGGTTTTGTTGAAGAACGAGGTCAAGGCGTCACTGATTTTGAAATTGGGCAAAGAGTCTATGCCCGTCTGCCTTTAGATAAAACAGGCGCCTTTGGTGAGTGGTTGGCTATTGATGCCAAGGCTCTCGCTCCTGTTCCAGATTATTTGTCACTTGAGGAAGCGGCGGCGGTGCCTTTAACAGCTTTGACGGCTTTTCAAGCTTTGGACAAAATGCAGGTTGAAGCTGGCAAGAAACTGTTCATTTCTGGTGGTAGTGGTGGCTTCGGTGCTATGGCTATTCCTTTGGCTAAAGCCCGTGGTTTAGAGGTTTATACAAATGGTAGTGGTCGTAATGAGGCGCGTGTTCGGGCACTTGGTGCTGACCATTATATCAATTATCAAGAAGAAGACTTTAGCCAGGTTCTATCGGACATGGATTATGTCATTGATACCCTTGGTGGTCAGGAACTTGAAAAGCAATTCGCGATTTTAAAAGAGGGTGGCCAGTTAGTCAGTCTTAAGGGTATGCCTAACAAGGCTTTTGCCAAAGAAATGAGCTTTTCAGCAATTAAACAATTCTTGATGGGGCTTGTTGGTGCCAAGTATGATCGTTTGGCTAAGAAAAAAGGGCAAGTTTACCAATTCTTATTTGTGCAAGCTAATGGTCAGCAATTGCGTCAGATTTCTCAATTATTGCAAGAGAAGCAAATTGCGGTGTCTATTGATCAGGTTTTTGCCTTTGATGAGGTTAATAAGGCCTTGAAAAAGGTTGATCAGGGGTCTTCTCAAGGTAAAACGATTCTTAAAATTGAAGCATAGAAAAAAGGCTGGTCTTCCTTGGGAAGTCCAGCCTTTTGGCTTGTTAATGAGAGGCTTGATGCCTGAGTGGATGGATGTTAACTGGGATTTTGCTTGTCGCCATTTCTCTTTTGTTATAAAAGTGATTAGATAAATGGATTGTAAAAGCGGCCCTGGTTGATAAAGAACAAGAAGATGGTTAGGCTGACAATGGTTAGGCTAGGCCAATTGTTAGTAGGTCTAGTTTACTGAATGGGCGAGCGCTGTACCAGCTTCTTTTTTTCTCTTTGCCAAAACGACGCAGTTCCATGGCTGTTGAGACGGTGTCAATCCGGTCCAAGGATGAAAAAATCAATGGAATAATGATTTGAAGATTGCCTTTAATTCGGTCAAGGAGTTTGGCCTTTTTGGATAATTCTAGGCCGCGGGCTTCTTGGGATGTCCGGATCATATAAAACTCTTCTTGGACATCGGGGATGTAGCGCAGGGTTAGGGAGATGGCGTAAGCCACTTTGTAGGGCATGCCAATCTGGTTGAGGCTTGAAGCGAACTGGCTAGGATGAGTTGTGGTCAGAAAGAGGATGGCCAAGGGAACGGTTGAGAAATATTTCAAGCTGAGGTTGAAAAGATAGAAGAGTTCCTGGCTAGTCAGATTGTAGTTACCCCATCCTTTGAGCAAGATGGTTTGTGATTGGTAGATATCTTGTCCATAGTTTGGTGCGAAGAGGTAGACCATGATCACGTTCATGATGGCAAAGAAGGTGACGAAGGAAATCACAAAAGAAATGCTTTTCCAAGGGATTTTTGCCATTTTCAGTAAGATTAAAGATAGCAAACTGATGAAAAGAATTAGGCGGGTATCATAGGTTGTCATGCAGGCTACAGAGACAAGAATGAAATAGATTAACTTGCTGGCGCCAGACAAGTTATGAATGAACGTTTGGTTAGCTTGGTAACCGATCAGTCTCTGAGGCATGTCTTTCCCTTTCTTTTGTAATATAGTAGTTCGTTATCTCAATGGGGTCACAATTTATTTTTTCTGCTAAATGGAAGAGGCTCGTTTTTTTCAGGTAGGCCTGATCCAAAATCTCTGGATTTGAGAGGATGGCTGCGGGTTGATTGTCAGCTATGATTTGTCCATGACTGAGGACAATGGTGCGGTCTGCATATTCCATCATCAGCTGCATGTCATGGGTAATCATGACAATGGTGTGGCCTTTTTGGTTAAGCTGGTCCAAGAAATTCATGATTTCACTGTAATTCCGCTTATCTTGGCCAGCCGTTGGTTCATCCAAAATGATGATTTCTGGTCCTAGGACCAAGATTGATGCGATGGTAACGCGTTTTTTCTGACCGAAGGAAAGAGCAGAAATAGGCCAGTTACGGAAGGGATAGAGACCACAGGTTTTGAGGGTTTCATCCACCTTTGTTCTGATTAATTCTTCTGGGACATTGCGGAGACGGAGTCCCTCTGCCACTTCGTCAAAAATAGCGGCTTTACTGATCATCTGATTAGGGTTTTGCAGGACATAGCCAATTCTATCCGCTCGTTCCTTGATGGAATCCTTGGAAATGTCCTTCCCCCGATAGGTCACGCTGGCATCTGTTTCTAAGAATTGACACATGATTTTAGCCAAAGTTGACTTTCCTGCACCATTTTGCCCAACAATAGCCACTTTCTCGCCTCTGTTAAGGGTCAAATTGATATTTTTCAGAATCATTTGGTCGCTGTCATAGCCAAAATTAAGATTTTCAATTTTTAATAAAGACTCTCGCGTCTCTGCTTTCGTTTTTGCAGCTTGTACCGGAAGTGTGATGGGACTTAGGTCCAGGGCATAGAGGTTGTTGAGTTCTTTTTCACTTTCGATGGGATAGCCAAGCTCTCGAAGGCAGGTGATGTAGAGAGGTTCGCGGATACCATTCTGAACAAGCAGGTCGCTGGTCAGAAGCTGATCAGGACTGCCGTCGAAGAGGACTATGCCGTCGTTGATAAGAATAATTTTATCCAAGTGACGATAAAGGACATCTTCAAGACGGTGTTCAATAATGACAGTTGTAGCCTTGGTTTCTTGATGAAGGCGGTCAATGAGATCGATAGCGTCCAGTCCAGTTTTAGGATCAAGGTTGGCTAAGGGTTCATCAAAAAGTAAGATAGGACTTTCGTCGACTAAGACACCAGCAAGACTGACTCTTTGTTTTTGTCCTCCAGATAAGTCTTGGGGGCGTTTCGACAAATGGTCAGTAAGTTCTAATTGTTGCGCCCAATATGTGATTTTGGATGACATCTCATTTTGGTCAAGGCAGTCGTTTTCTAGTGCAAAGGCGATATCTTCAGCCACTGATAAGCCGATAAATTGGCCATCTGGATCTTGCAAAACAGTTGAAATCATCTTTGATTTATCATAGATAGACAGGTCAAAGGCATCGATGCCATTAATCGAAAGAGAACCACTATTCTCACCTTTAAAATGATTAGGAATAATACCATTTAAACAGTTTCCGATGGTTGATTTGCCACTACCTGAAGGACCGATAATAAGAACTTTTTGACCTTTTTCAATGGTTAGGTTGAGATTAGTAATTGTTGGTGTCGACTGAGCGTCGTATTTGAAGGTGAAATTTTTGAATTGGATAGCAGTGTTTTGTGAATTTTCCAAGTCTTTAGTCCTTTTTCAGGCTACCTGATTTAGTCCGTGTGTTAGCGTAAGCAATGATTAACAGGGTGCCACCGATACCAATGGTAACAATATTAGCAATACCAGCAAAAATACCTTGAGTGAAAACTTTATTGGCTGGCTCATGGTAAACAAGAATATCACCTAATGGTGCAACGATTCCCCAAGCAACAATATTAACAATTGCTTGTGTGATGTTGAAGAAAATGATGTCTTTTTTATTGAAAACCCCATTAGCAACTTGAAGTTTCTTTTGGAGAAAACCGATGCCTAAACCAACTAAACCACTTGGGATAACCCATGACCACCATACTGATCCGTATGAAAGCATGTCCTTAATCATATGGCCGAAGAAACCAATAAAGAATCCTGCTAAAGGGCCAAATAAAACCGCAAATAAGGCTTGGACAGCATACTGTAAGGAAATAGTGGTATTGGTAAAGATAGTAATTGGTACAAAAATACCAATGATAATAAATAGGGCAGCACCGATACCGATGGCAACGACAGTTTTAATGGATAAGTTGTTCATGATTGTCTCTTTTCTGTATTTAATGTAATTTTGATAAAAGGTGGCTAAATGTTTCTAAAATGTCTCTAGTGTTGCATTGTTAAATTTTCTTGATTTCTAAATGCCAGTTTTGTCCCACACCGACGTTATAAGCTTTAGCAAAGGAGCCTTGATTGATGGCTAAACCAACCCGGTAAAGTGAGTTGATATAGATGATAGGTTGCCCAATGCGAACATCAGCAAAGGATTTGCCATAGGTAACTTGGTTTTGATAAACCAGCATATCATTGTTATAAATAGTTACTTCAAAGCGGTCACCGAATTCAGGCGTAAAATGCTGGAATTCTTCGCGAGTAATAGAAGTCCAAAGGGAACCGAAACGAACATCAAGGATATCAATAACACCCCTAATGACATCATCTTCAATCACTGTATTAACGACAGGGACTTCAACAATAGCATTAACGGATAATTCTGGACCAACTTCTTCGAAAGTAATATGACCAGAAGCTAATTTAGCACCAGTGTAGGCGTAGACATCTCTTCCGTGGAAGGTGTAGGATAGTTCGGTATTTTTGCGACGATTCTTCACTTCAGAAATCTCACGAATTGCTTTAATGCCGATGTGCTTTTTAATGTAGGATAATGTCCCATTATCTGGAGTTACAATATACTGATTGTTCTCAGTTAAAGCAACAACACTCTTGCGTTTAGACCCTACCCCAGGATCAACTACCGAAACGAAAGTTGTTCCTTCAGGCCAGTAGTTAACGGTTTGAAAGAGTCGGTAAGACGCTTCAAAAATGTTATAAGGCGTAATGTCATGGGTTAAATGGTGAATCTGTAATTGCCGATCTTCTTGAAGGGCTACCCCAATCATGGCAGACACAGCACCATCAACGAGACCAAAATCTGACTGTAAAACGAGAAGGTTATTATACATGAGCGACTCTCTCCTAATTATTATAATATCTATATTTTATCATAAAGATAGAGTAAGCAAAATAAGGAATCAAGAGGAATAAGCTATAGTCTGAGGCTATAAGGGATTTCAAAATGCTTTAAAAGAGCTGATTATTAAAATATGTTATAATGATAAAGTTTAAAGGAGATAATATGTATAAACTAATTGCATTTGATATGGACGGAACACTTTTACAGTCAGATAAAACAATAGCAGAAACCAGCCTTTCTTCTATAAAAGAAGCATTTAAAAATGGTAAAGAAGTTGTTTTGGCGACTGGCCGCCCGAAATCTGAACTTCATATGTACGCTAATGAGTTAGCTAACATCCGATATGGTGTTTTGGAAAGTGGTGCGATTGTTTATGATTTTGTGAATGACAAAGTCTTAGATAAACAAGTTATCCCTGAAGATGTTTCTAAAAGAATTAGTGCAATTGTTAAAGCCAATGATGTCATGGTAGTTTTAATGGTGGATGGTCAAGGTTTTATTCAACAAAATCATTTTGACAATATTGCTGACTACCATATGACTATATACGAAGACTTGTATCGTTACTCGGCTAATTTTGTTCCAGCTATTCTTCCAAAATTGGAGGCTGAGATTGGAAATTTTGAAAAGATTAATCTCTATTTTAAGAACAATGACCTTCGTGACTTCTATTTCAATGAATTAATTCAGGATAATATTACGCTTGCTAAGGCAGAAGAAACAGCCATTGAAATCACGGCAAAAGGTGTTGAAAAAGGACAGGGTCTAAAAACACTTTGTTCCATGCTTGGCTATTCTATAGAAGATGCCATCGCAGTTGGAGATGCTGATAACGATGAGAGCATGATCCGGGATGCTGGTCTGGGTGTGGCAATGGCAAATGCTAATGCAACCATTATTGATTTGGCAGATGTTATGGTAGCCTCAAACGATCAAGCAGGTATTCAAGAAGCTATCCAAAAATTCTTGTTAGAAAAATAATTAAAACCTATTGACAAGTTTGTCTCTAGTGAGTATACTAATAAAGCTGTCAAAAGCGTCACTGGAAAAAGCTTTAAATAACCAAGAAAAAAATGCCAAAGAAAAGTAAAAAAAGTATTGACAAAGGCATAGTGACTGATAGAATATAATAGTTGTCTCGTAAGAGATGGCAAGACCTTTGAGAACTGAATAAGACAAGAAAAACCAAATGTGAGGGTGATATGTTTAGATGCATATTATCCGTCAATGAAGTAAAAAACAATAAATCTGTCAGCGACAGAAAAGAACGAGTAAGTTCAAACTAAAATGAGAGTTTGATCCTGGCTCAGGACGAACGCTGGCGGCGTGCCTAATACATGCAAGTAGAACGCTGAGGTCTAGTGCTTGCACAAGACCAAGGAGTTGCGAACGGGTGAGTAACGCGTAGGTAACCTACCTCATAG
>NZ_LOCM01000027.1 GCF_002887775.1 Streptococcus penaeicida | reverse complement strand
GGTGTATACTGATTTTAGAAATATAAAGAGCACCCTTAGCTCAACTGGATAGAGTACCTGACTACGAATCAGGCGGTTAGAGGTTCGACTCCTCTAGGGTGCATCTTAATTCATAGAACATGACATCAATGTCATGTTCTTTTTTTGCCTTGCTTGTAGGTATAGAAAAGTTTGGATTAGAGATAACAAGTATTTTTTTCTATTATTCTACGAATGATAGATTCCAAGAATTCAATTAATTCAATTTAGGAACTTTTGATATGTGATTTCAAGTATTCTTACTAATACTCTATGGATATGAGATATCTACTAATCTTCCAATGAGATAAGTTGATAAATTGTTTACATGAGCTTTGTGCAGAAAGTGAAAAGAGGCTAGCTGGATTTATCCAACTAGTCTCTTAGTTTTTTCTTAAAAAAATGTTTGATAGAGTGATTTAATGGCTTTTTTCTCATTTTTTGAGTCGACTACAAACATAACGGAATCTTCACTTGCTCCTTGGGAAATCATGGCAATGTTGATTTTGTTTTCGGATAGGGCTTTTGTTGCTTGGGCTGTTACACCAACATGACTTTTCATTTTTTCCCCAACGATCATAATGATTGAGAGGTTTTTGGTTACAGATACTTCATCTACTTCTAATACATGAGTAAGATAGGTTAAGATTTCTTTTTCTTTAATAGCAGTCATTTCACGTTCTCTAATGACGATTGATAAGTCATCGATTCCAGTAGGCATGTGCTCCCATCGAATATTCAGATCTTCTAGGATTTGTAATACTTTTCGTCCAAATCCAACCTCTCTATTCATTAGATATTTTGACATGTTAATACTAATAAATTTGTCATCACCAGAGATGCCAACAACTGGACTTTCATTAGAGCTACGCTCAAGTAAAATTTTTGTTCCTGGATGACTAGGGTTATTAGTATTTTTGATGACAAGAGGAACTTTTCCACGATAGGCTGGTATTAGGGCCTCGTCGTGTAATACTGTAAATCCAGCATAAGCTAATTCTCGCATCTCTTTATAGGTTAACTCTTGGATTGATTTTGGGTTTTTTATGATTCCAGGGTGGGCAGAAAATATACCGTCAACATCAGTGAAGTTTTCATATAAGTCAGCACTTGTTGCGGCAGCTATTAATGATCCAGTAATATCAGAACCACCACGAGAGAAGGTACAAATATTATTGTCTTCTGTTATTCCAAAAAAACCTGGAATGACTAAGACGCCTTCATATTCTTTTAATTTTTCCATTTTGGTATAGCTTGATGGTAGAATACGAGCGTTTTGTGGTTCATTTGAGACAATTAAACCTGCTTGACCTGGATTGATATATCTTGCTTTTAAGCCATTTTGTCGGAAATATTCGGCAACAA
Organism: Streptococcus penaeicida; assembly: GCF_002887775.1. Taxonomy (GTDB): domain Bacteria; phylum Bacillota; class Bacilli; order Lactobacillales; family Streptococcaceae; genus Streptococcus; species Streptococcus penaeicida. The sequence continues at coordinate 57,926 of NZ_LOCM01000027.1, read as the reverse complement.
GCTTGGCGTTGTTATTTTCTCCAGCTGCTAAGAAAGTATCATAGAGGTAAGGATTGTTTTCTTGCGGCAAACTAGCAAGGCTTATGATATCCTTTGTGATGGTATCCATTATTTTTGAATCAATCTTCAATGAATCGCATATGGTCTGATAGCGTTTGATTATCCATTCTTGTGTTTCTGTAAAGTCTGATTCTGTTACATATGCGTCATGATAGGCAATTAAAGCATCAGTGACCTTAGTGTCTTCTGGGTTTTCCTTGCCCGGTGCAGAGACAACGACAAATTTTCGGTCTTTGTCTGATTTTATAATATCTAAAACTTTCTTTAGTTGTTCAGCACTGGCTAATGAACTACCTCCAAATTTGGTAACTTTCATTTAGGTATCCCCTTTGTTTTGAATATTAGCAACAATTATATCAGAATTGCTTGCTTTTGTCAGTAGGCATTTTGTGGTGATTCACGGTCTAACAAACTGTATGGGGACAGATGAGTTAGAAAGATGATTCTTCAGCTTAAAAAGTGGTAGAATAGGTACATGATTAGATATAAAGCGATTATTTCTTATGATGGTAGTCAGTTTTCTGGTTTTCAAAGACAAACCAAAGCCCGTACCGTTCAGGAAGAATTTGAAAAAACCTTAAGTCGATTAAATAATGGGAAAATGATAACTATTCAGGGAGCTGGCCGGACTGATGCTGGTGTTCATGCTTACGGACAGGTTATTCATTTTGATTTGGAGCAAGAACGTGACATAGAGAAGCTCCGTTTTGCCTTGGATACGCAAACGCCTGATGATATTGATGTGATTAGCGTTGAGGCTGTCGATGAGACCTTTCATGCTCGCTATAATAAACATCTTAAGACCTATGAATTTTTAGTTGACATTGGTCGACCAAAGAATCCGATGATGCGTAATTATGCGACCCATTATCCATACCCCTTAGAGATTCCGCTGATTGAGGAAGCCATTAAGGACTTGGTTGGGACACATGATTTCACAGGCTTTACGGCTGCTGGAACAACTATTGAAAACAAGGTTCGGACTCTTTACCAGGCAAAAGTATCTTATGATGAAGAGAGACAATTCTTAGTTTTCACTTTTACGGGGAATGGATTCCTCTATAAACAGGTCCGTAACATGGTTGGCACACTATTGAAGATTGGTAACCAGAGAATGCCGGTTGAGCAGGTCAGAATTATCTTGGAAGCTAAAGACCGCCAACTAGCAGGTCCGACAGCTGCCGGTAATGGCCTTTATTTGAAGGAGATTATATATGAAGACTAATTATATTTTGGCCATCTCCGGCAATGATATTTATAGTGGGGGCGGTCTTTACGCAGATTTAGCCACCTTTCATCAGCACAAGTTGCATGGTTTTTTGGCTGTCACGTGTTTGACGGCAGTGACAGAAAATGGCTTTGAAGTTTTCGCGACCGATCAAAATATCTTTAAAGCTCAGCTTGATAGTTTAAAAGATATTCCTTTTGCGGGCATTAAGTTAGGCTTACTTCCTAATCTTGAAGTGGCAGAAGAGGCTTTAGCCTTTGTCAGAGCTCGTTCTGACATTCCTATTCTTCTGGACCCAGTCTTGGTTTGTAAGGAAAAGCATGATTTAGAGGTCTCGGCCCTCAGGGATGAATTGCTTAAATTTTTCCCCTATGCGACTGTCATTACGCCCAACTTGGTAGAAGCTGAGCTATTGTCCCAAATGGAGATTAAGACTAAGGCGGACATGAAAACAGCGGCTGTTATCCTGCATGACTTGGGGGCTAAAACGGTGGTTATCAAGGGGGGAAATCGCCTTAGCCAGGACCAGGCAGTTGATCTTTTCTACGATGGACAGGAGTTTCAGTTTTTGACCTCGCCGATTTTGACGCGCAATAATATTGGGGCGGGTTGCACTTTCGCTTCATGTATTGCCTCGTCTCTGGTTGAGGGTAGGTCGGCTTTTGAGGCTGTTAAAGAGGCTAAAGCTTTTGTTTTTAAAGCTATTGAACATGCCGATGATTATGGAGTAAAACAAAATTATGACAAATAAAAAATTACAAACAATGACACTTTTGTCCATTTTGACGGCTTTGACCATCATTTTAGGTAAGTTCGTTTCAATTGGCACACCAACGGGTTTCCTTACTTTGTTGGACGCAGGCATCTACTTCACTGCCTTTTATTTGGGCAAGAAGGAAGGGATGATTGTCGGTGGGCTTTCGGGCTTCCTGATTGATTTACTATCGGGCTACCCTAACTGGATGTTCTTTAGTTTAATCGCCCACGGCAGTCAAGGCTATTTTGCCGGTTTAAGAGGTAAAAGTCGCTATTTGGGCCTCCTCTTGTCTTCCCTTTTGATGGTCGGCATTTATTTCCTAGCGACTATCCCCATGTACGGATTTGGGGCGGCTGTCGCGGGTATAATGGGCAATGTTGGTCAAAACTTCTTAGGAATGATTGTGGGTTACTTGACCTATCTCAGCCTTGCTAAGGTAATCAATAAAGACTAGAAAGTAGGTTTTTGATGATTGATTTAAAAGTTTTAGAAGATGAAACGCGCTTGATTATTCAGGATGTCTTAGAACGCAGTAACATTAAAGCTGGACAAGTTTTTGTTCTTGGCCTTTCTTCAAGTGAGGTCCAGGGTGGTTTGATTGGTAAAGAATCCAGTCTTGAGATTGGTGAGGTTGTGGTCAAAACGATTTTAGATGAGGTTTCTGCTCGGGGTGTTCACTTGGCTGTTCAAGGTTGTGAACATCTCAATCGAGCACTAGTGCTTGAAGAAGAGGTGGCAGAAGCTAAGGGCTATGAGATTGTCAATGTTTTGCCAAGTCTGCATGCTGGTGGCAGTGGGCAATTGGCTGCTTTTAAATTTATGAAACAGCCTGTGGAGGTTGAAGAAGTTGTTGCTCATGCGGGTCTTGACATTGGCGACACCTTTATTGGCATGCATGTTAAACGTGTTCAAGTCCCGCTGATTCCTGTCAAGCGGGAGTTAGGGGCTGCTCATGTGACGGCTCTTGCCAGTCGGCCTAAATTGATTGGCGGGGCTCGGGCTTTGTACGCCACTGATTCTATCCGGAAAAATTAAATGGACTCAAAAAGAGGTGGACAAAATTGACCACCTCTTTTTGAGTTTTATTTTAGTGTGTTTTGTAGTGTATTGCTGGTTGGTAGGGCGATGCCTTCTTTCAAAAGGGCCTCTTGGTACTTTTGATAGAAGGTATGGTAAATAGTGTATTGCTGGCCATTTTCCGTAAAAATAGCAACTTTGAAGGAGAATTGTCCGTTTGGTGTGACTTGTGGTCCTAGGATGGTTGGTTTATCAATGATTTGAGGGTAGTTGGCAAGTTCTTTCTGGTTTACGGCAGTGATAATTTCCGTCACTTGTTCCAGGTTGGTTGTGGAATAAAGTGGGATTTCGATGAGGGCCCGCATGTTGCCACGCGATTTATTGCTGACGACGGTGATGTTGCGATTGGGGATGAAATGAAGGGTGCCATCAAAGTCACGAACTTGGGTTGTCCGAATACCGACACTTGAAATATTACCATCAATACTTGCTATATTAACGGTATCACCGACTTCAAATTGATTTTCAAAGAGGATGAAGAAACCATTAACAACGTCGGATAGAAAACCTTGTGCGCCAAGACCAATAGCTACTCCGGCAATTCCTGCTCCAGCTAAGAGGCTAGAGACGGGGATGTTAAGCAGACTGAGCACCCAGTATAGGAGGAGAAAGTAGAGCATGTAATTGATCAGATTGTGGATTAATTTAGTCAGGGTATTTTTACGTGCTTGACTTTGCCTTGAAAGGCTTAGGGATTTAAAAATCGCTTTTTCCAAAAAGGTGTTGGCAACCCTTTTAATCAGGGCAAAAAAGATAAGTAATAAGACTAGGGATAGGCATTTGGAAACTAAGTTAAATAAGAGTTCTTCCAAATGAAGATGGTTAATATAATTTAGTAAAAAAGTCATGATAATTCCTTTCTCATGTTGCTAGTTTATCAAAATTTGACTTAATTGGAAATGGCTAGGCCTTAATTGTCTTTTTATTGAATCTTGAGCATGTTTTTCCTGCCAAAAAACTTTAAAATCGCTTTATTTTGTGGTAAAATGAACTGTATCTAAATTATTTTAAGGAGAAATGACTTAATGTCTACATCATTTGAAAACAAAGCTACTAACCGTGGCGTTATTACATTTACAATTGGTCAAGATCAAATCAAACCAGCTCTTGATCAAGCTTTCAACAAAATTAAAAAAGATTTGAATGTTCCAGGTTTCCGTAAAGGTCATATGCCTCGTCCAGTCTTCAACCAAAAATTTGGTGAAGAAGTTCTTTACGAAGATGCTTTAAATATTATTTTACCTTCAGCTTATGAAGCTGCTTTAGCTGAACTTGACCTTGAAGTTGTTGCTCAACCAAAAATTGACGTTGTTTCTATGGAAAAAGGTAAAGATTGGGAAATCGCTGCAGAAGTTGTTACTAAACCTGAAGTTAAACTTGGTGACTACAAAGACTTAACCGTAGAAGTTGAAGCATCAAAAGAAGTTACAGATGAAGAAGTAGACGAAAAAATCGAACGCGAACGTAAAAACTTAGCAGAACTTGTTGTTAAAGAAGATGCTGCTGAATTAGGCGATACTGTTGTTATCGACTTTGTTGGTTCTGTTGACGGAGTTGAATTTGACGGTGGTAAAGGTGATAACTTCTCACTTGAACTTGGTTCAGGTCAATTCATCCCAGGTTTTGAAGAGCAATTAGTTGGGACTAAAGCTGGTGAAACTAAAGACGTTAACGTTACTTTCCCTGAAGAATATCAAGCTGAAGACCTTGCTGGTAAAGACGCTAAATTCGTAACAACTGTTCACGAAGTTAAAGCTAAAGAAGTTCCAGAACTTGATGATGAATTAGCAAAAGATATTGATGAAGAAGTGGAAACTCTTGATGAATTAAAAGCTAAATACCGTAAAGAACTTGAAGCAGCTAAAGAAATTGCTTACGATGACGCCGTTGAAGGTGCAGCTATCGAATTGGCAGTTGACAACGCTGAAATCGTTGAATTACCAGAAGAAATGGTTCACGACGAAGTTCACCGCTCAATGAACGAATTCATGGGTAATATGCAACGCCAAGGTATTTCTCCAGAAATGTACTTCCAATTAACTGGAACAAGCCAAGAAGATCTTCACAAACAATACGAGGCAGAAGCTGACAAACGTGTTAAAACTAACCTTGTTATCGAAGCTATTGCTAAAGCTGAAGGTTTTGAAGCTACTGATGAAGAAATCGAAAAAGAAATCAATGATCTTGCTACAGAATACAATATGCCTGTAGACCAAGTTCGTTCACTTCTTTCAGCTGATATGTTGAAACATGATATTGCAATGAAAAAAGCAGTTGAAGTTATCACTGAAACAGCTAAAGTGAAATAAGCCTATCCTTTTAGGATAATTGACAAGAGAGTCTGAAATATTATATTTCAGACTCTTTCTTGATTTAAGGAGGATTAAATGTTAAAAGCAATTATTTTTGATATGGATGGGGTCATTGTTGACACTGAGTATTTAGATTTTCAGCTCCAGAGCGATTATATTAAGTCAATTTCCAAGACACCGGAGAACCTAACCTTGGAAGATTTTTCAGCCTTAGTTGGCCGATCAGGTAGGGATTTGTGGGATCGTATTCGTTACTTGAGTGAATCAGATATCACAGATCAAGAAATTGTTAGCAACCTACACAAAATCGATGAGCAAAAATACAATGCTCAAACTGCTCGCAAGCTTTTCCGTAAAGACATTGTGAAAATCATTAATTTTGCTAAGCAACATGATATAAAACTGGCTGTCGCATCTTCTAGCCCTAAAAAGGAAATTCTCAAAGTTCTTGATGCTTGTGGCATTTTGCAAGATTTTAATTTAATCGTTTCTGGAGAAGATTTTGTTGAAAGTAAACCCAACCCAGCTATTTACCTCCATGTCTTAGAAATTTTGGACATCGCGCCTGATCAAGCCTTAGTGATTGAAGATTCACCTTCCGGAATCGCGGCAGGAAAAGCGGCTGAAATACCAGTTTTAGCTTATCAAGAAAATAGGATGTTGGTGGATCAAAGTCAGGCTGATTTTATTTTGGAAAATATGCAAGCCATTTATGAAAAGATTGTTGAGATTAGCGGAAAAGCCACTGTTTAACCGATAAAAGCTTTGACGAATCTGTAAAATTAGCGTAAAATAGTAAGGAATGATAAAATAAGGAGAACTGCCTTGAAATTAGACATATTTGCGGGACAAGAAAAAAGTGAACTTTCAATGATTGAAGTGGCGCGTGCTATTTTAGAAGAACGAGGTCGCGACAATGAAGTGTACTTTAGTGATTTAGTTAATGATATTCAAACATTTTTAGGAAAATCAGACGCTGATATCCGTCACGCCTTACCATTTTTCTACACAGACTTAAATACAGATGGTTCATTTATTCCGCTTGGCGACAACAAATGGGGCTTACGCTCTTGGTATGCTATTGATGAAATTGATGAAGAAATCATTACCCTAGAAGATGAAGAAGACGGTGCACCAAAACGTAAGAAAAAACGTGTTAATGCCTTTATGGATGGTGATGAAGACGCAATCGACTACAGTGATGATGATCCAGAAGATGAAGACTTCACTGAAGAAACAGAAGAAATTGAATATGATGAAGAAGATCCAGAAGATGAAAAATCAGAAGTGGAATCTTATGATTCAGAATTAAATGAAATTATTCCAGAAGATGACATTGAAGAAGTTGAAATCAACGAAGAAGATGATGAAGACGAGGAAGAAGAAGAATAACCCTTCTTTGTAAAAGCTTTCATTTTCAGACATCTAAAAGGTTGAAAATTTTTGCCTAATAATATTTGACAAAGTTCTGAATATAGTTTATATTATTATTCGGGCACCTCTTTAAGAGGTCGATTAAGGCTCCCTAGCAATAGGGGGCTATTTTTGTTTTTTCTTCATCTTGGTGCTTTTGTAGCTGACCATTCTCAAAGAATGTTTCCCCCAACATGGCAAGTGGAGTGTTCAAGGTGAAAGTGAGTATTTAAAAACTTAAGGAGTTTGAATGACAAAGTACATTTTTGTAACTGGTGGCGTTGTATCATCAATTGGTAAAGGGATTGTAGCGGCAAGTTTAGGACGACTTTTGAAAAATCGTGGGTTAAAAGTAACCATTCAAAAGTTCGATCCTTATATCAATATTGATCCAGGGACAATGAGTCCATACCAACACGGAGAAGTTTATGTCACTGATGATGGTGCTGAGACTGACCTTGACCTTGGTCATTATGAACGTTTTATTGATATTAACTTAAATAAGTATTCAAACGTGACAACTGGTAAAATCTACAGCGAAGTCTTGCGTAAGGAACGTAAAGGGGAATACTTAGGGGCTACGGTTCAAGTTATTCCACATATTACCGATGCCTTAAAAGAAAAAATTAAACGCGCGGCTACAACAACGGACTCTGATGTTATTATCACTGAAGTTGGTGGTACAGTTGGGGATATTGAAAGCTTGCCGTTCTTAGAAGCCCTTCGTCAAATGAAAGCAGATGTCGGTTCTGATAATGTCATGTATATCCATACAACGCTTTTACCTTATTTAAAAGCAGCTGGTGAAATGAAAACTAAGCCAACACAACACTCTGTTAAGGAACTACGTGGTTTAGGTATCCAGCCAAATATGTTGGTTATTCGGACTGAGGAACCTGTTGAACAAAGTATTAAGAATAAGTTGGCTCAATTCTGTGACGTACAACCTGAAGCTGTTATTGAGTCAATGGATGTGGAACACTTATATCAAATTCCTTTAAACCTTCAAGCGCAAGGGATGGATCAAATTGTTTGTGACCATTTGAAATTAGATGTGCCAGAAGCAGATATGACCGAATGGACAGCCATGGTTGATAAGGTTATGAACCTTAAGAAAACAACAAAAATTGCATTGGTTGGTAAGTATGTTGAATTACCCGATGCCTATCTTTCAGTTGTTGAGGCCTTGAAACATTCAGGCTTTGAAAATGATTCAGCTATTGACTTAAATTGGGTTAATGCCAACGATCTAACTGCTGAAAATGTGGCTGACTTGCTTGGTGAAGCTGACGGGATTATTGTTCCTGGTGGCTTTGGTCAACGGGGAACGGAAGGTAAAATTCAAGCTATTCGTTATGCCCGTGAACAAGATGTGCCAATGCTTGGTATCTGTTTAGGCATGCAATTAACCTGTGTCGAATATGCTAGACACGTCCTTAATATGGAAGGGGCAAATTCAGCTGAGCTTGACCCTGCAACACCATACCCAATTATTGATATCATGCGTGATCAAATTGATATTGAAGATATGGGCGGAACACTCCGTCTAGGTCTCTACCCATGTAAATTAAAGGTCGGATCAAAAGCCGCAGCAGCCTACAACAATCAAGAAGTGGTGCAACGACGTCACCGTCACCGATATGAATTTAACAATAAGTTCCGCCCAGAATTTGAAGCAGCAGGCTTTGTTTTCTCTGGTGTTTCACCGGATAACCGTTTGATGGAAATTGTTGAACTTCCTGATAAAAAATTCTTTGTGGCTGCCCAATACCACCCTGAATTGCATAGCCGTCCAAACCATGCGGAAGAGCTTTATACAGCTTTTGTGACTGCAGCTGTTGAAAATAGTAAATGATTTTCTACATTTTTACTTGAAACTTGTAAGAGTTTTCAAAACAGTGTTATAATATAACTTACAGAGGTTAAGCTATGATAACACTATTATTACCCCTCCTGGAACGTGTGGGGCTAATTATCCTACTGGCTAATCTGTTAATGATTAGCCCTTTTTATAAGCGCATGATGTATGAGCGGGACTCCAGGCGAGCTCGCTGGGTCTTGATTTTGACCTTTTCTGCATTTGCCATTATTAGTAATTTTACAGGAGTCTTGGTTAATGCTCCATTCGATATTGGCAACGGGGGCCTTGTCAGTCTGTCTTCCCATACCTCAATCGCTAATACTCGGACTCTGACCATCGGCATGTCGGGTCTGATAGGTGGTCCCTTTGTCGGCTTTTTCGTTGGGCTGATTTCCGGAACCGTCCGTTGGCTTCAAGGAGGAAATGCACCATATACCTATTTTATTTCTTCCGTTTTGATTGGGATTTTCTCGGGTATACTTGGGCAAATGAGCTTGCGCAAAAAAAAGCTATCCACCAGTCTGGCAGGGGAGTTTATGCGGAGCATTGATGGAGATTATCCAGATGCTTTGTATTTATATTTTCTCGCCGGACAAGACACAAGCGGTAGAATTAATTCAAACCATTGCCATTCCTATGGTCTTTGTTAATGCCTTAGGCACGGGGATATTTCTATCGATCATTCTTGGTACTCTGGCTCAAGAAGAAAGTATGAAGGCCATTCAAACCCATGATGTTTTAGCACTGACCAATACGACTTTGCCTTATTTCCGTCAAGGTCTCACGCCAGCATCTGCCCACAAGGCAGCCATTGAAATCCAAAAATTTATGCGGGTTTCAGCTGTTTCAGTAACCAACCGGACCTCGATTTTAGCCCATGTTGGTGCTGCTAGTGATCATCATATTCCGGCAAAGAAAATTATCACGGATTTGTCTAAAGAAGTGATTGAGACGGGGAAAATTCATGTAGCAAGGCATAAGCATGAAATAGGTTGTCATGTGGCTAACTGTCCTTTGGAGGCGGCTATTGTGGTTCCTTTATTTGTTAAAGGAAAAGTCGCTGGTACCTTTAAGCTCTACTTTACAGATGCTGACAAATTGTCTTATGTTGAAGAAGAATTGGCTCAAGGTTTGGGTAATATTTTTTCTTCTCAATTAGAATTGGGACAAATGGCTATCGAACAAGGTCTCTTAAAAGATGCGGAAATTAAATCCTTGCAGGCGCAAGTGAATCCTCATTTCCTCTTCAACGCCATTAATACTATTTCAGCTTTGATGCGAATTGATAGAGAAAAAGCTCGTCACTTACTTTTACAGTTAGGCAATTACTTCCGTGCAAATATTAATAGCACGCGGCATAATGTGATTTCGGTTGAAGAAGAAATTAATCATTTAAATGCTTATTTATCTATTGAACAAGCCCGTTTTCCGAATCGCTTTAGTATTCATATAGCCATTCCGCAAGAACTCTATCAGGCTGCTATTCCACCTTTTATTATTCAGATATTGGTGGAAAATGCCTTGAAGCATGCTTTTACGGGTCGTAAAAAAGATAATCATGTGACCATTAGCATTAGCCAAGAAGATAAGTTATTACACCTTCAGGTTAAGGACAATGGCAAAGGGATTGCCCCTGACTTATTACCAAAATTGGGTAAGGAAGTGATTTCTTCATCAGGCGGAACAGGTTCTGCTATTGAAAACCTTAACCGTCGCTTACGTAGTCTTTTTGGGGATGCTTCACAGTTCAAAATTTCGTCAAGTGATCAAGGGGCTTGTTTTGACGTTACTATTCCCTATCACAGTATAGAAGGAGAGGCAGAATGAAAGTTGCTATTATTGATGATGAGCCCTTGGCTCGTATGGAATTAAACTACCTCTTGCAGCAAACCGAGCAAGTTGAAGAGATTTTTGAAGGGGAATCGATTGATGATGCCTTTGAATTGATTTTAGCGGAGCAGCCTGATCTCCTTTTCTTAGATATTCATTTAACGGATGAGAATGGTTTAGATTTGGCCAAACGCTTGACCAAGGTACCCCATGCGCCGCTGATTATTTTCGCGACAGCTTATGACAATCATGCTGTGGAGGCCTTTGAAGTGAATGCATTGGATTATATTCTCAAACCTTTTGAACAATCACGGATTCAAAAGGCTGTTGAGAAAGCCCAGGCTGCTTTGGAAATTCAAAACCGGGGACAAGGACAGGCTAAGACAGTTGAGAAGGCTGTTGAGCGCTTGACAGTTGAGACGGATGAACGTATTTATCTCCTACCTTTTACCGATATTCTCTATTGTGAGGTACAAGGTAAGGAGACAACGGTTTACACGAAAAAGGGAGCTTATACTAGCCACACTAGCTTGTCGGCTATTGAGAAAAACTTGACTTCCGACCGCTTTTTGAAGGTTCATCGGGCTTACATTATTAATCAAGAAGAAATCAAGGAAATTCAACCTTGGTTTAACCAAACCTATCAAGTCACTATGTCCAATAAGGGCAAGGTTCCAGTGTCTAGGTCTTATATTAAGGTCTTTAAACAGCAATTAGGACTTTAAACTGCAACTTAAGACTGGGAAAAAGCATTTCATACCAGCTTGAAAGCGTTTCACTCCAAAAAGAGCCTTTAGGGCTCTTTTTTGTCTATAATAAAGACAATCAAACAAGAAAAAAAGGAAAACAAAAGGAGTCGAAATCATGAAAAAATCTTACTCAGTTATCTATCAAAGCGTACTAATCGGTTCTATCGTACTCATCTCAAAAGTGATTGAAAGTCTCCTACCATTTGTGATGCCAGCATCCGTTATTGGTTTGGTGCTCATGTTCTTAGCTCTTTCATTTAATGTCATCAAACTCGAACAGGTTGAAACAGTTGGCGATGCTTTAGTTAACAACATTGGTTTATTCTTCGTACCTGCAGGTGTGTCAGTTGTTAAATCACTTGGTCTACTTCAAGCAAACTTTGTATTAGATATGGTTTTAATTTTTGCTTCAACATTAATTCTTTTAGTTGCTACTGGTTGGATGACTCAATTAGTCTTACAACTTAATGCTGGAACTGTACTTAACAATGGTCGTGATTTTGCTCAAACTCACCAACCACAAGCCAAATTAATGGCTAACAACAACGTATTTGCTAAATAATGAAAGGAAGTAACAAAGATGGAAGCATTCATTGAATTATTAAAAGTTTCTCCAATTTTCGGTGTATTATTATCAGTCGGTACCTTCTTCATCGGTCAAATCTTGTTCAAAAAGACTAATGGATTCTTCCTCTTTGCACCTCTTTTCGTTGCCATGATTCTCGGTATTGCAACTTTAAAAGCCACTGGCATTACTTTCGACCAATATAATAAAGGTGGTCAAATCATTGCTTTCTTCCTTGAACCGGCTACTATTTGCTTTGCTATTCCCCTTTACCGTAAAAAAGAGGTTTTGAAAAAATACTGGATTCAAATTCTTGGTGGTATTACGTTAGGTAGTGTGGTTGCTGTTTATGGTATCTATGTGATTTCAACAATCCTTCAATTAGGTAAGGTTGTGACTGCGTCAATGCTTCCTCAAGCAGCGACAACAGCGATTGCTATGCCAACATCACTTGCTATTGGTGGTTCAGCGGAATTGACATCTCTAGCTTGTATCTTAAATGGGGTTATTATTTATGCATTGGCTAAGCCACTCATTAAGCTCTTTAAGATTAATGATCCAATTGCGCGTGGTCTTGCTTTAGGAACTGCGGGGCATGCACTTGGAGTTTCGGCAGCCAAAGATTTTGGACAGGTGGAAGAATCTATGGGTTCTATCGCACTTGTTATCGTAGGAGTTATCGTTACCGTGGTGGTTCCTATCTTTAGTAGTGTACTTCTTTAAAATAGTTGAAAAAGAAGGGCTGGCCCCTTTCTTTTTTTGTGCAAATAAGGTAAAATGTTTGATATGAAAATAACTCGATTATCAAAGTATTTTATGATTCTACTCTTACTTTTAACAACTATCAGTGTAGGAGCAAGTTTTTACTTTTTCCATGTCGCTCAGATTAGAGAAGAGAAGTCTTTTATTAGCAATGAAAAAAGGACCAAGGAGAATCCTTTATATGCTAGTGAACAAGCCTTTGATGCTTTAAAAGTTGAGACAAGACGCTTAACTAACAGAGATAAGAAGCAGGTTGCTTGGTACCTTCCTGCTGAGCAGCCATCTCATAAAACGGCTATTGTCGTCCATGGTTTCTTGAATAGTAAAGAAGGGATGAAACCCTACGCTATGCTATTCCATGATTTAGGTTACAATGTTTTGATTCCTGATAACGAAGCTCACGGTAAAAGTGAAGGCAATATTATTGGTTATGGATGGAATGATCGTTTGAATCTGATTGCCTGGACCAAGCAACTTGTTAAGGAAGATTCTCAGAGTCAGATTTCCTATTTTGGTCTTTCCATGGGAGCTGCGACTGTAATGATGGCCAGTGGTGAACAATTACCAAAACAAGTGGTCAATATTATTGAGGATTGTGGTTATAGCAGTGTTTGGGAAGAATTGAAATATCAGGCTAAGGATATGTACAACTTACCTACATTTCCAATCCTATATGAAGTATCAGCCATTTCTAAGATGCGGGCCGGGTTTACCTATGGTGAAGCAAGTTCTGTTAATCAGTTGAAGAAGAACAAGTTACCAGTTCTCTTTATTCACGGAGATAAGGATGATTTTGTTCCAACTGACATGGTCTATGATAATTATAAGGCGACGGCTGGCCCTAAAGAAATACTGATTGTTAAAGGGGCTAAGCATGCAAAAGCCTATGAAGTTGACAAAAAAGGCTACGAAAAAGAAATTGCAAACTTTTTGAAAAAATATCAAAACTAGCATTGACAGAAATACTCATAGTTGATATAATAATTGATGTTGCTAATGAGTAGCGGGGATGGCGGAATTGGCAGACGCGCAGGACTAAGGATCCTGTGACCGCTTTAGGTCGTGAGGGTTCAAGTCCCTCTCTCCGCATAAAGTAAGTGAGCTTTGGGCTCGCTTTTTTGTTGTTTAAAAGGTGAAAATTTTTATAAAAATCTATCATTTTAGAAGTTAGAAAACGTTTTACACGTTTGCAAGTACTAGAAATTTCATGTGAATTATGCTAGAATGTAGATTGTAAACGGGATTACCCGAAAAATTAGAGGAGGCCTAACAAATGGCAATCGTTTCAGCAGAAAAATTTGTACAAGCAGCTCGTGAAAACGGCTATGCTGTTGGTGGATTCAACACTAACAACTTAGAATGGACTCAAGCTATCTTGCGTGCAGCAGAAGCTAAAAAAGCTCCAGTTCTTATCCAAACTTCAATGGGTGCTGCGAAATACATGGGTGGTTATAAAGTGTGTCAATCACTTATTTCTAACCTTGTAGAATCAATGGGAATTACTGTTCCTGTAGCTATTCACCTTGACCACGGTCATTATGAAGATGCTTTGGAATGTATCGAAGTTGGTTACTCTTCAATCATGTTCGACGGTTCTCACCTTCCAGTTGAAGAAAACCTTGCTAAAACTAAAGAAGTTGTTGAATTAGCACACGCTAAAGGCGTTTCAGTTGAAGCTGAAGTTGGAACAATCGGTGGTGAAGAAGACGGTATCATCGGTAAAGGTGAACTTGCTCCAATCGAAGATGCTAAAGCAATGGTTGAAACTGGAATTGATTTCCTTGCTGCTGGTATTGGTAACATCCATGGTCCATACCCTGCAAACTGGGAAGGTCTCGCTCTTGACCACTTAGAAAAATTAGCGGCAGCTGTTCCTGGCTTCCCAATCGTTTTACACGGTGGTTCTGGTATCCCTGACGATCAAATTAAAGCAGCTATCAAACTTGGTGTTGCTAAAGTTAACGTTAACACTGAAAGCCAAATTGCATTCTCAAATGCAACTCGCGAATTTGCTCGTAACTACGATGCAAACGAAGCAGAATACGATGGTAAAAAATTATTTGACCCACGTAAATTCTTGGCTCCAGGTATGAAAGCTGTTCAAGCTGCAGTTGAAGAACGTATCGACGTTTTCGGATCAGCTAACAAAGCATAATTTAGATTCCTAAAATAATGAAAGCCCTCTTTGAGGGTTTTTTTTATGTTCGATTGATAAGTGAAAACTGATTGCAGTCTCTGTGAAACAATCTTTGATTGTGAACAAATATAGCATAATTCATAGAAAAAGTTAAATGCACCTCACACTTGGTGTGGGTCTTTTTTTGCAAAAATTTTTTCTTAATATTTATAAATTTTTAGGGTAAAAATGAATTCTGTTATATAAAATATGTAAAATTCGCCTTTTATAGACTGATACTATTATACATCACAAATAGCATAATGGGTTACCAATTTTCCAAAAATCAAAGAAAAAGAGAGGGTCTTATGCAAAAATATGGTACTTTAGTCTTTTTTTGAACATTTACTTATAGTGCTATAAGATTTTGGAAGTTTACGCCGGCCATAGAAAGCGCTATCATAATCTCGAAAGGAAGGTAGTTAACATGAAAATTAGTGAACTTAACTTTACGGAACTTGTTTCATCATATGATGAAAAATTCCCAATGTACCAAATTCTCGATGAGGTTGGAAATGTCGTTGATGAAGATGCGATGGCCCAATTGTCTGATGAAGAGTTGGTTGAATTAATGGAAACCATTACTTGGGGTCGCGCCATCGATGAGCGTGTTATCCTATTGAACAGACAAGGTGCTTTGAGCAACTATGCTCCTGGTGGCGGTCAAGAAGCCAGCCAATATGGTGCTGTTTTAGCTCTAGATAAAAATGACGTTTTCGCACCAACTTACCGTGACGTATTCCCTGGTGTTAAATTTGGTATGAAATTATCACAAGCTTTCTTGTGGTACAAAGGTCACTATGTAGCTAACCAATACCCAGAAGATTTGAACATGTATTCTCCTAACGTTATCGTTGGTGGTACTACTATTCAAGCTTTAGGTAATGGTATTGCTAAACGTATGAAAGGTGAAAAACAAATTGCCCTTTCATTATGTGGAGACTCTGCAACTTCACAAGGTGATTTCTACGAAGCTCTTAACTTCGCTGGTGTTTTCAAAGCAAATCTTGTTGCTGTTGTTCAAAATAACGGTTACGGAATTTCTGTACCAACTTCACATCAAACAAAAGCTCAAACATTGGCTCAAAAAGCAGTAGCTGCTGGTATCCCAGCTGTCCGTATTGATGGAATGGACCCTGTTGCAGTTTATTACACAGTTAAAAAAGCGCGTGAATACGCAATTGAAAATGGTCCAGTTGTAATCGAAAACATGACTTACCGCTTTGGTCCTCATACAATGTCAGACGATCCAAAACGTTACCGTGCTGATGAAGAAGTTGAAGCATGGCTTAAAAAAGATCCACTTATCCGTTTAGGCAATTACCTAACTGAAAAAGGTCTTTGGAGTCAAGAAAAAGCAGATGCTATCTATGAAGAAGTGAAAACTCAAGCTAAAGATGCTCTTGCTGAAATGGCTAAAACTGAACCACAACGTATCACTGAATTCTTAGAATTCATGTATAAAGATCAACCACAAAATATCCAAGAACAAATTGCTTACTATAGTGCAAAGGAGGAAAACTAATATGCCAGTTCTTACATTAGCACAAGCCGTTACTGAAGGTTTGCATGAAGTAATGAAAAAACACGACAACGCCTTGATTTTTGGTGAAGACGTTGGTAAAAATGGTGGGGTTTTCCGTATCACTGCAGGAATGCAAGAAGAATTCGGTGAAAATCGCGTTTTTGATACACCACTTGCTGAATCTGGAATTCTTCAAATGTCTGTTGGTCTTGCTCAAGAAGGCTTCCTACCAATTCCAGAAATGCAATTCTCAGGTTTCATCGTTGAAGCTATGGATGCATTAATTGCTCAAATTCCTCGTCAACGTTACCGTTCTGGTGGAACTCGTGGTGCTCAAATTACTATCCGTGCTCCTTATGGTGGTGGTGTTCATACCCCTGAATTACACTCAGACAGTTTAGAAGGATTCTTAGCTCAAATTCCAGGACTTCGTGTTGTTATCCCTTCATCTGCTTATGATGCAAAAGGATTAATGATTGCTGCCATTGAATCTGAAGATCCAGTATTCTTCCTAGAACATTTACGTCTTTACCGTACTGTTAAAGATGAAGTTCCAGAAGGCTACTATACTGTTCCTCTTGATAAAGCAAATGTTGTTCGTGAAGGTTCTGACGTTACTTTAATCGGTTACGGTTTAATGGTTCAATTAGCACTTCAAGCTGCTGACCAACTTGAAAAAGAAGGTATCAGTGCAGAAGTTGTAGACTTACGTACTGTATCACCAGTTGACTATGAAACTATCCAAGCTTCTGTTGCTAAAACACATCGCGCAGTTGTTCTTCAAGAAGCACAACGCCAAGCTGGTACTGCTGGACAAATCATGTCTGAAATCAGTGAACGTAACTTCATGGACTTAGATGCTCCTCTTGGACGCGTTACTGCTCCAGATACAATCTTCCCATTTGGTCTTGCTGAAGAAGATTGGATGCCAAGTGTTGAAGATATCGTAGCAAAAGCAAAAGAAACTGTAGAATTTTAGGGAGGAGTTAGCATGTACCAATATATTTTACCAGATGCTGGTGAAGGAACTCACGAAAGTGTCATCATGTCATGGACTGCAAAAGTTGGGGACAAAGTTGTTGAAGATACTACCCTACTTGAAATCGAAAGTGATAAAGCAGTCGTTGAACTTCCAAGCCCAATTTCTGGTTATCTTGCAAAAATTTATGTTGAAGCAGGAGATACTGGAATCGTTGGTCAACCAATCGCTGACATAGTTGAAACTGAAGAAGAATTAAAAGCATACTTGGCTGGCGGAGATAACTCAGCAGCAAGTAAAGCTCCAGCTGCAGCTGAAGCTCCAAAAGAAGAAGCACCAGTTGAAGAAAAAACAGAAGCACCAAAACAAGTAGCGGTTGCTCAAGTAGACCCTTCAGTTGATGTTCGTCTCCTAGCTGTTCCACGTGTTCGCAAATATGCACGCTCAAAAGATGTTGATTTACGCTTAGTAAACGGCAGTGGAAGCAATGGCAAAATCACTATCGAAGATGTCGATGCTTTCTTGGCGAATGGCGGAGCTGCACAGGTAGCACAAGTTCAAGAACAAGCACCAGAAGTGCATGAAGAAGTTGCTGAAGAAAAAGCAGTAGCTGCTCCAAAAGCAACAAATGAAGAGTTTGCGGAAGTGGTAGAAAAAATGCCATCAATTCGCCGCACGATTGCTGATGTTTTGGCTAAAAGCTCTAGCGAAGTGGCACAAGTTACCGTCTTCGACCAAGCAGAAGTTGATGCCCTTGTCGCTCACCGCAACAAGATGAAAGTCATCGCAGCTGAAAAAGGTATTAAATTAACCTTCACACCATACTTGGTTAAAGCTTTAGTTGCTATGTTGAAACGCTTCCCAGACTTAAACGTATCTATCGATATGGATAAAAACGAAATCAGCCATCACCAATACTACAATATCGGTGTTGCTACAGACACACCTCGTGGCTTAATGGTACCAATGATTCGTAACGCTGAACGTAAGAGCCTCTTTGATATCGCGCAAGAAATCTCTGAAATTTCACAAAAAGCGCGTGATGGTAAACTTGGAACAGCTGATATGGGCAAAGGTTCTATTTCAGTAACAAACGTTGGTGCTGCAGCAACAGCAGGTGTTTGGTCAACTCCAATCATTAACTTGCCAGAAATTGCTATCTTAAACGTTGGTCGTATCGATAAAATCTTTATGCCTGACGAAGAAGGTACCCCAGTATTGAAGAATGTTATGAAAATTTCATTTGCTTTCGATCATCGCGCAATTGACGGTGTTTACGCACAACAAGCTATCAACTTGCTTAAATCTTACCTAAGCGATCCAGATTTATTATTGGCAGAGGGGTAATGGCATGGTAGTAGGCGGATTTACAAATGAAGTAGAAACTATTGTTATTGGTTCAGGACCTGGTGGTTATGTGGCAGCGATTCGCGCTGCCCAACTGGGTCAAAAAGTTGTCATTATTGAAAAAGGCAACATTGGTGGTGCTTGCTTGAACGTTGGCTGTATTCCATCAAAAGCCTTGATTCAAGTTGGTCATGACTATGCCCACAGTAAAATGGAATCTCCTTACGGCATCAGTTTTGGCGAAACAAGCTTAGATTTTGCAAAAGCACAAGAATGGAAAAACAGTCAAGTTGTTTCTAAATTAACAATGGGCGTTGAAACTCTATTGAAAAAGAATAAAGTGACTATTGTTAAAGGGGAAGCGCACTTTGTTTCCAAAGATACCGTTTTTGTGACACCGGAAGATGGTTTGGGTGAAGGCTACCGCTTTAAAAACGTGATTTTAGCTTTAGGTAGTCGTCCAATTGAATTGAAAGCTTTCCCATTCGGAGAAGACATTCTTGATTCAACAGGTCTCCTCAACTTGCAAGAAGTACCAAAAGAATTAGCTATCATTGGTGGTGGTTATATTGGTATGGAATTAGCTATGGCTTATGCCAACCTTGGTAGCCATGTGACTATTCTTGAAGGAATGGACCGTGTATTAGGTGGGTTCGAGGCTGATTTAGTGAAACCAGTTCTTGATCAAGCAGCGCAGCTTGGCATGACCATTATTACGGGTGCTAAAGCTTCTCGTTACGAAAAAACAGCTCAAGGGATTGATCTATTCTACCAAAATGGAGATAAAGAAGAGAAAATCACTGCTGATAAAGTTGCGGTCCTTGTTGGCCGTCGTCCAAACACTGATAATGTTTCCATTGAACTTGCTGGTTTAGACTTGGATGAGAGAGGTCTGATTCCAGTTAATGAACAAATGCAAACTCAGGTTAAACATATTTACGCGATTGGTGATATCACAGCTGGTCCTGCCTTAGCACATAAAGCTTCTTTCGAAGCTAAAGTTGCTGCTGAAGCTATTGCTCAAGTTGAGGGTGTTGCTGCGGACTATCTTGTTATCCCAACAGTTGCATATACACAACCAGAAATTGCAACAGTAGGTATGACCAAAGCTGCTGCTAAAGAAGCTGGTATTGATGCTAAAGTTGCAACATTTAGATTTGCAAGCAACGGTCGTGCTCTTTCAATGGCAAATCCTGAAGGCTTTGTTCGCTTAATTTCAGATAAAAAAGACAATAGAATTATTGGTGCCCAACTTGTAGGATCTGGTGTTAGTGAGTTAATCGCTGAAATTACTTTGGCAATTGAAAACTTATTGACAGCTGAAGATATCACTTTAACCATCCACAATCACCCAAGCTTAGCTGAGACAATTATGGATGCAAGTGAAATCTTACTTGGACATGGTATCCACCAATAGAGGAAAAATTATGGAAAATAAATTAACTGCAAAAGCATTTGCAATGAACATTTTGAATGGTATTGCTTTAGGGGCAGTAGTCGTTCTTATCCCTGGAGCTTTACTATCTGAACTAGTGAAATCCTTGATTCCATCAATGCCATTCTTAGCACCATTAGCCTGGGGGTTAGGCATGTCAAACTCAACCATGGGCTTGGTTTGCGGGATTATGGTCGGAATGAACTTCAAGTTTAATCCAATCCAGTCGGCAGCTCTTGGCTTGGCAACACTCTTTGCTTCCGGTGCTATTTCGGCAAAAGATGGCATGATTATGATGGCTGGTACTGGTGACATTATCAATATGATGTTAACAGCTGCTATTGGTGCTGCTATTATCCTCTGGGTAGGTAACGGTCTAAAAGCTTATACTATTTTGGTCATTCCACCACTCATGATGTTAGTTGTTGGTCTGATTGGTCGCTTCACCTTACCATATGTTTCAATGATTACTAAATTCATTGGTATGGGAACAGCTCAATTGCTTAACTTACAACCATTAATCATGTGTATCCTCTTAGCCATTGTCTTTGGTTTCCTTATCGTGTCACCAATCACAACCGTAGGTATTGCCCTTGCCATTTCTCTAGCTGGTCTTGGTTCAGGTGCTGCTAACGTTGGTATCTGTGCAACTGGTTTTGGTTTCGCCATTCTTGGTTGGTCAGTTAACTCACATGGTACAGCCTTAGCTCACTTCCTTGGTTCACCAAAAATTTCAATGCCAGTATGGGTTAAAAATCCAAAAACCTTATTGCCAATCATCTGCTCTGCTGCAGCTTGTGGTGCTCTAGCTTATTTCTTCAACATTCAAGGAACTCCAATGAGTGCGGGCTTTGGATTTAGTGGACTTGTAGGCCCAATTAACCACTTGAACCTAGCAAAAGGTGGCTGGTCTCTTATGAATATTCTAAGTGCTTTACTTGTATTCGTCGGTGGCCCAGTAGCATTTGGATTTATCTTTAAACACCTCTTTATGAACGTTCTTCATTTGGTTACACCTGAAGATTATAAACTCGATATCTAATGACTTTAGGGGCTGCTTTTCAACTTAGGTGAAGACAGTCCCTTTATTATAGGAGGAAAAAACATGTCATTGTTAATTGATAAATTATTTGAAGCAAGACCCGAAATTAAAGAAGTTGTAAAACCAATCAACCTGGTTGCCATTAAAGCCGCAGATGAAGAGGTTTTAGCTTGTATTGAACGTGCTGTTAGTGAAAAACGGATTTTTGCTTATTTAATCGATGATCACGCGAAATTAGAAGAGAAATTAAAAGGCTTTGATATTCCAAAAGAGTCTTACGAGATTGTAGCAGTCGCTGATGATCAAGAAGCAGCCTTCAAAGGGGTTGAATTGGTTCGTTCAGGTAAAGGAGATGCAATCCTTAAGGGTCATATCTCAACTGGTAAAGTCCTTAAAGAAGTTGTCAACAAAGAAACAGGTATCCGTAAAGCTGATACGCTTTCTCACGTTGCTGTCTTATCAATGCCTAGCCTCAACAAGTTAATCGCAATCACTGATGGTGGACTTGTTCTCCAACCAGATAAAGAAACTGCTAAAGTTGTGATTACAAATGCTGTAGAAGTTATGTCTTCATTACATATTGATCATGTTAAAGTGTCATTACTTTCTGCCGCTGAAACCTTGATTCCAAAACTCCCATCATCTGTTATGGAAACAGAATTGACGCAAGAGTATCAAGATAATAAAGAATTCACTGTTGAAGGACCTTTGTCTATTGATTTATCGCTATCGCCTGAAAGCGCAAAAGAAAAGGAATACTCTGGCAGAATTCAAGGGGATGCCGATATCTTATTTGCTCCAGATATTGTAACTGGTAATATCGCATCAAAATCTTTGACCTTATTTGGTGGTTCAGAGATGGCTGGTCTTATCATGGGAGCTCAAGTTCCAGTTATTATCACTTCAAGAAGCTCAAGCTTTGAAGAGAAGTATGCCTCAATCTTGCTTTCTCAAATTATCATGACAAGCAATAAATAATCAGGGAAAAGGAATAGGAATAGAATATGGATAGAGTAATTGTTGTTAATCCAGGTGCAACATCGACAAAAGTAGCTATGTACCAAGATAAAGAACAAGTTTGGAAAGAAGAAATCACTTATCATTCAAAAGATTTAGAGCGTTATACTAAAGTCTTTGATCAATTTGAAATGCGTTTAGCAGATATTGAAAAAGTGATTGAAAAACATGGTGTTGAAGCTATTGAATTAGCTGTTGGTCGTGGTGGCTTAATTGGCCCAGTTAAACCAGGTGCTATCTTAGCTAATGATGCCCTTATTAATCATTTGGAAAACCATCCTGTATTGGAACATCCTTCAAATATGGGTGCTAAATTAGCTAAGGCCCTTATGGAAAAATATGGTCAAGGCAAAGCAGCTTATGTTTATGATCCAGTTACTGTTGATTCTATGCGACCAGTTTCTCGAATCACTGGTATTAAAGGAGTTGAACGGACTTCAACTGGTCACCATTTAAATATGCGTGCGGTTGCCCGTAAAGTAGCGGAAGATCTTGGTAAAGATTATAAAGATATCAATATCATTATTGCTCATCTGGGCGGTGGTTCAAGTGCAAGTGCTCACGAAAAAGGTCAAGTGGTTGATTTTGTTTCAGATGATGAAATTATGTTCTCTGCTGAAAGATCTGGCGGACTTCCAATCAAGACGACTGTTAAGTTGGTTAAAGAAATGGGTCTTGATAACTTTAATGTTTTGGTCAGAAAAAAAGCCGGTTTACAATCATTATGTAAAACAGCTGATTTGCGTGAAGTTGAAGCGGCTATTCAAGCCGGTGATGAATCTGCAGCCTTAGCATTTGATGCTATGGCCCTTGGAATCGCTAAAACTATCGCTAGTTTAGCTGTAAGCATTAATGGACCTATAGATATGGTAAGCATCACTGGTGGTATGGCCTATTCAGAAAGACTGCGTCAAAAAGTAGCTGAAAAGGTTGCCTTTATTGGCCCATTCAAAGCTTATCCAGGTGAATTTGAATTGGAAGCCTTAGCATTAGGTGGTTTGCGTGTTCTTCGAGAAAACGAAACTTACCAAGTATTAGACTTTCCGGATGAAAACTAATTTTTAATAGCTTCGATAAATTTCTTAACGGTAGTTGAATTACCTGACATGTTTTTGCGGTAGGCTAAGCCTTGTTTATAGAGATTGTTGATATCGTGGATTGGAATCCAGACTAAATCTTGAACAGGGCTTAACTCCTCAAATTCTCGAGGGAGAACGGTAATAGCGTCTAATTTCTTTAGACTATGTAAAAGAATTTCAAAATCATCATGAGTTAGAATAACTTGATTGATGTAACCTAATTCACGACATCTCTTTTTAGTTAATTCACCTAATGCAAAATTATCACTCAAGCTTGCAATGTTATAGCCTTTTATATCCTTAAATGTTACTTTATCAAGTCCAGATAAGGGATGATTTTTCGGAACGACTAGGCAAGCTGTGTAGCTGGAATGATTGATAGCAACAGAATCAATAATAATATCATGCTCAATTTGTGGGAATGATAGGATGCCAATATCAATTTTTTCTTTAACCAATAAATGCTGTAATTTCATGGATCCTTCTTGAATGATGCGTAAGTCAACATTGGGATTTTTACGAATGAAACGTGAAATTTGGTCCATGTATTGGAGCATGGTCAAGAAAGTAACACCAATAGTTAGAGATTCTCTTTCGAGCTCAGCTAGATTTTGCATATCAAAAACCAATTCGTTAAATTCTTTTACAATTGGTTCGCCTCTTTCCAAAAGTTTTTGACCGGAATCGGTTAAATTTAAGCGGTGGTTATTGTAAATGAAGAGTTGGGTATTGAATTCTTCTTCCATTTTTGAGATAGCCTGTTTTAAAGCTGGTTGGGAGACAAACAGAATCTTTGAAGCGTGCGAATAATTTTGTGTTTTTGCTATTGTTAAAAAATAAGAAAGTTGTCTTATATCCATGTCTAGTATCCTTAGTTAGTTGTTTATATCTTTCCGATGATGAGAAAGTCTTATAGGGAGGTCTTGTAGTGTCTAAAGAAAATTTACAAAAGCTTTTTCAGGGTTTTGTTGAAAAAAATCAACTCCCTAAAGCAATTATTTCCATAGAAAAAGGAAATGGGCAAGAAGTTGCTCAATTTGAACACGGTCCCATGACCGATCAGACGCCTTTTTTATTGGCTAGTGTCACTAAAATGTGGGTAACTACCCTCATTTTGCAATTAATCGATCAGGGTAAAATATCCTACAATAATATTGTAACCGATTTCATCGAAAAAGAAAAGCTGTCCCAGTTGAATCACTATATGGGAAAAGATCAGACGCAATATATTACAATTAAGGATCTCTTGTTTCAAAGAAGTGGGCTAGCCAATATCTTTTTTGAGGAACCTATTTATCTTCGTCAGAAAATTGCTGAAGCTGATTTTTCATATACATTTGATGATATGCTTGATTGGGTTAGACAAAGTGATGCACATTTTTTACCTAGTAGCGATCAGGCTCATTATGCGGATATCAATTTCATGTTGTTGGGAGAAATTATTGAGAAAATTCATCATCTTTCGCTTGATGACTGTATTGATCGCTTTATAATGGAACCCTTAGGGCTAAATCGCTCTTACCTTGTCAGCAGTGAATATGGTATGATTCCTCCATTATATACAGGTAAAGACTATCTTTATCGTCCCAAAATTGTTGCTAGCGCCCAAGGGGCTGGTGGGGGCGTGTCGACCACTGCTGACACAATGACTTTTATCAGGGCATTCATCCAAGGCGATCTATTTAATAAAGACCATTGGCAGGAAATGCAAGATTATTATCCTTTGCAAGGTGATTACGCGCCAGTTGAATATGGTGGTGGTCATATGAAGTTGTCGCTAGGTCAGTTTAATAAAGAAGCTAGGTTGAGTTTTATTGGTCATTCTGGTATTTCAGGTGCTTTTGCATTTTATTGTCCACAATTGGATGTTTACTTGGCTGGGACTACGGATAATGTTGGAAAATCTGAACTATGTATTCAATTAATATATTTGATGCTATTTGAACTTGAAAAAGAAGAGTTAGCCAATCAAGGAGGCAAGTATGACGGATAAGGAAATGGAAGCGTTGATGGAGCTTTTTTCCCAATCAGGTTATTTGGTTGGGAAAACCAGTCAAAGGGACATTCTCTTTAAATATACAGTTCCAATCGACGTTGAAAGAAAGATATCTTTGACCATCGCCCACCCACATAGAGAACACAAAAAATTTGGAGTTGTAAATCCAAGTGGAGTGGCCTATACTTATGAATTTCGTGACGGTATGGAAGATCATATTACTGAAGTTTTAAATGATGGAACGGTTCAAAGTCTCTATGAATCTCTAGTAATAGCCATGGAAGATTAATGCAAATTGAGACAAATTGTCTAAGAAAAAAAGCTTGCCAATTACATGCCCTTATGATAGAATAGTTTGGTATGTGGTGCTAGCACATCGTAAACACATTCTACCTAGGAGGAAACTGATAAAATGGCAAAAGTATGTTATTTCACAGGTCGTAAAACCGTATCTGGTAACAACCGTTCACACGCTATGAATCAAACTAAACGTACAGTTAAACCAAATCTTCAAAAAGTTACTATTCTTGTTGATGGTAAACCTAAAAAAGTTTGGGCTTCAGCTCGTGCGCTTAAATCTGGTAAAGTTGAACGCGTATAATTGAAATAAGCCTTAGGGCTTTTTTTCTTTTTCTTGGTTTTGGAGCTATCGCAATGGCTAGCGCTATTTTTTTCTATTAAAATGCCTGATTTTAGAGGTATACGGTGGTTTACGTGACAAATGGTCTAATTTTAGATATAATTAAGTGATAAAAACTTTTTGAGGTAGTAAATATGACTGTAAAAATTAATACAAATGATGGTCTCATTGAACTATCTGACGACGTTATTGCAACTGTCGTTGGTGGTTCAGCAACGGAAATCTTTGGCGTTGTTGGGATGGCAAGTAAAAGTGCTATTAAAGACAACTTCCAATCACTACTTCGCAAAGAAAACTACGCTAAAGGTGTAGTTGTGAAATCAACAGATATGGGTCTTTCTGTTGATGTTTATACTGTAATGAGTTACGGTGTGAAAATCAGTGAAGTTTCTAAAAACATCCAAGAACGGGTGAAGTTTAACCTTGAAAGTCAACTAGGTTTGACAGCTGATATGGTTAATGTGTATGTGCAAAATATTAAGGTCGTAGGAGAAAACTAGTGTCAAATATTACAGCAAGCTTGTTTCAAGAAATGATACAAGCCGCGGCAACGCGTCTCGGTAAGCAAGCAGAATATGTTAATTCCTTAAATGTTTTCCCTGTACCAGATGGAGATACCGGTACAAATATGGGAATGACAATGGATAATGGTGCCAAAGAAGTTGCTAACAAACCAGCAGATACTGTTGGTGAAGTTGGGCAAATTCTATCCAAAGGGCTTTTAATGGGAGCACGTGGAAACTCAGGCGTTATTACGTCACAAATTTTCCGTGGATTTGGTCAAAGCATCAAAGGTAAAGTTGAATTAGATGGTCAAGATTTGGCACAAGCTTTCCAAGCTGGCGTTGAAGTGGCTTATAAAGCTGTAATGAAACCAGTTGAAGGTACTATTTTAACAGTATCTCGTGGCGCTGCTAGTGCGGCTTTGAAAAAAGCAGAATCAACAAACGATGCTGTTGAAGTTATGGCTTCAGCACTTAAAGGTGCTAAAAAAGCTTTAGCTAAAACGCCTGACTTACTTCCAGTATTAAAAGAAGTAGGTGTTGTTGACTCTGGTGGACAAGGTCTTGTCTTTATTTATGAAGGCTTTATGTCTGCCTTAAATGGCGACTATATTGCTTCCGAAGATTTTAAAGCAACTCCTGCTAATATGTCAGAAATGATTAATGCAGAGCATCATAAAGCCGTTGTAGGTCATGTAGCAACTGAAGATATTACTTACGGTTACTGTACTGAAATCATGGTTGGTTTGCGTCAAGGTCCAACTTATGTCAAAGAATTCAATTATGAAGAATTCCAAGGTTACTTAAGCAATCTCGGTGATTCTTTAATGGTTGTCAATGATGATGAGATTGTTAAAGTCCATGTCCATACAGAAGATCCAGGTCTTGTAATGCAAGAAGGTCTTAAATATGGTGCTTTAGTAAAAGTTAAAGTTGATAATATGCGTAATCAGCATGATGCTCAAGTTGAGAAGACTAATTCTAGTCAACCTAAAGAAGAAGCTAAAGAATATGGTATAATTGCAGTTGTAGCAGGTCAAGGCTTAGCTGATATCTTCACTGCCCAAGGTGTTGACTACATTATTTCTGGTGGTCAAACCATGAACCCTTCTACTGAAGATATTGTTAAAGCTATTGAATCAGTTAACGCTAAAAATGTTATTATTTTACCAAATAATAAAAATATCTTTATGGCTGCCCAATCAGCTGCAGATGTTGTTGATATTCCAGCAGCAGTTGTTGAGACAAAAACGGTACCACAAGGCTTCACTAGCTTACTCGCTTTTGATGCAAGTAAATCATTAGAAGAAAATGTTGCTGATATGACAGCGAGTCTTTCTGATGTAACTAGTGGTTCATTAACTTTAGCTGTTAGAGATACAACTATTGATGGTTTAGAAATTCATGAACATGACTACCTAGGAATGGTCGATGGAAAAATTTTAGTTTCTGACCCAACAGTTGAGACTGCTATGAAATCAACATTTGATCACATGCTAGATGACGATAGTGAAATTGTGACAATCTTCGTCGGCGAAGATGGCGATTCAGCACTTGCAGAAGAAGTTGCTGACTATATCGAAGAAAAATATGAGGATGTTGAAGTTGAAATCCATCAAGGAGATCAACCAGTTTATCCATATCTCATGAGTGTCGAATAAGCGAAAAGTAAGGTGAAAACCTTACTTTTTTTCGACAAAAAAATCTTATTTTTTGATGGCAATATATTTGACAAAAATAAGAAATTGATTATAATTGTCTTATATCAATAAGTCAAGATGCAGCAAGGCCTGTAAGGTGTGACATCGCTAGCTCTACTTAAAAAGGAGAAATATGTTAATTTCACTCATATTATTTGTTTTCTTAGTTGTTCTTGTCCTATCTATCATCGCTAGCACGCTTTATGTTGTTAAACAACAAACTGTTGCTATTGTCGAACGCTTTGGGAAATACCAAGCAACTTCTCAAAGTGGTATCCATTTAAGATTGCCCTTTGGTATTGATAAAATTGCAGCAAGAGTTCAATTACGCTTATTGCAAACTGAAATTATTGTCGAAACCAAGACAAAAGATAACGTTTTTGTTACCTTAAATATTGCAACACAATACCGCGTTAACGAAAATAATGTCACTGATGCTTACTATAAATTGATGAAACCAGAAGCTCAAATCAAATCATACATTGAAGATGCTCTTCGTTCTTCAGTTCCTAAATTAACTCTAGATGAACTCTTTGAGAAAAAAGATGAAATTGCCCTAGAAGTTCAACACCAAGTGGCTGAAGAAATGTCAACTTACGGTTACATTATTGTTAAAACCTTGATTACTAAAGTTGAGCCAGATGCTGAAGTAAAACAGTCGATGAATGAGATAAATGCGGCTCAACGTAAACGTGTGGCAGCCCAAGAGTTAGCAGAAGCGGATAAAATTAAAATTGTTACTGCGGCGTCAGCGGAAGCGGAAAAAGATCGTCTACACGGGGTTGGTATTGCTCAACAACGTAAAGCCATTGTCGATGGTTTAGCTGAATCTATCCAAGAATTGAAAGAAGCTAACATTAGTCTGAATGAGGAACAAATCATGTCAATTCTCTTGACTAACCAATATTTGGATACCTTAAATACTTTTGCTTCTAAAGGAAACCAAACCTTATTCTTACCAAATACTCCAAATGGTGTGGATGATATCAGAACACAAGTGTTATCAGCTTTAAAAGTTAAATAAGAAAAAGCCTTGAGACGGAGGGAATTGTCTCAAGGCTTTTTGTGTCTGACTTTATAGATGGGTCGATTTATTTCTTCCCAGTTCTCTTATGCTCATGAATAATTTTTAGAGCACGTTTTTTTGTTTTTATGTTTGGACTTTCTAGTCTGCGGTAAGCTGACGCCAAGTCAGTTTTTTCGGCCATAGTTACCTCCTATTGATAAATTATTAACGTTAACAAAGGCTAGTATATCATAAAATACTTAACCGGTAAAGTGTTTTGTGATAAAATGAAAGCTAGGATTTTATTCCTAGCCCTCATTATTTGGTTGATATTTCTGTAAAAGGAATAGAATCTCTCTATTTTAAGAAGCGCTGTAAGAACTCTTTTGTTCTTTCTTCCTTTGGATTTTCAAAAATTTCTTGAGGTGTCCCTTCCTCAGCGATAACACCTTTATCCATAAAGATGACACGATTGGAAACCTCTTGAGCAAAATCCATTTCATGGGTAACGATAATCATAGTTAAACCTGATTTTGCTAAGTCCTGCATGGTTTTTAATACTTCGCCAACCATTTCTGGGTCAAGAGCTGAAGTTGGTTCGTCAAAGAGCATGGCTTCGGGATTGACAGAAAGAGCTCGAGCAATTGCAACTCTTTGTTTTTGTCCTCCTGAAAGCTGTTTTGGTTTGGCTTGCCAATATTGTTCAGTCATACCGACAGTATTAAGGTTTTCTTTAGCAATTTTTTCAGCTTCTGTACGATTTCGCTTCAGAACTGTTGTCTGGGCGACAATGGCATTTTCCAAAACGTTTAGATTTTCAAAAAGATTAAAGGATTGGAAAACCATGCCTAATTTTTCGCGATAATGGCTCAAATTGTAATTGTCATCAAGTACGTTTTCGCCATGGAATAAGACTTGTCCGTCGCTTGGCTCTTCTAAAAGATTAATGGAGCGCAGAAGTGTCGACTTTCCTGAACCTGAGGAACCAATGATGGAGATAACCTCACCTTTGTGAACGGTAAGGGAGATATCTTTTAAAACTTCGTTTTGGCCATAGGATTTTTTTAAATGTTTGATTTCAATAATAGGATTAGACATTAGTAGCCTCCTCTAAAGGCATTTCTCTTGCAATCGTTGTATAGTTATCATCATCTAGACGACGCTCTACATAACGTAGTATTCTAGTAACTGTGAAGGTTAAGATAAAGTAGATGACGGCAATTACAGAGAAAGTTTGGAAGTATTGGTAATTTTGAGTTGCAACTGTGTTTCCTGAGAAGTAAAGTTCAACTACTGAAATAACGTTCAATACGGATGTATCTTTAATATTAATGACAAACTCGTTTCCGGTTGCAGGTAAGATGTTACGTATAACTTGAGGGAGTACAATTTTACGCATGGTCTGACCATGTGTAAAACCTAGTGCAGTTGCAGCTTCAAACTGACCTTTGTCAACGGCAAAAATACCACCACGAACAATTTCAGTCATATAAGCACCCGTATTGATAGAAACAATAAAGATGGCTGCAAGGGTACGATCGATGGAAATACCAAATGCTTGTGCTGTACCGTAATAGATAACCATTGATTGAACAATCATTGGTGTGCCACGGAAAACCTCGATATAGACATTTAGGAACCAACCAAAGAGTTTTTGTAGGATAGCCATAGCTTTATTTTTTGCTGTTGGAGCAGTACGGTAGATTCCAATAAGAAGTCCGATGATCAAACCAACAATTGTACCAATTGTCGAGATAAGAAGGGTTAAACCAGTACCCCGTAGGAATTGTTTCCAATTGGTTTTGGCGATGTTCCACATTTGGTTAAAGAAAGAAGGTTTAGCCGCATCGGTTGATTTCTTTTCTTTTGGTTGCAAGCTGACCATCTTGTCCATCAAAGCCACACGGTCTTTGTTTTTTAAAGAGGAAAGAACAGTGTTAACCTGATTAATACGATTGTCATCCTGGCGCATACCAACCGCTATGGCAGCATCTGAAGCATTAACGGTGAATCCTTTTTTCAAAGAGACCATTTTAAATGAACTATTGGCATTTTCTGCGGTCATGGCTTCTGGTCTCTCGGAGATATAAGCATCAATGACAGAAGAAGATAGGGCCTGGCGCATTTGTGAGAAGTCTCCCATAGGTGTTTGTGCCTTTACTCCTTTAATTTGAGAAATCAGGTTAACGTGCCAAACCCCTTGTTGAGCAGTGATTTTTGCCCCAGAAAGATCTTCTAAAGATTTAGCTTTAGCGAATTTGCTGTCTGCTTTAACAACGAGAACTGGCTCACTTGTATAATAAGCATCCGAAAAAGCAATCTCTTTTTTGCGTTCTTCTGTAGGACTCATCCCTGCCGCAATCATATCGATTTTACCAGAAGTTAAGGCCGGAATAAGTCCAGTCCATGATGTTTTGACAACCAATAGTTTCTTATTTAGTGACTTGGCAACTTTTTTAGCAACTTGAACGTCATAACCATTGGCAAATTGATTGGTGCCCTCGATTGGAACTGCACCATTGGCATTTGTATCTTGTGTCCAGTTGAATGGTGCATATGCGGCTTCCATTCCGACACGTAAATAGGAATCTGCTTGAGCTTGGCTGACATTTCCAAAAAGAAATAGACAGGCAACGAAGCAGCTCAGTAATAGCTTTTTCATAGAAAAACTCCAACTTTCATAATATATCCAACTATTTTACAGCAAATGGATAGTGATTTCAATCATTTTTGTTTAAAGATGGAAAAATATACAAATGATTGATTAAAAATAAGAATTTTATAATCCAGTAATTCTTTTATTTACCTTATTTTTTGTGATAAAATATGAGCTAGAAAGTAGGGTAATCGCATGACTATAAAACGCTTCTTATTGAGCTTAGTTTTGATCATATCTTTTTTGACCGGCACTGTTTTTGCTGGTGAAGTAGATTATCGTATACCGCTTTATGAAGGTCATCTACATATCAATGAGGATAATAGTGCTGACTTTACTCAAGAAGTTACCTATATCTTTAGCACCAGTTATGGCGGTCAGTACGTCAGTCTTGGGAAAGCTGGCAATATGCCTAGTGGTTTTACTATTCAAGCTGAGCCACAAGTGGAAGCCTATAGAAATGATCAAAAAGTAGAGGTTAGCACTTTTTTAGAAGATCTTGGCGATGGTTATCGCTTAAAGGTCTACAACGCTGGAGATTCTTCTGACAAAGTTAAACTTATTGTTAAATGGAAACTGACAAATATTTTATACAAGTATAAGGATATTGCTGTCTTAAATTGGAAACCAATATCTGATTGGGATAAGTCCATTGATCAGGTTCATTTCACCATTGATAGTCAAAAGTCTAGTCAAGAGCAAGAAATGTACATGCATCGTGGCTACTTTTCATCAGGTGCTCATGTAAAAAATAAAGACAAAATTAATATTAAGGCTTCAGAGGTAAATGGTGTTTTAGAATTACATGGTTATTGGGATAGTGCTATCATCTCTGGAACAGCTCTGGACCAAAATTATTTATCGAGCTTCAAAACAACTGAAACCAACATTGCTAAAAACACTAAATTAGCCCATAATATTGTCAATTATTACGTCTATATTATAGTAGCTATCTTGTTTGCTCTTGCAGCTCTTTGTTGGTTCCTCTTTAAAAATTCTGTTTATAAATACAGCAATAAAAAAGATCAACGTCTTTATGCCTTGCCGGGCGACCAATCCCCACTAATTATTGCCGAAAAGATATTCCATTTAAATCTTCACAAGCTAAACCCTAGTCAGTCAACTTTCAAGGATGATGACATTTCTTTTGAAAATCTCATTCAGGCTACCTTGCTTGACCTGGTTGATCGCAAAGCGATTATCATGGAAAAAGAAAGTGACGGCTATTACCTGACATTATTAGATGAGAGTCATTTGGCTGATTTTGAAAAATCCTTCGTCCGCATGGCTTTTGGGGATGAGAAAAAGCTAAAACCAAACCAATTATTTGCAGATTATTTCTTTGATTCTGGAATTGAGCGTAAGCTCAAAAAGCAATACTCAGGTCAAGAGTTGCAACGCCAGATGAATGCGCGTGGCCAGGAGCATTTAGACAAACTTAACCGTGCCTTCCGGAATCTGACGGATTCGGTTAAAATTAGTATTGGCACAGAAAGTGATAATTATTACCGTCCCATGAATGGTAAAGAAAAAGTCTATCTTGGTTTGGCTAATCTCTTCTTAGTTGGCGTTGTTGGCGTCCTTATTTGCCTTGGCTTTTATGTGATGGCAGTAGCTGGTGGTCGTCATTTGATTATCGATATTGTACTTGCCTTAATTGCTATCGTATGTATTTTTAAAATCAATAAAAAACCGACTGGTGATATTTTACAAGGGGTCATAACTCAAGAAGGTCAAGTTGCCCGTCAGCCTTGGGATGCTTTTATTCAGATGCTTAAAGACATTGACCATTTTGAAAAAGCAGAAGTTGAAAGCTTGGTTGTTTGGAATAGAATGCTGGTTTATGCTAGTATGTTTGGTTTTGCTGATCAGGTTGAGAAATATATGATTCTTCATGGTATTCAATTGGAAGATAAGAACTTGGGTCATCAATACTCTCAGATTCATCCCTTTATGTATGGGATGACTAATAATTTGACCAGCTCAAGTATGGCAGCGGCAAATGCTAGTCACTTTAGCGTTTCGTCGGGAAGTAGTTCAGGTGGTTTTTCAGGTGGTGGCTTCTCCGGCGGTGGCGGAGGCGGCGGTGGGGGTGCCTTTTAAGCTAGGTATGGTACCAACTAGATTCTCTAATATTTTTTATTCACAAAACTAACATTTTCAGATAGATTCTGTTACAATAGTTCTATTGAAAATGAGGAGTAATTATGTTATTTTTTGAAATATTAAAAGCTATCTTTTTCGGGATTATTGAAGGTATTACGGAATGGTTACCCATTTCTAGTACAGGACATTTGATCCTTGTTCAAGAATTTGTAAAAATGCAGCAAGACAAGTCTTTTATGGACATGTTTAATATCGTTATTCAGCTTGGGGCTATTATTGCCGTAATTGTCATTTATTTCAATCGCTTAAACCCCTTCCAACCTGGTAAGACGGAGCGTGAGGTGCAATTAACATGGCAACTATGGTTGAAAGTTGTGATAGCCTGTATTCCATCAGCTATCTTTGGTTTATTGTTGGATAATTGGATGGAAGCCCACTTCTATAATTTTATTGTTGTTGCTTTGATGCTAATTCTTTATGGTTTTGCATTTCTTTGGATTGAAAAACGGAATGAAACAGTTGCTCCGCAAGTCACTGATTTAGCTAAAATGTCATATAAAACAGCCTTTCTCATAGGTTGCTTCCAAGTATTAAGTATTGTTCCAGGAACAAGTCGCTCTGGTGCGACAATTTTAGGCGCCATTATTTTGGGAACAAGTCGACCGGTTGCTGCTGATTTTACTTTCTTTTTAGCCATTCCAACCATGTTTGGCTATAGTGGTTTAAAAGCTGTGAAGTTCTTCCTTGATGGCAACCATTTGGCTTTTTCACAATTCTTAATCTTATTGGTTGCAAGCTTGACAGCTTTTCTTGTCAGTCTTCTAGCTATTAAATTCTTGACAGATTATGTTAAGAAACATGACTTTACCATTTTTGGGAAATATCGTATTGTCTTGGGAAGTCTCCTAATTGTTTACTTCTTTATTACTCTATTTGTTTAAATCTAGGCCTTCTTCGGAAGGCTTTTTCTTTCTCTTGGTATCCCTAAATTTTATGGAAAATGAGTGAAAATTCTTGTTCCAACTTGGAATCAATCACAAAATTGCGAAATTCCTGCTTTTCGAGTATAATAGAATGACTACGCGTGCGAGGTATATACTATGGAAATGAAACAAATCAGCGAAACGACGCTAAAAATTACAATTAGTATGGATGATTTAGAAGAAAGAGGGATGGAGTTGAAAGATTTCTTGATTCCTCAAGAAAAAACTGAAGAATTCTTCTATAATGTTATGGATGAATTAGATCTTCCAGAAAACTTTAAAGATAGTGGCATGTTGAGTTTCAGAGTGACACCTCGTAAAGACCGCCTAGATGTCTTCGTGACAAAATCAGAACTTTCTAAAGAAATTGATTTTGAAGACTTGGCTGATTTAGGAGATGTTTCGCAGATGTCTCCAGAAGATTTTTTCAAAACTATTGAAAAAAGTATGATGGAAAAAGGCGATGTCAATGCTCATGAAAAATTGGAAAAAATTGAAGAGATGTTAGAAGAAGCTGTGGAAGAGAATCAACCAAATGCAAGTAACGACTCTGAAGAAATGGTTGATGAAACGATTGAGCCTTTGGATTATGTTCATTATGTTTTTGATTTTCTTTCTATTGAAGAAACAGTGCACTTTGCAAAAACAGTTGACTTCCCAATTGAAGCTTCTGAATTATATAAAGATGCCAATCGTTACCACATGACTATTTTGATTGATGTGCAAAATCAAGCGCCTTACTTTGCTAATATTACCTACGCTCGCTTGATTGAACATGCTTTACCTGGAACGAAAACGAGAGCCTATCTACAAGAACATGCGACACTCTTACTTGAAGATCAAGCAGTAGAACAATTGAAAGAGATTGAATTGGTGTAAAAGAATGTTTCCATTTACATTTGATTATGTTCTGATCCTAATAGGGGCCTTACTGATTTCCTTGTTCTTAACCCCACTGGTTCGTCTACTAGCTTTTAAAGTTGGAGCAGTAGATGAACCAAACGCCAGAAGGGTAAATAAGGTAACCATGCCAAGTAGTGGTGGACTAGCAATCTTCATTTCCTTTTTCATCACAACTCTCATTTTGATGCCTAAAGTTTCAGAAACGATATTAATAGATAAACAAAGCTATTTTGTTTATATTTTTCCAGTTGTCATGGCGGCTTTGATGATTACTGTGACAGGCTATATAGATGATTTATTTGAAATCAGTCCCAAATTAAAAATGCTCGGCATTTTTTTTGGTGCTTTTATTATTTGGGCATTCACTGAGTTCCGATTTGATAGTTTCAAAGTACCTTTTGGTGGACCATTGGTTTTCTTTGGGCCGATTGTCACTTTCATCTTAACTATACTTTGGATAGTTTCTATTACCAATGCTATCAATTTAATTGATGGCTTGGATGGCCTAGTTTCTGGAGTGTCAATCATTAGCCTTTTAACCATGGCTATTGTATCCTACTTCTTCTTGCCTCAGCCAGACTTCTTTTTAACGGTCACCATTTTGATTTTAATTGCTTCAATTGTAGGTTTTTTCCCTTATAATTATCACCCAGCAATGATTTATCTGGGAGATACCGGAGCTCTTTTCATCGGGTTTATGATTGGTGTCTTGTCATTGCAAGGTCTGAAGAATGCAACTGCGGTTGTTGTTGTCACCCCGGTTATCATTCTCGGGGTACCAATTATGGATACTGCGGTAGCGATTATCCGAAGGAGCCTATCAGGAAAAAAATTTTACGAACCTGACAAAATGCATTTACACCACCGTTTGCTTTCAATGGGCTTCACTCATCGTGGTGCTGTGCTTGTGGTATATGGTATTGCCATGCTCTTCTCATTGATTTCCCTCTTATTGAATGTTTCGAGTCGTATCGGTGGGGTTCTGCTCATGTTTGGTCTCTTATTCGGACTAGAGGTCTTGATTGAAGGATTGGAAATTTGGGGTGAAAAACGGACACCACTCTTTAATTTACTAAAATTTATCGGTAATAGTGAGTTTCGCCGTCAACAATTGGAAAAAAGGAAGCAGAAAGACTGACTTCCGAACAGAAATAAAGCCTAAGATGGCTTTTTTTGTTATAATTTATGTAAATATTAAAATAGCTTTTTTGCGTCTACTTGCTTACTAGCAAGAGAGAAAAATATAGAAAAATGAGGTAAATCATGTCTATTCTCGAAATTAAAAATCTCCATGTCTCAATTGATGATAAAGAGATTTTAAAAGGGGTTAATCTAACCCTTAAAACAGGTGAAATTGCGGCTATCATGGGACCAAATGGAACTGGGAAATCCACCTTATCAGCTGCCATTATGGGCAATCCTAACTATGAAGTTGACTGAAGGTCAAGTTCTTTTTGATGGCGTTAACGTTCTTGATTTAGAAGTTGATGAACGTGCCGGATGGGACTTTTCTTGGCCATGCAATACCCATCAGAAATTCCTGGTATTACCAACGCTGAATTTATGCGTGCTGCCATGAATGCTGGTAAAGCTGATGAAGATAAAATTTCGGTTCGTGATTTCATTACTAAATTGGACCAAAAAATGGAACTCTTGGGCATGAAAGAAGAAATGGCAGAGCGCTACCTCAATGAAGGTTTCTCTGGTGGTGAGAAAAAACGTAATGAAATCCTTCAATTGTTGATGCTTGAACCTAAGTTTGCTTTATTAGATGAAATCGACTCTGGTCTTGATATTGACGCCCTAAAAGTGGTATCAAAAGGGGTCAATGAAATGCGTCAAAAAGATTTTGGTGCCATGATTATTACCCATTACCAACGTCTTTTGAACTACATTACCCCTGACCGTGTTCATGTCATGATGGATGGCCGTATTGTTCTTTCGGGGGACGCTGAATTAGCCGCTCGACTTGAAAAAGAAGGTTATGCTGGTATTGCCGAAGAGCTAGGAATTGATTACAAAGAAGAAGTCTAATGATGTCTTGCTAAAAGAGTCTAGTTATTATAGAGAGAAAGAGGATACATCATTATGACATTAGAAAATATTTTGGCTTTTTCTCAGGGAAAAGCAGAGCCGGCATGGTTGCAAGAAAGACGCCAAAAGGCTTTTACATTAATTGATCAACTGGAATTACCAAGAATTGAACGGGTGAAATATCACCGTTGGAACCTAGGAGATGGTAGCATTTCTGAAAGTCCTATGACGGGAAATGTCCCTGATTTTATTGCCTTAGGCGATAATCCAACCTTGGTTCAAAATGGAACTCAAACCGTTTTCGAACAGTTACCTATGGATTTGCATGACAAGGGAGTTGTCTTCACTGATTTTTATTCAGCCCTTGAAGAAATTCCAGAAATCATCGAAACTTATTTTGGAACTGCCGTGGCAGATGACCAGGATAAATTAAGTGCTTACCACACGGCTTATTTTAATAGTGCAGCTGTCCTTTATGTTCCGGATTTTGTGGAAATTGAAAGGCCCTTAGAAGCTATCTTTTTACAAGATAGTGATAGTGAAGTGCCCTTTAATAAGCATGTCTTAATTATTGCTGGCAAGGAAAGTCAATTTTCTTACTTAGAACGTTTTGAATCATTTGGTCAAGGCAGTCAAAAAGCCAGTGCCAATATCAGTGTTGAAATTCTTGCTCAAGAAGGTAGTCGTGTTAAGTTTTCTGCGATTGACCGCCTTGGTGAATCAGTGACAACCTATATTAGCCGTCGTGGTCGTTTGTCTAACAATGCTATGATTGATTGGTCTTTAAGTGTGATGAACGAAGGTAATGTGGTTGCTGACTTTGATAGTGACTTGTTTGGTGATGGCAGTCATGCTGATTTAAAAGTTGTCGCTGCTTCAAGTGGCCGTCAAGTGCAAGGGGTTGATACACGAGTTACCAATTACGGTAAGAATTCTGTGGGTCATATTCTTCAACACGGGGTTATTTTGGAACGTGGCACTTTGACCTTTAATGGAATCGGACACATTATTAAGGGTGCTAAAGGAGCTGATGCTCAACAAGAAAGCCGTGTTTTAATGCTTTCAGATAAGGCAAGAAGTGATGCCAACCCAATTTTATTGATTGATGAAAATGAAGTGACTGCGGGACATGCAGCTTCAATTGGTCAAGTAGACCCTGAAGATATGTATTATCTCATGAGTCGTGGTTTGGATAAAGATACGGCTGAAAGACTTGTTATCCGAGGGTTCTTAGGAGCTGTTATTACAGAAATTCCTGTCAAAGAAGTTCGTGATAGCATTATCGATGTATTAGATCAGAAATTAGCCGCTAGAAATTAAGATAAAAAGGAGTCGGAATGATTGATAGTTTAGCCATCAAAAAAGCATTTCCTATATTAGAGCAAGAGGTTAATGATGAAGCCTTGGTTTATTTGGATAATGCTGCGACGACTCAAAAACCGCAAGTAGTACTAGACCGGATAATGGCCTATTATCATCAGGATAACGCCAATGTTCATCGGGGTGTTCATACCTTAGCTGAACGAGCGACACGTGACTATGAAGCCAGTCGCGCTTTGGTCCGTGATTTTATTAATGCCAAATCTAGTAAGGAAGTTCTTTTTACCAGAGGGACTACTACTGGACTCAACTGGCTGGCAGGATTTGCTAAAAGCATTCTCAAACCAGGAGACCAAATCCTTATTTCTATCATGGAACACCATGCCAATATCATTCCTTGGCAACAAGTTTGTCAAGCGACTGGGGCGGAACTGGTTTATGTTTATCTTAAAGAGCATGCTTTAGACATGGATGATTTGAGGACTAAGCTGACTGATAAAACGAAAATAGTCAGTCTTGCACATGTTTCAAATGTTTTAGGCTGTCAAAATCCTATCAAGGAAATCGCTGCCTTAGCCCATGAAAAGGGGGCGCTAATGATAGTTGATGGCGCTCAGGCGGTTCCGCATATGGCCATTGATGTTCAGGACTTAGATTGTGATTTTTATGCCTTCTCAGGTCATAAAATGATGGGTCCAACCGGGATTGGTGTCTTATACGGTAAAGAGAAATGGCTCAATCAGATGGAGCCCCTTGAATTTGGCGGTGAAATGATTGATTTCGTCTACGAACAAGAAGCTTCTTGGAAGGAATTGCCTTGGAAGTTTGAAGCCGGTACGCCAAATATTGCGGGAGCCATAGGGTTGGGTGCGGCGATTTCCTACCTTAATGAAATAGGTATGGACACTATTGCGGTGCACCAGCAGGAGCTAGTGGATTATCTCTTGCCTAAATTGTTGGCCGTGGAGGGTCTAACCCTGTATGGTCCGCGTCAGCCAGAGGCGCATGCTGCGGTTTTTGCCTTTAATTTAGATGGGATTCACCCTCATGACGTCGCGACAGCTTTGGACTACGAAGGGATTGCTGTTAGGGCGGGTCATCATTGTGCACAGCCACTCTTGAGACATCTGGAGATTTCCTCGGCTGTTAGGGCAAGTTTTTACATTTACAATTCAAAAGAGGATTGCGATTGTTTGATTGACGCGATTCTGAAAACGAAGGAGTTTTTTGATGGCACTCTCTAGACTGAATAGTCTTTATATGGCGGTTGTGGCTGACCATTCTAAAAATCCCCACAATCATGGTACGATTGAAGGGGTAGAGTCTGTTGTTTTGAATAACCCGACCTGTGGTGATGTCATTTCCTTAAGTGTCAAATTTGAGGGTGACCGAATTGCAGATATTGCTTTTGCGGGAGATGGTTGCACAATTTCAACAGCTTCTTCTAGTATGATGACGGATGCTGTTAAGGGGAAGACTCAGGCTGAAGCTTTGGAATTGGTTGAAATCTTCTCAGAGATGGTCCAAGGTCAAGACAATCCTAAACAGAAAGAATTAGGAGAAGCGGAGCTGTTAGCGGGTGTTTCCAAATTTCCTCAAAGGATAAAATGTTCGACCTTAGCATGGCACGCCTTAGAAAAAGCTATTAAACGTCACCAAGAAGAAGCAAAGTAAGATAGAAAGAAAAGGAATAGATATGTCTGAAACAAATGAAAAGGTAGAACCAACTCCTATTGATTTAGGAGATTACCAATTTGGTTTTCATGATGATGTTGAGCCGATTTACTCTACTGGTAAAGGTTTGAGTGAAGCTGTTGTCAGAGAACTTTCAGCTGCTAAAGGTGAACCAGAATGGATGTTGGAGTTTCGTTTAAAATCTTTAGAAACCTTCAATAAAATGCCCATGCAGACTTGGGGTGCAGATTTGTCAAATATCAATTTTGATGATATTATTTATTATCAAAAAGCCTCTGACAAACCAGCTCGTTCATGGGATGATGTTCCGGAGAAAATCAAAGAAACCTTTGAACGTATTGGAATTCCCCAGGCAGAACGTGCTTATTTAGCGGGAGCTTCTGCACAATATGAATCTGAAGTGGTTTATCATAACATGAAAGATGAATTCGAGAAGTTGGGCATCGTCTTTACTGATACGGATTCTGCTTTGAAGGAGTACCCTGACCTCTTTAAACAATATTTTGCAAAGTTAGTTCCCCCAACGGATAATAAACTAGCTGCTTTAAATTCAGCAGTGTGGTCTGGTGGTACCTTTATTTATGTGCCTAAGGGTGTTAAGGTGGATATTCCTTTGCAAACTTATTTCCGGATCAACAATGAGAATACGGGGCAGTTTGAGCGGACGCTGATTATCGTTGACGAGGGTGCTAGTGTCCATTATGTTGAGGCTGTACGGCGCCAACGTATTCAAGTAACAGTCTTCATGCAGCTATTGTTGAGATTTTTGCGCTGGATGGGGCTTATATGCGCTATACTACTATCCAAAACTGGTCTGACAATGTCTATAATTTGGTTACCAAACGGGCGCGTGCCTTGCAGGATGCTACGGTTGAATGGATTGATGGCAACTTAGGAGCTAAAACAACCATGAAGTACCCATCTGTTTATTTAGATGGACCAGGGGCGCGTGGAACCATGTTGTCAATAGCCTTTGCTAATGCGGGTCAACATCAAGACACAGGTGCAAAAATGATTCATAACGCACCACATACATCATCATCAATCGTCTCTAAATCAATTGCCAAAGGTGGCGGAAAAGTAGACTACCGTGGACAAGTTACCTTCAATAAAAATTCGAAAAAGTCGGTTTCCCATATTGAATGTGACACTATTTTGATGGATGACATCTCCAAATCGGATACCATCCCATTCAATGAAATCCACAATTCGCAAGTAGCATTAGAA
The DNA here is from genome assembly GCF_002887775.1 of Streptococcus penaeicida. Classification (GTDB taxonomy): domain Bacteria; phylum Bacillota; class Bacilli; order Lactobacillales; family Streptococcaceae; genus Streptococcus; species Streptococcus penaeicida. The sequence goes on along the minus strand of NZ_LOCM01000027.1, from coordinate 15,943 downwards.
CACGAAGCCAAAGTATCAAAAATTTCAGAAGAACAACTCTATTACCTCATGAGCCGTGGCTTAACAGAAGGAGAAGCAACCGAAATGATCGTCATGGGCTTCGTCGAACCCTTCACCAAAGAATTACCAATGGAATACGCCGTCGAACTCAATCGCTTAATATCGTATGAGATGGAGGGGTCAGTAGGCTAAAAAAAGGAGATGCTCAACAGCCATAAAGCTGTTGGCATCCCTTTTTTTGCCTACTGAGCGTATGGAGATAGAAGAAACGGAGTTTCTTCCTTACTACAAGATTTGAAGTCTAGTAGACAGTTTTGCCCGACTGAGGGTTTTGGATAAGGAAAACGGAGGTTTCCTCATTACAATAAGCTATGAAGCTACTCATTTCAGTTTTATCACCTACGGAGGTTGGATATAGAAGAAACGGAGTTTCTTCCTTACAACCAGATTTTAAGCTATTGAAGTCAACCATTTGTCAACTGAAGTGGCAGATAAGGAAAACGGAGTTTTCCTCATTAACCAAGAATACAAAGGAGATGCTCAACAGCCATAAAGCTGTTGGCATCCCTTTTTTTGCCTACTGAGCTTATGGAGATAGATGAAACGGAGTTTCTTCCCTATTATCAGATTAGAAGTCAAGTAGACAGTTTTCCTCATTACTATAAATTTTGAAATTTTTAAGACTGATTTTAGTAAGAGAGTCTTTTTAAGCCGTCAAAATGACGGCTTTTTTTAACTTTTAAAGTCGTCATTTTTTTGTATAATTTTAAAACCAAAGCATTTCTAATTTTCAACTCTTTTTGGATAAATTAGACGAACAATAGTCGCCTTTATGTTACAATAGAGACGTATATATAAAAATCAAAAAATTAGAATTGGGGTTCTAATATGCAAGCCAAAAGGCAAATGGTTCAGTCACCTTTAAAGAAAAAGGTGGCGACCACTTTTCTCATCATCCTGGTCTATCTGATTGGTAGACATATTCCACTTCCTTTAGTCGATGTGGATGCTTCAGCATTCGGTGGCATTAACCGAGAATTAATGAACATTGCAAGTCTAGTATCAGGTGGTGATTTTTCACAAATTTCTGTTTTTACATTGGGCTAGGCCCTTGGATGTCGACCATGATTCTCTGGGGCTTTTTCTCAACGAGTAAACGATTGAATTTACAAAAAATGTCTATGGTCGTTTCAGACCGCTGGCGTAAAATCATCATGATTATTATTAGTATTATCCAGTCCTTAGGGTTGCTCAGTTTCATGAAGTTTCAAACTTGGATTCTGCCATTTGAACGGATTGGTTTTCTAATGATTGTCGCTTTCCTTTCCATTGCAGGATGTTTTATTATTATGTGGTTGGCCAATTTAAACATGATGTTTGGAATTGGGTCCTCTTCAATTATCATTCTGGTGGGTTTAATTTCTTCCCTACCAGCTCGTTTGTCAAAGGCTATTAGTAAAGACGGTCACATGAACCAGCACTTGTGGGTCTATGGCGTTATTGTTGCCTTTGCGATTATTGCTTTAGTGGTCACTATTTTCCTAGAGAGAGCGGAATATCGGATACCCTTAGAAAGGGTTATGATTCATAATGACTTCGCCCATAAATCTTATATCCCAATCAAAATGAATGTTGCGGGTGGGATGGCGATTATGTACGGGATGACTTTATTGGTTTTACCTCAATACTTATTCTCGGGCCTACAGATGTTATATCCAGACAATAAAACCTTATCTTACTTAGTTTCAAATCTTACTTTATCAAAAACCATTGGTTTAAGTGTTTATTTAGTGATTTTATTCCTTTTAACCATAGGCTTTGCGCTGGTTAATGTGAAACCAGATAAGTTAACCGAAAGTCTTCAAGAAATGGGAGACTATATTCATGGAATTAAACCTGGCAAACCGACTTTTAAATTCCTTAATCGCATTGTTAAACAAGTTGGTTTTTTAGGTGGTTTTTACACCTGCTTTATCATTGGTATCCCTCTAGTTCTTGGACATATCTATAAAATTGATTCGACGATTTCAACTTTACCAGGAACCATTTTGATTTTGTCTACTTTATTATTTACAATCTTTGATCAAGTCGATATGTTACGTATAAACAAACAATACCATGATATTTTATAATTGAGAGAGAACATTATGTACCATTTTATTCCTGCTTGGTATCGCAAAGACCGTGTTTGGTTTGACGATACACAAGAATGGACGCACGTCAATCAATTTCTACAATTTGATGATAGTGTTAACCAAATCCGTGTTTTTTATGAAAACCAAGAGCCAGTTCGGGTCATGGTTCTTCATTATGCACCAAACTTAAGATCCTTCTTACACCAAAAGGGTCTGCTTGAAGTTCCCGTCTGGTCCTTATTCGACCATTTGCAGAATTTTCAGGATCTACAATCCTTTCCGTTGGATTGGCGCAAATTAGATTGGCCTCAGGGGACAAGTTTCATCTACTCACCATTTACAGTAACGGCTTTGCGCCATGAAAGACCTTATGCCAAAATCCAATTTGCCACAAATGGGCATCTCTTCCGAATCCTCCGCTATGAAAAAGATGGTAAGTCCTTAAAAGAAGAGCTGGTTTTTGATGATCGAGGCTTTTTATCTAGTCTTTTAGTTTTTGAAAATGGCCAAGCAGATCATCAGGATTATTTCAATCAGGCGGGCCAATGGTGCTTACGAGAGCATTTAGACCCAGCTGCCGCTGACAGAATTAGCGTCAACCCTGAAGCAGGAACACCGCTAAAAAAATTAGCTTATGCTAATTGGGAAGAGCTGATTTCCGAAACGCTAGAAGCTGAAATCAGTCAACTGCCTGCAGACGATAGGTTAGTCATTGCTGCTCACAAACAACACAACGACTTTTTCAAAGAAACGAAACAGCCTAAAATCTTTTCCTTTTATCAAGAGCGTCAAGACCTTGATTCTGCTAGCGCAGCCGAGAAGGAACTCTTTTCGCAAGCAGAATTCTTGGTCTCTGATGATCAAAAAAACGACCCAGGCTCTGCGATTACTTGCAGAAGAAGGAAACTTTCCGAACATCATTCAGGTGTCTCCATTTGATACCCGCTTTGAATTAGGTTTAAGTATTCGTCAGAAAGAATTAGAAGTCTACCTTTTTGTGGACAATCTTGATGATGCTGAATTAAAAGCTATTTGTAAGGTTATTTTTAAGGAAATGCGCAAAAATGATTTGATTACCTTGACGCTAGGAAGCTATCAACGTTATGGTGATCGCAATCAGATGATTGAAAACATGCTTGAAGAAATGACGGAGCATTATGTTCCTAAGGAAGAAATTCCGGAAGAAGATCAATTGCCAGATAAAGTGGTTGAAGAAGAAGAGCCACGCGCTAAATTCTTAATCATTAAAGAAGAAAATGATGTCATCGCGGCCTTTAAAACCAGTCGGATTATTGTTGACATGGGGATGAAACCGGACTTGTATCACCAGATTGCGGCTATTTCATCGGGTATTCCACAAATTAACCAAGTTCAGACAGATTATGTGACCCATAAAGAGAACGGCTACATCGTGGAAGATATTAAGGGTATCGAAAAAGGCTTGTCATACTTCTTCAAGGGATTAAGCCATTGGAACCGTTCCTTAGTCTATTCGATTGAGAAAATCGCTGAAAATACGGGTCCAGCATTAATTGATAAATGGAAAAATCAAGGGGAAGGACAAATAACAGATGACAGAAGTTGATGTAAGAGTCCTTCAAATTGGACAAGAAGACTGGAGTCAAAAATATGATATTCCAGAACATATGGAATGGTCTTATGGACGTCCAGATAATTATCGTCACTTGCTCTTTGATGAGAAGGGGAAAAAAGTTCGTGCTTTCTCACTGATACTATTTACAGATGAGACGACTTATGAAGAAAGTTTCGATGATCTCTTTTATTTTGCGACACCCTACTCCGTTTTCTACAATAAGAACTTAGGTGATTGGGAGGCCCAGAAAGCCTCTTCATCTCAAGGGTAGCTAAACCAATGGATATGTCAAACCCAGAACATTTGATTCCACAATTGGGACATGACTTTTTCTCCGGACAAGAAGGAGCCAAAGCAGACAACCGCTATGTCAATATTTATGAGGATTTCAAAGGCAAAGTCAGCTATCAGGGCAATAGCTTTATCCATCTTGAAGGCGATTTTGGGGAAGACTTTAAGCCCCTCTTAACCTGGCGCTACAATATTTCATCCCGACCAGGTCAAACACTAGACTTTTGGTTGGAATATTTGAAAGAGGGAGAGGTCAATCTACTTCTTAAAGCCTATCGTTTTATCGGCGGTAGCTCAGATTTAGATGATTCCTATACCTTTACCGAAATTGACATGGAAAAACAGGTCACCATTCCCTCAAAAGAAAAAGAGCATTACCTTTCTTTTGTTCTTTATGCCAAAGGCAATGGTACTTTAAAACTGGGTCCACTACACCAAAGACGAGCTCGTAACGCATATGGAGAGTATATTGCAGGGGGCCAAAGGCTGGTGGACGATCAACGGCAAGAATTAATTGCCTACTTTAGCCCAGGAGACCTAAAACCACCATTAAATGTTTACTTCTCAGGATATCGGACTGCTGAAGGTTTTGAGGGTTACTGGATGATGTCCAAAATGAAGTCGCCTTTTATCTTGATTGGCGACCCGCGTTTAGAAGGGGGCTCCTTCTATATGGGCAGTGATCAATTGGAAAATCAAGTGACGGATTTTATTGAAGACAAACTGGAGTATTTAGGATTCAACAAGAAACAAATGATTCTCTCAGGCCTATCAATGGGAACTTTTGGCGCATCTTATTATGCCAGCCAATTAGAACCACATGCTGTTATCATTGGTAAACCATTGTTCTCTTTAGGAACCATAGCTAAAAACGGTTTTCAAATCCGACCAGATGAATTTGGAACAGCATTTGATATGGTCCACTCTTTGACTAATCAGTTAACGAAAGAATCGATGGAAGAAGTTAACCAGAAATTCTGGAAAGCTATCGAAAAGGCTGATTTCTCTAAAACTCTCTTTGCCATGGCCTATATGAAACATGATGATTATGATAATAATGCTTATTATGACTTCTTAGACTGGTCACAGGGTAAAAATATTAAAGTCATTTCCAAGGGAATTGAGGGACGCCATAATGATAATAGTGCTTCCATTAACCAATGGTTCTTAAATCAATATGCCCGAATCATGAGTTTAGACTTTGGGAGGAAATCATAATGCAGACACAAATGAGAGATATCAGTCTAATTAATTGGGGCCTGCTCAGTGATGCCAGTTACCTGTATGGTGTTGACCTAGACTTTCTAAAGGATGGACGGGTTTCCTTCCACCAAGAATTTTTACCTATTGGAACTGTTATCCATACTTGGCTTTCTGAGGTCAATTATCAGGACCGTCGGGATATTCCCAGGCTACCACTACTAAAGCGTGGGCAAGATTACTGTTTAAAATTAAACTTGGAAACAGTTACGGGACACCAACCTTATCTAAGATTAACCTTTTTTAATCGTCGTAAAGAAGTTGTCGCCTATAAAATTATTAAAGAGGATTCAGCTGAATTTTCCTTGCCTAAGGATTGCTACAGCTATAAGATTGATTTAATTAATGCTGGTAGTCAAAGTTTTGTTTTCGATAGTATTTTACTTTATGCCAAAGAAATGGAAGACCATTTAAGCCAGTCTTACTTTGTCTTGTCAGGGCTTGAAAATAAAGCGGAAAGTGCACCATTAAAGGTTTTCCTCCTTGAAAATCAAGAAGGACAAGTGATGCCTTTTACAGAATCTTATCTCAAAAAGGTTGGCCCAAGTTTAATCGTTGGTTTAACAAGGCTTGATCAATTGGCTTACTTGACGGACACCTTCGTGGATTATGTCGCGAAAGCCATTCACAAACACGCTCCAGAGGCACTGGACCAAGGGCTTCAATTTATTGGCAGTGGTCCTAAGTCTGACCGCGTGGCTATTCTTTTGGAAAATGCTTTTGAAAAGGGTTCATCCAGCCTGACTGGCCCCGTGACATTTGATCAAAAGCTGAGAGCAAGCATTGAAACATCAGAATTAGCTTTGGAATGGGTGAAGGAGCTACTTCAAAACAATCCCTCACTTTCAACTGCGGAAGCGATTCATCAAAAGAAAGATTCTTTGGTAGAGGGTCTTTTGGCCAAAAACCACTATCTGGCACAATTTCAAGAAAAATAATAAAAGGAGCTTACTTTGGGGAGCTTAAGCGAAAAATTTAGTATTAATAGCCTCCGTTTAAGGGCTATCAAAAAAACTTTAAACAAAGTCAATAGCTATCAAGAGATGATGGCTAAGTTGACCGATAAAGACTTGCAAGCTAAAACGCAAGAATTTAAAGACCGTTTAGAGAATGGAGAGACCTTAGATGATCTATTGCCTGAGGCTTTTGCTGCGGTCAGAGAAGCGGATCGACGTATTTTAGGTATGTTCCCTTATGATGTTCAGGTCATGGGAGCTATTGCTCTACACCAGGGATTTATTGCTGAAATGCGCACTGGAGAAGGAAAAACACTTACTGCGACCATGCCTCTTTACTTAAATGCCTTGTCAGGTAAAGGTGTCATGCTGGTCACAACCAACTCTTACCTTTCGAGACGTGATGGTACAGAGATGGGAGATGTCTATCGTTGGATGGGCTTAACAGTAGCACTAGGTGTGCCAGAAGACCCGTTAGAAAAGCTCTCTGTTCCTGAAAAAAGAGCAATCTATGCTTCAGATATTGTTTATACGACACATTCAACTCTAGGCTTTGATTACCTGATTCAGAATTTGGCGGATTCGGCAGCTAAGCAGTTTCTTCGTGATTTTAATTATGCCATTGTCGATGAGGTTGATGAAGTGCTTCTAGATAGTGCCCAGACACCGCTGATTATTTCTGGTTCTCCTCGGGTTCAATCCAACTACTATAACGTTGCCAATACCTTTATCACAACTTTAGAAGAAGACCGTGACTATAAGTTTGATGATGAACGGGCAAATGTTTGGTTAACCAACAAGGGTATTGCTGAGGCGGAAAAATTCTTTGGTCTTGATCATTTATTTGATGCTAAGCATACAGAAATTGTCAGACATATTATTTTAGCCTAAAAGCCCACCACTTGTATGAACGTGAAGAAGGCTATATTGTTGAAAACGATGAAATCATTCTTCTCGACGCTATTAGTGGACGAAGCTTAGAAGGGACTAAGTTACAAGCTGGTCAGCATCAGGCTATTGAAACCAAAGAAGCTGTTGAGCGGACTCCGGAAACCAGGGCAATGGCCAGTGTTACCTATCAGAATCTTTTTAAATTATTTGATAAATTAAGTGGAATGACTGGTACAGGTCGCGTTGCTGATGATGAATTTATCGAAACCTACGATATGCCGGTTATCACTATTCCTACCAACCGTCCGATCCAGAGAATTGACCATAAAGATTTAATCTATACCAGCTTGCCTGAAAAAATTGTTGCTTCAATGGCATTTTTGAAAAAAGTTCACGCCACAGGGCAACCTATTTTGCTGGTTACGGCAACAGTTGAGATGTCAGAGATCTATTCTCACTTACTCTTAAAAGAGGGGATTGCCCATAGCGTCCTCAATGCCTACAATACAGCAAAAGAAGCAGAGATGATTGCTGAAGCTGGCCAAAAAGGCAATGTAACGGTCGTTACGGCAATTGCCGGTCGGGGAACAGATATCAAGCTTGGCAAGGGTGTTGTCGACTTGGGTGGTTTAGCGGTAATTGGTACAGAGCGGATGCCGTCTAAACGCATTGACTTACAGATGCGAGGCCGTTCAGGCCGTCAAGGTGACCCTGGAATGAGTCAATTCTTTGCGTCCCTAGAAGATGCCTTACTCATTAAATGGGGACCAGCCTGGTTGCTTGATTATCTGCGCAAGCAATTACCCAAAATGGAGCCTGAAAATCCAAAACTTTTGAAATCTAGTCGCTACCACCGCATTTTGAATCAAGCTCAGGAAGCTAGTGATAGTCATGGTCGCCAAGCCCGTCAGAATTCGGTTGAGATGGATGAGAGTATCCAGGTGCAACGGGAGATGATTTATAGTTTACGGAATCAGTTGATTGAACAAGAGAAGCTGGAAGATGTTAATTTATTAGAAATATTAGATGAAGTCTTGACCAATTTCCTCAATCAAGAGAAGGAAATGACCGAGGAAAAATTGAGTCGCTATGTCTTTGATAACCTGTCCTATCAGTTTGATGACCATGAGATTGATTATGATAGTCAGGATTCTATGAAAAAGGCTCTTCGCCGTATCTTCTTAAAAGAAATGGAAGACAAGGAGGTGCAGTTTGGAGATAAGAAAGACTATATTAATTTCCAAAGGATGGCCATTCTTAAGGCTATTGACCAGGCTTGGATTGAACAAGTTGATTATTTGCAACAGTTTCGGATTTTAGTGGCCAGTCGTAATTCTGCCCAAAGGAATACAACCTACGAATTTCACCGCGAAGCCTTGCTCACCTTCCAAGAGCTGGAACTTCGGGTTAAAGAAAGTATTATTCGTAACCTTGCCTTAAGTATGCTAGCCTATAACCCTAAAGGCGAGTTAGTTGCCTACTTTGCCTAGAGCTGAAGATTAGAGGAGAGAAATAATGACGCTTTATAATATTAATATGGGGATTGGATGGGCCAGCTCAGGTGTTGAGTATGCTCAAATCTATCGGGCCAAACTCCTGAGAATGATTGGTGAGAAAGGGATTTTTGTTTTCACCGATTTAATTTTAAATGAAAATGTGCAGCATTTGACTAAAAATATCGGCTTTGAAGACGATGAAGTTATCTGGCTTTATCATTATTTTACGGATATCAAATTAGCACCGACTAGTTACACTTTACAAGATGTGCAAAAGTCTATTCCTTACAAAATTGAAAAGGAAGAAATTTCAGGAAAAATCCGTCGCTACTTCTATGATAATAACAAACAATTTGTGACTTGCTATTTGACTGATGAAAGTAAGGATTTTGTTGACCGGGCAGAGTTTGTCGTCAACGGTTGTTTGATTCGTAAGGATTACTATAATTATACCCGCTACTGCACTGAGTATTTCACGCCAAAAGACAACAAGGCACATCTTTACCAAAGACGCTACTTTAACGAAGATGGTAGCACAGCTTTTGACGAAATTGTCGATGGTGATAACCAGATTTACCGTTTTCCAGATCAGATTTTCTTATCAAGACGTGAGCTTTTAACCTATTTTATTAAGTCTCTCAACTTTGGGGAAGATGATATTGTCATATTGGATCGCTCAAGTGAGATTGGTCAGGCTGCTTTGGAAGAAAGAGGCAAAGCCAAAATGGGTAGTGTTGTCCATGCGGAGCATTACAGCAAGAATTCCACAGATGATGATTTTATTCTCTGGAATAATTATTATGAGTATGAGTTCTCGCATGCTGATCAAATCGATTTCTTTATTTGCTCGACGGATGCTCAAACTCAAACACTTCAGGAACAATTTGCGAAATATCAGGGGGGTTCTCCTCGCGTTCTGACCATTCCAGTAGGGTCACTTGATCACCTTTATCGTCCTGAGCAGCGTAAGGCTTTCTCTCTGATGACAGCATCACGTCTAGCCAGTGAAAAACATATTGACTGGTTGGTCCTTGCCGTTGTTGAAGCTAAAAAAGTCCTTCCAGAACTGCAATTTGATATCTATGGTAAGGGTGGCGAAGAAGCTAAACTGACAGAATTAATTAAGACACATCATGCTCAAGACTATATTCGTTTAATGGGACATGCTGATTTGACCACTATTTATCAAGATTACGATGCCTATCTTGCTGGCTCAACCAGCGAAGGCTTTGGCTTAACCTTAATGGAAGCGGTCGGCTCTGGCTTGCCAATTATCGGTTTTGACGTTCCTTATGGAAATATCACTTTTGTTGACCATGAGAAAAATGGTATTTTAATTCCTAAAGATGAATCAGATCAAGTGGATCACATTGTCCGTCAATTTGCAGACGCAATTGTATCCATGTATCAAGATTTTGACATCAAAGAATGGCAAGACCATTCCTACCAAATTGCAGAGAAATTCTTAAGTCAAGAAATTGCTAATGACTGGAAAGAGTTTTTAAAGGAGTTTGCTCATGCTTAATATATTTGATACATACAACCAAGCTGCTCAAGACTTGCATTACTCATTAGTCATGTCAGGTTATACACATCCAACTGTTATTTTGAATGAGAATGGTTTTTTACCAGCCTCTGTGACAACACCTTATGCCTATTTTATGGGTGACGAAGATGTTGAAGAAACAAGAGCACGCTTCTTTAACCAAATAAAAGCTCCTAATTTTTGGGAAATCCAATCCAATAATTCCAATGGAGAAATTGTTGATCACGATATCAAACGGGCCAATATCTTTTATGCTGAACCAACTCATAAACGCTTGGTTAGAGCAGTTGAATGGTTAGACCGTTCTGGAAAAGTCCGTTTGGTTGAGTTCTATAATAAAAATGGTCGTCTTTATGCTCAAAGCGTTTATAATGTCAATCAGGAAGAAGTAATTAAGACTTATTATGACCAAGAAGGTAAAGAGAAAATCGTTGAAAACTTTGTGACCAATGACATTATTTTAAATGAAGGTGGCAAAATCAAAATCTTTAAAGGGAAATTAGAATTTGTCATTTATTACTTGCAAAAACGAGGGTTTGATTTGGATAAAATCATCTATAACTCTCTCGCCCTTCCTTTCCAAGTTTCAATTAATTTGGATAAGCCTGGCCATGATATTTTAGTCTGGCAAGAGCCATTCCGAGGTTCAATTCCAGGCAATATGCAGGCTATTTTGAATGGTACGGTTAATCGCAGCAATCAAGTCATTATTCCTGATCCTAATGATTATCAAGTTTTTCTTGATCTGAATCATGGCCAGCATGACAAAGTGGATTCTTTGGGATATTTATATCCTCTGTCTGCTGAAAAAGAATGGTCAGCGCATGCCTTGATTTTCACCAATAGTGATCAGATTGAACAAATTGAAAATTTAGCTACTAACTTGCCTGATCTTCAATTCCACATTGGAGCCTTAACGGAGATGTCGCCTAAATTACAGGCTATTGGTCAACGTGATAATGTTTCGCTTTATCCGAATGTATCGCAAACGACGATTAAGGATCTTTGGGCACATTGTGCTGTCTATTTGGATATTAATCACGGCAATGAGATTTTGAATGCTAATCGTCTTGCTTTCGAGCATCAGATGCCAATTTTTGCTTTTAATAATACGCAACACGAGAAACTTTATACTTTGCCTGAAAATATTTTTAGTCCAAATCAAGTGACTGAAATGATGGTAGCTATGGCTAAATTAAAAGATCAAAATCATTATAAAGAACTTGTGAAACGTCAATTAGCCTTTGCCAATCATACAAGTCCGGAAAGATACAAGGAGGTTATTGGCTGATGGATGATAAAAAGAATTTATCATTTTTGGAGGATGATATTGAGAAAAGATTAAAAAAATCACGACAGAAACTGCCTGAAAAGAAGAAAAATGATGTCCGAAATTACGCTTATGTTTTACTGGGTTCGGTCATAGTTATCAGTGTTATTATGGGATTGCTTAACACTTTATACAGGTTATTTTAATGAAATAAGGGAAACTGTGGAAATACAGTTTTTCTTTTTAATCTATATTGATTGACTTTTATAAATTCTTATCATAAAATGAAATTACCTTTTATATTTAAGATAGTTTTTTTAGTGGAGAATAAAAACTATGTTCATTTAAGGTGAGAGAGAGAGGACAAAAAATGTCGAAAAAACAAATTAACTCGGATTATATCCAAACCGAGTCTAAATCACGTGTAAAATTACACAAGTCGGGTAAAAACTGGGTTAAAACAACCCTTAATTCATTTGGCTTACTTCATTTATTTAGAGGTGCTAAAACAGAAGAAGGTGTTTTAGATACTGAACTGAATCTTGAAGTAGGCTTTTCGTCTGCCCATTTGTTTAAAGGTGCAGCTGCAGCAGGTGCACTAATCGGTGGCGCTGCAGTAACGCAAACAGCTTATGCAGCAGAAACAACAAGTACTTTACCAGTAACTTCAGAAGTAGCAACTACTGGAACAACACAAGTTGATTCAACTGTAGTCGCTTCAGCTAGTGCATCAGACACAACACTGGCTTCACAAAGTACTTCAGCTTCAATCAGTCAATCTGAATCTGAAAGTCAAAGTAATTCTGTTTCTTTATCAACAAGTAGCTCAGAATCTTTAGCAACAAGCACATCTGCTAGCCAATCAAGTGCCGCTTTAAATTCACAAGCTTTAGCTCCAAAAACTTCTAATACCACAACAGCACCAGTTGCGGCAGCAACCACAAGTGGTTTAGCTGTTAACGAAGCTATCACAAATGTTACTGTTACTCAAACAGATTTGGGTGCTTATGATATCAATGGTAATTTTATTGCTGGTTCCGCCGGTGATGGGACAGTAATGCCTACTGACGGGGAAGCAATCGCATTTGATATTAGTTTTAATGTTGTTGATGCGGCAACTGCGGGTGATCAATTTACAGTTCAATTTTCAGATACTGTAAAAACTAACGATTTAGCCTATACTGGCGAAGTATACACTCCAATTGATATCACAGATGCTTCTGGTGAAGTAATTGCAACAGGTACATATGATCCAACTACAAAATTAATTACATATACTTTTACAAGTTATGTAGATAAATATGAGAATGTAAAAGCAGTCTTACATCTAGAAAAGTATATTAATCGTGATGTCGTTTTAGAAAATAATACATCTGTACCAGTAACATACACAGTTGGTACGACAAGTTCTACTGCAAACTATAATGTTGTCTATTCAACACCAGAGATTAATGCTCCTGCTGAAATTCGTTCAAGTTTCACTTCTGTAAATGAAACGACTGGACAAATTGAACAAACTTTTTATGTTAACCAAGATAACTATACAATGAGTTATCCGATGTTTAACTTGACAACTGATCTAAACGCACCTACTGCAAATGTAATTGATGGAAATACTGTCATTGAAGTTTATCGAGTACCTACTGGATATAATTTACCAGACAGTATGGAAAGTATTGATTATAGTGCTTTAACAAAAATGCCAGTAACCTTGGAACCTTCTGGGACTAATGAAGCTAATTTTTATTTAGATCCAACTCTTAGCTCAGATTCAAGTGCCTATGTAATTAGAGTTGTAAGTAATTATGACACTATTAGTCCGGATCCAGTTATTCAAACTGGTACAATCATTACTTCTGGTGTCAGAGCTGAATATACTAATGGACTTCAGTTCAATTCAGACACTTCAGGTGGTTCGGGTACTTTATCATATAAAATTGGTAACTATGTTTGGGTTGATACAAACAATGATGGTATTCAAAATGAAGGTGGCACGACCGGTTTAGCTGATGTGTTAGTAACTTTAACTTACCCTGACGGGTCTACTAAAGCTGTTCGTACAGATGCGACTGGTTACTATGAATTTACTGGACTCACAGATGGTGAAACATATACAGTAAGTTTTGAAACACCCACTGGGTACTTACCAACAATCTCAAATACAGGCGCAACTACTGATGCACTTGATTCAGATGGAGCTAGTGTAACAGTAACTATTCAAGGTGCAGATGATATGACATTGGATACTGGATTTGTAGTTGATTCAACAACTTCAATCTCAGTAAGTACCTCTGAATCAAACTCTACAAGCACTAGTACCTCTGAAGTGAATTCATTATCAGACTCTACGTCAGTTTCAGAGTCAACAAGTACTTCAACATCAATTTCTGATTCTACGTCAATTTCAGAGTCAACAAGTACTTCAACATCAATTTCTGATTCTACGTCAATTTCAGAGTCAACAAGTACTTCAACATCAATTTCTGATTCGACATCAGTATCAGATTCAGTAAGTACTTCAACAAGTCTCTCTGATTCAGTAAGTACTTCAACAAGTCTCTCTGATTCAGTAAGTACTTCAACAAGTCTCTCTGATTCAACAAGCTTATCAAACTCAGTAAGCACGTCAACAAGTGTTTCTGACTCAACAAGCACATCGACATCATTATCAGACTCTACATCTGTTTCAGAGTCAACAAGTACTTCAACATCAATTTCTGATTCGACATCATTATCAGATTCAGTAAGTACTTCAACAAGTCTCTCTGATTCAACAAGTACATCAGCATCACAAAATTCAGGTTCTGATAGCGATTCAACAAGCTTATCAAACTCAGTAAGCACGTCAACAAGTGTTTCTGACTCAACAAGCACATCGACATCATTATCAAACTCTACATCTGTTTCAGAGTCAACAAGTACTTCAACATCAATTTCTGATTCGACATCATTATCAGATTCAGTAAGTACTTCAACAAGTCTCTCTGATTCAACAAGTACATCAGCATCACAAAATTCAGGATCAGATAGCGATTCAACAAGCTTGTCAAACTCAATCTCAACATCAACAAGTGTTTCAGATTCAGTAAGCACATCAACAAGCGTATCTGATTCAACATCAGTATCAGATTCTACATCAATTTCAAACTCTCAAAGTACGTCAACATCAACAAGTACATCATTAAGTGAATCATCTTCAAATACAGGCTCAGAAACACCAAAAGTTTATAATATCGGTGACTATGTATGGGAAGATACTAACAAAGATGGTATCCAAGATGCTGGTGAACCAGGAATCTCAGGTGTAACAGTAACTCTTACAAATCCAGATGGAACAACTAAGACAACAACTACTGATTCAAATGGTTACTATGAGTTCACAGGTCTTAATGATGGTGATACTTACACAGTAGATTTCCAAACACCAAATGGTTATAAACCAACTGTTTCAAACAATGGCGATGATTCTAAAGACTCAGATGGCGCAACAGTAACTGTAACTATCCATGGCGCGGATGATCTTACTTTAGACTCAGGATTTGTTAAAGATCTTCATACTATCGGTGATACTGTTTGGGAAGATACTAATAAAGATGGTATCCAAGATGGTGGTGAACCAGGTATTCCAGGCGTAACAGTAACACTTACAAATCCAGATGGCTCAACTAAGACAACAACCACTGATACAAATGGTCATTATGAATTCACAGATCTACCTGATGGTGATTATACTGTAACCTTCGAAACACCAAAAGGCTACACACCAACAACATCAAATACAGGTGATGATACAAAAGACTCAGATGGTCAAGTCGTTAAAGTAACTGTTAAAGGTAACGATAACCCAACAATTGACAGTGGTTTTGTCAAAGAATCATACACTATTGGTGACTATGTCTGGGAAGATACTAACAAAGATGGTATCCAAGATGGTGGAGAACCAGGAATTCCAGGTGTAACAGTAACACTTACAAATCCAGATGGAACAACTAAGACAACAACTACTGATACAAATGGTTACTATGAGTTCACAGGTCTTAATGATGGTGAAACTTATACTGTAACTTTTGAAACACCAAATGGTTACAAACCAACTGTTTCAAACAATGGTGATGATTCTAAAGATTCAGATGGCGCAACAGTAACTGTAACTATCCATGGCGCAAATGATCTTACTTTAGATTCAGGATTTGTTAAAGAAGTACCGACACCAGGAAGCGAAAGTGCTTCAGAGTCAACAACGACTTCAACATCTCAATCACAATCTCATACACAATCAACTTCAACTAGTCAATCTAAAGCTTCAGAAGCACCAAAAGCTAGTGCAACAGCTCTTCCACATACAGGAGCAGCAGAAAACACAGGACTTTATGGTTCAGCAGCTCTAGCGATTTTAGCAGCATTAGGACTTGCTGGTAAGAAACGTAATGAAAACGACTAAGAAGTAGTTGTAAAAAAATCTATAAATTTATAAAAGATTAGAAACCAGCTAAGAAGAGATTCT
>NZ_LOCM01000026.1 GCF_002887775.1 Streptococcus penaeicida | reverse complement strand
TAATGATGGTTTAGTCGCTTTTCATTATAGATCATATGGGACTTTTTTGGTGTGAAAAATTTCAATAACGAAAAAGACCCTATAATCTCTTTTGAGGATTTACCCACTACAGAAATTATAGAGCCGAGATTCTTAGCTGGTTTTTTTTGGACATAAGAGTGAAAAAAAGTCAAGAAAATAACAAATAAACAAGAAAATGGATTTTCAAATTAGAAATTTTTGAGTTTTAAATTTAAGTTGATATAATGGAGTTGCAATATAATATTTTTTAAAAAGATAATCGTTCTAATGCATTTACGGGAGATACCAAATCTCGTGTGAAATTACATAAATCTGGTAAGAATTGGGTAACAGTGACTTTGAAAGCTATTGGGATGTTAAAGTTATTTAAAAATTCTCAGCAAGGAGAAGTGAACTTCACAGAAGACCGTCAAATAAAATTCTCATCACCACAAATCTTTAAAACAGTAACGGGGGTTGGTGCAATTTTAGGTGGTGTTGCACTAACACAAACTGTAGGAGCTGATGAAATAACTTCACTACCAGTTACTTCAGAAACAGCACTAGATAATACAACTCAAGCAGATTCAACTGTAGTAGTGTCAACGACAGAATCAACTAGTACAATTGTTTCAGAAAGTGCAACTGAAGTTGTAAGTCAATCTCAATCAGATAGCTTAGTTTCTACTAGTGAAGTAGCTTCGACATCAGCTTTGTCAACAATTAGTGAATCAACTATTGCTAGTGAGTCAACTAGTAATAGTGTCCAATCCACATCTGTTAAAGCTTCTAACACCACAGTAAATCGTTTTGCTACAGTTAAACTAGCAGCGGTTGGTTCTGGTGCTGATTTATCTTCAAGTATTTCAAATCTTATTTTAAATTTGACAGATGGTCAAACTTATAACATGGACCAAGCACCAGGTGGAAATTTCACATTTGACTTTCAAAAAAGCTACAGTTACACCTGGTGACTATATTACATTCACTTTAAACAATAATTTAGATTTTCATGGTGTTACTTCCTCAACAATTTACTTCCCAGCATTAAGAACCCCAGATGGTGTCACTATTGCGGAAGCCAATTATGACCCAACAACAAATTAATTAACATATATTTTTAAAAATAATGTTAATGGAAAAAAATATTACTGCGACAGGAAATACTGAGGTATTCTTTAATGATAATGTTATTCCTGTTGATACTTCAAATGTGGTTGTATCTGTTAACAATGTCAGTAAAACAGTAAATATTGTGTATGACAATGGTAATACAGACCATAATGATTCGACAGGGTCTGACTATCAAACAGATGGTGTGTTACAGATGTTAATCTAACTGATAAAACAGCACATTATGTTGCTATAATTAACCAACCTGGTTCAGATTTTCCCGCAAAAATGGATAATTCAACACCATATACAGTGAAAATTTCAAATGCGACTACTCAAGAAGCTTTGAATACAGGTGTTGTTTCGGATGCAGCTAATTTAGCTAGTTATGATATAGCAAATTCTACTTATAAAATTTATCGTGTAACGGATCCTGCGGTGTTACCACCGGGAATGGAAATGGATTACACAGATACAGCTAATTTTACAGATGTAAAGGCATCATTAAATCCAACCATTAATGCCAATGGGGAACTCGTCTTTCAGTTGCCAAATACTCCAACGGATTCATATGTGGTTGTTATGGATGGTGCAATCGTCGGACCTGATACTGCAGAGGCAATCGCTGTCAAATCAACCTTTGGTACCGTCGGACAAAATAGCAATGGTAACTTATTAGATGGCTCGAAATATGTCTTTGGTATAAGATTTGTAAATAAAACTGCTACTGCAGATGCTGATAGTACGGCTATTAGCGAGTCTTTATCAAAGAGTGAATCTACAAGTATTTCTACAGCTAGTAACTCAGATACAACTACTGAATCAAATTCTAAATCACAATCAGATTCAGTAGTTTCAGATTCAGTGGTTTAAGATTCAATTAGTAAATCACAATCAGATTCAATAGTATCAGATTCAATTAGTACTTCTTAATCTATCTCAGAGTCTACAACACAAAGTACTTCAGTTTCTGAATCAAACATAGAGTCAACAACGCAAAGCACATCAGTTTCTAAGTCAAATACTAGTTCCATGAGTACAAGTCGTTCAATAATGTCACAAAACCATCAATTGAGTGATCATGTTGAACTTCCACATACTGGTTCTAATGAGAATTCAGGACTCTATGGTTCGACAACCTTAGCAATTCTGGCAGCCCTTGGCTTAAGCACTAAAAAACGTAAAAATGAAAAGTAAGTTATTATTCTTTTACGAGCGTTAAAGCGGTTTTTAAAAAAAGAAGAGGAGAACCTAACAGGATTCTCCTTTTTCGTATAAATAACTACCTATTCAGCAAAAAAACACTAAAATTTGTAATAAAAAAGTGTCATTAAATTAATTTTTAAATTTTTAAAAAATTGTTGCATTTTATAATATAAAAGAGTAAGATAGAATTAGACAAAAAGCACGGTGAATGGGTATTCACTATTTGTCGAGAGAGAGAGAGAGAGAGAAACAATATGTTACGAAAATTTAAAAAATTTAATAAGAGTAGTTTCATTGAGACTGAATCTAAGTCTCGTGTAAAACTACATAAGTCCGGCAAGAGTTGGGTTAAAACAACTCTTGCATCTTTTGGGTTGATTCAACTGTTTAAGGGTGGACAAGTAGAAGAACACATTATCGATGATAGTGTGGATTTTGTCGTTCCTCGAAAACAATTATTAAAGGGTGCCTTAGGTATAGGAGCCATTGCAGGTGGAGCAACTCTAGGTCATACAGCTTTTGCTGCAGAAACGACAAGTAGTTTACCAGTTACCTCTGAAACAGGAACGACTGCTTTGGCAGGAACAGATTCAACAGTTGTTGCTACAAGTTCTACAAGTACAAGTGGAACAGTATCTGATACGAGTTCAATGTCAATGAGTCAATCAGATTCTCTAAGTCAATCAACTTCTCAGAGCCAATCTGCAAGTAACTCAGCATTAGTATCATCTTCGGATTCTCAATCTGAGAGTCAATCGCAATCGTCGTCAACGTTTACATCAACTTCAACAAGTTTGATTACAAGTTCTAGTTCAAGTACGTCTACAAGTAATACATCTAGTTTGTCTCCAAAAACTAGTACATTCGCTACAACTACTTTATCTGCAACTGGTACTGTCAATAATAATCTTGTAACAGTAACATCGTCTTACATTAAAGATACTTCTTATAATGACGGTTATATTTATCCCCAAGATGGTGAATCTTTAGAGTATTATACAAAGTTTACAGTTGATAATGCGGCGACTGCAGGTGATCAATTTACCATGACTTATAGTCCCTATACCGCACCTTCAGATTTTGATATGGCTAACTGGACACCAACTGATATTACAGATAGTTCCGGAGAGGTCATCGCTACTGGGACTTGGGATGCTACTTCTAAAACAGTTACATATACTTTTACGACTTATGTGGATAAATACCAAAATGTTATTGCTTCTTTAAATGCTTCTTCTTATATAGATCGCTCAGTCGTTCAAAATGATGCCAATCTAACTTTAACCTATTCATTAGGTGGGGAAACTACTTCAAAAACTGAGTATGTCCGATACCAATCTCCAATTGTATATGGGAGTTCAAGTATTCAGTCTGTTTTTAATGAACTAGATTCAGTTAATCATACGGTTGAACAAATTTTTTACGTTAACCCAATGGATTATGCTGCTTACACGACGTACTTTAATGTTTATGGTTATCAGATTAATCCTAATACTGGCGCGATGGTTCAACAAGGTAGTACAGTCATCAACTCAACTACCACAATTCAGGTTTATAAAGCTGGAACTGGTTCAACTTTACCTGATAGTATGGATGTACTTGATTATAGTACTTTAACCAAAGTGACACCTTCCATTACATATGGTACAGATAGTGCTCGAATCAATTTGGGGACTATCTCAGATGTTTACGTGATTAGAGTTGTTTCTACATATGATCCAAATTCAACAAACCCTATTGTACAAAGTGGTACAATGTCATCTTACGACTACTCTGGTTATTATTCAATTGTTGAAACCAATAACTATGTCGTCTTTACTTCAGATACATCTGGTGGTACTGGTACTGCCGTAACATATAGTGCAGGAGACTATGTTTGGTTCGATACAAACAAAGATGGACTTCAGACTACTGGTGAAAGCCCTGCTGCTAATGTCTTGGTAACACTGACCTATTCCGATGGAACTAAAAAATCTGTATATACAGACGCTGCCGGGCACTATCAATTTGATGGTCTGCTTGATAAGAATACCTATACGATTACAATTACACCACCAACTGGTTACGTACTCACAACTTCTAATGTAGGTACGAATAGATTAATTGATTCAAACGGAACATCGACAACTTTTACAATAGCTGGTGCTAACAACATGACTATTGATGGCGGACTAATTCAGGATCCAGTGTCACTTTCAACTAGTACTAGTGCGTCATTAAGTGCAAGTACAAGTACCTCAACAAGCACAAGTAAGAGTACTTCAACCAGTTTGAGCAATTCGACAAGTACAAGTAAGAGTACTTCAACCAGTTTGAGCACTTCAACCAGCGCAAGTACAAGTACCTCAACCAGTTTGAGTAATTCGACAAGTACAAGTAAGAGTACTTCAACCAGTTTGAGCGCTTCAACCAGCACAAGTGCAAGTGCTTCAACCAGCTTGAGCACTTCAACCAGCACAAGTGCAAGTACCTCAACCAGCTTGAGCACTTCAACCAGCACAAGTAAGAGCACCTCAACCAGTTTGAGCGCTTCAACTAGCTTGAGTACTTCAACCAGCTTGAGCGCTTCAA
>NZ_LOCM01000025.1 GCF_002887775.1 Streptococcus penaeicida | reverse complement strand
TAAGAGCACCTCAACCAGTTTGAGCGCTTCAACCAGCACAAGTGCAAGTGCTTCAACCAGCTTGAGCACTTCAACAAGTACAAGTGCAAGTGCTTCAACTAGCTTGAGTGCTTCAACAAGTACAAGTAAGAGTACCTCAACCAGCTTGAGCACTTCAACCAGCACAAGTACAAGTACCTCAACCAGTTTGAATAATTCGACAAGTACAAGTAAGAGTACTTCAACCAGTTTGAGCGCTTCAACCAGCACAAGTGCAAGTGCTTCAACCAGCTTGAGCACTTCGACAAGTACAAGCGTATCTGATTCAACATCATTATCAGATTCAACAAGTGTATCAGATTCAACAAGTGTATCTGATTCAACATCATTATCAGACTCAACAAGTGTATCAGAATCAGCGTCACTATCAGACTCAACAAGTGTATCTGATTCAACATCATTATCAGACTCAATAAGTGTATCTGATTCAACATCATTATCAGACTCAACAAGTGTATCAGAATCAGCGTCACTATCAGACTCAACAAGTGTATCTGATTCAACATCATTATCAGATTCAACAAGTGTATCAGAATCAGCGTCACTATCAGACTCAACAAGTGTATCTGATTCAACATCATTATCAGACTCAATAAGTGTATCAGATTCAACAAGTGTATCTGATTCAACATCATTATCAGACTCAACAAGTGTATCAGATTCAACAAGTGTATCTGATTCAACATCATTATCAGATTCAACAAGTGTATCAGATTCAACATCATTATCAGACTCAACAAGTGTATCTGATTCAACATCATTATCAGATTCAACAAGTGTATCTGATTCAACATCATTATCAGACTCAACAAGTGTATCTGATTCAACATCATTATCAGACTCAACAAGTGTATCTGATTCAACAAGTGTATCTGATTCAACATCATTATCAGACTCAACAAGTGTATCAGATTCAACATCATTATCAGACTCAACAAGTGTATCTGATTCAACATCATTATCTGATTCAACAAGTGTATCTGATTCAACAAGTGTATCAGATTCAACAAGTGTATCTGATTCAACAAGTGTATCTGATTCAACAAGTGTATCAGATTCAACAAGTGTATCTGATTCAACATCATTATCAGACTCAACAAGTGTATCAGATTCAACATCATTATCAGATTCAACAAGTGTATCTGATTCAACATCATTATCAGATTCAACAAGTGTATCTGATTCAACATCATTATCAGACTCAACAAGTGTATCTGATTCAACATCATTATCAGACTCAACAAGTGTATCAGAATCAGCGTCACTATCAGACTCAACAAGTGTATCTGATTCAACAAGTGTATCAGACTCAACAAGTGTATCTGATTCAACATCATTATCAGACTCAACAAGTGTATCAGAATCAGCGTCACTATCAGACTCAACAAGTGTATCTGATTCAACAAGTGTATCTGATTCAACATCATTATCAGATTCAACAAGTGTATCTGATTCAACATCATTATCAGACTCAACAAGTGTATCAGATTCAACAAGTGTATCAGATTCAACAAGTGTATCAGAATCAGCGTCACTATCAGATTCAACAAGTGTATCAGATTCAACAAGTGTATCAGATTCAACAAGTGTATCTGATTCAACAAGTGTATCTGATTCAACATCATTATCAGACTCAACAAGTGTATCTGATTCAACATCATTATCAGATTCAACAAGTGTATCTGATTCAACATCATTATCAGATTCAACAAGTGTATCTGATTCAACAAGTGTATCTGATTCAACAAGTGTATCTGATTCAACAAGTGTATCTGATTCAACATCATTATCAGACTCAACAAGTGTATCAGATTCAACAAGTGTATCAGAATCAGCGTCACTATCAGATTCAACATCATTATCAGATTCAACAAGTGTATCTGATTCAACGTCACTATCAGATTCAACAAGTGTTTCAGAAAGCTTGAGTACTTCTGAGAGCCAATCAAATTCTAATATTGGATCTGAGACGATGATAGTTCATACCATCGGTGATACCGTTTGGGAAGATACTAACCATAATGGTGTTCAAGAAACTGGAGAACCAGGAATTCCTGGCGTAACAGTTACTCTTACAACTCCAGATGGAAGTACCGTTACCACAACAACTGATACCAATGGAAATTATGAGTTTACTGATCTCCCAGATGGCGACTATACAGTGACCTTCACACCGCCAGCTGGATATGTGCCAACAACACCAAACGCTGGTGATGACACATTGGATTCAGATGGAACTGTCGTTAAAGTAACTGTATCAGGAAATGATAACCCAACAATTGACTCAGGTTTCGTTAAAGATACTCACACCATCGGCGATACTGTATGGGAAGATACAAACCATAATGGTGTTCAAGATGCCGGCGAACCAGGAATCCCAGGCGTAACAGTAACAATTACGAACCCAGATGGTTCAACACAAACAACAACGACTGATAGCAATGGTCATTATGAGTTTACTGATCTCCCAGACGGTGACTATACCATTACCTTTGATACACCAGCTGGCTATGTGCCAACCACACCAAACACAGGTGATGACACATTAGATTCAGACGGAACAGTTGTTAAAGTAACGGTATCAGGATCAGATAATCCAACCATCGATAGTGGTTTCGTTAAAGATACACATACCATCGGTGATACTGTTTGGGAAGATACTAACCATGACGGTGTTCAAGATGCTGGTGAACCAGGAATTCCTGGCGTAACAGTAACAATTACGAACCCAGATGGTTCAACACAAACAACAACGACTGATAGCAATGGTCATTATGAGTTTACTGATCTCCCAGACGGTGACTATACCATTACCTTTGATACACCAGCTGGCTACGTGCCAACCACATCAAACACAGGTGATGACACATTAGATTCAGACGGAACAGTTGTTAAAGTAACGGTATCAGGAAATGATAACCCAACAATTGACTCAGGTTTTGTTAAAGAAATTGAGCCACAGTTACCGCCAACAAGCGACTCAGAAAGTAACACCACTTCTGAATCCAACTCTCAATCAACCCAAGAATCAACTTCAACAAGTCAATCAAGTACTCCACAAGCAAGTATGACAAATGTTCAACTTCCGCATACAGGATCATCTGATAACAGTGGTCTGTTCGGAACAGCAGCCTTAGCCATTCTCGCGGCTTTAGGATTGGCAACTAAAAAACGTGAGGAAGAAGAATAAATTTCTCACAAATTACAAAAAGATCAAGAATTTCTCTTGATCTTTTTTTGTCGTGTCAATAAATTTTTGGAAAAACTTTGAATTAAAATTAGGAATAACCTAACTTTCTTCTATTTATATTACATTAAAAATGGCATCAATTAAAAGATGGCTACAAGAGCTAGGATAATCACAATCACAATAAAAATGCCAAGCCCGATGAAGAAAATGCGGTGATGATGATCAACAAAAGCTTCGAAACGACTTAGAAGGTCAGAGTCACTTGGATTTTTCCTCTTCACACTAGAAGATGTACTTTCATCAGCTTCTGTTCTTTTCCTTTCTTTGGGAAAAAGATTATCAAATTTAGTTTTAGAAGTTTCATTAATGTCTTCAAAACCTTTTTCAGTCAGAGCATTAATGTAAGGATGTCGGTAGAATTCACCTTCTTGATCTGACCAGTCGCTAACCCCCATAACAATAGTAATCAAGCGCTGACCATCACGTTGAGCAGTCACAATGGCATTGAAAGCAGCGCTTGGGCTAGAGCCAGTCTTAAGACCATCTACACCTTTAAGACCATATTTGTCACCAGGAAGCGAGTAGTTGTAGGAATGGAATTCTTCCTCGTATGGTGTCCCTACCATGGTTTTGACTACTGATTGGTTTGTGAAGGAAAGGATATCCGGATATTTTTTTAAAAAATTGTAAGCTAAAATGGCCAGGTCATGCGCAGTTGTTTGATTAGGAGCTGAAGCATCATATTTATCAGGGGTGTAGTAGCCATTAAAAGCTTCAGCCACAGCACCACTTGCATTATTAAAGTGGGTGTTTGACATTCCTAATTTCTCAGCCGTCTTATTAATACGATCAATAAAGGCAGAAGCATTATTTTCTGACAGATAATTAGCCAGCATAATAGTCGCCGCATTGGAAGAGGGAACCGCAGCCATGGTAATTAAGTCACTGACCGGATAGTCTACACCGGCAACGATTTTGTTATTACTAATCTCATAGATTTGACTAATGGCTTGATCCGTTTCAGTAGCTCTGATTGTTGTATCCAAATCAAGTTTACTTTTATCAATATCCTCAAATAAAAGATATAAAGTAAACATTTTTGACATACTTGCCGGATCTCGCACAGCCATCATATTATCTTGCCAGAGAATATCACCATTTGAAGCATTAACAACAATAGATGATTTCGGCTTTGTAATGGGGTTAATTTGATAACCAGCATCTTGAGTGATACCAATAATATCCTTTGTTTCTTGAGCATGACTTGTAGTTGGGAAAAGGAAAAAGAGAGAAATCAAAAATATAATGACAGAAATTTTTCTCACAAAAAAAGCTCCTTGCTAAAAATGATAAGCTTATTATATCACTAAGCTAATACAATGCAAAGAACTTTTTAATGTTTATTCAATGATTCTAATATTGATGAGTGAAGAGGTTGATGAATTTTTCCCAAAGTGTAAGACTTTCGACCCTCTTAGCGGCATAAATTGCTGTTTCAGGTTTCTCATCTAAGTAATCGGCCTTATCTTGGAAGAAAATTTTTCCTAATTTTTCTCCTTTTTTTACAGGAGCCTTGACTTCTTTTTCAGTTAATTTAAAGTGATAATCAACTGACTTAAGAGATGGTGATTGAACCACCGAAAATTCGGTTTTGCTAACATAAGGAATAGTCTTCTGTTTGGCATTCGAAATAGCTAATTTTTTAGGAAGAGGACTATTTTTGGCGTAAGTCACTTTTTTATAATTTTGAAAGCAATAGTCAAATAATTTATTAGACTCAACGAAGCGAGCTTCATTATCATTTTCCGCGTCATTTGCATGAAGAATAACGACAATAACACGCATATTATCTTGAACAGCAGTTCCAATATAGGTTTGCCCGGCTTTAGCGGTAGTACCCGTTTTCAGACCGTCGACACCATATCTGCCCATGCTGTTGCCAGGAAGTAGATGATTGGAGTTGGTTAGGACATCATTACCCCAAAGTAGTTGAGTCTGAGAAGAAATAGAGAGAATTTCAGGATAATCTTGTATTAAATGGCGAGCGACAATAGCCAAACTTCTTGCACTCAATTCATTTTCCGCATGACGGCTAGACCCAGGATAGATATGGCCGTTTAGCATACTGTTATTCAAACCAGATGAATTCAGCAGTTGATAATCTTTGATGCCCCAGTCTTTCAATTGTTCCTTGACCATATCCATGAATTTTGGCTCATTTCCGGCGATTTTTTCAGCTAGGGCAATTGCAGAGCTATTAGCCGAAACAATCATAGCGGAGTCAACCAATTCGCGAACTGAGTAGGAGTCTTTGTAGAGAGGCGGGTTGCTGATGTCGGGATTATTGGCCAGAGCTTTCGCATATTTAGACAATTTAATCTGATCATCCCACTTGAGTCTGCCAGAATCAATTTCCTTAAGAGTCATATAAACAGTCATGATTTTTGTCAAAGAAGCAATGGGAATTTTTTTTTTTGGCTATTTTTCTCATAAAGAACCTTACCAGTCCTATATTCCACAGCGATAGCTTCTTTAGCATTGATATTTAATGCTTGCTCTGCTTTGATTGTTGGGGCACTTCCCAAGAGCAGGAAAAAGCAGAAAAGTATTAAAGTGATTTGTTTTTTCATAGTACCTATTTTAGCAATATTAACGGGAATGGTCAAAAAAAGGAAATAAGAAATTCTTACTTCCTAATCTTATAAAAGTGTGAGAAATTCAGTTTGTTTAAGCTTGATTTCTCAGAGTTTCTCATTGACATAAGTGACGAAATGATTCCACCAAACTTTTAAGAAAAAGCTCCGTGGTATTTCTTCTTCAGCACTCAATTGATAGGTAGGCCGATCACCTAAATACCCGATTCCGACAGGGTCTGAATCTTTATAACTAGCACTGGCAAGTTCTTCTTTTTTAGAGAGTGGTGCTTGGAATTCAGACTTTAGGGGGGTGATTCTAAGTTTATCAAGCTTTGCTTGACCAATTTTTTGGACAACTCGAATTGATTGATCGGCAACTAGGCCAACCTGCGTTTTAGGACTGTCTATTACCTTAATTTTCTTACCTTTTAAGGATTCTCCTTTTTTAACTAAGGTGACAGCCTCATAGGTTTTGCTAATGTCGTCCAAGAGAGCATTTGCTGCGGTGAACTGAGTGAATTCTTGACCGTCAGCCTTATCTGCATCTAAAATAATTGAGACGATGTTCATCTTGTTTTCTTTGTTAGAGCTAATCAGAGAAGCTCCGCCATTTTCCGAATAAGAAACAAAGAGTCCATTGGTTCCAATCCGATAATTTGGCATGCCCTTGAGCATGTAATTGTAGGAGAAGATGCGATCGCCTTGGTAAGGGGCAGAAGGATTTTTGGTAATTTTAGTGACTTGAGGGTAGTCCTTGAGTAGATGTTGGGTGACAATGGCCAAATCCTGAGCCGACATCTTATTTTCTGCATTCTTTTTAGATTTGGGATAGATATGATCCCCCAGTTGGCTATTGGAAAGTCCAGTCGCATTGACCAATTTAGCGTCGTGAATCCGCCATTCCTTAAGTTGCTTCTGCATTTTATCAACAAAAAGAGGCTCTGTTCCGCCGATTTTTTCAGCTAGGGCAATAGCAGGGCTGTTAGCATTGGTGATTAACATGGCCTCCAACAAGTCTTCAACGGTGTACTTGCGGGCATCCAGTGGCACATTACTGATAGTATAGTCAGTGGTAAGGTTGTAAGGGTAGTCAGAAATTTTAACTGGTGTGTCCCAGGATAAGCGTCCGCTGTCAACTTCCTTGTAGACCATATAGGTGGTCAGTACTTTTGTGAGAGAAGAAACAGGAAGTTTTTCCTTTGCATCTTTTTCATAAAGAATTTTACCTGTGCTGACTTCAAAAGCAATACCACTTTTGGCAGGGAGTTTATAAGATTCTGCTGAAACCAAGGTTGGAATAAGTGCCAGACTGGCGATAAGCAGAAAGTAGGTCAATTTTTTCATATGGGTTAGGGTTTCCTTATCAAGAAGCTAGATTCTTTTTAATTATATCATAAGTCTGACCTGGATTTCAGTACTTTTCTTTCTGATAATGGTCTTTTGGAAGCATTATCATGAGAAATGAGAGTGATTACATTAAAGGCGAGAGATAAGTCGATAATGGCTTTAATAGCTGATATAGCAGGGGAGAAAATAAAAAATTTTAATAAATGGCAAAAAAAGAGGTAAAATATTCAGATAATTTTGTGTCAAATATTTTTTTAGGAGAAAAATTATGATATAATGTTTTTAATTAGCACAATCTTTTTGAACAAGATTGAAGAAAAAATTTAGGAGCGAGTCTTATGAAAAATGGCAAGTGGTTAGCTGCCGCTGGAATAGCGGTTTTATCAGTATCTGCACTTACAGCCTGTGGTGGTGGATCAAGTAAAAGTGGTAAGTCAAACACTTACAGCTATGTTTACTCTACTGATCCAGATACTTTGGATTACCTAGTTTCTGGACGTTCAACAACCAGTGAAATCACCCAAAATGGTGTTGATGGGTTAATGG
Source organism: Streptococcus penaeicida (assembly GCF_002887775.1). Lineage (GTDB taxonomy): Bacteria > Bacillota > Bacilli > Lactobacillales > Streptococcaceae > Streptococcus > Streptococcus penaeicida. The sequence goes on along the minus strand of NZ_LOCM01000025.1, from coordinate 6,587 downwards.
AATATGATAACATGGGGAACCTTGTTCCATCAGTCGCAAAAGATTGGACTGTATCTGAAGATGGTTTAACTTATACTTACAAAATCCGTAAAGATTCAAAATGGTACACTGCTGATGGTGAAGAATATGCAGCAGTTACGGCAGATGACTTTGTTGCTGGTTTAAAACACGCAGCTGATAAAAATTCTGAAGCCCTTTACTTGGTTCAAGATTCTGTAAAAGGATTAAGTGACTATATTGAAGGTAAAACTAAAGACTTCTCTACAGTTGGTGTAAAAGCTATTGATAAGAATACTGTTCAATATACGCTTAACCAACCGGAAAGTTATTGGAATTCTAAGTTGACTTATGGTATTTTATCTCCTGTTAATGCTGAATTCTTGAAATCACAAGGTAAAGATTTTGGTAAATCTTCTGATGCTTCATCTATCTTGTACAATGGACCATTCTTAATTTCTTCTTTAACAAGTAAATCATCAATTGAATTTGTTAAAAATGAAAATTATTGGGATAAAAAAGATGTTCATCTTGATGCCGTTCAATTAACTTACTATGATGGTCAAGATCAAGAATCACTCTTCCGTAACTTTGACAAAGGTTCTTATACTGCAGCTCGCCTTTTCCCAACAACTCCTTCATATAAAAAGGTTAAAAAAGAGTATGGCGAAAATATCATTTATGGACCACAAAAATCTAACATCTACTATGCAACCTTCAATTTGAACCGTACTGCTTATGAGCATACTAAGAAAACGGATGATAAGCAAAAAGAAGATACACGTAAAGCTATTTTAAACAAAGATTTCCGTCAAGCTTTGACATTCGGTTTCAATAGAGAATCTTATACTGCTCAAACAGCGGGTGAAGAAGCTGCCAATAAAGCACTTCGAAACACATTGGTTCCACCATCATTTGTTCAAATTAAGGGTGAAGATTTCGGAAAAGCTGTTGAAAAAGAATTGGCGACTTACGGAGATCAGTGGAAAGATGTTAATTTAGCAGACGCTCAAGATGGTCTTTACAATCCTGAAAAAGCAAAAGCACAAATGGATAAAGCTAAAAAAGCTCTTGAAGCGGAAGGTGTTCAATTCCCAATCCATATTGACATGCCACAAGACCAAACTGCTTCTGGTTTAATGCAACAAGCACAATCTATGAAACAGTCCATTGAAAAATCACTTGGTAAAGAAAATGTTGTTATTGATATCATTGAATTGAACTCTGATAACTACAACAATATTACATACATGGCTGAAACAACTGATCAACAAGACTGGGATCTTTCAACTGCCTCAGGTTGGAGCCCAGACTACATCGATCCGTCATCATACTTAGATATCTTTAACACTACTATTGCAAATGCTGCTCAAGCTAAAAACATTGGTTTAAATCCTGTTAAGGATAATGCCATTGCTACTAAAGCTGGTTTAGATGAATTTAATAAACTTGATAACGAAGCTGCAAAAATTACTGATGATCAAGATAAACGCTATGAAACATATGCTAAAGCACAAGCAGCATTAGCAGATTCAGCAGTTTATATTCCAACTTATTCATTAGGTGGTACGCCAACAGTAACAAAAGTTGTTCCATTTACAACTGCTTTTGGTTGGGCTGGTAACAAATCAGATGCAACTTATTTCAAATATATGAAGCTTCAAGAAGAACCAGTTAAAACAAAAGACTATGATAAAGCATTGAAGAAATGGAAGAAAGATAAAGACGAATCTAATAAAAAATATGCTGATTCATTAAAAGAGCATATTGAAAAATAAAAGCTTGTTCATTAAGAACTTTCTCTTCGAGTGAGGAAGTTCTTTTGAACTTATTATGAGGAATGGAATGAAAAAGTATATTATTGAGCGCATTTTGAGGTCTTTAATATCGATTTTGTTGGTAACAACTTTAACGTATGTTATTGTTTTTACTTTGGTACCAACAAGCCTGATTTTTAAACAAGACCCCAACTATAATAAGATGGTGACGACACCAGACAAAAAAGAAAACTACCGTAATACTGTTTTTGAACGCATGGGTTACATTTCATACTATAGCAGTAAAGAACTTGAATCCAAGGCTGAGAAAATTGATAAATCAGTTTCAGTTGAACCAACAGCAGCCAATAAAAAGATTTATCAAAAATACATTAAATCAATCGGCAATGGCTGGGAATTAAAACGTTTTGAAGAAAACAAAAAATTCTATGCTGTCCGAAATATTCCGATTTACGAACGTGTTTGGAATTTCTTTAGTAAACTAATTGTTATTGACCATCCTTGGACAATCCAAGATAAGAAAAATCCAGACTTGGCACGCTATATTCGTCCAGAAATGGATCCTGCAGTAGGACCTGCCATCGTTGGTTCAGGAACTAAGCACAAATACATGATGTATGTTAATGGTCAATTCCCATTTATTCATCAAAACTTCATTAGCTTCAATTTGGGCAAATCTTACCCAACCTATGCTAATATCCCTGTTATTCAGGTTATTACTCAAGAACAAGGTCGTACCCTCTCTAAAGAAGTTACATTCCCTAGCGGAGTTACTAAGTTCTCTCCAATCAATATCTATTCTAGAACTTATAAATCACCAAGCAAGGCGGATGCTAGAGATCGCATGAACTTTGGTAAGGATGATCCTTACACAGCAACACAAAATAATCATGCTGAACCATCAATGATTACCAACTCTTTCATTATTGGGATGACTGGTGTTCTCTTATCTTACATTTTTGGTTTGCCAATTGGGATGTTAATGGCTTACTATAAAGATGGTTTATTTGACCGTTTTTCAACAGGTGCAACAACCTTTATGTTGGCTTTGCCAAGTATCGCCCTTATTTACATTGTTCGTTTCTTAGGTTCAATGGTTGGACTTCCGGATACTTTCCCATTATTAGGTGCAGGGGATCCCAGATCGTATGTCCTACCCGCCTTAATTTTAGGGATTTTAGGAACACCAGGGAATGTCGTTTGGTTCCGTCGTTACCTTGTGGATTTACAAGGCAGTGATTTTGTGCGCTTTGCACGGGCTAAAGGCTTAACTGAAGCTGAAATTTCAAAAAATCACTTGTTCAAACAAGCTATGGTTCCGATTGTTAATGGTATCCCTCAGGCAGTAGTAGCTACTATTGCAGGAGCAACATTGACTGAGACTGTTTTCGCCTTTCCAGGTATGGGTAAAATGTTAATCGATGCCATTAAGGCAGCCAACAATACAATGGTGGTAGGACTAGTCTTCATTTTTGCAGTATTATCAATCTTAGCTTTATTAGCTGGAGATATCTTAATGACAATTCTTGACCCACGTATTAAATTATCTAGTAAAGGAGGTAAGTAATGGCAACAATTGATCAATCTAAATTTGAGTTCGTTGAACTTGACAGTTATGCATCTGAAGTTATTGATGCCCCGGCTTACTCTTACTGGAAATCGGTTTTCCGTCAATTTTTTGCGCGTAAATCAACGATTGTTATGTTAGTTATTTTGATAACCATCATTTTAATGAGTTTTATCTATCCGATTTTTGCTCATTATGATTTTAATGATGTTAGCAATATCAATGACTTTTCAAAACGCTATATTTCACCAAACTCAGAATTCTGGTTTGGTACTGATAAAAACGGTCAATCCCTCTTTGACGGTGTTTGGTATGGTGCCCGAAATTCAATCCTTATTTCGGTTATTGCGACCATCATCAATATGATCTTGGGTGTTGTTATCGGTGGACTTTGGGGTGTTTCTAAAACAGTCGATAAAGTCATGATCGAGGTCTATAACGTTATTTCAAACCTTCCACAAATGTTGATTATTATTGTCCTAACATACTCTATCGGGGCAGGTTTCTGGAACTTAATCTTCGCCTTTTGTGTTACTGGTTGGATTGGGATAGCTTATTCTGTCCGGGTTCAGGTATTACGTTACCGCGACCTAGAATATAATTTGGCCAGCCAAACCTTAGGAACACCAACACGGAAAATTGTTACTAAAAACTTACTTCCGCAATTGGTATCTGTTATCGTATCAATGGTTTCCTTATTGTTGCCAGCATATATCTCTTCTGAAGCCTTCCTATCCTTCTTCGGTTTAGGGTTGCCGCTTTCAGAACCAAGTCTTGGTCGTCTGATCTCAAACTATTCATCAAACTTGACGACAAATGCTTATTTATTCTGGATTCCCCTTACCACTCTTATCTTAGTATCGCTCCCTCTCTATATTGTGGGCCAAAACTTAGCTGATGCTAGTGATCCAAGAACACATAGATAGGAGTCGTCATGGTAGAAAATAAAGAAATTATTTTAAGTGCAAAAAATGTGGTTGTTGAATTTGAAGTTCGCGACCGTATCTTGACTGCAATTCGTGATATCTCCATCGACCTTTATGAAGGCGAAGTCCTTGCTGTTGTTGGAGAATCTGGAAGTGGTAAGTCAGTTTTAACCAAAACCTTTACGGGGATGCTTGAATCAAATGGCCGTGTAGCCTCTGGAAGCATTGATTATCGTGGGCAAGAATTAACGAAACTCAAGAATCATAAAGACTGGGAAGGCATTCGCGGTGCAAAAATCGCGACAATATTCCAAGATCCAATGACCAGTCTTGACCCAATTCAAACCATTGGTAGCCAAATCACTGAGGTTATCATTAAACACCAAAAGAAATCACGTTCTGAAGCTAAAAAATTAGCCATTGACTATATGAATAAAGTCGGTATCCCAGAACCTGAAAAACGTTTTGATGAATATCCATTCCAATATTCAGGCGGGATGAGACAGCGTATCGTTATTGCTATCGCTTTGGCATGTCGCCCAGATATTCTTATCTGTGATGAGCCAACAACTGCCTTAGATGTAACCATTCAAGCACAAATCATTGATCTTTTGAAATCTCTTCAAAAAGAATATGAATTTACAATCATCTTCATTACCCATGACCTTGGTGTTGTGGCAAGTATTGCGACCAATGTTGCGGTAATGTATGCTGGTGAAATTGTTGAATATGGAACAGTAGAAGATATTTTCTATGACCCAAGACATCCATATACTTGGAGTCTTCTATCAAGCTTACCGCAATTAGCTGATGATAAAGGGATTTTGTTCTCAATTCCAGGAACACCTCCGTCACTTTATAAACCAATTGTTGGTGATGCCTTTGCTCCTCGTTCACAGTATGCGATGAAAATCGATTTCGAAGAAGCAGTTCCCCGTTTTGAAGTCAGTGATACCCACTGGGCAAAAACTTGGTTATTGCATCCAGAAGCACCAAAGGTTCAAAAACCAGAAGTGATTCAGGATATTCATGAAAAAATCTCAAACAAACAAATCTATCGGGAGGAAGGAAATGTCTGAGAAATTAGTCGAAGTCAAAGACTTAGAAATTTCCTTCGGTGAAGGAAAGAAAAAATTTGTTGCTGTTAAAAACGCCAACTTCTTTATTAATAGAGGAGAAACCTTTTCTCTAGTTGGAGAATCTGGTTCTGGTAAGACAACCATTGGTCGTGCCATCATTGGTTTAAATGATACTAGTAAAGGTGACATTGTCTATGACGGCAAAGTTGTTAATGGAAAAAAATCAAAAGCGGAAGCTAACGAATTAATTCGTAAAATCCAAATGATTTTCCAAGACCCAGCAGCCAGTCTTAATGAACGGGCAACCGTTGATTATATTATTTCAGAAGGTCTCTACAACTTTAATCTTTTCAAATCTGAAGAAGAACGTCAGGAAAAGATTAAAAACATGATGACTGAAGTTGGTTTGCTTGCCGAACATTTAACACGTTATCCACATGAATTCTCCGGAGGACAACGCCAACGGATTGGTATTGCGCGTGCTTTAGTTATGGATCCAGAATTTGTCATTGCCGATGAGCCTATCTCAGCACTTGACGTTTCTGTTCGTGCGCAAGTTTTAAACCTTTTGAAACGGATGCAAAAAGAGAAAGGTTTAACCTATCTCTTTATCGCCCACGATTTGTCAGTAGTTCGCTTCATTTCAGACCGGATTGCTGTTATTCATAAAGGTGTTATCGTTGAAGTGGCTGAGACGGAAGAATTATTCATTAACCCAATTCATCCATATACCAAGTCTCTTCTATCAGCTGTTCCGATTCCTGACCCTATTCTAGAACGGAAGAAAAAATTAATTGTCTACTCGGTAGATCAACACGACTATTCAGTTGATAAGCCAGAAATGGTAGAAATTAAGCAAGGACATTTTGTTTGGGCAAATAAAGCTGAAGTAGCAGAGTATCAAAAGGAAATTTAAGTTCTATCAATAGAATAATAAAACAGTTAAACGACAGGAAATGATTCCTGTCGTTTTTAATATTGAAAAATATTAAAAAAAGCAAGCAATGCTATTGACAAGCGAGGTTGGTATAGTCTATACTAATTGAGTTGCCAAATTTTAGATTTATTAATCAAAAAATAAATGAAAAAAGTTGTTGACAAGGTCACACTGACCTGATAGAATATAATAGTTGTCTCGTAAGAGATGGCAAGACCTTTGAGAACTGAATAAGACAAGAAAAACCAAATGTGAGGGTGATATGTTTAGATGCATATTATCCGTCAATGAAGTAAAAAACAA